>JAYSVS010000135.1:0-4617 GCA_043718395.1 Acidobacteriota bacterium
TGAGCAATTACCCCTTGCGTCCGCGTAAGCGGCAGCCGACGCAGCGTATCGAGCCCGTAATCAGGATCAGAACACCTTAAGTGAACAGTATTGGGGCTAGCCTGACATTCGCAGTTAAGCCGAATTGAGTCGGATAAAGCTTTTAGAATCATGCAGGGGGATACCGTAGGTCTTCACCACAAGAGTGTATCAACTGGCGGCGTTGAACGAAGGATGTTCGATCTTGGCCGAGGTGATGCGGGGTGGGGGTTGAGCAGACAGGGCCAGGTGTAACTTTTCGAGAAAGATCTTCACTTCTGGTGTTGGTTGTGTGTAGCGGGGCAGAATGAGCTGACGTCCGTCCACGGTAGGCAGATGAACATCGATCATCTGAATCGACGCCAACTTTTCCAGTACCGCAGCCGCAGTCAAGCCAGGGGCATGGATCAGCAACCGGTGCTTCAACGTGACTTGCAACGAATAAGCCAAAAAGGCTACCAGAATGTGGGCATCCACGCGATGCTCCAGATGGTGATAAACCGGCCGGATTCCCAGTTCGCTTTTGAGCGAGCGGAACACCGCCTCGATCTGCGTCAGTTGTACATAGCGTGCCCAAAGGACCGCTGGATCCCCGTCAGTCAAATTCGACCGCAGCAGATAGTGCCCATCGCGCCACTCGGCCTGCTTGCGCTTGCAGAGGCTGTCCCCAATGCCCGTCCCTCGATCTAATTCCCCTCGCTGCTTTCTCATCCTTCCACTGAACCATCAATCGCCAGGATCTTCAGGATGGGTTTGCTCTGTCGCTTACGTTGGGTCGACCTTGTCGATCCTCTATGACGGTGGCACCGATTCAGTGCTGACCCAAAATGGTTTCGCACCAGTCGATTTCGCCGCAGGTGGTAATACTTTCTTTCGAATCGGCACACTTGGAGATTTCGCGCTAAATTCTACGAATGTCCTTTATTCGGGCGTGAGAAATTCCCGAACATACAACTTCGCTCTTCCCTCCAGCCACACATTGGTCAATGTCGATTTACCATTTAGAACCCCGTCTTCATCAACAGGGGTTTTCAATATCAATGGGGTGACAGCCGCTTCCTTAGTGATCATTGGCATCACCAACGCCGATCGGTCACTGGATTTCCTTGCCGCTGATGGACCGAATCAAATACCAGAACCGATGACTTGTGCAATGGTTGGATTTGGAGTAATTGGGCTGGTAACGGCATCGCGCAAGTATCGCGCTTCTAAGCGTTAGACCAGTTGATCTGATATCAAAAGAAGCCTCGCAGGAATGCGCGGCTTCTTTTGATTTTTATGGAGTAGCAAGTGCATTTTCAAAGTCTCCCCACGCAACGATCCAAGCCATAAGACGCAAGACAAAGCAAGTAATTGAACAGATGTGCCACTCGCCTGGAGTGAGCCCGGTCGTCTTCCACCGGGACTAGCAAAAACAAAAAGCCGCCGAGGCGGAAACAAAGATCAGCAACCAGAATCAAAATAAGCCCTGAAACATCGCCGATTTGGCTATCGGCGAATCACCGTGCTCTTGGAGTCGGCAAACTGGAATCAACGCGAGCCAACCTGGCCAGCAATTTCGCATCGTTACAACCTTTCTTGCTGTGGTTTGCTGAGATCAGTTGTACCTGCCTAGGCGAAATGCATTCGAGGCCCCGCAAGGATGATGGTGACTGTGCCTTACTCCCTAAATTCGCCCTCTCAATTCAGGCGAGCATAGCGGGCATCATTGTCGCCGAGATCGATTCCAATCGCGGCAAGAGTGTTGATAATGTCCGTCATGGCTAGTCTCTTTTTGGCCTTTGAGTCCGTATCTGACGACCGCTTAACGCTGACGTTCAGCCGAGGCCAGCCGCCTCAAGCTGACAACCCTGATCCCCCAGGTTGTTGGAGCTAAACGGAGTCTTGAACGGCCTTAGGGCACTGAATGTACTCCACCATTCGATCAATCTCGTCCCATTCACTTTTGAGCGTGTTGAGTCGGTAATGGTGAGCCGTGGCGCAGAGTTGCGAAAGAGTCGAACGAAGGATCTCTGCGCCAAGCGGGCTGTACTCCGGAACCGCTGGTATAGCCATATAAATGACGAAGGAGCAATCCTAGGGCTTGTAGGCCCAAGAATCGAAGTCTGAGGTGGCTGAAACTATTGCAGTGGCCAGATCCTCTAGCATGTAGCGAACGGTTTGCGCCGTTCTCGCTTAAAGTCTTTGCAGGTTCCTCTAGGGATGGTTTCTATGCGCGGTAATAACATTTTCTATATGATCGGCGTTGTCGTTGTGATTGTGTTCGTTCT
This sequence comes from Acidobacteriota bacterium, assembly GCA_043718395.1. GTDB lineage: Bacteria > Acidobacteriota > Terriglobia > Bryobacterales > Bryobacteraceae > Bryobacter. The sequence continues at coordinate 2,289 of JAYSVS010000135.1, forward strand.
GAAATTTCTCGGCGTCTGGTAAACCAATTGTGGGAAGCTGGGCGGTTGGGCGACAAGGGTGTGAGAGGAGGCGAAATTTGCGTGGTAAGAATTTCGCGAGAATTGTAGGCGGGACTATTGAAACCGTCCACTTCTCCAGTCCTCTTCTCCACTTCTCCGTCCACTTTGCCTCGGCGACTACAAAGACGTCTAGGCCGATGGTGGTGCTTTCGGACCACCCTTTCGCCCGGTTTCAACGGCGCTCAATGCGCGACCTCTGCCGTTCCTCCCGATGGGTTAAAGGGCCCTCTTTGTCGCACTGTCGCATCGCTAATGAGACAGTAAGATGCTTATGGGACGTCCTGATCAGCACCTAGCAAAATCCCCAATAAAATCAAGCCTTCGGTGAAGTTCTTACCAGTTCTCAGCATAGAACCCGCTTCGCTGCCAAGCCGTAAAAATCTTACTATCTCCTGCCTTAACAACAACTTAACAGCGACCCATCTGAATCTCGAAAAATGTCAAATTTCCCGTATTTTCGCTTGGGACAGGTCGATCATTTCAAGTACTGCTAAAGTCAGGTGAGTCGCCAAGTGGCCAAGTGGTCAGCCTACTTGTGGTGCTCAGCAAGGAAGAGCTGGAGCGCTTCTTCGTCCCGATCAGGATCTTGAAACACCGCGACGCTTTGATGGTCTGCTACGGCAGCGGCTCGCGGGTCGCCAAAGCGGCCAGTCTCAAAGTCGGCGACATCGACTCCAAGCCCATGCTGTTGCGCGTCGAGCGCGGCAAAGGAGCCAAAGAACCGTTACAGCGTTCTATTCCAGCGCCTGCGCGATGTCTTACGCGTTTACTGGAGGCAACAGAAGCCGACGGAGTATCTGTTTCCCGGGCACATACCCGGCCGCCCAAAGTCAAAGCCTGATCCGTGTCCCGGCCCAGCCTCGACCTGGCTGACATCTTCCGACGCCACGGCGGGTCTTATCGCGACAACCACGCGCTCACGCTCGAACAACTCAAGCCGATGCGCGCCATCGAGACCTGCCGCAACCGCCACTGCCCCAAGTGCCAGACGCTGGTCCGCGAGCGGTGGCTTGAGCGGCGCAAGGCCGAACTGTTACCAACCACCTACTATCACCTCGTCTTCACGCTGCCGCCAGCAATCGCCGCGCTAGCGCTGCAAAACAAGAAGGCCGAGTTGAACTTCCACGGTCAGCTCACCCACCTCAACGACAAGGCGGAACTCAAACGTTACCTTGCCAAGACACGCGAGCGGGACTGGTTGGTCTATGCCAAGGCTCCCTTCGGCGGACATGGGAAAGCCATCCAGCATCTCGGCAGATACACGCACAGAGTCGCGATCTCCAACCACCGTCTGCTCAGCGACACCGATGGGAAAGTCGGCTTCCGCTACATGGACTACAGCTCGGTAGACCCACAGAAGCAACGCACGATGACGCTTGCGGCGCATCCGTCACTACGGGCTCTACGACAACCGCAACCGCGAAGCCAATCTCAAGCTCTGCCGCGAACTGCTGAAAGCGCCCCAGCCCTCGCCGCGCTGCCCCATCTGCAAGCTCGGAACGATACTGCGGGAGATGAAACTCTATCCGGCCCGCTGTCCAGCCAGAGGGCCCTAACATGCCAAACACGCTCCAACAACCCGCCTCGCCTGCTCACTTCCGTCCGGGGGCATGCAGGTCCACGTCCACACCAGGCAAGAGTATCGAGAGCCCAAAGCGATGCAAGGACCCTCGCTTAGTTGCCCCTTCCCACGGCCAAATCACCGCTCGGCGACCGGTTCGTGGTCCCCAGTACATTTTCCAATCCCCATAGCCCTCAAGTTCCGATAACGCCTTAGCTCAACGCACGCTCGCATCAGCCGGACGGGTAACAAAATCGCCGGAAAACCGAACACCGGAGGCCCGTCCGGCCGATGCGAACTTTATCAGTCACCGAAATCGCAAAACTCTATTTCTTTATCCCTCAATCACTTAAGATTTCTTCCCAACTGATCTTTCCCGACCCGCCTGTCAAAATTCCCCTGAAGAGCCCTCTAGGCTGCTACTAAATCTCAACCAGGAACTGAACATCATGCCAGTGGATCACGTCAATGCCACAGCCCGCCGCTCCATCTTTTTCGATCAAACGAAGCCATCTCACGAGAAAAGCTGCCATTCGCTGCCAGCCAACCCCACTTTGAAATCCAGTAAAAAGTGAAAGAGATAATCAGGCCAACAAAACTTCACCGCCAGCAGCGATTCCGCAACCGAATTTCTTAGATTGCCAAAACATCTAAGTTCATTGATGTTCTGACGTCATTCGACCCCGCATCCGATCTCGAGCATATTCT
>JAYSVS010000136.1:0-15074 GCA_043718395.1 Acidobacteriota bacterium
GTCGTCGAGAAGTTCGGTGATCTGCCTCGTGAAGATCGAGGTTTCAATCAATTCCACTTGTTTCAATTCTACGCCATTGGCGGATAGCCTGTTTGGCCGTGCAGTGTGGCCGTGCAATGTGGCCGTGCAGTGTCTGCTGACCAAAGATGCGAACCTATCCAGCCGCCTCCGCACCGCACTGCGGAATCCGCAATGTCGCCGCCGCCCAATGGCCAGACGATTCCATAAATCCATGATTTTCCGCCAGCACCGGGCCAATTAGCTTGTGTGGTGGCCACCGCCCGCAAAATCTGGCACAAACTCCCGCCGGGGCGCGCACGGTTTACGTGATGCCGCACATCTCAAAATCTATCCGATCCGAACCAGTAGATCTCGCACCCATGCGGGCAGCGAACTCGATTGCCAAGAAATCCTGCCATCTCGAATTTCCATCACACGCGTGGGCCTCAAACCAGCATTGTCCAGCACTAGGGTCTCATCGGCCAGACGGATAGCCTCGGGCGCGTGGGCAAGACTGCGATGATATCGTCGGCGAATATCAACGTCGGGTACGTTGTGGCCCCCTTGCTCGACTCGTTGACTCACTCGTTCAATATGCAATTCCGGGTCGCCAAGCGCCAGGTAGACCAGAGTAATTCGAAAGCCCGCTTTCCGAGCGGTATGCATGAATGTGATTGCCCCATTCCCAGCCAATGTGCTCTCCAGAATGAAGTCCGGTTCCGCCGCGATGAGTTGCCTGCAAATTCGAATTGCTTGTCGTGCCGCCGCAAACGCGGCTTCCGCCGGCTCTGTAGGATTGATTGTGTTTGCGATCGGGCGTTCGACGTTAGCCCGCGCAGCACCGCGACGTGGGATTCCCTGGGGCGCGATGCATCGAGGCGAACTTCAAACCGTCTGCTGTTGCGCTGCTCTTGCACAAAGCGGCCAGCGTGATCCAGGTAGATAACTGAATGGCCGTGCTAAAGAGCTGCCGCACGGGCCGCAGCGCCCGCCTTGACGGCAGCGTAGCATGTGGAGCATCTTCTCCTCAAAATCATGCCGCAGGTTGGGAGCACGGAGTCGGTCCGGATACGAAAGCGCAACATAGCCAACGCCCGCCAGTTCTAGTATGGTCGGGCATCCAGAAATTGACCTCAACTTCCGAATAGCGCGCTATTCGACTGGAATCCAAAAGATAGGCTGATCGAATCCCGGCCATGTGCTCAGCGCCAATCCTGCGCGCCATGCCAGACATAGAGAACCTCCACGATCTCGTCGTTGTAACGATAAACAATCACGTAGGGTGAAACCACGAGCTCGCGCGTACCTTTGACTTCGCCTGGCCGGCCCACACCCGGAGCATTCGCGAGCTCGTCGATCCGACCGATGATCGTTTGAGCCACACTCCGGCCTACATCCGGATTGTCCTGCTGTATGTATTTGACGGCGGCTTCGAATTGGTCGGCTGCTTCGGCTGTCCACCGGATGAATCTCACGGCTCCAGCAGCCGGGTGATGCGGTTCGACACGTCATCGTGATCGATAAGCTCGCCCCGGTCGGCTTGCGCAATGCCTTCGTTCACTCCAGCGACAAAGAGGTCTTGGCGTTCGAGCATGCGCGCAACCGTGTCTTTGACCAGTTGCTCCGCATCCTTGCCATTTGCATATGCCACCTGCTGAAGCCGCGATTCAACATCGGGTGCGAAATGTACTTCCATGCCCTCAGGCTAAGTCAAAACGGGCAGCGAAGCAAGTTGCCTACAGTGGCAAACCTTCCCATTCCAACTCCCGTTCCAGGTAGCCGAGTAGACCCCAACCCGCTGATCTCACGCGATCACTGCTGCGGACTCATTGTGGCTATGCGTCTATTGACGGTTGGCGAATTATCCGGGAGCAATCCTGGCAGGGATTGCGTTAGCGTGGCGAATCGAAAGTGAGGTCTAGCTTGCCCTGAGTTGTTCCGCGCTGGCGCTCAAATACTGGAAAATTTCCTGCTCGCGCTGTTGGACTTCGAGCAAGATGGGCTCAGAGAGCCGCAAGTAGTCCGGCTGGGAATGAACCTTGCGCGCTTCCAGCAGGATTCTTCTGAGATTGGCAACACTTTGCTGAGCCAGCAGCATCTGTTCCTCAGTCCGAATCATTGTAACCTCAACTCCACGATACCGCGTTTTCGGAAATCCCGCGATACCTGATAGGTCTCGAGCCAAAGCTGCAACACCTCCTCGCCGATGGAAGATCGAGCCCAGAACACGTCAGATTCAAACCGGAGTTTCGCCACGGTAGAATCGAAAATCTCGCGCGCCGGGAAAGCGACCCGGTCCACTTCGAAATCGTCAGCCATGATGAGGAGGACATCGAGATCTCTCGGTGCCGGTTTGGTCGTAACGAAGCTGCCCCAGATGAAGCAACGGCGGAGTGCCCCCGTGGCCTGTGCGAGTTCCACGAGTGCTCTCAGGCGGCCCAACAGCCATACGCGCCGTGGGGTCTGGATCCCAAAACGCCCCTGAAACTCCGCCCAACCCACCTCGTGTACACCGGCAGGCAGATCACCCTCAGAATTGAATACAGCCAGCAAACCAAACGATACCAGACGAATTGGGCGAAGATCTCCGGGCTAGACGTTAGAATGCCGATTGACTTAATTTGGCGTCCCTCCGCAAATCAGGCAAATCGTTGTTGGGCGCACCGCAGCCTCAGACCGATGCTCGATTCCCAGGCGATCATTCGTCAACCTTTCCAACCACTCGTCGCCTCTCAAGTGTTCGGCGGCTGAATTAACCCTTCGCGTTCGAGTACAAGCTGCACATCGTGGAAGGCGGCTTTGATATTTTTTTTGGGGAATCGGATTTGACCTAACCCTTCGATGTTGGAGAATTCCGCGCAGCCTTCCTCCAACATGACGATAGCCTTAGTAAATCCCAGCCGACCTTGGAAAAGACCTGACTCGTGTATCACGTTCATCCTTGCCTGCTGACCTCCATCGACCATTTCGTCTTCGCCGGTAAGGACCAAGAAAGCGATAGCTGACGCATCCAGCATAGTTGAGAGACGGACGGTGTTGGGGATCCCGGCTACCGGGATGCGATTAAACTCATCCCAAGGTAGCCGCATACGATCTTTGATGAAGTCCTTCAGGTCTATCCATTCTTTTGAGCGTCCATGCCCGATGAAGACGTTTGTACCTATCCGATCCGCTTTCTCTTGTTTCATATCCATTCGCTCGAGGTGGGAGAAGGCTCGGCGGACTAGCTTTGATAACAACTCGAGTGCGGTCTTCGGGTGTTCAATAGCGAATACTTGGGCGAGTACAGAGAAATGCGGAGGTGTCCAGAGGCCTTGGCCGAGAGCGATCATATCGCGCGAAATGATTTGGCCAGACGGGCGAATGTATTCGATAAATTTGTCCGCAGTGAGTGCCATTAACTTCTCGGCCTCTTCGCTCAGCTTATCTAGAAAGAGGTCTTCGTGATTGCGATTGGCGATGCCAAGGATGGAGATTACGTCGTCTCGTGTCTGCTGGAAGACTTCCCGCACTCGAGTTGACTCAGCCTGCGCTTTCGAAATGTCGGGATACCCAGCGCGCTGCCGGATCGCGGTTTCCACATCATCTTCGGAGAACTCTTGCCAGTCCCCGCTTGTTCCCATCGTGTACAAATCTTTGAAGCCCCACTCGCTGCTGAAGTGCGCGCCGGGTGGCGGGGGTTTCAGACCCGCGTAGTAAACACGGGATTGATATCCGAGCCAGGACTGGCTCCATGCCTTTCCGATCTGATTTGCGCTTTCTCGGAGCGCGTCTACAGGTTTTGCGAGCACGGGATCTTCTAGGAGAAGGGCGGCACCCTGCAGTTGCTCGAAGATGACCTTTAGTTCGGAGATAAATTCGTTCATTGCCAGGCCAGCTTCGATAATAAGGGCTTTCGATGCCGAATGGGCAGATGTCTGCCGTTAAAGAGGGACGGCTGTCGGACGGCTGTCAGCCTGACCAGTCCCAACCGCTTCGCCGCATTTCCCTCAATGTTTTCGGCCCTCCCAACAGGCCGCCATCACAACACTATTGAACTATCCCCGCTAAACACTTTCGCGAGTAATCATGAAACCGACTTCAAATTAATCACTTAGCTTAAGGCCCAGGCCCCATCCGAACGGGAAAACCTTCCGATTTTGTGCTGAGGGACAGGTACTCCCGCACCTATCGCGAAATGACCTCAATGCAAGATAATCTTCTACTGAAAGTCGGCGATAAACTGTTGGCAGCTACGGACTCGACGTCCCAAAATAACTCCCGGCACCGCGCCTCTTGCGGGTGCAATCTGCTTTTGCAAAAAGCGATCGACGAATATCGTTCTGGCGGAGGCCGTCAGCCTGACCAGTCCCAACCGCCTCGCCGCATTTTACTCAATGTTTTCGTCCCTCCCAAAAGGCAGCCAACGCAACACTTTTGAACTATCCACGCTAACCACTTTCGCGAGCAATCCTGAAACCGACTTCAAATCAATCTTTTAGGTCAAAACTCAGTCCCCATCCGAAGGGGAAAACCTTCTGATTTTGTGCGGAGGGACAGGTACTCCCGCACCGGGCTGCGAACTAAATCGCGAGTTCTTTGGTCCAATTCAGCCAGCCTGTCGTGAAAGAAAACGCCGGGCCTTCGCCTGCATGTTGGAAACGACGTCCTCCTCTTCAATGAAGTCCCTGTACTCGGCGTCTCCAGCCGGAGTCAAGGTCCCTTCATTTGCCTTCTGGCGCAATTCGTCGACACGCGCCTCTACTTCAGAGTCGGCACGAAGGCCAAGCATTGCGGTCGCAGTTTCCGACGTTAGGGTGTCAGTCAACGGGTCTAGCAAACGGTCCAGATAGCTCAACACAGCTATCTGTAGCGTGGGCCGCTCTGAGAATCGTTCGCCGGATTCCTCAGCGGTGCGCAAACGGAAATAATAAGCTCCACCTGGCCATCAAGTCTCTGCGCTGCTTTTGCAACGAGCGATCGACCCCTTCCGAGAGCTCGACCAAAGTAAACTACGAATAGAATCACCATGGTCAGCCGCGACGTCCTCCACGAACTCGTAGACTCTCTTCCAGAAGAGGAGATCGCCATCGCACAGCGCTTCCTGACAATCATCTCGAAAGAACCCATTGGGCCGGAATTTGCCGAATCCATCCGCCGCGGTCTTGCCCAGGCCGTTGCGGGGGACACTGTCGTGTGCCGCGATTACGCGGAGATGCTCGAGAAACTGCTCGACTAATTCCAGGCATTGCGTTTCCCCTTTACGACAGAAGCTCGGTGGCTCCGCGCATCCCTCGGCTCGGCGAGTCCGGCGTCGGCATCGTCTCACCAATCCACGGCGAATGGCAGGGCTGCTTCCAGTTGCGCTGTGGAGATCATTTTCTCTTCAGCGGGCTGAATTCTCAAACGAACGGCTTTACAGCAAATACGGCACTTCAACAAACGCGAGCGATGCCGGAAAGTCTTTCGTATTGCGAGTCGCCAGCTTTAGCCCATGCACCTGCGCCACCGCAGCTTGCAAAGCATTCGGCAATGTCCAGCCATGATTCCTGCGAAGCTCCGCCCCAAAATCCGCCTCGGCCCGTGTGATCAAAATAGAAGGAAAAAGTTCTAATAGCCCCAAGGCCCGCTCTCTAGCAGCATCATCCCTAAATCCCACCAGCACCTCTGCCCGGGTAATGACAGAAATCGCCGCCACCCCTTGATTCTGCTTCAAATACAAAGTGGCCGCATCCCGTCCATTGAAGTGATCAATCAGAATCACCGAGTCCAGCAAGACCCGCATTACCAGCCCTCTCGTTCCGTGTTCTGAAACTCCAGCCCATCTCCGCCACTCCAGATCCCGCTCGTCTTCGCAAGCTCTGCATCAAAGCTCAAAGTATCCTGTTCCTTCAACAACTGCAGTGCACGCCGCACCACCTCTGTCATCGAAACACCCTCTTGTTTTGCCTTGATATCAATCCAAGATTTGATATCATCATCAATTGCGATAACAGTTCTCACCATAAGCAAACGATATCACAATACTCAGTTTGGACATAGCCGCCCTCGGCCTCCTCTCCCCCGATGACGCCAGTGAGGATAGCAGTGACGATCCCCGCCTTCGCCAACGCCACCATCGAAATTGCCTCCCAAAACCCCTTCCTCAAATACAGGACCACCTCTTCACCCCCCCTCGACAGGACCCAAACCGGCGCCCAATCCCCGACCGAAAAGAACCCCGAACGCATCGGCGAGCCCGAAGAACACGCTCCCCCTTGGTCCTCCTCCGCAACGCCTTTTTCCTCCCCATCGGTTTGCCCTTCCGCATGGCACTCCACTCTGGCAAGCTCTTAAAACCCGCGACCTTCCAACTCCTCCAGGCCTCGAACCACCTTCCCACACCCAGGACGGCCAACTCGCCGGCCAGCACATCCTCGAACTGCGAACCCTCCGCGAACCCGGCATCCAAGTCGCCATCCTCTCCAGCGCCACCATCCCTGACGCTGCCGCCCTCTCCCAAAAGATCGCCGCCGCCTTCTAAAAGTAGATCAAGCTGCGTTATGCAGACCTCCGAACTATACTGCTTAAGAAAGTCATTCTAACGCTAACTCATGCTGTAGATCTCCCGGCTGGCAAGCCCCGGTTCCGGTCTGACCCGACCCGAAAGGATTGCATCGCGCACGCGGAGATTCCCGATTGGGGTGTTACTTCAGAGTGAATGCCACCAGCTCCAACCTTTTTGGGTTGGAGCTAACTTCCGGATCGCAAGTCATTCGGCCAAAGACCGCCGCAAGTTCCCAGAATGCCGTTTGGGGGGCAGCGTCACGCCCCCGCCACTGCGAAGAGACGCTATTCGGCCCAGGGACCGATCATACCGAGTCTTTGGAACGCGACGCGAATCGTGCACATTCCCGTAACGAGACTCTTCAGCCATTGGCAAGTCGACCCGGTCACGTTTCATTATCAGGCCGTCATCGACAATGCGAGAAAGAGGTGACGAAGAAAATGCCTTCCAGCGTCCGTTAGCGCAGGAGAATCCTCCAGATTTCGAACGGCAGAGACTTCTTCATCAATTTCCAGGATGCGGCGAAGGGCAAACTCTATATCGGTACTGTTTCGAGCTGTCTGCAACAATTGCCGCCACATCCAGCGAATAATACAGAAGACATACAGGCCATGCAAGGTGCCTTGGGAAGACCGTTTTTGCTGCTTCCATGGCGAATAGATGGACCACGGAGAGGCTGTATCCACCAGCGGGCATAGGTTTTCGAAAAGTGTGAGTTGCAAGTGCATGGTCTCGTGTATCAGGTTTTCAGCAATTCGCAAAGTTGAGCTTCGATCATCTCGAACTGGCGCGGAAATAAAGACGGAAAAAGGGATGGCGGGGTCGCTGAAACTCACGTCGTAGTCGTCGTCATGTGAAAGCAGAATATGGCAACGCCATGAGAGTTCGGAAACTGCAGACCATAAAAATGAATTCGGTTGGACCACCTCCAGGACTGCGGCTTCTAATAGGCTAGTTGCCCTATCGGCGTCATCGTCACAGGCAAGTCTCAGATCATGTTCCGCGCAGTAATGCACTAGCTCAGGGCTACGACCTTCGCAAATCAATAGCGCTCCGCTCGCGACCGGAATCGTCTTCAATACTACTTTGTTGTTGTAGGGCGAATCGGACAAACAACCTGCTGTCGAGTAGGTTTCCCGAGTGAGGGCATGATACTTGAGGAGCGAGGGTTCCCCTGACAGGCGGAGGACGGCCGGCAACGAGATCTCGAATGGTGGAAGCAGAATCGCAGGGTTGAGGTTAGGTCCGATCGGCATAAAAGGAATAAACGAGCGTGTAGCGATCGCCTTGATGAACCTGACTTACCGCGTGATAGGAAGCCGTGGATATCTCAAAACCAAACGCGGAACGGCTGGTAGGCGCGATAATGTCATCGAGTGTTTCGACTTCGGGCCCACGGAATAGCATCAGTAGACCGCCGTTTTCCTCGCTCCATCCCCGGTTCACCTGAACAAGTAAGCGATGCGTCTCACCGTCGGGCCGAGCGTCATTGTGAATGCGGACCTTCTGTGACCGGTTCAATTTATGTGCGGTGATCTCGATTTGAGGTTTTAGCGCGGCACCCAACAGCATTCCTACGTTTTGCCTGAGTTCATCCAGCGAATCTAGGGAGAACAGCGGCTTGAGTTCGGAGGGAAGTTCCACGTCCTGGAAGTCAAATTCATACTGTTCGTAGAAGTCCATGATCGTTAAACGCCACGGAGCTTCTGTTTCAAACCACGCGAGCAGCGTCTGTTCCAGTTCCTTCGAAACAACCCGCGCCACAGTAAAGCAGTGGAAGGGATGGGAGCGTGAAATGGCTGTAGAAAGGTCAAGAGGGCTCATCGGTAGACCTTAAGGGTTTCCTGCATGTGGCCGATCAGCAACTTGTAATCGGCGCAGTAGACAGAAGGATTTGCCAATCCCGTTTCCGGATGCCACCGGGAGAGGGGCATTCCGCCTCCACAAACGGAGAGCAAAGAACATGCCTGGCAAACGGGACTGGTCGGCTGCTGAATCTGAGAATACTGGAGGAACTCTGGCGACGAGGCGATATCGGAAAGGCGGTCCTCGGAGACCGACCACGCTTTTTCAAAACGGTCGGCGCCGTTGTACGTGCTTTTCAGGGTGTCATTCTTGGTGACGGTCCCATCCGTGTCAATCACGGCTATACCGTACATGGTCTCACCGCAACCTTCCTTGGTGGAAGCCCCGCCGAGCAAGAGTCTGCCAAAATCATCAAGGACTCGGATTCGCGGCGGAGCGGGATCACTAATATATGTGTCCCAGATCTCGGCAAGCCAGCCACCGTATTCAGTGGACTCAACTGCAGTCTTTCCCGGCGGCAGCTTGAAATGATTTCCGTCCTTGAAGAGGAAATCGACGCTCGGAACACTTAAGGATTTGAAGAATTCGTAAACCCGCCGCGCACTGGAATGTGGGTCCACAACACAGAGCGCCCCCGTAAAGAGCCGGCTGGCTTGCGGATGCTGTTGGATACATTCGATCCCCGCGACAGCGCGGGCATGAGTGCCGTCACCGTTAAATGAGATACGAAAGGCATCGTTTACCTCTGAGGGCCCGTCAAGGCTGACGGAAAGAGTCGTGTTCGTGCGGAGGCACAACTCGAGCACGGCCTCATCAATGAGCATGCCATTCGTTTGAATCGCACGGCTACACGCGGCGGGTAAGAGATCCGCAAGGCCCTGGAGTAGACGCTCAAGAATGCTTCGCGGAAGAAGGAGAGGTTCACCGCCATGAAGGACGATGGCAAATGGATGGCGCTGGTCTTCATATAGAGTCGCCAGTTGCCTAAGCACATCCTCCACCGTGGCTGGGGACATGTGCTTAGGCATATTTTGCCAACTCGTATCGCCATGATGGTAGACGTAGCAATAGCTGCAATTGATATTGCAGCGTGACGTAACTTTCAACAGAACAGTGTCGAGCCGCATGCCGGTTCAGAGCCGTCGAAGACTACGAGCGGTTATGGCGGTTGTGCGCGCGGTCGTACGCCACGGCGGCTGACGAACCATTTGTTTCTTCGAAGCGCACCTCGTCCATGAGGCGCTGGAGCGCGGCGCTGACTTGCGGCGGGTTGGCCGTAGACGATTGTATTGGGGCCGCGCTGGCTACAACCGGTTCAGAGGTGACGGATTTCATGCTGGTTCCTTTGCTTGCCAAATCGAGGTTCAACGTCTTTCGCGAATACCTCGCTAAGTATATGTAATCTGAACATAGATAATCAAGCAATTATAACCCGTGTGTTTTCAAAGGGATAGAGGGTCGCTAGATTCTATTCTTGTGGAGCTCCGCAAATGCCCGTAAACAGAGGGGTAAAACGATGGCAAGAATTGGAACTTCCGGTTTCCAGAACGTACTTCCGTGTCCGGCGCCTCCCCGTCACGAGCCGCATTTCGGCTCGACTTGTGAAGCCACCGAACGCGTGGAAGGGTGCTGCGCGACTTGCGAGACGAAGGGTGTGTTTCCATGGGGTCCACTTCCGCCATGCGATACCATGGTGCAGCGAGGGACGTCCCTTTCGGGCTCATCTCCGCCGTCCAGGCCTTTCCGCCTCGCCCACGTACTGATGAGCCGAGGAACATGTTCGGACGGTGAGCACAGCTAGTACCCGCGCCAAGGAGATCCTTCATGCCTACCGATGAGAAGAAAGCCCCGGACGCGATGCACTTCAGGTCGCTGCAATTGGAGAACGTACGCGCCTTTGCGAGCCCCCAGTTGCTGGAGTTCGTGGATGAGAACGACGCCATTAGCCGTTGGAATCTGATTCTCGGTGAGAACGGCGTTGGCAAGACAACGTTGATGCACGCCCTTGCGGTCATGTGGCCGGTCCCGACCTACAAATCCCCTGACGATGAAGACCCGACGTCATCTACGCCTGAGCTCTCGGAGCATGAAAACGACGGCATCGTGCATTTCGTTCGGAGAGGTGGACCCGGCAAGACCACAATGAGGGCGACGCTCAAAACCGAGGCTGGGGAAGAAGTAAAGGTCGGAGTCACGATCACGGGCACCGCGAAGAAGATGGAGGACGTGGAGTGGCACGAATACGAACAACTTTTCGTTTTACCTGGGGGAGGACCCCTAGTCATCGGCTATGGCGCGGCTCGCCACGTCGGACATCGAAATCTGGCTGAAGTCGAGGGGCGAAAAGCCACGGAATCGCTCCTCGGGGGTGCCAACGATGCCAAAGATGCCAACGATTTGTACGATGCGGAGGAGATCCTCGAAAAACTGGACCATGGCGAAAAGAGCGACGAAGACAGCGAGATCGGTAGCGACGCGTGGCGGTTAAAAACCCTTAAAACCGTCGTTGCTGCGCTTCTGCCGGGCGACCTTACTGCCCCGGATATCGATATCCGCGGTCCGCGAATCGCTGGACGCGATCTAGATCAGTCCGGCGTATATGTGCCGACCCCATCCGGTGTGACGCCGCTCGCGGACCTCAGCCTCGGGTATCAGACAATGTTCGCCTTGATTGTGGATCTCGGGTGGCGACTTATCAACGCCTTTCCTAGAAGTACCGAACCCCTTTCGGAAAGCGCGATCGTTTTGATCGACGAGGTAGACCTGCACCTTCATCCGAGGTGGCAGCGAGACCTCCGTCCACTCCTGCTGAAGCATTTTCCCAAAGTCCAGTTCATCGTCACCACCCACAACCCAATAACTGCGCAGGAGGCCTTGTCTGAGGGTGTCGAGGGCAACGTAGCGGTTGTCCGCTGGGTGGGTGAGGAAGCTCACATCCTAAACGATCCCGTGCCGAAAGGCGAGTGGCGTTCCGACCAACTGATGGTAAGCGACCTTTTTGGATTTGGCTCTGACAGGAACAAACAGGCCGAAGCTAAGCTCTACGAGCGTGTACGCTTGAGTCGCAATCCCAATCGCACAGCCGAAGAGGAAGCCCGGCTTCGCGACCTCGATGAATTTGTTGCCTCCCTTCCCACGGCCAGTTCGCCAAGCGCTCACAGCCTTGAGGAGTTAATAATGAATCTCGCCAAGGACTACCCAAGCGGTGCGGCGCGGTGATCGCGATCCAAAAGTGTCCGGCCCCGCCTGGACTCGTTCGCGCCGGCGAGGAACATGCCAGGGAGCTGTGCGCAGCTTATGACGCGGCTCCAGAGCTTTACCTCAGTGGGAAGCAGAAAATGGAGGTCCGCAAGGGGATCTATAAGTCGGTTAGAGCGGAGCTCAATGCCTGCCATCGCGGCAAATGCTGCTATTGCGAGGTACGCTTCGACGACCGGAAGCCTCAAGCCTATCCGGAGGTCGAGCATTGGCGACCCCAGTCGAACTATTACTGGTTAGCCTACAGTTGGGACAACCTCTTGCTGAGCTGTAGCTTTTGCAACAGGACCAAGGGCGACCAGTTTCCCCTCGCGGATCCGGCTATGCGCGCCACCTATCACGGGATGCGAATCGACGACGAGACGCCCGAGATTCTTAAGCCAGACGGCGATGAGGAACTTCGCAAGCACATCAAATTTGTTGGTGACAGGCCGGAAGGACGGACGCCGCACGGCCACAGGACGGTTGAGGTGCTGGAACTCGACAGCCCGATACATGCTGGGCGCAGGGACTATTTGGCGGAGCTCGCAAAAAAGCGGAAATTGTGTATTGACCTGATGGGCGTCGACGATGCCCGAGTCCGCCCTCACGTCGAGGACGCGCGGAAAGAAGTCGAGGCGGCGGTGCAACCTGACAAGCCGTTTAGCGCGATGGCGGCCGCATTTCTAGCGGCCAACCCACTGCCCGATCCTTCTGCCCAGAAGGTCATGGGTGCTGGCGGAAGCGTTCCCGACCTGGGCGGCTAGGAATGACGATGTCGCCTGTGCTGACTTCCGGCAGATGCTAAGTGCCGAAAGATCCACCTGGCCGTACCGTCGGCTACTGGCGGCAGGGCTCGTTGCCCGCAGATAGTGGAATCACCCGCAACCAATTAGGCAGCGTCACCGGAATGTGCCCCGGTTCGGGTGGATATTGAACGATTGGCCTCACTCTGGCCACGTTGACCAAGAGCGGCCAAAGCCGTGGGTCTGCTATGCGCATGCGGTCCACAAGTCCCGTTGTGGGAAGTTCAAGTTCTGTCCAGATTGTCGTCAATCCGATAACTAAAATCAGACGACGCGGAAACCGGCCAACTCCCATATGGCTCCTAACCCAGAACCTGATGTCGATAGCCCTACACCGCGCCACTTGCGGGTGCGGTCTGCTTTTGCAACGAGCTATCGACTCCTTCCGAGAGATCGACCATAGTAAACTACGGATGGAATCATCATGGTCAGCCGCGACGTCCTCCACGAACTTGTCGACTCTCTTCCAGAAGAGGAATTCGCCATCGCACAGCGCTTCCTGACAATCATCACGAAAGAACCCATTGGGCCGGAATTTGCCGAATCCATCCGCCGCGATTTTGCCTAAGCCGAAGCGGGCGACACTGTCGTGTGCCGCCATTACACGGAGAGTACGACATAATCAAATTATGGTTCACACCAGCATCTTGACTGACGAATTTTCCCACGCCGCCGCGCAAGCTTGTGTGCAAGCTAGGCAGGCCGCATTCGCAGCCGGTCACGCGGTAGTGTTCGTCGACGACGCCGGACGTTGCGTCGAGGAGTGGCCGAACGGCAAGCGCTTTGAGATCCGATTGGACCCATCGCAACCGCGGGAATCGCACCGCGTCGTGGTGAGCGAACTGGCGTCAACCGCCGCTTGACGTGCCAACCTTCACTTTGGTCGCTGGCCCAAACGGCTCGGGCAAGAGCACTTTGACAGCAGCCATCACTTTTGAGGGCAGTTTCAACGTAGTTGACGCAGACGCGATTGCCCAAGCCCTGGACCCGGAGTTACCAGTTCGCGCCGCGATCGCCGCAGCCCGCCAAGCGATACTGCAATGTAGGACCCTGCTCGACAGTCGCGAAAGCTTCACTTTAGAGAGCACACTGGCCGGTCATGGTGCTCTCTCCCTGATGCGTGGGGCCAAGAACGCAGGCTATCGAACACTGCTCGTCTATGTTGCCCTTGGCGATCCCGAGTTGCATATTGAGCGCGTACGGCTTCGCGTGGCTCAAGGCGGCCACGACATACCGGACACAGACATTCGGCGCAGGTACGCGCGCAGCCTCTTCCATGCATCTGAGGCGATGGGTTTGGCTGACGAGGCGCTCGTGCTAGACAACTCGGGTTCGCAACCGGAAAATAAGCTGAGGCTAAAGAACGGGCAGATATTTTGGCAGGCGAGTTCCTTGCCACTTTGGGTGCAAAAATTGGCCCTCGGCATAAAATAGAGAGTTTCCCGAACTGCGTATTGCTGTGCCGTTGATCGCGAACTTTACTTCAATCTCCCCGTGCTCACCCGCTTTAGCGAGTCCGGCGTCGGCGACGTATCACCAATCCACGGCGATTTTCAAACTCGATTTCCCACTCCCTCAACAACTTAGCTCCACCCCCTCTTCGGAATCGCCAACCCCTCAGGTAGCTTTTGAATCGGGAGGAGCTTCGTGCGCCTCCGATTCTTTTCAAAAACAAGGACTTTCGATCACAATGGCTACCGACGCTCAAATCCACGCCAACCGCGCCAACGCGCAAAAATCCACCGGCCCCAAAACTCTTCTCGGTAAATCCCGCTCCGCCGCCAATTCCAGCAAACACGGCCTCCAGGCCAACCCTACCACCATCCTCGAAAACAACCCCTTTGAACGAACCCATTACGACGCCCTCAAGGCCAAGCTCCTCGACCAGCTCCTTCCCGAAGGCGAGCTCGAACTCCAGGCCTTCGAGCGCCATGTTTTCGCCACCTTCCAGGCCGATCGCGCCCGTCAGCATGAACTCGACGCCCAGGACCGCTGGCTAAACGAACCCAGCAACAAAACCTGGTTCCACCAAATGGAACGCATCCAGCGCCTCGGAGCCATGCAGGAACGCCGCGCTGACAAAGCCCTCAACGAACTCCGCCGCCTCCAGCGCGACCGCTTCTCCGCGCTCGACGTCGCAAACGAGCTCTATCTCCTCGACCAGTTCATCCCCATCCCCGCCGCCCTCCCGGTCGCCGACATCCGCCGCACCAATCAAACCCAAACCAGCCCCTTCATGATCGCCATGCAGCTCATGGCCAACTCACCCCAGTCCCAATCCATCCTCAAAGGCGATACCAAAACCGAAAAAATGCCAAATCTGACCCTCACCGACGAGGATCTCCACATCCTCATGCAGGCCAACAAACAGTAGGAATTTCACATGAAACACACCCACTACATTGGTATCTGCACTAAAAATCGTAGTATAGTCTATAGAGAACTATAGATTATGCTATCAGGACATCTGGACCACCTCGAAGCCGAGTCGATCCACATCTTAAGAGAAGTTGCCGCAAGCTTCGCCCGCCCCGTCATTCTTTATTCCGTCGGAAAAGACTCCTCCGTCTTGGTCCATCTCGCCCGTAAAGCCTTCTTTCCAGGCAAGATACCCTTCCCCCTCGTACACATCGACACAACTTACGAATACCCCGAACTGATCGAATTCCGTGACTGGTTCGTCAAAGAAATCGACGCCA
>JAYSVS010000137.1:0-43366 GCA_043718395.1 Acidobacteriota bacterium
GCACGGGTCGGCCTGGATGCTGAAGGCAGCTATCTCGCTGCTGTAGGCCAGACAACGCCCTGATCCTTCCGGGTGACCGGGGAGATTCCTTTGAAGTGAAACTTCTGGAGGCGCTGGCCGCGATAAGTTTCCGTCGTGTAGAGATTGCCCTTGGAGTCTGTCGCGATGGAATGGACAGCGTAGAACTGGCCAGGCTGGCGGCCTCCGTCACCAAATGCCGTAAGCACTTCGAGGGTGTCGCGCTTGAGCACATGCACCTTCATGTTGGATCCGTCGGCAACATAGACGAAGTTCTGGCCGGGGTCTTTTGAGAGGGCGATGTCGAAGACAGACCCATCGCCAAGAGTGTTCTTTTCGATGAAGACCTCTTTGACAAAGGTGCCATCGGTTTTGAAGACCTGAATGCGGTCATTGGTGCGGTCACAAACGTAAAGGAGGTTGTCGTTGGCCAGAGCGACGCAGTGGACAGGAGTACGAAATTGTTTGGCAACGGGGGCAGCAGGATCGTATGCGGGGAGTTGGGTATCTTCGGGCTTGGAACCGTATGCACCCCAGTGGCGCTTGTATTCGCCGGTGTCGGCGTTGAAGACGATGACGCGTCGATTGCCATAGCCATCGGCAACATAAAGTTCGTTTGTTTTGGGGTCGACGATGGACTTGGCCGGAAGGCGAAGATTCTTGATATCGTTGCTGCCCCTGCTGGCGTTGGGCTGACCGATTTGCATGAGGAGCTTGCCGGCCTGTGAAAACTTGAGGAGCATCGAATCCTGAACGGGGCCAGCGTCGGCCATGCGGTCTTCGTTGTGAGCAATGGGGGCGGCTTGCTTGCCGCGGCCATTGCCACCGATCCAAACATTGCCCTTATGGTCGACATCAATTCCATGATTGGAAGAGGGCCAGTTGTAACCGTTGCCCGGGCCGCCCCAAGAACCAACGAGCTCTCCTTGCGGGTTGAATTCGAGAACCGGTGGCGCGGCAGCGCAACAGATACTCGCCTTGGGCGTCATAGTGGCGTACTGCTCTTTGGCTTCGAGCGAGGCCTGCCGGTGGAGGATCCAGACATGGTCGCGTGAGTCTACCGAAACTCCGATGACCGGTCCGACGATCCAGTGATTGGGGAGCGGCTTGGGCCACATGGGGTCCACTTCAAACCGCGGGGCTTGGGCGGTGGCGGCTTGCACTTGCGAACGCTGCCAATAGGTGATGAGGGCGAGGGTGGCAATGACGCCAAAGAAGATGATCCGCTTCACAGTGGGACGATCATATCGAACTTTGGTCATCTGACATAGCCCACGCTGGCAGGAGGCGGAGAGTGGAACTTATTCGTTCCAAATCGCTTTTGGCGATTCTATCGCCCGATCCGCTATGATGACGGGGTTGCGCTGGACGTGGCTTGGAATGATCGCGATGGCGTGTAGCCTTGGGGCGCATGAGATCCCGCGCGACGTCAAGGTCGAGATGTGGCTGCGAGCCGGAGCGGGCAAGATGACAATAGCGGCCAGAGTGCCGCTGAAGGCGATGCGGGACGTCGAGTTTCCAGAGTTGGCAGGCGGCTATCTTGATGTTGAGAAGCTGGAGGCACGATTGCCAGAGATTGCGGCCACCTGGATATCGAATGCGATTCTGTTGCGCGAAGGAGATCGGGAGCTAGGGCGGCCGCGAGTGATCGGCACTCGCTTGGCATTCCAGTCAGACCGCACATTTGAAGCCTTCGGGCCAGGAGCAAGAACTGCTTTTGGCTCCGAGGCGAAGGTGCTATGGGATCAGTTATGGCTCGATGTGTTGATGGACATTCCAGTCGCAAATGCCTCTTCGCGATTCGCAGTAAGGCCAGGGATGCAGGGGTTGGGATTGCAGGTGTTGACGGTATTGCGATTTGGAGAGCGCGCGTTTGAGTTGCATGGAGATGCGGGCTGGGTGGAGCTAGACCCAAGCTGGTGGGGCGCTTCTCGCAGGTTTGCAGTGTTGGGCTTCTGGCACATCTTGCAAGGGATGGACCACCTGTTGTTTCTGTTATGTCTGGTCATCCCCTTGCGGCGGCTGACGAGCCTTATCTGGGTAGTGAGTGCTTTTACCGCAGCGCATTCGTTGACGCTGATCGGCGCGGCGTTAGGGCTAGGCCCTGCTGCGCTGTGGTTCCCTGCCTTGGTGGAGTTATTGATTGCGGCTTCCATTGTGTGGATGGCACTGGAGAACATTTTGGAGCGGGGCGGACGGTGGGTTGTAGCAGCTCTGTTTGGCCTGGTACACGGGTTTGGATTTTCGTTTGCGCTGCGAGAGAGCTTGCAGTTTGCCGGCTCGCATTTGATCACTTCGCTGATTGCGTTTAACGTGGGGGTAGAGTTGGGGCAGTTGCTGGTGGTCGGTGTTTTGTGGGGCGTGTTTCAGGTGTTAAAGCTAGAACGCCTGGGCGTGATCGTGCTTTCCACGCTGGTGGCGCATACCGGATGGCACTGGATGCTGGAGCGTTGGGATTTGCTGGGCAAATACTGGAAGTGAGTTGGATGAATAAGGTGGCGCGGCGCAGTAGAGAGTGATGCCACAATAACAGAAAGGAGTTTGCCCATGGCCATAGCGATGACGCTGAACGGAAAGCCCGTCAGTGTTGAGGTTCCTGCGAACATGCCCCTGTTGTGGGTGTTACGTGATGAATTGGAGATGTGCGGCACGAAGTTTGGGTGTGGTGCCGGACAATGTGGAGCTTGTACGGTGCATCAGGATGGAGTACCGATTCGCTCATGCCTCACGCCGGTATCGGCTGTGGCTGGCAAGAAGATCACGACGATTGAAGGGCTGTCGCCAGAAGGGTCGCACGCACTACAGAAGGCGTGGATGGAAATGGATGTACCGCAATGCGGCTACTGCCAGGCGGGTCAATTGATGACCGCAGCAGCGCTGCTCGCCAGGATTCCGAACCCCTCCGATGCCGAGATCGAGAATGCTCTCGATGGAAACCTCTGCCGTTGTGGCACCTATACGCGTATCAAGAAGGCCGTACATTTGGCGGCCAGATTGATGCAGACATCTAACGCATCGGGGGCCAACAACAATGAATAGCCGTCGTTTCTTTCTAAAAGTGTCGCTGCTGAGCGGCGGCGGAATGTTGATTGGCGGACACGAGGCGCTGGCACAAGGGCCGCGCCGGGCACAGGCACCACTGGACCCGAATGCGTTTGTGAAGATCGCGCCAGATGGCATGGTGACGCTAACGGGCAAGAATCCCGAGATGGGGCAGGGCATCAAGACGGCTCTGCCGATGATTCTCGCCGAAGAGCTGGATATCGACTGGAAGCTCGTCCGCGTGGTGCAGGGCGACCTCGATGAGGTAAAGTTCGGTTCGCAGTCAGCGGGTGGTAGCCGGTCTACTCCGAATAACTGGGATCTGTTGCGGCAGGTGGGTGCGACGGCGCGCCTGATGCTGTTGCAGGCCGGGGCTGCGAGCCTGGGCGTGCCCGTAGAAGAGTGCTCCACCGAGTTGGGCCGAGTACTCCACAAAACCAGTGGCAAGAGCGTCAGCTATGGCGAGATTGCATCCAAGGCCGCCGCGCTGCCGATGCCAAAGCCGGAGTTGGTGAAGCCTAAGGATGCCAAGGATTACAAGATCATTGGCAAGAGCATGCCGATGATCGATCTGCCGGCGATGGTGACTGGCAAGCCGATCTATAGTATCGACTTCAAGCTGCCTGGGATGCTGTTTGCCGTTTACGAGAAGTGCCCCGTGTATGGCGGCAAGGCCTTAAGCGCCAACCTTGATGAGATCAAGAAGATGCCCCGCGTGACTCATGCATTTATCGTCGAAGGCAATGGCGATGTGTCGAGCCTGGCTAGTGGTGTCGCGATTGTGGCTGAGAAGTGGTGGTACGCCAATGAAGCCCGCAAGAAGCTGAAAGTGGTTTGGGAAGAAGGTCCGACGGTTTCACATACCAGCGATGGTTACAACGCCAAGGCTGCGGAATTGTTTGCGGCCAAGCCCGCGTTTGCCATTCGCAAAGATGGTGATGTGGAAGCAGCATTAGCCGGCGGAGTGAAGAAGGTGGATGCGAAGTATCAGTATCCGTTTATCTCGCACGCGCAGATGGAACCGGGCAATTGTGCGGCACGCTTTGCCGACGGCAAGCTGGAAGTCTGGGCACCTAGCCAGACGCCTGGCCGCGGGCAACAGATGGCAGCTAGCGCGCTGGGGATCAAGGCGACCGATATCACAGTGCACCAGTTGCGCACGGGTGGCGGCTTTGGCCGCCGGCTCGCCAACGACTATATGATTGAGGCCGCGTGGATTGCAAAGCAGATTCCGGGCACTCCGATCAAGCTGTTGTGGACCCGCGAGGACGATATGCGTCATGACTTTTACCGCCCCGGCGGCTATCAGCATATGCGCGGCGCGCTGGATGCCAGCGGAAAGATCGTTGGATGGCATGACCACTTTGTGAGCTTTGGCGAAGGCGAAAAGTTTGTGTCTTCGTCAAACATTTCACCGGGAGATTTTCCGGCGAACTTTGTGCCGAACTTTGGCTTGGAAGCGACTCTAATTCCAACGAAGGTGCCGACGGGGCCACTGCGTGCGCCACGATCAAATTCCCTCGCATGGGTGATCCATTCTTTTATCGATGAGTTAGCTCATGCTGCGGGTAAAGACCCTGTGCAGTTCCGCCTGGACCTGCTGGGTGACCAGCCCGTTGTGGGCAAAGGAATGGAAGCTTACGATGCAGGGCGCATGAAGGCTTGCTTGCAAATGGTTGCCGAGAAGAGTGGCTGGGGCAAGCGTAAGCTGCCGAAAGGCACGGGGATGGGCGTTGGCTTTCACTATAGTCACAGCGGGTATTTTGCCCAGGTGGCTGAGGTGAGTGTGGATGCGCAAAAGCGTGTGAAGGTACGCAAGGTTTGGGCTGTGGGTGATGTCGGTAGTGAGATCATTCACCCGA
The DNA here is from genome assembly GCA_043718395.1 of Acidobacteriota bacterium. Lineage (GTDB taxonomy): Bacteria > Acidobacteriota > Terriglobia > Bryobacterales > Bryobacteraceae > Bryobacter. Next base: position 4,923 of record JAYSVS010000137.1, read on the forward strand.
GCAGCGCGAAGAATCAAGTGGAGGGCGCAATCATTGACGGCATGAGTGAATTGATGGCGCAGGAAATTACGATTGATCGCGGGCGGACTGTGCAGAGTAACTTTCATCAACACCAGATGGTAAGGATGAAGGCAGCGCCACCAGAGATTGAAGTACACTTCATCAAAAGCAAGAATTCGCCAACGGGATTGGGTGAGCCACCGTTGCCGCCTGTGCTGCCGGCGATCTCGAATGCGATTTTTGCTGCTAGCGGGATTCGCGTGCGCACGCTGCCGATGGCCAAGGAAGGATTTAAGTGGGCCTAGCACTCTAGTGTTGATCTCGGCGGCGCATTGCAGACCTGAGGAGGAGAGGGAATAAGCACCAGATCTTCTTCATGAACCAAACCGGCGGGGATGCGCCGCTATCAGAGTGAGGTGAAGTGTTTTGGACTATCTAAACCAAAGCTTGGGATTTGACGAAGTGCGTTGGGCCATCGCACAAAAGACAAGTTACGATTCGCGACTAGCTTTTGCATTGAGCCCCTGCAAGAAGTACCTGCCTGTTGGCATGAAGCTTTTCCGGCTCTTGCAACTTGCAACTGGCACTTATTTTAATGGGGTCTGGTGGATGCCAGAGCCTGTATTTACTGAGCTACAGCATGATGCAAAGGGGAGTGGACGTCTCTTCCGGAATTACGTCGCGCAGTTTATGGCCTTGCCGTCGGGGAATTCGCAGTTGTGCGTAGTGGAGATTGAACTCACCAAACCGGTTTATGGATGGGTAGGAAAGTCATCGTCACTCTTTGGGAGACCTGGCGGGATGGAACAAGTTTTTCTACCGAATCTGCAGGACCGGGATTATCCACGGTCGAGCCTTCATGCAAATGTAGTGCGGACTTATTGGTTGAAATTCTAAGCCGGAACTTCTTTTGATTGCGCGGTGGCAAGAGCGTGGGTGAATTCAGCGCCGAGGAAGAAAATCTGCGATGAATAGTAGACCCAAACGATGATTACTACGAGTGAACCTGCTGCGCCGTACGCCGAGCCCACAGCAGCCTTGCCAAGGTAGAGACCAATGAGGACCTTGCCCACGGTGAAGAGAAATGCAGTAACCAACGCCCCAATGAAGGCGTGTCTCCAGGCAATTTGCGCTTGGGGGACGTATTTGAAAATCAACGCAAAAAGTATCGAGATCGAAAGGAATGAAGCGAGTGAGTTGATCAGTTGCAGCGTCCATTCCGGAAAGGGAAGGATTGCTCCATAAAAGCTTCCAAGGGCGGCGAGCCCAGCGCTGAACAGGAGGGAGACGAGCAGTAAAAAGCCAATCGCCAAAACCATTCCGAAAGAAAAGAATCTCTCTCGCAGAAGGGCTGCAATATGGCCGCTTCGGACAGGTGCTACAGCCCAGATTTTGTTCAAGGCTGAGCGAAGTTCCTCAAAAACGCCAGATGCCCCGAACAAAAGCATGCCCATCCCTAACATCGAAGCAGTGATGCTGTCAGAAGGTTTTTGGGCTTGCTCGATCATGGCTTTGACAGCTTCTGCTCCTTCCTGTCCAAGCATTGTGCGCACCTGTAGAAGAATTTGTGATTGAGCATTGGGGTATCCAAAAATAAAAGCCGTAAGCGCAACGATCAGAATCATGAGTGGTGCCAGTGAAAGTATGGTGTAGAAGGCAAGAGCCGCACCCAGCCTTGGGGCTTCATGATCGATCCAGGAAGAAAATGTGGTTTTAATCAAAGCAATCAGGGACATTTCGAGTCAGGCCTGTGTGCGTCTTCTCTCCTCGGACGCGCGGATTTCGTCGTGGAAGCCAGGAATTAATTCGCCCACGAACGATTTGAACCGCGTTGCGGCGACTCCAATTAGCGCGCCTTTAACCATATCCAGTGTTTCCTGGATCTGACCGTAGCGTGGTGAAGGGGTGATGTTTTGAAGGTTCCGATTGAGCGGGGTCTGCTTATAACGGCCTCTTCCAGCCAGGACACCCACCACTAGAGCACTTCCGAAGGCCAGGCCCAGTAACGTCATTGGCCTCTTTTCAAATTGAACTCTCCAGTCGGTGAGCTCTTTGGTCCTCATCTCGAGTTCCATTAGATTCATGCCAAGCTCCTTGCGATGAGATTCGATCTCCCGTTCTATCTGGTCTGTGCTTTTGCCCACGCTATGGTCTCCTTCACTGAAGCGATCGTCATATCTGGGGTGGTGTGAATTCGTTTCATTTTCTTCAAACCAATCGCAATCATGACTCCTGCCACGATGCTTATGAACAGAGCAACAATCAACGCAGCCAGCCAGATTGCAACCACCGTGGCAAGCAAGTAAACGCACGACAGCAGCAAAAAAGTGGTGGCCAGAAATGCAAAAACTACCCCGGCACCCAGCAATTTGGCGGCTTCACCGGCTTTGTCGAATTCATTGCGCATCTCCGCCTTTGCGAGACGAATTTCTGATTGGATGATTTGCTCAACGTTTTTGACTACGCTTAGCAGGACGGAGCCGATAGAGCGCGTTCCGGCATCTGTCGAATCCATTTTCAATCTCTGTCCCTAAGAGCCCATCCCGCGAAGAAGCCAACGAATACGGCCACAAGAAGAGAGCGCCCTGGATGTGACTTTACAAGAGCCTCGACGTCGCTCATCATCGCTTTCGAATCATGGCTGCGTAGATATTCCGCGGATACGGCGATTTTATCGGCGGCTCCTCGCGCGAGGTCTTCGACCTTTCTGCCTCCGGGCAAACCGCCGACGCGTTCGTCAATTGCAGAAGCAGCATTTGAAAGTGTAGTAGCCGCTGACACACGACCGGATGCCATTGCCTTAGATGCGTCGTTCAACATTTCGGAAGCATTGGCCTCTAAATCGGGCATGAAAGTTCTTTCTGACATTTTTCCTCCAGAGTGATGTAAAACCGTTCGTCTTATAGAGCAATCTCGCGGCATAAGGTTTCATTGAGAATTGAGCTTGCGAGGTGATTCAATGGTTGGATCATGTTGAAGTCGAAAGTTGCGGTGTTGACCGCTTACCAGAGCCCGCTCGAGATTCGCGAGTATGAAGTGGACGAAACGCTCGCTCCCGGGGAGGCTCTCGCCCGCGTGGAGATGGCTGGGATCTGTGGAACCGATGTTCACCTTTGGAAAGGTGAGTTGCCGATTCCGGTTCCGGTCATTTTGGGGCATGAGAGCGCGGGGCGGATTGCGAAGCTCGGCGAGGGCCTCAATCGCGACTGGACTGGACAGCCGCTTGCTGCGGGGGATCGGGTTGTCTGGGCAAGCAGCATCGTTTGCGGAGAATGCTATTACTGCCGGATCAAGAAGACCCCGACGCGCTGCCTGAAGCGGAAGGCCTATGGGATCTCTTATTGCTGCGATGAGGCACCGCATCTGCGCGGCGGCTATTCGCAATGGATTCTATTGCGGGCGGGGACTTCGATCTTTAAGCTGCCGGACACAGTTCCTTTTGAAGCGATTGTTGGCGCTGGTTGTGCGCTGAATACGGCGCTGCACGGGATTGAGCGGATTGGGGTCGAGATGGGCGATACAGTAGTGGTTCAGGGGGCGGGGCCGGTTGGCTTGGCCGCGCTGGCTGTGGCGATTGAGAGCGGAGCGGCGAAGACTGTTGTTGTGGGTGGGCCAGCGCACCGTTTGAAGATGGCGCTGGAGTTTGGGGCTGACGCGGTGGTGAGCCTTGATGAGTTCAAGACCGTGGAGGCCCGGAGATCGGCGGTGTGTGACGTTTTAGGCGAATACGGAGCCGATGTAGTGCTTGAGTGCGTGGGCCATCCAAGTGCTGTGCCTGAAGGGTTTGAGTTGTGCCGCGATGGCGGTAAATATCTAGTGCTTGGGCAATATGCCAACGCCGGGAATGTTGAATTCAATCCACACATCATCACAAAAAAGCAATTGACCGTGATGGGAAGCTGGGCTTTTGAGGCCCGGCATGTGCTGGGGGCGGTGGAGTTTTTAGCCCGATCCGCGAAGTGGTGCGACCTCTTTTCGAGGCAGGTAACACATCGATTTACTCTGGACCAGGCCGATGAGGCGCTCGCAACAGTGCGTCGGCTTGAAGCAGGCAAAGCAGTTATCCTTCCATAATTCTTCTTTGTGACGGGGGTGGGCCTTCGGCGGTACCCTGAGGGATTGGGCTTTGAATGTTCCGCCTTCGACGGGCGCTTGTATTTATGGGTAAATGACGAGGCTGAAGAGCTCCGGCGGATCTTGCCGAAGATTGGTCTTGGAAAAGTGAAACTGCAACGCGGGTTCGTCTGGATGCCGGATACAGATGGAGTGCTAACGGCGATCGAGAAGCAGATAGTTCCGGTTGGCGTCGAAACCTGGGGAAGACTTTGGCCGGAATGGCTGCAATCGCCAGACGATTTGGGGCCCACCGCAGTCTACTGGGCACATGGCAGCCTCTTCGCCTGGCATCTAATGGAAACCTGGGGCTATTTGCCAGTTCTGACTCAGGGACGTGAGGGTTTTGAAGCGCGATGGGCACCTCGTTTCGTCGGGAACCAGCGCAAACTCTTTGAAGAGTATGTGGAGCGCATGCCGGATGCGGCACGCGCACTGAACTTCAGCAGCGATAAAGCGCCGCGCCTCGAGCGACGCCGTGTCATCGAGCAAACTCTAGGCTGGATGCTGGACGCACAGGCGCGCCGGATCGCAGGCAAAGTGGCGCAGAAATTTCCAACTTCCTCAATCTACAGTAAGTGGCAAACAGCGCTCAGTCATCCGATCGCAGTGGTGCAGGGCGAAAAGGGCACGATTGAGCGCTTCCATAGCGGAATTCTCGGTTGGCAGCGCGGGATTGATCTGGAGGGTGTCTGCGGCTATCGCCTGCTCTTCCGTATCGCCGAGCCGCCTGAAGGCTCGCGCGAAGGCTGGATGGTGGTGCCGCTGATAGAGGACTTGCTCGAAGAAGGCCGGGAGTATTTACTGCGCAGTGTCGAAGATATGGACTTGCGCGGCGGACAGTTGGTAGCAGAGGCGGCCTGGCGTAACTTTGAGCTAGCCTCAAATATCTTTCCCTCCTTGCAGAGCTATGAGGAACAGCAGGGCGAGGGCCTGTACCTGCCCGGAGAGCGCGTAATCGAGTTCTTGAGTCGCTTTGCACCCTTGCTTGAACAGTCGGGCTTTCGTGTAGTCCGGCCAGATTGGTGGCGTGAAGGAGATGGCATTCGGGTGGCGGTAACAGGCAAGTTACAGTCAGACGCAGAACATGTTGACGAGCGCACCGCCATGTCCAGCAAGGTAAGGCTCGACTGGGCTGCGCTCTTGGGTGACCAGCCGGTCACGATGGCAGAGCTGGCTGAACTGTCCAAACATACAGGAGAGATGCAGCAGATCGGCGGCAAGTGGGTGCGCATCGACGCGGTCAGCGTGCGCGATGCAGTGAAGTTTTTGAAGGGCGGGCAGAAGCGGGTCTTGACAGCACGCGAGGCGTTGCGGGAAGTGTTGGGCATGGGCGGCGGCGGCAGAGGTCTCGATATTCGAGAAATCCAGACTGAGGGGTGGATCGGTGAGCTCCTCGACCGCCTGCGGCAACCGGGTGAGATCAAAGAGCTGCCGGTACCAGAGGGGCTGCAGGGGGAGATGCGGCCCTATCAGCGGCGCGGATTCTCCTGGATCAGCTTTGTCACAGGCTTTGGGCTAGGCGCGTGTTTGGCTGACGATATGGGCCTCGGGAAGTCCTTGCAGATGCTGGCTCTGCTGGCCTCAAGGCACGGTGTGGGCAAACCCACGCTTCTGGTCTGTCCAACTTCAGTCATCGGCAACTGGGAGAGAGAGGCGCTGAAGTTCTTCCCTGCTCTTAAGCTGATGGTGCATCACGGAGTGGCGCGAGCCAAGGGCCAGGAATTCGCGAAGCTTGCACTTGAGCACGATCTTGTGGTTACCAGCTATAGCCTATTGCACCGCGATGCCGGGACCCTTGCTGAGGTGGATTGGGACGGGGCTGTTCTCGATGAAGCGCAGAACATCAAGAACTTCGATACAAAGCAGGCAAAGGCGGCACGCCAGATCGCGAGCGGATACCGGATTGCGCTGACAGGAACTCCAGTCGAGAACCATGTCGGCGATCTCTATTCTCTGATGGAGTTTCTAAACCCAGGCTTGCTTGGCGGGCAAAAGGACTTTCAGGTGAGGTTCTTCAAGCCAATTCAAAATCAGCACAATGTGAAGGCCGTTCAGCAGCTAAAAGGGTTGACCTCGCCATTCATCCTGCGCCGTCTCAAGACGGACAAAAGCATCATCTCTGACCTGCCCGAAAAGATGGAGATGAAGACTTACTGCAAGCTGACGCGCGAGCAGGCAAAGCTCTATGAGGATGTAGTTAATGGCTGTTTTGTAGACCTGGAAGGGCGAACCTCGATGGAGCGGCGGGGCTTGATTCTGGCTACGATTTCCAGACTCAAGCAGGTGTGCAATCACCCTGCGCAGATTCTGAAGGAGCGCGAAGAGCTGGGAGGGCGCAGCGGCAAGCTGAGCCGGCTGGTCGAGATGCTTGAAGAAGTGCTGGAGGCGGGAGAAAAGGCACTGATCTTCTCGCAGTTTGCCGAAATGGGCGACATCCTGTCGCTTCATCTCGAGCATGTTTTCGGCAAGAAGATCTCGTTTCTCCATGGTGGCACTCCGCGGCTTGAGCGCGAGCGATTGATCCTGGATTTTGAAAAGCCGGAGGGCGCAAGCCTCTTTGTCTTGTCGCTCAAGGCGGGTGGCACTGGTTTGAATCTGGTTGCTGCCAATCATGTGTTTCACTACGACCGCTGGTGGAATCCGGCAGTGGAGAATCAGGCAACCGACCGGGCATTCCGGATCGGGCAAACCAAATCGGTGCAAGTACACAAGTTCATTTGCATGGGCACGCTTGAAGAGCGAATCGATCAGATGGTGGAGGAAAAGCGAGAGTTGGCCGAGCGGGTGGTTGAGGCCGGCGAGGTGTGGCTTACGGAGTTGTCGAACCAGCAGTTGAAGGATCTGTTTTCTCTGTCGCGGGAGGCTTGGGAAGACTAGTGGCAAAGCAAAAATTGAATTCCGCGCTTGGCGAGGCTTGGCTGAACTGGTTATCCGATTACCCGGTGGGTGGAGAGCGGCTTGGCTTGAGCTTGGATTATTTCAAGCGCGGGGCGGTAGAGGCGTTGCGCATTGATGGAGGGTCAGTCGATGCCAAGGTGCATGGCTCTGGTCCTATCCCCTACGAAGTGGTCTTGCAGTTTAACCAAGTAGCCCGGGAACAATGGGATTTGGTGTGGAGCCTGGTGACGCCAGAGGCGTTGCGCGATTTCCGAAAAGGTACGCCTGATCCCGTGTTGAGAAGCGCCTTGGCAGTAGCGGAAGTAAATCTATTACCTGAACGCTACAAAGAACTAAAAACAGCATGCACTTGCCCTGACTGGATGCGGCCCTGCAAGCATGCACTCGCAGTAATGCGAGCGTTAGGCGAAGAGATCGAGCGCGACCCGATGTTGCTCATACGCCTGAGAGGCGGCGGCCCGCAAGAAGTCGCGGATTCGCCTGAGCTGGAAGAGACTGGAGAGCCCTTACGGACGGACGCTGCAAGCTACTGGGGAGAGGCACGGGACTGGTCGAGCTTTGAAGATGGGCTCCTCGAAGGCGGTCCGGCGGCACGCTTGCTCAAGCGCCTGGGCCCCGTCGCAGTGTATGGTGTGAGGATGGATCCAGACGCGATGTTCAAGCCCGTCTATGAGGGTGTTGCGGCGGAAGCCAAAGTGATGCTCGAAGGCATTAGAAAGAAGGTCAGGAAATGAAACCGTTTCTCCTTTTCGGTTTAATTGGTATGCTGGCGCTGGCGCAGGAGAGTGCAGAACTGGCGCGGACGCAAAAGATACTCCTCGATTGGGCCAATCTGGGCCGTTATGCAGCAGACAATTCCAAGCTCGCGCCCGCCGGTGCAAACGAGCAGCGGGTTGTGTTCATGGGCGATTCGATTACCGATGCCTGGGGCAGAAGGGGCGGCAAATTTTGGCCTGACCGGCCTTACGTCAATCGCGGAATAAGTGGGCAAACTACACCGCAGATGCTGATCCGCTTTCGCCACGATGTGATCGCGCTGGGAGCAAAAGTAGTAGTGATTCTGGCCGGCACCAACGATATCGCTGGCAACACAGGCCCGATGACGCTCGAACAAATTCAGGGAAATTTGGAGTCAATGGCCCAGCTAGCCAAAGCCAACGGGATCAAGGTGGTGATGTCGAGCGTGATGCCGGTTTGCGATTATCACCGGCCGCAGATGGCGCGCCGGCCACCAGAAAAAATCATTGCGCTAAACCAATGGATTGAGGCTTATTGCCTAAAGCACAAGCTGGTCTACCTGGACTACTATTCCGCGATGCTCGATGACGCGAAGCTGCTGCGAAGAGAACTCACCAACGACGGCTTGCATCCAAACGATGCGGGGTATGCGCTGATGGAACCACTAGCGGCAAGCGGCATTGCAGCAGCGCTGAAGGAATAGCATAATAGCGGAATGCCACTTGAATCTTCGATTTTAAAAGGGTCAGCTCGACTCGAAGGCGTGATTTCAGGTGGCGCTCCTGTCAAGCAGAAACCTCCTGGGGACGAAGCGGATGCGGTGAGAAGAATTCAAAGAGGGTTGATTGCACTAGGTTTTCCGCTACCGGTCAGCACCAAGAACAGTAAGAGCGGAGAGCCGGACGGTGTTTTGGGGGGAGAAACACATCGGGCGATAGTGGCATTCCAGCAGCGATTTTTCCCTGGTCAGTCCACGCAATGGCACGGACGAGTGGACAAACCAACGCTCGAAAAAATGGATGTACTCCTTCCCAAGGGTGCCGAAAAACCAAAGGAAATTCCAGCCCCAGCAGGTGGCGATTTCATTTGCGGGCCAGATGTGACAGATCAGGTTTCAGCGGTCTGGACGCAACTGCAGAAGGATTTTCGAGGGTGGACTCGAATTCAAAAAATTCGAGTTTGCAACAGAATTCTGATTCCTGTCAAAGATCCTCTTGGGCTGATCCAGAAAGTGATGAGGGGTGACAAGCGATCGCTCGACTCAATCATGAGCGAAATTCGCGCCCACGCCGATGTGGATGGGTGGGACGTGATGCCACTGTTTCAAGGCGCATCAGGTTGGCTTCGAAAACCGCCCGTTTATGATAAGACAACCAAGGGACCATGCGCCACACCTTCTTCTGCAGAACCTGACAACACGAATGAATTTGCCGCTGGCCATGAAGATGACAAGACCTGTTCAAACACCGTGACTGTAGCAGGGAAGTGCTGGTTGAATGGCAGTGTGAATTACGGCACCTTCGGAATCATGGTGAAGGAGTGCAGCGAGTTTGCTGCGGGAGACTGGAGGCCAGGAGTGCCTGGCCTCGATCCATTTCCTGTGCCATTGAAATTCGATCCGGTGTTAAGGCCGATCTATTCACTGGCTTGGGCAAAGACACTGATTCGGGCGTATAAGAAGTTTGGCAACAACCCCGAAGGGGCGATCATACCGGTGGCCTGGACGGAAGCAACTTTCAACAAAGGACCCGGCGGGACACCTGACATTCCGGGTAATCGTCCCAAGTGCAAATGTAATTGCGGCTGCAAAGGGGACATCGTCACCTGGGATTACGTGTGGGAACCAGAGAAACCACGCGACAAGGCCAAGATGCCCTAACGGCGGTGGCGCAACAGCCCATGCAAGTATTCACCGTAGCTAGAGTTCTTATAGCGCTGCGATTGTTCCTCGAGTTGCTCCGCTCTAAGCCAGCCCATGTGGAAGGCAACCTCTTCTGGACACCCCACCTTTAGGCCTTGACGCTGCTCAATCGTCTCAACGAAATTCCCAGCCTGCAACAGAGACTCATGCGTGCCGGTATCCAGCCAGGCCATGCCACGTCCCAGCGTCTCCACACGAAGCTTTCCGGCAGCGAGGTAGTGATTGTTCACGTCAGTGATTTCTAACTCACCGCGCGGTGATGGCTTGATTAATTCCGCGACACTGGTAATCGTACTGTCGTAAAAGTAGAGTCCAACGACGGCATAATTCGATTTCGGATCTTTCGGTTTCTCAATGATCGAAATGGCCTGGCCATGCTCATTCAATTCCACCACTCCATAGCGTTCTGGGTCACGAACCCAATAGCCAAAAATCGTTGCGCCGTCCTGCTGTGCTGCGGCGCGTTGGAGTTGCACTGACATGCCGTGACCATAAAAAAGGTTATCGCCGAGAATGAGCGCAGCAGGGCCACCGCCGATGAAAGACGTACCAATCAGAAACGCTTGGGCAAGCCCCTCCGGTTGAGGTTGCTCTGCATATTCAAGTTGGATTCCAAATCTGCTGCCATCACCCAGGAGACGACGATAAACCGGGAGATCAATGGGCGTGGAAATCAGAAGGATTTCACGCATACCTGCCAGCATTAGCGTTGTCAGCGGGTAGTAAATCATGGGCTTGTCGTAGACCGGAAGCAACTGTTTGCTGACAGCCTCTGTAATCGGATGAAGCCTTGTGCCGCTACCACCGGCTAGAATAATACCTTTCAAATGAGCCCCTGTTTGATCGCCTAGGCGAAGATGCCGTCGTGAACGCTGCCAGCCGTATCGGTAAGACGGAAGTCTCTTCCAGAATAGCGATGTGTCAGCTTCATGTGGTCAAGCCCCATCAGGGCAAGCACGGTGGCGTGGAAGTCATGGATGTGCATGCGGTTCTCGGCCGCGTGATAACCAAAGTCGTCTGTCGCCCCATAAGTAAAGCCAGGTTTCACACCACCGCCAGCCATAAATAGCGAGTAACCATACGGATTGTGATCGCGGCCATTGCCGCTTTCAGAAACAGGAGTGCGGCCAAACTCTCCAGCCCAGATCACGAGCGTGTCTTTCAGCAAGCCCCGCGACTTCAGATCCTTCAGCAGACCGGCGATGGGCTTGTCCACTTCATCTGCGTTTTCGTTGTGCTTGGCAAAGAGATCGGAGTGCTGATCCCACTTATAGCTGTGGGTACACTGGATAAAGCGGACGTCTTGCTCGGCAAGTCGGCGGGCCAGCAAACACTGCCAGCCAAAGTCAGCCGTCTTCGGATCATCAAGACCATAGAGCTTCTTGGTCGCCTCGGATTCACCGCTTACATCAAAAACCTTAGCAGCTTCAGATTGCATCCTGAATCCCATTTCAAATGACTGTATGCGAGTTTCGAGTTCGTCGTCCAGCTTCCACAATTCCTGATGCTTGCGATTGATCGCCTGAATCATGTCTAACTCATACCGCTGCTGTTCGCGATTGAGCCCCTGATTGACCAGGTATTCAATCGGTTCCTTCTGTATCTCGTTCACCTGCATTCCGGCGTTACCGATCGCAGTGCCTTGCACCGAGCCAGGCAAGAAGCCCGAAGCCCAATTCTTTGAACCGCCATGAGAAAGCGCTGGCTTGATTGTGATGTATCCAGGCAGATTGCGATTCTGCGAACCCAGCCCGTAGAGCACCCAGGAGCCCATGCAGGGGCGTGTGAAAGTGAAAGTTCCCGTAAATGTCTGCAGCAATGCCGCACCATGGTCAACCCCTTCACCAACCATCGAACGGACAACGCAGAGGTCATCGGCGCACTCGCGAATATGGGGTAGCAGGTCGCTGATCGGCATCCCGCTTTGTCCACTGTTCTTGAACTTCCAGGGTGACTTCATCAAGTTGCCCGTCTTGCCAGCGGCAAAGGTAAGTGGCTGCTTGATCGGCAGCGGCTTTCCATCGTTGGCATCCAGATACGGCTTGGGGTCAAACGTATCGATCGAAGAAGGCCCACCGTGCATGAAGAGAAAGATGACGCGCTTGGCCCGGGCCGGAAACATCGGTGCCTTGGGCATCAATGGATCAACAGAAGCATTGGCCATCGCCGCATCCGCAAGCAATGACTGCAGGCCCATGTAACCAAATCCGCAGCCAGCAGCACGAAGCATCCCTCGACGCGAGAGCTGTGAGTTCCTCGGAGCCTTGGTGAGAAACGAGTTGATATCCATTTTTACTGTGTCACCTTAATACACAAACATAAATTCGTTGGACGCCATCAGCGCGTGAGTAAAACTGGTCCAGGCTTTACTCTCGTCGATCTGGTCCCACTTCTTGCGGAAGTCTTGCAGGTAGGTCAGTCCCCGGTCCACCTCGCTACCGTCGGCGATGCGTCCAAGAACTCTCAAATAGATCTCCTCCACCCGGCGTTTGCCTTGCTGCTCCTGCTTGAGAACCTTGTCGGTGAGCGACTTTGCTTGGCGAATGACGAGTGGGCTGTTCATCACAAAAAGGGCCTGAGTGGCGACGGTGGTAGACGTGCGCTTGCCGTCTGGGGTGGCAGCATCACCGAAATCGAAGAGAGTATAAAGAGTTGGCAGATTGGATCGCCGAAGAGGCAGATAAATACTACGGCGATTGGTCTTCTCCGGATTCATGCTGATGCGGTTGGCGCTGGTTTCGCCATCGGTTCCGACGCCGGGGTCCAGGGTTCCACCCATGGTCAAATCGAGATCTCCACCCAGCGCAAGATAAGCATCACGAATTTCTTCAATGCTCAAACGCTGGCGCGGGTAGCGGGAATTCAAGCGGTTCTCCGGGTCCTTTGCTTTCGTGTTTTCATCAAAGGCCGCGCTCATCTGGTATGTGCTGGAGAGCATGATCATGCGGTTCATCTTCTTGACAGACCATCCGCTTTCAACAAAGGTCTTTGCTAAAAAATCGAGCAGTTCAGGGTTGTTGGGCCGCTCGCCCAAGCGGCCAAAATTATCAGGTGTGCGAACAATGCCCTCGCCGAAATGTCCCTGCCAAATGCGGTTGGCCATCACACGAGCGGGCAACGGATTGCGAGGATCCACCAGCCAGTCGGCGAATTCCAGCCGTCCGCTCTTGGTCTTCACTGGCGGCCCCGGCACATTCAGGCTGAGGATCAAAGGAGTGGTGCGTTCCACTGGCTCACCGAGGTTATGATAATCGCCACGAACAAAGATCTTCTGATCCATCGTCTCGCCTTCAAGCACAGCGCAAGCCATAGGAATTTCCTTTACCGGAAGCGCCTTTTCGAGCTCTGCAGACTTAGCCAGCAGCACCTGCACTTCGCTTAGCTTTTCCGGCGAAAGGGTGGCAAGCTGTTCGGCCCGGGTGCGATAAAGCGGACCACCATCCTGCCATGCCGATACAAAGAACGGATAGTTTTCTGTCGTCAGCCTGGGGCGGGGCCCAGCCACCTTACCAGCGCCTGGAAAGCTCTGCTGCGCCAGCTTCCACCAGTTGAGATCCTGATCATACTGATAGGCACCGCGACGGAATTCTTCTTGGTACTCAGCGGAAATATCCTTGCGATTCGCATCGGTAGCGGCGCGCCACTTGGCCAGTTCAGGGCGGCTCGATGGCTTCAGGTAATCGACCCAGCGGCTGAGGTCTTTTTCGTTCAGCTTCGCTTCGGCAGCGACAGCGCTTGCAGCTTCGCTTTTCTGATAAACGCGGTACGCGGCCAGCATTAAATCGGCCATCTGTTTTTCGCCAGCATTGCGATACTTGCGGGCATCCATATCGAAGTCGATGATCTTCATCACCTGCTTCTCAAGGCCGTTGTAATCAGCCCACTGCTTCTTGAAGGCTTCAAACTCACCGGGGGCGGCAAGCGGTGTCTGGATTGGGTCGCCTGTTTCACCCTTCTCATAACTCAAAGTAGAGGAGAAGATAGCCGCCATCTGGTAATAATCTTTGGTCGCGATCGGGTCGAACTTGTGGTCGTGGCATCGTGCACAATTTACAGTCAAACCAAGAAACGCCTTAGCTGTTACCTCGATCTGGTCGTCGACAACGTCGTAACGTTTGAGCGGCAAATCTTTTTGAGCCAGTGCCTTCTTGCCCAAAGCAAGAAAGCCTGTAGCGATGATGCCCCGGTGGCCAACACCAGTCTTGGGGTCAGCAGCCAGAATGTCTCCTGCAAGTTGCTCGCGCACGAACTGGTTGTAAGGCATGTCATCGTTAAATGCCTGCACCACATAGTCCCGGTACCGCCACGCATGAGGGTAGCGATGATCTTCGTCGCTGCCTGTCGAATCGGCGTAGCGCATCACATCCAGCCAGTGACGGCCCCAACGTTCACCATAGCGAGGTGAAGCAAGCAGGCGATCTACCACCGTTTCAAACGCAGTGGGCGACTTGTCGGAAAGAAACTCCTTCAACTCATGTTCAGTAGGAGGAAGGCCAGTAAGATCAAAGGTAGCGCGGCGCAGCAGCGTGGGCTTGTCTGCTGGCGGCGCTGGTTTAAGAGCGTTCTTTTCGAGATTGGCAAGGATGAATTGATCCAGCGATCCAACGCCCCAATCCTTCTGCCTCGTCGCCGGAACAGTCACTTTAGCCATCGGCTTGAAAGCCCAGAAATTCTTGTCTGCATCGGAAATCACCCCACGCAGCGCAACGGGACGAACCCCAACTCCCGTCAATGCATTACCCGCCACAGGCGTAGCTGCAGGAGTTGGCGCGCCAGCAGAAATCCAATCGCGAATCCCCGCGATCGCCTCTGGAGAAAGCTTGCCCTGCGGGGGCATTTTGATCTGATTCTCGTAGTTCAGCACCTGAATGAGAACACTCTTTTCAGGTTCGGATGCTTTGCCGAAGATCCCCATTGAGGCAGCTTCCTTAAGCGCATCTGGAGAGCTAAGGTCCAGGCCGCCGCTCTTCAACTTTGGATTGTGACAGCCCTGGCACTTTGTCGCGAAGAGTGGTCTGGCATGTTTTTCGAAGATTTCGATTTGAGACGGACTTTGGGCCCGGGCAAGTCCGAGACTCAGCAGGATAAGCGTGGCAAGGAAGCGCAAGAAGAATACCTCAAGAATGCAAATGACTTTACAATCAATGCCTGGATTGTGATTGAGATTCTATCATTTTTGAAAAGAAGGCTAAACTGAAGATGAAATGATTTTCATCCGCGCTTTTCTATTGCTTGGATGCGTCGGCCTGGCCTCAGGGTGGCAAGCTGCGAAACAACCCCTGGATCGCGCCGCCGAAGAGTTCAAGGCAGTGACGCAAGAGTTGGGGCTACGTGGCGATAGTCCTCCCGCCAAGGGTGCTCGCATGGCTTTCCTGAGTGGCTGGCACGGGCGGCTCTTTGAGAACTTCAGAAACGACAAGCTGGATGCAACACCACATGAAGTAGTGCAGCGCGGAGGTTCGCGGAATATCTTGCGGCGGAATCAATTTGGCTTTAACGTCGGTGGCCCCATCGTGGTCCCGCGGATTTATGACGGCTCGCGGAAGACTTTTTTTAACATCTCGTATGAGGGGGTTCGTGAACGCATCGGGCGATCATTCCTGAACACAGTTGCCATTGATTCTGAACGCATGGGCGACTTTTCAAAGACTGTGGATGCGGCGGGCAATTCGCTGCCTATCTACGATCCTCAATCGACGCGGTTGAACCCCAACTACAACCAATCGCAGCCAGTCACCGCAAGCAACCCTCAATATGCAAGAGACCCTTTTGCGGGCAATCTGATACCGGCGGCAAGGCTAGACGCTGTCGCGATAAAAACTCTCGACTTCTATCCGCGCGCAAACTCCAATGCCGGGCCTTTCTTCAGAAACAACTACTTCGTGTTTTCTCCAGAAACGAATCAAGCCAACGGCATGATCTTCAAGGTGGACCACACGCTGGGCGAGCGGCACAGACTAACCTTCAACGGGTCCTTTACAAGCGGTCTGGCAAAGGCCCCAAGACTCTTTGATAGCATCGCCGATTCAGGCTTGAACGACCGGGATTTCAATGCGCGGCGCGGCGTACTTGATTGGACCTTCACGCGGAACTCATCCACAGTACACACCTTGACCTTCGATGTACAGTCCGACAAGACCCAGAGCGGCAGAACGGGTCAGGAAGGGGCTCTAGCCACAATTGGGCTGAAGGGTCCTCTCAAGGATGCCTTCCCGGCTTTTCGGTTTGGTGCCTATTTGCCAACCGGTCGAATGAATCCAAACACCGTGAGCGGCCACAATTACTACTATCTGACCGACGCGATTTCGACTCGCTTGGGCAAGCATCGGCTCCGTGGTTCGGGTCAGATTCGCCGCTATCAGGTGAACGGGTATTTGCCCCGCTGGCCAGCAGGCTCATTCGATTTTGGGCCGTCGCTAACTTCCCTGCCTGGAGTCAACAATACGGGCCATGGCTTTGCCAGTTTCCTGATGGGCCTGGCTGAAGGTGGCGCTGCAACCATCGTCGAACACCCTTCTTATTGGCGTGGAAACTACATGAGGCTCAGCGCAGCCGACAACTATGAATACGCAAAGAACCTGGTGATCACGATGTCATTGGCTATGGAATTGGCCGGTGCAAGACACGAAAAGTATGATCGCTTTAGCAGCGTCGATCTAGGCCAAATCAATCCAGCCAACGGCAGGCCCGGCGCGTTGATCTTTGCCAACCGCAACGGCGCAGGGCGCTCACTTCAAAGAGCAATCTGGAGGCCTGAGCTCAGCACCGGCATCGCCTGGAACCCAGGCGGGAATCCAAAGAGTGTTGTCCGGTTGAACTATGGATTGAGCCACGGGGGAATCCCCATCTACGCCACGCAGTGGGCCACGCAAGGCTTTGTTTCTCAGCCCACTTATGTATCGCCCAATATTCAATTGAGCCCAGCAATTCGACTTAGCGATGGCGTGCCTGCGCTGGATCGCCCGCTGCCAGACTTGCGATCGGCTGGTGCCAATTTCACCATTGCCGATCTCGTTCAGCGGCAGGGAGATGTACCGCGCTACCAATCGGCTGGGTTGTCCTATGAGCGGACTCTGCCAGCCCAAACCGTGCTGAGCTTGAGTCTTGGCCATGCACGCGGGCAACGGCTCTTTGCGCCAAGCAACACTGCGAATCCGAATGCAATTCCACTCTCATACCTCAACGAGAGGGATCAACTGAATAGCGAAGCATTCCGGAGAACGATTCGACCCTACCCGCAATACCAGAGGTTCAGCCTCTTCAATTCCTGGCCATCGGGAAACTACAAGCGCAACGCAGCGGTTTTTCGAGCTGAGAAGCGATCAGCAAATGGTTTGGTGATCAATTCGACATACGAATTCTCCAAGCAGATGGACGATTATTCCGGCCCCGTAGGCGTGCAGGATTTCTACAACATCAAGAACGAATGGAGCCTGACGCAGGGCAGTAATCCGCACCGGCTTTCGTTGAGCTTCAGTTATGAATTGCCTGTAGGGGCGAAGAAGGCCTTTCTTGAGTTTCAAGACTGGCGGCGTTACTTCGTCGATGGCTGGACTTTCTCAGGAATCACCTCAGTGCAGAGCGGCGAGCCGCTGGGATTGCGCCCGCAGTTCAACAACACGGGTGGAGTGATTGAAGCCTTGCGCGTGAACCTGGTAGACGGTGCCGATCCTCGCGTTGAGAGCCCGGGGCCCAACCGATGGTTCAATCCGGCTGCCTTTGCGCAACCGCCAGACTTCACCCCAGGAAATGGGCCAAGGACGCATCCGCAACTGGTAGGTCCCGGATCACAGAATCACGACTTGTCGGTTGGCAAGCGATTCGCACTATCGGCCGAGCGGGTGATCGAACTCACCGCCACCGGATTCAATTGGACGAATGTAGGCAACTGGGCCGACCCGGATATGGTCATTGGCCCGGCATCAGCGCCCAATGTGAATGCGGGTAGGAGCATTGAATCGAGAGGGGGACGAGTGGTTCAATTGGGATTGAGGTTGAGCTTCTGAGACGCCTTCTAATATTCACCCTGGTCACAGCCGCATTATTGACTGCGGAAGAAGGACGCGCACCTGTGTCCAAAGCAGCGCGTACGATGGTGCGGGTTACCGCCGGGGAGCAAGAGCCTTCACTTGAGCGAAAGTCATTCGCCGCGAAACTCGATGGCAACCCGGCCCGGGTCTTGCGTGTGCTCGGGCCTGAAGATGATCTCGTCTTGTTGCTAGTGCTCGACCTCAGCGGCGACCAAGCCTTAATCGATGCCGCGCGCACTGCGCTGATCGATCAGATTCAGACCCTGCGTAAAAATCATTGGGTGGGAGTGCTGCGGGCGCAAGACCGCTTTGAGGCTATCGTCGATCCAACGGCAGACCGTGAGAAGGTAAGTGTGGCGGTAAAGGACTATGCAGCGACAGGCAAGGCCGGCTTGCTGAACTCAGTGGAGGTAGCCGCAGCCTTGGGCCAACGCTTGTTGCAGCGCAGCAGCGTGAGAGTAGCGATTGTTTATATCACCGACAGCAACATTGCAAACTATCGCGAAGACTACACCAACCCGGTAATCAATTCAAGTGACTCTCGCGACCTGAGCCGCAAGTTTCCTGATGAGTTAGTGAAAGAAAAGATACAGAAAATCTCGGATCAGTTGGCAAAGTTTGAAACGCCAGTCTACGTCGTGCAACTTAGTTTTTTCGGAGATCCGATCAATCAGGCCTATCAGCGAGGGCTCCTGCAGTTGGCTGAGGAATCCGGCGGGTCTGGAGTGTTTTGTCGCAGCCAGGGAGAGATTCCCACTGCAATAGAGCAAGTATTGGCGGCAGCGTCAAAGCACTGGAGTATCGCCGTTGAGTTGAAGAATCCGAAGTTGCGATCTGTAACAGTCGATCTGCGAAACGGGGAAAAAGAAGTCCCAAGCCGCGCCCGCTTCGCCTTGGGAAAGTAACTTACCCATGCAAAAATTCCTTTTAGCTTTGATGGCGGTGCTGTTAGGTGTAACAGGCTGGCTAAGCTGGCGTGCAGACCGCGGTCGCAAGGTTGCCGTGGAGCGTGTGGCGCAACTGGAAGGTGAATTGGCCAAACGCGGTGTCGTCGTGCCACCTGTTGAAGCCCTTCAAACGGAAAAAGTAGAGAAGGCCCCAGTAAAAGCGCCCGTTACACCGAGAGAAAGTGTCGACGTCGGAAAGTATTTGCGGATGATCGATGAATTACGCGGCAAAGCGCACGAACTGGAAAAAGATTTGCAGCAGGCACGTCTTGAGACTGAGCAGTTGCATGAAAAGATCGGGACGCAAACCGATGATGCCAGGAAACTAAGCGAGCAATTGTCCAGCGTGAAAGAAGACGCGCTGAAACAGCAGAGGGTCAGCGAGGCGCTCGAGACCGAGTTGAAATTCAAGGCGCAGCGGTTGGTGCAGGTAGAGGCAGGTGAGAAGCTGCTGCAAGACAAGCTCGGCAAGGCGGACATGGCGGCCAAGCGCGTGGTTGTCGTCTCGAAAGATCTCGAAGACTTAAACAGGCGGCGCGAAGCATCACTGCTGACCCTTGAGAGACGATACCGGGAAGTGACTGATTTATATCGCGGCTTCAGCCTGAATCTGCAAACCAGAGAGAACCCCGGCCAAGGCTTGCAAGCTGGAGATTTGTCCCGGATTCAGACCGCGCTACAGCAGGCCGAAGAAGAGTTGCGGCAATTGCGGAGTTTAAACACGCGGGTAGCAGAATTAGCCCGGGCAAAGTAAATCCCGCCCTTAATGAACCATCCGCTTCACCTTTGCCAGCGCCTGCTTTGCCATCGTATAGTCCGGCTCGATATCAATTGCCTGCTGAAAGCAATCGCTCGCCAGCCGGTACATATCCTTCACTACATAAGCTCGTCCCAGGTTATACCAGGGGTAATGATAGCTGTCGTAGCGAACACTTTTCGTAGCCTTTTCCAGCCACGGAATCGCTTCGTCCACTTGCCCCTTTTCAATCAGGTAAGCGCCAATATCGTTGTATGGGTTGCCAAAAGTCGGATCAATCTCAATGGCATGCTTGCACTCTATGATCGCATCGTCAAGGCGCCCCTGAAAACGATACGCCCAGCCTAAGAAAGTATAGGCTTCCGCAGTGGGGTGCAGATGTATCGATTTCTTGTAGAGGTCCATCGCAATATCCAGTTCGCCATTCATCTGCATTTGGTATGCATCTTGGAAAAGCCGTGTCGCGAGTTCGACCCTCGGGTCGGTCATGCACTCATTACTATCTAACTCTCACCCATAAGGCAATCCCAAATACCATCTAGCCAAGAAATAAATCCTCAACATTTATTAAGTAGAATGAAAGTTCATGATCTCTAAAGTCCGAAAGGCCGTCTTCCCCGCTGCGGGTCTAGGTACTCGATTCCTCCCCGCCACCAAAGCCAGCCCCAAGGAAATGCTGCCTCTCGTGGACAAACCCATCATTCAATATGGTGTCGAAGAGGCATTACACTCTGGAATCCAGAACATGATCATCGTCACTGGTCGCGGCAAATCCGCCATTGAAGACCACTTCGACGTCAGCTTCGAACTCGAGCACGTACTCGAATCGAAGGGCAAAAAGGAAATGCTCTCCGCCGTCCGGGCCATCTCTGACATGATCGATGTCTCCTACGTTCGTCAAAAAGAAGCCCTCGGTCTCGGCCACGCTGTCCTCCGTGCCAAAGAACTTGTTGGCAATGAACCTTTCGCCGTGGTTCTCGCCGACGACGTCATCGATAGCGACGTCCCCTGCATCCGCCAGCTCATCGATATCTACGAATTTTACGGTGCCAGCGTCGTCGCCCTCATGGAGGTCCCTCGCGACCAAATCTCCAATTACGGCGTTGTCGATGCCGAACCTGTCCCCCACAATGGAACGAAAGACCGCCTCTTCCGCATCCGCAACCTTGTCGAGAAGCCCAAAGCCGAAGACGCCCCCTCCAATCTCGCCATCATTGGCCGCTATGTCCTCACACCTGAGATCTTCACGTCTCTCGAAGAGACTCCCCCCGGCGCTATCGGCGAGATTCAGCTCACCGATGGCCTCCGTCACCTTCTTCGTACACGCCCCATTTACGGCTTCCGGTTTGATGGCCAACGCTACGACGCCGGAGACAAACTCGGATTTCTCAAAGCTACCGTCGAATTCGCCCTCAAACGTGGTGACCTTGGCGGCCCTTTTCGCCAATACCTTAAGGGCTTAAGCCTTTGAGCCTGCTATGACGCCCTCGCAATTGCTACCGCCAGTCAAGCCAAGTGAAGCGGTCGCAATTGCGGAACTCATCCTCCGGTTAACTCAGGGCCGCCCCTGGTCAACAGACGTCCGCGCCAAGCTCGCCGGCTCGCTCCCTACTCTCCACCTCGAAAAACTTACCGCCTTTCCACTCACCCTCACCGCAGATCCCACTCATGCTGCCACATACTTCCTGATCGTTCAAACCAGCGACGAGCCTTGGCTTCTTCACATCGCCCCTGCTTCGTCCGCTACCACACCCATTTTTCCTAAACCCATGCTCTTGGCCCGCGTCCGCCCCGCCGGAGAACGCGAAATCGTCATCAACGCCATCCAGGTCGAAGGCAACGTCGCACCAATCATCCAGGGTCTCTATACCAACCTGCTCGCCCGCTCAACCTCATTCCACAACCTTCAGAGCATGCCCACTTCTGGCAATCTCAAAGACTTCCTCAAATCTTTCCCCAAACGCCCAAACCTCCTGCCCGCCATTCGAGTCGCACAATCCAGTTGGCAGCCCTATCTGCCAATCCTGCTCTCCTCTTGGCGGGAAGGCTTTGTCGCCATCCTGGAAAAGCAGATCAATCCCCCCACACTTACCGAAGCCGGGCCCTTTTCCCGCTTCAGCAATCTTGTTGAAGACCCCACCAACCCTCGACCCATCGCCGCCTTCTACAACACCCTCAAATCCACCATTAAGCACAGCTTCGATTTTGAAATCGACTTGTCACTCCACGCCAGCCTCGACATCGATCAACTCCACACCCTGCTCGACAACCTCAAGCTGCTTGGCGTCTCAATCCAGAGCGTTGAACTCAGTTCGCAAATCCACCTCCCAGCCTTCGGCAGGCTGCTCCAGTCCCGTCAAATCGGCCTGACTAGCGACTCGGAGCAAGCGATCAGCGGGCTGCGAACACACTGGAAGCTCGCAGACGAACCTCCACCCCATCACAGCTGATGTGCTTGTCGCCGCCGAGATAGTCGACACCCAAAATCGCAAACCCGACGTTGCAATTCTCAGCCGGTGAATGAACCACGCTCAACAGATGCCCGGCCCTCACACCGCCGCCACATAGCTCGGCATCCTGCGCCGGTATCTTGGCACCAGCCACAACCGTCACCGCCGCCAGGCCTTTATGTACAGCCCCGCGAGCCCGCACGCGTTCAACAATCTCCTGCCCCAGATAACAACCCTTAGTAAAGTGCACCCCATGCATCAACCTCGTCTCCTGGATCAAATGCTTCTCCAGAATCTCGACACCAAATCGAGGCTTTCCGTTCTCATGCCGGACGGTCTCCCAAGCCTGCTGATCCGCTTCGACAACCCCGCTTAACCTGGCCAGCCACTCCGCCCGGGCTCCTACCGGTAGAATCAATCGAACCCCATCCACGCCAGTCTCATTCAACCGGGCCACATATCCGCCCTCAAACTCCGCAATCCCATTCTGAGCCTCCGGCACTGCAACACCCAACCCAGCAGCCACGGCAGCCGCCTGTGGCCCTTCAATCCCAATCTCAAAATGACTTGCCGCCAGATCTTCAAGCGTCACATCATCGGCAATAATGAATTGATCGAGATGGGCAAACAGCTTCTCGTGAGCGCTCGCCTCCGTATCGATCAAGAAATCAACGCCACATTTCATGATCGTCGCGTCGCTCTGAATTCGCCCGACAGCATTGAGGAAAAACGCGTAGCAACCCTGCCCGTCCTCAAGCCCGTTTACATGGTTTGAACTCATTGCATGCAAGAGCCGCGCATTGTCTTCACCATGAGCAAGAATGCGTCCGCGCCCGCTCAGATCTCTCCAGGCAGCATCAGACCGCAATTCTGAATAACCCAACATACTAGGCACCCCGCAATGACCGCAAATAAACCGCTACCGCAACCACAGCCGCCGTCCCAATCAAAGCTGACAACTGCCAGCGCTTACGCTTCTCCACTGGCGCGTCCGTCTTGGTCAACAAGAAGATCATCGCAAACACATGCAGAGCCAACAAAAACTTGATTCCAAACCACATATGCCAGCCCTTGGGCGCACTTCCCATCAACTGTGTCATGGAGTAAAACCCGCTAATGAAGATGGCTACAATCCCGCTGAATACAGCATTACGGGCAATCGGAGCAACCACAGGCTGGCCTAGATATGCGCCCCCAACGGCACCCCCAACCATCGCGATTCCGGTAAAAATATGCAGCCAACGCATCAATAGAGACAGAAAGATTTCCATAATTACAGTGTATGATTCATTCTGTCGTTCCAGTAGGGCTTTTATTCCAGCAGAACTGCGCGATCCTCGCCGACGAAGACACCAAAGAAGCCTTCCTCATTGATCCCGGCGACGAACCAGGAATTATCCTTTCTGAGATTGACCGTCTCGGCGTTACCGTCAAGGCCATCCTCATCACCCACGCCCACCTCGATCACGTGAGTGCACTTGCCGAAACAAAAGAAGCCCTAAATGTTCCAGCCTACATGCACCCCGGAGAACAGGATCTCTACAACGGCATCGGCAGCCAGGCAGCCATGTTCGGTCTCCCCGCACCCCGCATGACCACCATCGATCATCAGCTGGCTGAAGGCATGCAGCTACAACTCGGCAAGTACACCTTCCACGCGCTGGAAACCCCGGGCCACTCCCCGGCCAGCATCAGCTTCTACATTCCTCTCGCCAAACGCGTCATCGCCGGTGACACACTTTTCCGCCGCTCCATCGGCCGTACGGATCTCCCCGGCGGCAGCCTTGAACGCCTACTCAAAAGCATCCGCACGAAGCTCCTCACCCTGCCGCCTGATACAGAAGTCTACCCAGGCCACGGCCCCGAAACCAACATTGGCGACGAAGCCCGTCACAACCCCTTCCTCAAATGAACTACTGCGCCTTGGGCCCCGGCTATTTGGCGTCACGCCAGTTGGGGCCTGAGCCAGTTTCGACCAGTAGCGGCACTGAAAGTTGGTGGACGTTTTCCATCTTCTCTTTCACTAACTTGCGGAGTGGTTCAACTTCTTCAGGCGGGGCCTCCAGGACTAGTTCGTCGTGGACTTGAAGTAGCAGTCTCGCCTTCCATTGATCCGCTTTGAGTATCTTGTCTAGCTCGATCATCGCCAGCTTGATCAGGTCGGCGGCGGTGCCCTGGAGCGGTGTGTTGACGGCGGTTCGTTCGGCGAAGTTGCGGGCGTTGGGGTTTTTTGACTGGATGTCGGGGATGGGGCGCTCGCGGCCGAAGAGAGTCCTGGACATACCGGTCTTGCGGCAGTCAGCTATCGTCGATTCGATGAAGCGTTTTACTCCCGAGTAGCGCTCGAAGAAGAGCTTGATGTATTGCTCTGCCTCAAAGCGCGGGATGCCGAGTTGAGCGGCAAGGCCGAAGCCGGTTTGGCCGTAGACGATGCCGAAGTTCACGGCCTTGGCGTTGCGGCGTTGTTCGGAGGTGACCATCAGCGGCGGAATCCCAAAGACCTCGCTGGCGGTGCGGGTGTGGATGTCTTCGTTGTTACGAAAGGCTTCCATTAGCACCTTGTCTTTAGACATATGGGCCAAGAGTCGAAGTTCGATTTGGGAGTAGTCGGCAACGACAAGAGTCCAGCCAGCTTCGGGGACGAAGGCTGCGCGGATGGCTCGGCCTTGCGCGGTTCGGATGGGGATGTTTTGGAGATTCGGGTCGGTGGAAGAGAGGCGGCCGGTAGCGGCTCCCGTCTGGTTGAAGGTGGTGTGGACTCGGCCTGTGTCTTCATGAATCAGCAGCGGGAGTGCGTCGATGTACGTGCTCTTGAGTTTCGAGAGTTGGCGGTAGTCAAGCACTTTCTTGGCGATCGGATGATCCAGCGCCAGGGCCTCGAGCACATCGGCAGCGGTAGAGTAGCTTTTGGTTTTGGCAGTCTTGCCTGGTGCCGGGAGTTTGAGTTCTTCAAAGAGGATGACACCCAGTTGTTGGGGCGAGTTGATGTTGAAGGGGTGGCCGGCTAGCTGGTAGATCTCGTCGGTGAGTACTAGGAGCTGGGCTTCAAAGTCTTTGGACATCAGGCCAAGAATGTCGCGGTCGATGCGGATTCCAGCTTTTTCCATCTGACTCAGAACAGGGATGAGCGGCTTCTCAATGGTCTCCCAGACTTGCCAGAGGCCGCGCGCTTCGAGTTTGGGTTTGATGGCTTCGCGAATTTGCCAGATCGCGACGGCATTGCCGGCGGGCCGGCCGTGAAGGTGGCGTTCAGCCAGCGTATCGAGGGATACTGCGCTCGGGTCTGCATCATGGAGGAATCCAAGGAGCTTGACGTCTTCGGCCATGTATTGGGTGGGATTGGCCTTGGCGTCATAGACGATTTGAGGAGCATCGGGGATAGGGCCGCTGACTTCTGCTTGACCGTGGGCGGCGGCGACTCGACTGCCGGAAATGGCGTAGGGGCCGCTGAAGTCTTTCAAGAAGTCCTCGTAGCTGAGCTCGGGAATCGTTGAGGCGCTTGCAGCTTCAGGTTCGAGTTGCTTGAGGAGGCTGAAGAACTCCATCTCCTGATACACAGCGCGGAGGAGGTTGGGGTCTGGAGCTTTGGCGGCGGCGTCTTCGAGAGTCCATTCGATGGGGACTTCACAGTGAATGGTGGCGAGGCGTTTGGAAAGGAGAATCTGGTCGCGAAATTCAATAAGGATCTCTCGCATCTTCTTCTTGTCGACTTCCGCAGCGCGATCTAGTGCAGCTTCGACGGAGCCGAATTTTTCAAGGAGCTCGACCGCACCTTTGTCGCCAATACCTGGGGCGCCTGGGATGTTGTCAACTTTATCTCCCTTGATGGCTAGGAGGTCAGCGACCTGGCTGGGTGGCACTCCCATGAACTCTTTTGTCTTTTCGGTGTCGTAGAAAGTGTCGTCCTTCATGGGGTTAAGCATCTTGACGTTGCCGTTGACCAGTTGGAGCATGTCTTTATCGCTGGAGACGATGACGACTTCAATGCCGGCTTCTGTGCCAAGGCGAGCGAGCGTACCGATGAGGTCGTCGGCCTCGAAGCCGTCGGCCTGCAGTACGGGGATGCTCATGGCTTCAAGGACTGACTTGCAGTGCGGAATCTGTTCGATCAGGTCTGGCGGAGTTTCGGTGCGGGTTGCCTTATAAGCAGCGAATTCTTTCTCACGAAAAGTAGGGCCGAGGCTCTCGTAGACAGCAACTATATACTCAGGCTTATAGGTTGCGAGCAAGCGGCGAAGCATGTTGTGGAAAATGTACACCGCCTCTGTGGAAGTGCCGCGAGAGGTACGCATAGGCGGAGCAGAGGAGCGGGCGCGCGCGTGGTAGGCGCGGAAAATGAAGCCGAAGGAATCGATCAGGAAAAGGCGGGGCGGGGTGAAGTCGAGGTCGGCCATGGCGGTATTCTCATCATACTCGTGTTCACTGATTTGAAGTGTGGTGTATTCGAGACACATTTCGCCTTAGGGTGTGTGGCGATTTAGACACGTATTTGAGCTAACAAAGTTTTACAAATCAATAGTTTACAGTTTTCCATAGACTTGTTAGAGTATTGAGTTGAAGTTTGAATTTAAGCAGTGCACTCCGGTTGAGGAGGTACACGTTGCAGTTTGAAACCACTACCAAGCATCCCGTTGCCACACATGGCATAGGGCTGCATCATGGGGTCCCTTCCAGCGTCCGGATCTTACCGGCACCGGCGGGTACGGGAATTGTTTTTCACAGAACTGATTTGAACGGGTTTGAGATTGCGGCTAGTTTCCGCCACGTCGCCCGTGTCAGTTACGCCACAAGCTTAATGCGGCAAGGTGTTTTGATCTCGACTACAGAGCATTTGTTGAGTGCCCTGTACAGCATGGAGATTGATAACGCGATTATTGAAATCGATAACCTGGAAGTGCCGATTCTGGATGGGTCGAGTTTGCCCTGGGTATTGCTTTTGAAGGATGCCGGGCTGAAGACCTTGCGCCGGCAGCGGAAGTATCTGAGCCTGAAGCGCGAGATCGCGGTGGAGGGCAATGGCAAGCGGATCCGGATGCTGCCGTCAGACCGCTTCGTTTTGAATTGTGATGTGTTTTTTGACCATCCGATTGTGGGGCGGCAAAAACTCGAGTTTGAAGTGACTCCAGACCGGTATGCCGAAGATATCGCCCCGGCCCGGACATTTGGATTTGAACATGAGTTAGACCAAATGCGGAATATGGGTCTGATTCGCGGGGCGTCGCTGGAGAATGCTGTTTGTTTTACAAAGCACGGAGTGCTCAATCCAGAAGGTCTGCGGTATGCAAATGAGCCGGTGCGGCATAAGGTGCTCGATCTGATTGGCGATTTGGCTTTGATTGGGCGCCCGATTTTGGGGCAAGTAATTGCGGAGCGGGCGGGGCATGCGATGCATGTGGCGCTAGTGTCGAAGATTATGAGCGATCCTAGTCTGTACGAAGTGATTCACTTCGATCAGTTGGTGGATCGCGTTGCGCATGCGTTGGTTTCCTAATTTTCTATCTCTAACTCGAGTCTTTTTGGCACCGCTGATCGGGTGGATGATCCTCGAGCGGCATGCTTGGGCTTGGACGATTTTCTTTTGGGTGTCGTGGACGGATGCTCTCGATGGATGGCTGGCGCGGAAGATGGGCGTCGAGTCGAAGTTAGGGGCATTGCTGGACCCAATCGGGGATAAGGTTTGGGTAGTTGTGGCAACTCTGGCGTGGTGGAAGATGGGGCGGATTCCAGGCTGGTTGATGGTGATGATTCTCGCGCGCGATGCGGTGATCGTCGCCGGGAGTTGGGTTGTGAACCAGCGCACGGGTCAAGAGAATTTTGAGCCCCGGACTTATGGGAAGGCGAGCACAGTGATTCAGTTAACGATGCTGGCTGGATGCTTCACTCTCGACGAGAACTGGTTGCATTGGCTTCGTGTCCTGGCGGCTATCGGGACCGTCGTGAGCGGGGCAGACTATGTGCGGACGGGTGTGAAGCTGCTGCGTGAGGGCCCACCTTAGGAGGACACAAACAAAATCCCCAGCTTCTGCTGGGGATTTTAGGAAATAAATCGAATTCGAAAATTAACTCTGCGGAACCTGGATCGGAGGTTTCGCCGCCGGCACAGTAATCTTTTCTTTCGGCTTCGAAGGCGGTGCCTGTATCTGCACCTTCACCGGGCTCATAATGATGTGCGCATTGCGGCCTTCCAGCTTCGGCTGTCCTTCCACTGCGCCCACTTCCTTTAAATCCTCGGCAAATCGCAACAGCAGTTTCTTACCCAGATCAACGTGGGCGATCTCACGGCCACGGAACTGAACTACCGCTTTCACGCGGTTGCCTTCCTTCAAGAATCGCAGCGCATTGTTCTTTTTGAATTCATAATCGTGATCGTCGGTGTTCGGACGGAATTTGACTTCCTTCACCTGGATCACATGCTGTTTCTTCTTGGCGTCGTGCGTCTTCTTCTTTTGTTCGTATTGCCATTGGCCATAATCCATGGCCTTGGCCACCGGCGGCTCCGCCGTCGGTGAAACAAGAATGAGGTCGAGGCCAAGCTCTTGCGCGCGCCGGATCGCAGTAGCGGTAGGCAATACTTCCACTACGCCGTCAGGAAATACAGCACGTACTTCCTTAACGCGGATCGCCTCGTTAACATTTTCTCTAATCTTGGGAACGCGCCGAAAAGGGGGTCTATTGTTCGGAAACATGCGCTTAAAGGAAGGACGCCACTCGGGGCGATGAGCAGGGAATTACCTGCGAGGGAGTACAAAATATCACTAGTAGCATGCTACCAGAGTTTTTCGATTTTGTATCCAACAGTTCTTTGGAAGAAAGTCTCCCGCCTTCTTTAGGTCTTTGACCTCTTCAAAGGAGAGGACGGTAATCTGCCCCGGCCCAGTCCTAAGCAGCCTTACGCACCGGGATATACCCCTCGACGCTAGCCACCTGCAGATCACGCACCACACCCAGCTTTGACAGCAGCCACAACTGAATGTAAGTCATATCAATTTCATACCAGGCCAGCCCATGACGCGCACTCACCGGATGAGCATGGTGATTATTATGCCAGCCCTCACCAAAGGTCAAGAGAGCGACCCACCAATTATTCTTCGAGTCATCGCCGGTCTCAAACCGCCGTGCCCCCCACAAATGTGTCGCGCTATTCACTAGCCAAGTCGAATGCAGCCCCAACGTCACTCGCAAAAACACGCCCCACAATACCATCGAGAATCCACCAAAGATCCAGAGCACAACCCCAATCGTCGCCAGCGGCACCCAGTGCCAGTTATTCAGCCAAACCATAAACGGGTCACGGGCCAAATCCGGCGCATACTTCGACAAGCCCTTGGTATCACTATGCTTGGCATCGCCCACGATCATCCAGATCAGATGCGCCCACCAGGCCCCATCGCGAGGCGAATGCGGATCGCCCGGCTGATCGCTCTTCTGATGATGTACGCGATGCGTCGCCACCCAGAAAATCGGCCCTCCCTCAAGGCAACTTGCCCCAAGTACCGTCACCAACCGCTCAAACCACATCGGGCATTTGTACCCGCGATGGGTCAGCAGGCGATGGTATCCCATGCCGATTCCCCAACTGATCGTCAGCCAGTAAATCGCCAGCGAGACCCACAAATTGATCCAGCTAAAGTTGAACAGCGCAGCAACCGCGCCAATGTGAAAAATCGAGAAAGCCACAATCGTGACTGTATTTGGCTTGTTGGGATTGGTGTGGATGAGAGATGCAGTGTTTGCCATTTGGTATCTACATCGACCAAGCTATCAATCTGGCGAACTTTGTTGTGTAAGAGTTCTGTAATTCCTCTCGAAGGTCTCATCCCTGTCCACCGCCGCGCCCCGCACCCCGCTCCAGCTCACGCGATATCCCCCAGGCAAATCAAGCGTTTGGATCGGAACCGGCGCCTCCAGCAACACCTGCTTCTTCACCCCCAGTGCCTTCAAATCAAAATTCCGATCCCAGTGCCCACGCCCATCCAGAATCACCCCCCGCGCTCCTTGCAACATTAAAATCGCCGCCGCCCAATCTTCGCGATCCATTCGCGTCAGGTCCGCATACCAGTACCCCGGCTCAAGCTCGAGCGGCACTTCCTTCCAATCCTCAAACCAGGTCTTCACATACTTCCCACCCTCCAGCCTCAATAGAGCTGGCTCGCTACGCCGCCCGCTCAAAGCCTCCCGCACCGCCAGTTGACGTCTTCCCTGAGCAACCACTGCCGAATAATTCCGCTCGCGTTCTTCGATCACCAGTTCGATCTGCACGCCGTTGAGTTGTTCGATCTTGTCGCCCACCTTAACTTTGTCTGCCAGCTTCGCTCCCACCCACTTCACGATCAACTTACCACCGGCCCACTCCACGCCGAGAGGCACCCGCCCCACTTGAATTCGATACAGGCTAGCTACTTGTGAAAACGGATCCATGCGCGTGGCCATCATCTCGCTCAGCGTGGTTTGAAACCCGCCGCCATTGTGATCCACCGCCGCCTGCTGCAAAAACTTCGGCAACGTATCGTGGCCCCACTCATTGAGGCGGCTCCAAAGCAGAATCACTCCCGCCAGTCGCGCCGGCCTCTCATTGCCGCTGCGGTATTCCTGCGATGCAGTCTCCACAATCTTGCCCGGCGTGGCCTTCGCCCTCGGCAGAATCGCCGTCATGCCCCTCCCTAAATCGATTCGTTGCACATTGGCCAGCAAGCCCTTCGGCAGAGGGCCGCTATACACACGCACGGCAGGCAGATAAGGCTCAAACAGGAGATTCATCCGCTTGGCCAAGCTCAGCGTAGTAGCGGCATAATCCAGCTTACGAACGCCTTCAATCACAAACCACGCCCAGTCTAAGTCTGGATTGGCCACCTCCAACCCCTGTGCCGCACGCACCACCTTGGCGAAGGAAACCAGGTTACTCAGTGCCAGCGGGCTGAGTGGAATCGAACCTTCGCCCATAACCTGATGCTTCAATTCCGGTGTGTTGAAGACAGAAACATCATCGGCCAGCACGCTTCCCCCGCTCACAATCACTTTCAGGTTCAGCCGTGCAGTCTCCTTCGGTACACGGGCATCGATCTCCGCATAGCCCCAGGCCAGATTCGCTTGTGCGGGATCAAAGACGGTGCTGTGGCGGAAGAGTATTTTCCCGTCCAGCCCATCACCACGAATCTCAAGCGCCGCCTTTGCCCCCGCCGATACCCGGAACGGCATGAGAAACTTGACGGCCAACCCCCGCATCTTGTCAGCGTCAAAATTCTGCTCTACCCACCCCAACTGATTCCCCGGTTGTATTTCCAGACAACGCCGACCCAACTTACAACCCACACCGACCTGCTTCACCCGCAACCCAGCCGACACCGTCCACCCAATCGGAACTCCGTCCACCCCAGCCTCCTCAAAGCCAGGATTCACTAAGCCTGTCTGAGCGGCAAGCGAAGCTGCGATACACACAAGAATCAGCCACAGCATTTGTAGGTACTCTTGCACTCATGCTAACTGATTCCCTATCGATTCGCGCGAGGCAACCTCGCCTACCCCCGAGCCGGCTTAACCCGGAAGAACCCCACAAACAACCCTGCACACAACACCGTAAGCACCAGTGGCACCAAAAACACTTTCGAGTAATCCACCTCACCTCCCACCCGAAACGCATCACTTACGAAGCCCGCAAACCAGCTCCCCACCACCAACCCTGCCCCCAGCAGCACAAACGCAATCAAGCCTTGAGCCGAAGCTCTCACATCCACCGGAGCAATTTCATCCACATAGATATAACTGGCCGTAAAGAAGCAAACATAACAAAGCCCGTGCAGCGACAGCGACGCCAGCACCAGCCACAACGGCCCACCCATTGCAAACACAGCATACCGCAGCGGCCAGGCCAGAATCCCCACCATCATCGTCCCGCGAATCCCCCAATTCTTAAGCATTTTCGGCAGAAAGATAAGAGTCACAATCTCCGCCCCCTGCGCAATCGCCATCCACGCTGGCGCACTCCCCGCGCCAATCCCGATCTTGTACAAAAACGGCCCCGTCAGGATGAAGTAAAACATCAACTCCGTCGCCACTACAAACGCAATCGCGAGAAAAATCGCAAACTGCGGATCCTTCAACATCTTCAACGCCCCCAAAAACGCAAACGGGCTCTCCCCCTTCGCCGCCGGCGGCGTATGAGGCAACAGGAAACACCACAGCCCCATCAACACCGACAAACCGCAAGCCAGCCACATTCCGTCAAATCCACCCAACGGGCCAAGCAGCGCAGGCATCCATTCCCGCAACCCAATTCCTAGCAATAACCCGACAACGATCCACCCAATTGTGCCCCAAACCCGCACCAATCCAAAGTCACCCTCAGATGCAGGCATATGGTGAAAGCAAATCGAATTGGTCAGCGCGAGAGTCGGGCCAAACAACATCGCCCAGCCACACATCCACATCCAAACCCCGTCGTAGGAAGTCGCCGTAGCCATAATAAAAAGCGGCACAGCCCCCAATAAGTGCAATACAGCCAGCAACCGGTCGGTCGGGAAATACCGGTCCGCGATCTGCCCGGCCACAAACGGTGCCACCATGCAACCAATCGGTAATAACGCATAGATCGCCCCCACCTGCCCATCGGTAAATCCCAGCACTTTGCCTAAATATGCGGAAAAATCAGGATACCAAGCCCCCCAAACCATATACTCCAGCAGCATCATCACACTCAATCGAAACCGAATCGTCATATTTGGCTCTCCCGGCTACACTGTAGTTTTTTCGCAACAGAGCAAAAAATGCTCTGTTCTTAATCTCGCCCCTAACTGGCATCTTCTCTATTATCAATCACTTCGGCTGAAATCCAAGAATGGTATAGCAAGTGCTTTAAAGTCACCCATGACGATTACCATCCTACCGGAAGCTTGCCCGCTCACCAGAGACGATTATGCGCGCGCTTACCAGGATGGCTATACCAAAACCGTACGCTTTCTTGCTTCCACTGGTGCCCCGCTCGATCTGGCCGAAGAAGTGGCCCAAGCGGCCTGGGTCCGCGGCTGGGAACGGCTCAACCAGCTCCGGCACGTACAAGCCCTCACCTTCTGGATCAATTCGATTGCCAAAAACCTGCTCCGCAGCAGCTTCCGAAAACAACAGCTCTCTACCGAGCTGCTCGAAACCACATTAATCACAAACCCTCTCGAATCTGAACCGATCGACGCACACCGGATGTTTGACGGCTGTTCTGATATCGAGAAAGAACTCCTCCACCTCTACTACGTGGAAGGCTTTACCAGCCAGGAGCTCTCAAATACTTTTGGGCTTTCGGCCGTTGGCGTACGCGTACGCCTGACGCGGCTCAAAAAAACTCTGGTGGGCAGGATGAACCTGGAGGTCGATCCTGTCGTAGCTTTTGCGCAAAAAGCTGCGTAATACCGGACTACCGCAGAGGTTCACAGGGCAGTGTGAACCTCTGCGGGCGCATAATAAAAGTAGTGCTAAGTTTACTCACATTGCTTGCCCTGTCGCCTGCCCTGTGGTCACAAGTCCCTGCCTCCTTTGACGGCTCCATGGTCTATGACCTCTCAAACGGTCCCATCCCATATAACCAACCCCCAAACAACGAAATCTCCCAACTCAAGGCGAAGCTCAACTTCGAACCCCGCCATGGCTATCTTCTGAGCGTACTCAAGTCCCTCAACATTCCCATCTCCAGCCAAACCCTCGTTTTCTCAAAAACCAGCTTCCAGGCTCCGCTCATCTTTCCTTCTGCCCCCCGGGCTATCTACTTCAACGACGACACATACATCGGCTGGGTCAAAGGCGCAGACTACCTCGAAGTTTCCACAGCCGACCCCACCCTGGGCGCAGTCTTCTACGTCCTCGAACAAGAGCCCAAGCTGAAGCCCCGCTTTCAGCGTCATGACGATTGCCTGCAGTGCCACCATTCCGCGCGCACCGCCGGTGTCCCCGGCCACATCGTTCGCAGCGTCTACACCCAGCCCAGCGGCCAGATTCACACCAACACCAGCAACTTTGTCACAGATCATCGCAGCCCGATGGAAGAACGCTGGGGCGGCTGGTTCGTCTCCGGCCAAACCAACTTTAAACACATGGGCAACCAGCTCTTCCCAGAGCTTGATGTCTCCAGCCCCATCAAAACCTTCGACTCCCCTGCCTGGCCCACCTCTACCTCCGACATCATCGCTCACCTCGTCCTCGCCCACCAGGCCACTGGTCACAACTATATCACCCGTCTCAATTACGAAACCCGCGCCGCCCTCCACCTCCAGCACATCATGAACGAGATGGACCACAAGCCCGACACCGTTGAAGGCTGGAGCGAATCCACCCGCCGCCGCATCACCACCGCCATCGAAGCCACCGTCCGCTACCTCACCTTTGCCGACGAAGCTCCATTTCCCAAACCCATCTCTGGCGACAGTACCTTCACCAAAGACTTCTCGCAACAACACCCGCTTAAGCACTTCAACCTGAAGACGCGCCTCTTCGAATACCCTCTCTCCTACCTGATCAACACCAAATCAATGAAGGCGCTTGAGCCCATCATCCAGACCAAGCTGGAGGAGCGCCTCAGACAAGTCCTCCTCAACGAAGCTGGCCACGGCGAATACTCCCAACTCAACGCCCAGCGCGCCCGCGAGGCTTGGCGCATCCACCAGAATGCCAACGCCCGAAATTGATCTCCACGGACATCACTGGGTCAATACGATCGGCCACTGTGCCGGCATCCTCGTCTTTGCTACGCTCTTCCTGCTCATCTATCGCGATTCACGCCGCAGCGGTCATCGCTTGCGCCTCCTGCCTCTGGCCTCAACTCTGCTGGCTCTCGGCTGGGATCTTGGCCTCCTTCTTGGAATCGCTACACGAGACCAAAACGCTTTCTGGGCCAACGCCGCCGCCGCCCTCGCCTTTGCCTGCCTCAGCCTGCTTCCCGCTGTTCTCCTCGATCTTGGCCTCGGCAAGCACCGTAACCCGCTACGCGCCTCCGGCTACACCCTCGGTGCCTTCTGCGCCCTGCTCCACATCAGCGAAGTATTCATCCAGGGCCCAGACATCCACAGCTTCGCCCTCATCACACTATCGATCGGTTTCGCTACCCTCGCCGCCGCCAGTTACACGCTGCTCCGCAACCACTCCCCTTCGGCCTCGATCTGTCTCTTCCTGCTTAGCATCTCTTTTCTACATTTCCGCGACGCCGCAGACGCGCACTCCCTCTGGTCAGAGATCATCCTCCACCACGCCGGCATCCCCATCGCACTCTTCGTCGTCCTGCAGGACTATCGCTTTCTGCTCCTGGATGCCTTCCTCCGCCTCGCCGCCAGCGGCACCCTAGCCAGTCTCGTCGTCGCGATCCTCTGGCAAACCCGCCACCAGATAGCTAAACTCACTCAATCCGACGACCCCTTCTGGTACGGCATCACTCTCGTCAGCGCTGCCCTCATCTTGCTCGCCTTCTCCAAAGCCCGCGAATCTCTCCAGCGCTGGCTCACCAGCCAGATCTTTCTCCGCCGCGATCCCGAAGTCATCACCCACGCTCTCCGCAATCTGGAAGGCGACGAAGCCGCCATGCTCGACCGCGCCGCCACTATAATAAGCACTTACTTCCGGGCAGAACGCTGGACCTACTCCACAAACGACAGCGACGGAAGCGACGCCAAGACTCGCCTTCACTTCCTCAAAGGCGACTCGGTCGACCTGCACCTCTACGGCCGCCGCTTCCTCTCAGAAGACATCGAAACCCTCGACCGCTTCAGCGAAATCATCGCCCGCGAAATCGACCGTGCCCGCACTCGCGAACTCGAAAGCCTGATGGTGCAAGCCGAACTCAAAGCTCTCCAAGCCCAGATCCACCCCCACTTCCTCTTTAACGCTCTTAACGCCCTATACGGCAGCATCCCCCGTCAAGCCGCCGACGCGCGGCGCCTGGTTCTCAGCCTGAGCGAGGTCTTCCGCTACTTCCTCACCACTTCTAAATCAACAGTCAAACTCGAAGAAGAGCTAACCATCATTGAGGCCTATCTCGAAATTGAGAAGGCCCGCTTAGGGCCAAGGCTCACCACTACAATCGACATCGACGATTCCCTCCTCACGCTCACCATCCCGGTCTTAAGCGTCGAGCCGCTAGTCGAGAATGCCATCAAACACGGCATCGCCTCCCAACCCGGTCCTGGCGCGATGACCCTAACCGCCCGCCTCGACCAGGATTCCCTGGTGATTGAGGTCCACGATACCGGTCGCAGTCTGATCGAATCAGACTCCAGGGAATCGAATCGCGTTGGCCTCGAAAACGTCCGCCGCCGTCTCACGCTTCATTATGGAGACCGCGCCAGCCTCGACGTTTCCGCCGTTGAAACCGGCACCAGGGCCCAACTTCGCATTCCCGCTCACCAGACCATCCCGCCCGCTCAAATCCAGAAAACCACCGCCAGTGCAAATCTTCTCGGTGCTTAACTAAAAGCAGTAGAACCTGTGATGAGTACCCGAATGCTGAACGCCCTCATCGTCGACGACGAACCCCTCGCCCGCCGCGTGCTGCGTGAGGAGATCGAAGCGCTGGAGATGATCACCATCTCGGGAGAAGCCGAAGACGGCCAGGGGGCGCTCGCCTTGATCGCCACCACTAGGCCCGACATCGTCTTCCTCGACATCCAGATGCCCGGCATGACCGGTCTCGATGTATTGCGCGAATACAAAGGCGGCGAGCACATCCCCGTCTTCATCTTCGTAACTGCCTTCGATGAGCACGCGATCCAGGCCTTCGAAGCCGGTGCCATCGATTATCTATTGAAACCCGTCAGCCAGCAGCGTCTGGCCAAGGCCATCGACAAAGCCCGCCGCCTGAGCCGCAACCACTCAGAAAACATCGAAACAGTTGCCAGAATTCAGGAGACCGTCGCCAGCCCCAACAAAAACGCCCGCCGCATTGTAGGCAAAGCCGGTAAAGAATACTACCTCCTTGGGGCAGAAGAAGTTTTGGCGTTCCAGGCCGAAGGCGAACTGGTCTGGATCGTTACAGCCAAACAAAAATTCCTCGCCACGCAAACCCTCAAGGCCATCCAGGATAAACTAGGAGGCCTCAACTTCCAGCGCATCCACCGCAACGCGCTTGTCAATCTCGAACACGTCCGGAAGATGTCTGCTATGAGCAGCCAGCGCTGGCTGCTCACCTTATCCAACGGACAGGAATTCGTAGTCTCCAAACGCCAGGCGCACTCTGTAGAAGGCGTTCTTAACTGGTAAAACTCCAGTCGGCTTAGCCTTTAGACTGTGCCGCCTTTAACATCGCCTGCATGGAACCGATCAAATAGGCTAGTCCGGCACTGGGCCGATAGCCGCCACCGCCGCGTCCCGCCGACTCTTCATCCATCACGCCTAATGTCGGAATGTGATCCGGGATCACAATTCCATCGAAATTTACGTCAACAAGAGCCTTCATCACTTTGCTCAAGTCGAAATACCCGTCGTCGATCAGCGTCTCACTGAAGTGGGGCAAAGGCGCACTGACATTGCGGTAATGGATCTTGAATAGTTTCTTCTTCCCCGCAAAGTATTTGATCATCTGCACGGGATCGGCACCCGTGCTGGCACCCCCCTCCAGCCACGATCCGACACACAGGCACACGCCAATGTTAGGACTATTGGCGATCTCAATCGCCTTCTTATAGCCTTCAAAATTACTGAAGATACAACGCGGCACCCCTGCCAGCATTGGCTTTGGGGGATCGTCCGGGTGAATGCCTATTCGTACGCCGGCTTCTTCGGCGACCGGAACCACTTTCTTGATGAAGTAAATGTAGTTCTCCCAGATCTCCTTCTCGCTGTAGACCCGGCCGTGGGAGAGTGGTTCCTTGTAGGTCTTTCCCGCCCACGATCCCTGCCATTCAGGACTATTGGAATCTCCATCCCGTGCGCTGTACCCGCGAGGGCTCGTCGTCCGGCCGCTCGACCAGATCCCGTTGCCCATATGGGCATACGTGGAATAAGGAATGCCCGCCTTGCCCAGATACCGAATGTAGTTCAGATACTCCTCGATCTTTTGGTCTCTACCCGGAAGATTCAAGGTCACCTCTGGCATGTTGTGCAAGCTTCCACTCGGGCCCACGCCGCTCCCGATGTTGTAAACCTTAAACCCCGCCGCTTCCCACTGCTCCCTCTGCCGGATAAAGCCCTCGGCGTTGGCAGTCTGTTGGTTTGGCGCGAGGCTCAGCCAGGTCAAGCCAAGTTGCTTGAGAAACTTCATGTGCTCCGGGCTTGCCTGCCCGGCGCTGACACCGATCTTGAGGCCGGGAGGGATCGGGCGCAATGTCCCCGTCGCCGCCCCCGTAGCGGCAAGTGCCGCCGCCCCCGTCATCGCCATTCGCGCCAAATCCCGTCGATCGGGCAGCAATGATTTTTCATCTGTCGTTTTCATGATTAGAACTCCCGTGCCCACCACGGCGGAGGACAGCATGAAGAAATTATCAGAATGCGAAAATGAAGTCAATCAATTCGACAAAATTGTCAAGGCAAAGTAGAAATGTCCGCATCCTGGCAAAGTAGAAATGTCCGGTTTAGGGTGGGGCTTTGGAAAAGCCATGTTAAGTTGATCGTGCCGGTGAAGCG
>JAYSVS010000138.1:0-4517 GCA_043718395.1 Acidobacteriota bacterium
GCCGGTGATGTCCATATCGTGCTGGCGTTCGCGCTGCACGTCGGCGTCGTTCAACAGCAGCTTATGCTTCTGTTCATCCAAACCGACGCTCTTACCGCCCGCGAAGATCTCATGACGCCCGTTCTCTTCGTACCACTTGGTCAAGCTGGCCGTCATGTGCATTTTTTCGATGATGTTCCGCCAGCCGACACCCGTGTTATAGGCGCAGAAGCTGATTTCGCCCTGCTGCGTCGCGTACGGAATAATGCACTGTTCGGTGCGGCGGAAGTCGTAGTTGAAGAGATCCTGGAACCACATACCTGCGATGAACAGGAAGTTCCAACGATCCTGGCGGCGCAGGTCGATGTCGGCCATCGTACGCTCACCAGTCACCTTGCCATAGCTCTTGCCCGAAGCGCCCATCGACTTGTCAAACTTCTTGAGCAGGTCCATGATGCGGAAGTGAGTCGGAGCTTTGTAGGGATCGTAGTTGCGGATCAGTGCGATCGAAACACCAAAGAGCGACCAGAACTTTGAGCGAGCTGCGTCGTTTAACTTCGCAACGTCCTTAGAGAACTGTGCTGCATTGAGGAAGGCCGTTACAGGGGCTGCTTCCTTGGTTTCTTTGTCCACCATGACGGCCATGCCAATACCGCAGTTCGGGTGGCAGCCGCAAGACAGTTGACCCCAGTCGGCGTTCGGCCCGTGTACGAGGTCGGCAAAGTCAGAGAAGGTGCTCATGAAGGAGATCGGGAACCAGTCGCGCTCGGGGATACCGATGCCAGTCTGGCCCTTCACGTCATGGGCAAGATGGGACAGCGTGTAGCGCTGAGCTTCGCGGCGCTCCGGGGTTACTTCTTCGTCACGGCCGGTAAACGATACTGGCTGGAAGCTGAGGAACGGAATCTTCTTCGGGTTGTCGAGAGCAAATTCAACAATGCGGCCTACCTGCTCGTTGTTGATGCCGTTGATGATCGTCGTTACGGGCACGATATCAATACCGTTGGACCAGCAATTTTCGATGGCACGCATCTTCACGTCAAACAGGTTGCCTACCGCGCGGTGAGAGTTGGCGGCGTTGCCGATACCATCGAACTGAAGGTATACATAGCGCAGACCAGCTTCAGCGGCCTGCTTTGAGAATTCGACTGAACGGGCAAATTCGATACCGTTAGTTGCGGCCTGTACAGAGTTGAAACCCACCTTGCGGGAGTAACGAACTGCGTCGAGGAAGTAAGGCGACATGGTGGGCTCGCCACCGGAGAACTGCACCGACATCTGGCGGCGCGGCTTGATCTTCAGCGCGTTGTCGAGCATCGTCGTGATGTCTTCCCATGACAGTTCGTGTACAAAGCCAACCTGGTTGGCATCCATGAAGCAGGGGTCGCACATCATGTTGCAGCGGTTAGTCAAGTCGATGGTCAGAACGGAACCGCGGCCATGCTTGATCGTCGACGAACCGTGGTTGTGCAGGTCTTCGTCGTTGTGAGCCTTAATATCGCGGCCAGGGAAAACTTCTTCGAGGTGCTTGAAGAACCCGGGATCAATCGCCATGACGTCTTCAAAGTGACCGTGCGTTGGGCAATCCTTCACCATCAGGATCTTGCCATCGCGCTCAATGATCTGGGCCTTGATTTCGCCCACTTTTTGATTCTTGAGGATCTCTACCGGCAGTTCGCCATTGATGATCTTATTGCGGATGTCGGGTACACACTTGGGGCAAAGCGAATCGGTGGTGCGCGGCCAGCCGAGTGGCGGCTTCGTCTTCTGGTAGCTCTTGAGCAACGGCTTGTCCGACCACTTCGGAGTAAACGAAGGATTCGGATTGATGGAATTCAGTTTTTCAAATACAGCCCACGTGGCATTCGCAGCAAGCGATGCAGCCTTTTCGACAAACTTGACGGTTTTAGACATAGTCTCCCTATAGAGTCGCAATGATTGGTGGGTGGACCCACTCGTATGTTGAGAGAGTAGAAGAAATGAATGAAGAAGGCAGCAAATGTCTGTCGAATGGCTGCATTTGGGGGTCAGAATGCACCTATTCCCGTTGAACGGCAAGCACTATAAGCGAAGAAAATGCGAATCCTGGCTGCACCAAAGCGGTCGTGGGACGATAATGACACTGTGATTGTGGATGCGCAAATTCTCCTCGATGCAGCCTTTGCTGAAGGCTTTGAGCTTGCAGGCCTTACCCCCGCGCTCCCGCACCCTGACCATGGCCGGCACATTAGTTGGGTCAATCGCGGCCTCGCCGCCAGCATGGCGTATCTAACTGACCACCGGGCCCAAGTGCGCAAGGATCCGCGCTTGGTCTTCCCCGAAGCTCAAACGATGCTTTGCGCCGGCAAGCTTTACAACACACCAGGCCCCACAGACCCATCCATCTCCCGCTACGCCTGGGGCAAGGGGGACTATCACGACATTTTGGGAGTTGGGCTACACAAAGTTGCGGCGCGAATCCAGGCATCGCTGGGTCACAACTTCACCTACCGTGTAGCGGTGGACAGTGCACCCTTGCTTGAGCGCAGTTATGCGAAAGAAGCTGGCCTGGGCTGGGTTGGCAAGAATACTTGCCTCATCAACGAGCCGAAAGGCAGTTGGTTCTTTCTTGGAGAATTGCTGCTTCCCTTCCCTGCCACAAGCTATGGCAGTCCCCCGCCGGATCGTTGCGGCACATGCACCAGTTGCATCGACGCTTGCCCAACTTTAGCTATCGTTGACAGAGAAGTCGACAGTAATCTTTGCATCAGCTATTGGACAATCGAAGCGAAAACCGAGGCACCCGCCCCACTCAAGCAAGCCTTCGGTCACCACTTGTTTGGCTGCGACATTTGCCAGGACGTCTGCCCATGGAATCGACGAGCGCCGGAAACAAATGAACCCGGCTTTCAGGCGGTCAATGCCAACCCACCCCTTGAAGAACTCACCGAAGAACAGTTCCAGCAGCGCTTTCGCAAGACTGCTGTAACCCGCACAAAGGTCTCTGGCTACAACCGTAATGCCCGCGTCGCCTTAGAGAATCGCCCAAAGTAATTCTTGCAATTCCGGCGGCGGAATGCCTTGGCGAGAAAACCCCGCCTCAAGCACTCCATCCTCAAATCGAAACATCTCCTGCGGCATCTCGATCAGCCTCAACACCCTAACCCCGGCATCCTTCGTCAAGACAGCCTCAATCGCCTCCAGCATCCGTTGCGCGGCTACGCCCTCCGGCTGGCCAATCCATCGATACTCAACCGCCAATTCCATTGCTCTTATATGATAAACAGCAATGCAACGATTTCTGATCTCGCTCTGCCTTCTGACGCTCCCTTCCTATACCCAGGTCAGCCTCTTTGATGGCAAAACATTCAAAGGCTGGCGCGATGTCAGCAAGCTCAACGTACCCGGCAACAGTTTTTCGATTGAAGACGGTGCTATCAAGTCCAACAAAAAGCCCTGGATCAACGAAGACCTCTTCTCACTCGGAGAATATACCGACTTCGAACTCGAATTTGAATGGAAAGTCAGCCCTGGCGGCAACAGTGGTATTAAATACCGCCTGCAGGACGCTGTCTTCATGAACGAAAGCATCGAGCGACCGGTCAAGAAATTCGAAGAGACCGTGCGGGACGAATACACCCGGCGCCCCAGCGACCGCACCAAGCTCAAACCAAACGAACACGGCCAGCTCTACACCGTAGCTTTCGAGTTCCAACTGATCGACGACAACAATTACAGCTACAAGCTGCCTGACCAGCAGAAGACAGGAGCGCTTTATAGTTTCATCGGGCCCGGCAAACTCACTTCAAAGAAACCAGGCGAATGGAACACAGCAAAGCTAGTCGTAAAAGGAGACCACGTGGAGCATTGGGTCAATGGCGAAAAGGTGGTCGATACAAGCCTCAAAAGTCCAGCAATTACCAATGGAGCAAAAGCCCGTTGGGGAGAAACGCACCCTGTGTACAAACTGCTTGTCGAGCAACCGAAAAAGAAGAGCCCCATCCTGATCCAGAACCACGGTGATGAGGCGTGGTTTCGCAACTTGAAAATCAAAAAGCTCTAAAAATAAGAAGAGGCCCAAGCTGTCCGTTCATTGCTTGGGCCTCTGAAAGTCGCTGCTTACTCTTCAGCAAGCCAGCGATAAATAGTGCCACCTGCAATTGCTCCAAGAATGGGTGCCACCCAAAACAGCCAAAGCTGGTCGATAGCCCAGCCGGAAACAAAAATCGCAGGCCCTGTGCTGCGAGCAGGGTTCACCGAAAGGTTCGTCACGGGGATCCCGATCAGATGGATAAGAGATAAACCCAAACCGATCGCGATTGGAGCAAATCCGGCAGGAGCCCGCTTATCGGTGGCTCCGTAGATGATGAGTAAAAACATCATCGTCAA
Organism: Acidobacteriota bacterium; assembly: GCA_043718395.1. Taxonomy (GTDB): domain Bacteria; phylum Acidobacteriota; class Terriglobia; order Bryobacterales; family Bryobacteraceae; genus Bryobacter. The sequence goes on from JAYSVS010000138.1 coordinate 4,348, forward strand.
AACAAACTCCGCCAGAAATGCCGCCGTGACCGAATAACCTCCCGGCGAATGTTCACCAAAACCATTTGCGGCAAAGCCGCCAGAAAGACTGAACCCAACTTTGTCGCTGGCGATCAGATAGAGCACCCAGGCCCCGGTCAACCCGCCCAAAACCTGGGCAATGATGTAGG
>JAYSVS010000139.1:0-14703 GCA_043718395.1 Acidobacteriota bacterium
CGGCGAGAAATCCGGGAACGCGCTGGGCGTGATTTTCATAGTTCTGTGGAGTCATCGAGTTCTATCGTCTCACGGTCGACAGACTAGGCCATAATGCGAATGTGGAAATCAAACGCGGATCGGAACTCAGGCCAGCACGTGGCAATGCGGATTATTTTACTGGCGAGGTGTGGATCGAGCCGCTGGTAGCAAGCAGCCTGATCGACATCAAAGGCGTGCGCGTCACCTTCCCGCCCGGCGCACGCACAGCCTGGCACACCCACCCTGGGGGACAAATTCTGCACGTGATTACCGGGCGCGGCTGGGTGCAAAAAGACGGCGAATCCGCCCAGGCAATGAGCGCGGGCGACACGGTCATTATTGGAGCGGGAGAAAAGCACTGGCATGGTGCCGCAGCGGATAGCCCGATGACTCATCTCGCCATGCAGCCGGAGTGGCCCGCGTTTTGATGCGGGAATCTCAAACCCGGGTACGGCGGCGTGAGTTGGCGCTCAAGAAGATGGTTCTTCCGGATCAAGAGCCCGTAGTTGACCCCGATGCTCTAGCTTGCCTCGAAGGCTGCCTCGCGAAACTGGGGCCAGATCAAGCGCGCTTGATTCTTCGCTATTACGCCGGTAGCGGCAGTGCTCACATCGTTGTACGACGGGAAATTGCCAGCGAACTCGGGCTTGAGATCAACACCTTGCGCAACCGGGCACTACGGATTCGCGAGCGGCTGGAGGATTGCGTAAGGCGATGCCTTGAAAAAGTGAGTGATGATTTGACCGTTCAGGACACTAAATTTTGAAGCACGAATACTCAAGAGCCGAGATCGAAGCTTATCTGCTGGGCAAGGGCAGCGAAGCGGAACGAGTAGCGCTAGCCGAGGCGCTCATCGTAGACCCGGATTTGCATGCGCGCATCCAGGAGACCGAGTGTGAGCAGATCGATGCCCTCGCAAGGGGTGAATTGCGCGGGGCTGAAGCCGCAGTATGGCAGAGCTTTCTCGAAGAGACCGGACAACTGAATCGATTGCGCGTCGCTCGCGCTATGGCTGAGAAGTTGCGCCCTCGAGGGCGAGCGCTTTGGTGGTTGGAAGTTGCGGCGGCAGTCTTGCTCGTAGGCGGTGGAGCGTGGTGGTGGATGGGTATCGAAAAGCGGCCCGACCCAACTCTGATTGCCCGGCGGGTGAGTTTGACGCTGCCTCGCGACATCACACGCGGCACCAACGCAGGCCTGGAGTTGACGATCACAAAGGACATCACCGAAATCGAATTGCAGTTCGTAGTAGCCGCTGAGCCCGCCAGTGGCTACCGGGTTCGAGTCTTGAACACAAGTGGCGCGGCAGTGTTAGTGCGTGAAGGCAAGGGTTGGCCTGCAACACCTTTGCGAGTAGTCTTGCCAGCCGCAGAAGTCCCCACTGGAAAAATCCGATTGGAGCTTCTGGCGATTAATCCCCAGGGCCAGGAAGATCCTGTCGCCTTTCATGAGGTGCGGATAGTTAAGATTGATAAGTGATTGAGTTGTTGAAATCGATGAACGCGCTTGCGCAGGAGACTTGTCCGGGGGTGGACATCGAGGCGTTTTGGGATGAAGTTTGGGGATGGCGGATTGGGCCTGTGCGCATTCCGGATCCAGAGATGCCGCAGCGCAAAGCCGAAGACATCCACAAGCGTGCCGCGGTCATCGACAAGTATTTGCGCGACGTTGAAGATTATTGGTTCCACGTCTACAAACCAGCAATTGGAGATGTCATCGTCGATATTGGCGCTGGCCGTGGAGAGGATGTTTTTGTGTTCTCGCGTGCCGTTGGGGCCACTGGTCAAGTCTGGGCGGTTGAGCCGCATCCAGTGAGTTTTCTCGCTTTGCGGAAGCTTTGCGAATGGAATGACTTGAGCAACGTCAGGGTCTTGAATTACGCGTCTACAGAGCAGCCCGGGAGCTTGCAGATGGAAACGATGCCAGTGTGGGAATCGAACTTTGTGCGCGCAGGTGAAGCCAGCGAGAACAGTTGCGCAGTGCAAGGAATTCCGTTTGATGAGTTGGCGCAGCGTGAAGGTATTGGCGAAATTTCGTTTCTGAAGATGAACATCGAAGGGGCAGAGCGCTATGCGTTGCCGGGATGTGTAGCTGTCTTGGGTCGTACAAAGAATGTTTGCATAGCAGCCCATGACTTTCGAGCTGATCGCGGGGAAGGCGAGAGCTTTCGAACCCTATCTATGGTGAAGCAGTTTCTGGCGGCTCAGAAGTTCGCACTAACGACCCGTGACCAGGACCGACGCTATTACGTGCCCTACCATGTGCACGGGGTGAGGCTCTAATCGCACGTCAAGATTGCGGTTCTGCGGCAGGACGAGTTTGTAAAGGTAGGCCGTTTGGGTGCGCAGCACCAAATCATAGCCGCTCAATGGATAGTAGGCTTCAAGCCGCAGCCGGACGTTAGAAGGCCCGAGCCCATCGACCATCCAGGTGGGCTCTGATTCGCGCAGTCGTTTGAGACGCTCCGCACAGCCGAGATTGGGCATGGCTTTTGATTCGCTCAGATGTCGATCAGCAAAGATGCAGTCAAGCGGCTGGCTTTCGAGGTAAGGTGTACCGCCTTTGAGGCGAGAGAGTGCATCGATATCGGGGCGATATCCCCAGACGAAAAGCGTGTCCCCGGCCTTGGCTTGTTGGTTCAAATAGCTGGCGATTATTTGGCTGTCGTGGAAGAGGGCAAGATCGTCCCATTTCTCGTTGCCGAGCACAAGCTGAATGTCGCGCGGAGCGAAGCGGATGACCGGGATCAGCAAGAGTGCCAGAATGGCAATCCGCCAGCGGGGCTTGAGTTGTTCAAGCGTTTGACCGGCGAGAACGACCACCGGGACAAGCAGGAAAAAGTAGTAGCGGGGGAAGAAGCGAAGCCCCAGGACGACCGTGGCAAGTGACACGGCAAGCCAAACGTAGTTGCGCCAGCCGATGCTTCGCCAGTGCAGGAAGGCGGCGATCATCGCTGCCGACTGAAAGCCAACCCAGTTCGCCGTGCGTCGCAAGAATTCAGCCAGTGGCTTGGTGACAAAAGTGTCTCTTGAGTAGACGCCACCCCACCACCAGACCTGTTGCCAATAGTTAGGGCCCAAGAACGCATGAACCGGGAGGGTAATGGCAAAGCCTGCGAGAGTGCGCCAATTCGGTGCCCAAAGAAGCGCAATGGCGAGGATGAATATGGCCTTGGTGTGGATCAGCAATCCGACGCCGCAGATGAGACCCGCAAGCCAGGGGCGGCCGGATTGGGCCATCCAGATGGCCCCGAGATGTGGAGCGACCAGCAGAAGATCTGGCGCAAGTGCCATCACTGCCGACGGGATGCCAAAGCTCAAATAGATCGCGATCAGCCAAGCCGAATAGCGGCCACCCAGCCGGTACGCAAGGCCGGCACACAGAGTGACATAGAGCGCTCCGGCAAGCCGCAGAACCCAGCCAGGCATCGCCCCCCAAAGCAAGTAAAAGGCAGCGCCGAGGGGAGGCTTGTCGAACCAGAAATCCGCGTAGGGCCAGCGGCCATGAAGCATCTGGATTGCCGCTGTCATCGGGTAGGCTTCTTCAATCCAAAGCAGGTTTAGGTGCGTGAGTCGCACGGCGAAAACCAGAGCGAAGATCAGGAGGAGTTGTTTAGCCACTCTTCTTTCCGGATTTAGAAACCGCATCCCGGTGCTGCACCTTGACGGGGAGGCCGGTGCGCTTAAGACGCTTGGCAACTTCTTCGGCAATCATGACAGACCGGTGCTGACCACCGGTGCAGCCAAAGCCAATCGTCAAATAGCTTTTGCCTTCTTTGGTGTAATGCGGCAGCAGATAGGCGAGCATTTCGGTGACACGAGTCAGAAATTCTTGCGTCTGGGGAAAGCTGCGGATGTAGCGGGCGACACTGGGATGCTTGCCGTTCAGAGGCTTGAATTCCGGAATGTAGTTGGGGTTGGGGAGAAAGCGAACGTCGAAGACAAGATCTGCGTCTTGCTGGATTCCGTAACGGAAGCCAAAGCTGGTTACATGAATAGCGAGGCGGGTCTCTTTGTTTGAGGCCGAGAATTGCTCTTCGATCAGCGCGCGCAATTCATGTACGTTGAACTTCGAAGTATTCACAGAGATGGTGGCCAGAGAACGGATTTCCTCCAGCAAATTCCGCTCTGCCTGGACATTCTTGAGAACAGACCGGCTCTGTCCAAGTGGATGAGGGCGGCGGGTCTCAGAGAAGCGCCGCGCCAGGACGGAATCGTCTGCTTCAAGAAAAATCAGGCGGGTGGGAACCTTTAATGACACTTCGCGATAAATTTCGGGGAACCGGAGAAGCGATTCCCCTTCGCGCACATCGACGACGAGCGCGGCCTTGCGAATGTTGGGGGCATCCTTGGCAAGCTCGGCAAATTTTGGAAAGAGGTCGAGCGGCAGGTTATCGACAGCATAATAGCCCATATCCTCAAAACACTTGAGGGCGGTACCCTTGCCCGAACCACTAAGGCCGGTAATGATGACGAGTTCAGCCTGCGCGTTGCCTGAGAGCATTATCTGGCTTCAATGAGATCAAACTCGTTGTCGGCGCGACGCACCAGCACATGGATCTGAGAGCTACCCAGTTCTTCAAAAACCAGATAAGTAGAAGCTGCCTTGATGGCCATCGGTGCTTCTTCAATCGAGATGGGCTTGGATGTGCGCTGTACGCGGGTCGGCTTGAGAGCCTTGACTTTTTTGGCAGGTGCGGCCGCAGCCGCTACTTCAGGAATCGGCGCTTTCTTGCCATTGATTCCGACGCCGTGCCGCTTGGAATCGATCCATTTGTCATGCAGCTTGTGGAGCTGCTTCTCGAGCTTGTTAATTGCGGCCAGCAGCGCTAGAAACTGATCTTTGTGTGTAGCAATGCCCACAGCCTGGTGCCCGTAGTAAGTCATCGTGACTTCGGCCTTATGCTCCAGGCGTTGGGTCTTCAGAATGACATGGGCTTCGCGCTCCCCCTTATGATCGACGAGCTTGCCAAGTTTGGCGAAGTGATTGTCGAGGTTTTTCTTTTGCTCTTTCTTGAGCTCTGCAAGTTTACCGGTGTAATGGATTTTCATTTTTGAGTCTTCTACTGCTTCACGCGACGCTGATGCGTCGAGGGAATCTTCATGTCTTCGCGATACTTGGCGACTGTACGCCTGGTCACGGAGATGCCGTCCTCGTTGAGGCGGGCGGTGATATGGTCGTCGGTGAGAGGATGAGCGGAATCTTCTTCCTCGATCATCTTCTTCACTTTGCGCTTAAGCACAAGCAGGGCGGTTCCGGCGCCGGCCGGGCCCTGAACGGCTTCAGAGAAAAAGTAACGGAGTTCAAAAACACCCTGGGGTGTGTGAACGTATTTGCCGGCAACTGCGCGGCTGACCGTGGATGGGTGCACACCAATCTCTTCGGCCAAATCCTTGATCATCATCGGCTGAATACTGTCGATGCCGTCTTCTAGAAAGTCGCGCTGCCGTTCGACAACACACTGGCAGACCTTAAGAATGGTCTGACGCCGCTGTTCGATGTTCTTCATCAGCATGAGCGCGCTTGAGTAGCGCTCGCGGATGTAATTCCGAACATCCTTTTCGGGAGAATGATCCTTATCGAGCATCCTGCGGTAGCCGGGGTTCAGGCGAATCTGCGGCAGATCCTCGTCATTCAATTGAATGAGGTAATCTTCGCCGTCCTTGAAGATATATACGTCGGGCTCGACAGTCTGCGCCGCCTGGCTTGAATAACGCAGGCCGGGCTGCGGGTCCAGCTTGCGAATCACATTGAGGGCAATCTCGATGTGGTTGAGGGGCCGGCCAAGTGCTTTCGCAATTTCCTTGAATTCCTTGCGCTCGATCATGCGCAAATGATCGGTCACCATCTGCCAGGCCACTCCGCCCTTGGCGCCACGGCTTTTGATCTGCAGTTGCAGACATTCGCGGAGGTCGCGCGCACCGATGCCAGCCGGGTCAAGGCTCTGCACGATTTCGAGCCCGTCTTCCATGTCATCGAAGGTCAGGTTTTCCGCTTTGGCTATCTCTTCCAGCGGTTCCAGCAAGTAGCCATACTCATTCAGGTTGCCGATGATGGCTTCGGCAGCTTCGCGCTCTGAGTCGTTCATCAGAATCAGGCTGAGCTGCGAGGTGAGGTGGCTGGCAAGGGTGACGGGTGATGAGAGAAAGGTCTCAAAGGAAGGCTTCTCGGGCGTCTCGCCAGCGGGAGTCTTGTGGCCGGGGTCGAGATACTCGTCAAAGTAGCTGCCGAAGTCGATTTCATCGAAAGGGTCTGCCGCCTTGGGGGCTTCTGCCGGATCGACGGATGCCTCGGAAGTGTACTCAACCGGGGCTTCGAATTCAACCTCCGATTCGTAGGAACCAGCCGGGGGCGTTTCAAGCATCTCCATCACTGCCTGATCGCTGGGGTCGGCGTTTCGCTCGGCTTCCAGCAGATTCTGAACTTCCTGCGGAGTCAGTTCTTCGCCATCCTCGCTTTCATCAAGAAAGGGGTTGGCGACGATCTCCTGGCTGATCATCTCTTTTAACTCCAGGCGGTTCAACTGGAGGACCGTGACCAACTGCACTAAACCAGGGGTCAGCGTCTGCTTTTGCGAGACTTGTAATCCTAAGCGCGGCGAAAGCATCTTTTCGACTTCAGGATAGCAACTGAGGCCTTGCCTGAAGACTGCGATCTTGTCATGCTGGATTTGAGCCCTGTCGCTTTCGATCTGACTTCAATGAAATGGTTTTAGAACGACAGGGGATACTGCTGAGAGTTGGATACAAATTGACTATTGAACACGCAATAGGATTGCAAGAGAAGGCATGGAAACTGCTGGGCCGGGGCAAATTGAAAGAGGCCCACGAAGCCATCGTCGAGGCCATCAAGTTGTTTGAGCTCATTGAAGGCAAAGAAACGCCAGATGTAGCGAACCTCCTGAACGATCTGGCTGACCTTCAAGACCGATTGGGGCTTTTTGAAAAAGCGATGGCGAGTGCCCGCCGCAGCATGGAAATCACCAGCAAACTGGCGCGGCAGTTCACAGGCGAAGAAGCTACCCTCATTCGCGCCCGTTCCCGGACCTTGATTGGAATTCTCAATCGTCAACTTGGGGATTACAAGCAGGCCGAGCAGTACCTGAAAGATGCGCTGAAACTAAATCTGAAGCAGTTTGGCAAGGATCACGTTGAGGTGGCGAGCTCCGAGAGCAATCTCGGAATCGTCTACAAGTACGCCGGGCAGTACGCCAAAGCTCTGGCACTCCATGAGCGTGCGCTGGGGAAGCTGAAGGCGCTCTTTGGCGACGACGGCTTTGAGTTGAGCATGGTCTATCACAACATTGGCGGAACCCTTCACGCCGCAGGGCGCTTTGCCGAAGCGGAGGCCCCGGGTCGAAGAGCCTGGGAGTTGTCCAAGCTTCATCTCGGTGCCAACCATCCGCAGACGATGGCCGACGCCGCATCCTTCGCAGCAATTCTCGATAGCCTTGAGCGCTACAAGGAATCAGAGCCCCTCTACCGCAAGGCCCTTAAGGTATTTGAAAAGCTCTATGGCCCCGAGAACTATGAGCTTGCCGTGAACCTCAACAACCTGGCAGCGGTGAAGTCTGCTCAGGGCAAGGCAGAGGAAGCCGAGGAGTTGTACAGAAAGTCGTTGGCGATGTCGGAAAAGCTACTTGGCAAGCAGCACCCGGACGTGGCGCTGACGCTCTATAACCTTGCGAGCCTGTTGCAAATTTCAGGACGCCGAAGCCAGGCAGTCAGGCTCTATGAGCGCGCGCTAAAGATCTTCGAGAAGGTGTTGAAGCCAAAACATCCGAAAATCTTACTTGTGAAAGAAGCTCTGAAGGCGGCTGGCCAGAAGCGGAGCTAGTTTCTAGGCTGACAAAGTGTAAGAGCTTCGCGCCGTAATATCCAATCCTCAATCGAAAGTCCAACTCAGTATCTCCTCACCAGATACTGCGTCAAAACCAAATCGACTGGATCAAAAATTACAGCAGCTTGGGCGTCATCCCAAATTCACGCCCCACCTGATCCAGCCACTCCTTGTCACTCTGAGCACCGAAATTCACCCAGGCCTCATCCGTCATCGCCGCCCGCCATCCCAGAAACGGCGCTGCATCAGGCCCCGCTGGATGCTTCAGTGTCCAGTCTTCGTTCTCAATCACTTCACGAACCTTCTTTGCCACTAGCGACGGGCCATTGCCCATCTTCAGCGACTCCACAAACATCGCAGCCATTCGGCGCCCGTGAGGATACTTCGATTCTGCTTCTACCCCGCGGATGTTCTGGGCCATCCGGGTATCAATGATTCCCGGCTCGACAATCGCCACCCGGATCCCCATCGCCTTCACTTCCTGCGCCAGACACTCACTCAATCCCTCAACCGCAAATTTCGATGCCACATAAGGGGCCATTGAACCAGAGGCAATCCGTCCCGCCACCGAACTTATATTCACAATCACCCCGCTCCCGCGTTCCCGCATCTTGGGCAACACCGCCTGAATGCAACGAATCATCCCAAAGTAGTTGGTCTCCATACAAACCCGAAAGTGATCGAGCGGCGCTTCCTCAACCGGCCCCATCCGCTCAACCCCCGCATTGTTTACCAGCACATCAATCTCGCCCCCACTGGCATAGATCCCGCCAATCGCATCGGCGACGGACGCATCAGAATCCACATCGAGAGTATGAATCGTAACCGGCAATCCCTCAGTTTCCACAATCGCCCCAAGCTCTGGTGATCGTGCCGGGCTCCGCATCGTCGCGTACACCCGATGCCCGCCCCGAGCCAGCTCGAGCGCTGTCTCCATCCCAATCCCCATGCTTGTACCTGTAATCAAGACTGATGCCATGCCCAAGATGATACTTCAGCTGTACAATGCAACCCCTGTACAAGTTGTCGGTCACGCTTCTCTTCGCCTGCCTCATCGCCCATTCCAAGGCACCCGCGCCGACTATGATCGCGCCTTCAGCCTCGCAGAAAAGCCCGCACCAGAAGGAACATTTTCGGTTGACAGATGCAGGCGCTTCATGGAAGGACGTCCCATAAGCTTGTGCTTGCGGGTGGCGTAGCAGACCAGCGCGTTCAGGGCATGATGGGATTCGACGGGGTTGGTCGCCTTAGCCGATTTGCAATCTTGCTCTTGCTCAATTGTAGGCCCATCATTTGATTGAAGGACGGGGCGTTAGGCGTGATTATGATGTTCTTCGTCTGAAGAAAACAACCTGCCGGAGATCAGAGTTCGATACGGTTTTGATACGGCGTTTGATCGGTGGGGTGGTCTCTCTCCAGTTCGTGAATGAAGTCGAAACAAGCTCGATTCGCGATGAATCGACCAGGGGCAAAAGCGTCCTCCAATGCCGCGATGGTCGCGTCCGCTTGTCGCTGGCGCTTCATCGTGACATCGATTCGGCGATGCGCTGTAAGACTGCGTGGAATCGCTCCTCAATTTGTGCGGGACGCGTCTCGGCAAAACCCAGTTGGGAAGCCAATGCCTCGACTTCCGGTCGCCATTCGGCTGGCATAACGAACTCGGGCGGGAACGCATGTGTAGCACGCGCTGCGAAAACACGTTGCGCTGCATCCGCCGCACGAACGTAATCCAGGCCTTGCAGCATCTCCACCAGCAAGATGTCGAGAACATCGCGGGCTCGCCCCGCTGCGTTGGGCGATGTACAAGCGTGCAACTTCTGCGCCACCTGCTCGGCCATATTGAGACAACGTACAGGCGAAGTGACGGGCAACCCTAATTCGACTAGGCCGGCAACCTGCGGATCTATGAAGTCGATTTTCTGCCCGCTGGCCGATCCCAGATCAATCTCGATGGTTTGCCAGGCGCGGGTGCGATAAGCAACCGCGACGTTCACTCGCACGGTGTCAACTTGCTCCATATCTCGGGTCTGAGCCTTGAGCCGAAAAGTGAACGCGTCGAAACCAAGGCCGAGGGCGCGTTGGAACACGTCCAACCGGCTCCCGCGAGGTCCTTCCAACCCGATGTCAAGGTCCTTGGTCGCTCTGGCTCGAGTCGCAAAACGAAGTTCCAAGGCAACTCCGCCTTTGAGGAAGTACGAACCCAAGATCTGCTCCTGCAACGCCCGTTCGAGCACCCCGCAAAGCGCGAGAAAGGAGACCCAGCGGCGCAGCCGTTCTTGATCTAGTCCTTGCTCGCGAGCGACTCGTGCGAGTCGCTTCTCGAGGCGTTCCTCTGGTTGTGGCTTTGGCATCATGATGCCCTTAACCCTTCCACGTGACGTTTGAGCTCCTTTCGCAATCGTTGGGTCTCGGCGGCTGAAATGTAGCCCTCGCGCCTCGCATCGGTGATTGCTTGGCCGATGAGATCGAGCCCGCCACCCACCCGCAAGAGGTCGCTAACCGTTCTCGCGATGGATGTGACGGGTAGCCCCTCGATCACGGTGAATTCTTGACCGGAAAGTTCATCGTGGTGGACTACAACTGACTTCGGCCACTCTCGGCGAAGGCGGGCTGACTTTGGGAGCGTCAGATGAATGGCGGCCGGATTCGCGTCTGAGATACCGTAGACGGCTAATGCTGTTTCATGCGACAAGGCAACCGTATGCGGTCCTCGATGGGCTTGCGCCCAAAGGACGGCCTCGCGGTACTGTGAGAATCGGTTTATTGGCACGTACGGTATGCGGTAGACGCCTCTCGCAGTTCGCTCTATCCGTCCGCGTTGCGCAAGTCTGGACAAAACGGAGTCAGTGAAGCCCGAATCCCGGGCTTGCTCTGAGGTGAAAAGTCCGTCGTGTTCCTCCGCGAGGGTGACCAATTCGTAAAGGCGGGTGCGCGGCACTGACCCAGCTTATCCGGGTATGGTTGAATTGTCAATTTAGTTCCACTATGGAATGATTCTGACGATGGGCAGGGTATGTCAAGCAGGCGGCTGTGGAGAGAGGCGTGAGGTCGGATAGACCAAAAACTAGGGGAGGCTGTCGGGAGGCTGTCAGCCTGAATCGTCCCAACCGCTTCTATGCATTTCCCTCAATGTTTTCGGCCCTGCAAAAGGCAGCCCATCCAACGCTCTTTAACTACGCCCGCTACCCAATTTCGCTGGCAATCATCGATCTGCCTCCAAATCAATCACTTAGCTCGAACCGCAAGCCCCATCCGAATGGCCAAATTTTCTGATTTTGTGCGGAGGGACAGGTGCACCCGCACCGGTCACGAAATACGCTAAGCCCGCTGGATCGTCGGATCCGTATTGTTTCGCCACAACATGCTCCAGGTGAAACGGGATGATGGGCGTGGCAGACTGAGGCAACCGGCAATATTCACAAGCATTCCCGGCCCTGTGCGAACTAAATCGCGAGTTCTGCGAACAACATCACAGGCCAGACTGCAAGATCCTGACCAAGTCTCATTCGTTAGGCATAGCAGCGAACTTCGAACATACGGGCTTCTTCGAGTCCGTTTGTAGCGGTTACATGAACACGTACGGCCTCTGCCTCGACAGCTTCAAAGCGTACACGGTTCAGTCGTTGGTAGTTCCCGATAACGGTTGCGACAGTGACAAACTCGCCTGAGCCCTTCTTGCGAACTTGAACCTTGTAATCCTTCACGGTCTCGGGCTGAGGTTGCCGTTGGGAATCGGCACGCCAGAAAGTTGGGTTGGCCGTAAGCACTAGCTGACGCTGAAAGCCGGTGTCAAAGGTCAATTGCACCTGACTGATTGTGCGCGGGCTATCCCATTTGAGGTCAAGCCATGCACCCTTATCAGTCATCGGGCCAGCCCAATGATGGATGGGGCCTTTCGGAATGTCCCGAGTAATCCCGTCAATCACCAGCGGCGCAACCGCTTCGCCGGAGTTGCCAGAACTGGAAACGGTTGCCTTGCGTGCGGAATCGTTCGGGTCTTCATTTCGGATCAGCTCGCCCGGCTTGCCTTTGATGGTCTGATCGTCGCGAATGAGGCGCTGCTGGAGTGTGGCGACCAGTTGTTTGTCTTCGGCGAGTTGGCGTGGCAACTTGGCCTTCTCAACACAAAGCGCAGCGGCGGTGCCTACGGCTTGGCCAATGGTGGCGCAGGTTGCCATGACGCGGCTGGAAGTAAAGGCAGTGTGTGTGGCGCTGATGTTGCGCCCGGCCATCATGAGGTTTGTAATGTTCTTTGAGTAGCAACTGCGCAATGGGATCGGGTAGACCTCGGGCGTCCGCAGTACCGTATTGGGAGGAAGATCAGCCCGGTCAAATCCACCGGGCGGGTGATCGTCCATCGGCCAGCCACCCATGGCGACGGCGTCGTAGAAGCTGCCTCCCATGAGATCCTGCTGGGTCAGCATATGATCCCCGTGCAGACGCCGTGAACCGCGCTTGCCGGGCATCATGCCCACCCAGTCAAAGGCGTAGTTAGCGCTATTGGTATGGTTGCCGCTGTTCTTGATGTAATCCCAGACGCCCATTACAATCGAGAGCAGTTCGTAGCGGATCAACTCGTTGTCGCGGATGATGTCTTTGCTGCCGCCCCACTCCACCCACCAATAGCCATAATCCCACTGGTCTACTTTGCGGAAGCGCAGTGTGTCAGCAGTTACTTTGCGGGCCCAGGTGGGCGGCTTAAAGGGCATCGCCTTGTTGTAGAGACGCGAGGTGAACAGGATCGAGCTACCGAGGGTTTCGATGTCTGGCTTTTCGGGGGCGAGACTCTCGTTAAATTCGGCGCGCGATTCGCGGCCCATACGGAAGCTGGCACCAGATTCAAGGGCCAGGCGAGAGTCCCCTGTCGAGTCGACGAAAACCTTCGACTGGATGCGGTAAATCATCTCGCTCTTGTCGCAGCGGGCATGTACCTCGGTGATCCGGTCATCCAACACTACTGCCTTATAGACCACAGTTTCCAGTAACAGCGTGATGTTTGGTTCGCTTACAACCTTGTCATAAAGAATGAAATCCCACATCTCCCAGCAACGCTGCGGGTTGTTGACGGCGTCTTCAAGACGTAGTTCTTCAATCAGACCGCTCTCGCGCCAGCCAGGACGTCCGCGATGAGAATCGGCACCCACGATGTGCATTTTGACTTCGCTCGAAGAGTTGCCACCAAGGCGCGAGCGATCCTGCACGAGAACTACTTTGCAGCCATGACGGGCGGCCGAGATGGCAGCGCAAACACCAGCCACACCGCCACCGGCAATAAAAACATCACAATCGAGATTGACGAGTGACATATGTGGCTCACTCAAAGCTGCGGCGGCTTGGGCGTCTTTGGCGGGCGGGGCGATGCGATCAAACTGCTTGCGCATCTGCGGAGTGATGGTTTGCGCCTGGGCAGGCGGGATCTGGTCGGCAAGGACCATGAGGCTGTAGCTGGTAATCAGGTCGCGGCGTTTCATGAAGCTTCTTTCGTTTGAAATTATTTCAGATTTCTGCTCCCTTGTACATCGCGCTTACCCATTTTTCATAACCGTTGTATGCTTGCGTCGCGACTCGCTCCATATTCGGTATCAATTGCTCTACCGCCTGGCTCCAGCGCGGGTGGGGTTTCTTGGGGTTGACGTTGGCATAGAATCCGTACTCGCTGGGCACCGCCTTGTTCCAGAAAGTGTCTGGTTGCCTGGCGACCAGTTCGATACGGACGATCGCCTTTGCGCTCTTGAAGCCGTACTTCCAGGGGAGGGCCAAACGCAGTGGCGCGCCGTTCTGATTGGGGAGAGGCTTACCGTAAATGCCGGTCACAAGAAACGCAAGCGGGTTCATCGCCTCATCGAGCCGGAGCCCTTCGTAATAGGGCCAGGGATAGTTGCCAGAGTATCGAATCCCCGGCATCTCATCAGGACGATTGACCGAGATGAAGCGCACGTATTTGGCCGCAGCCTGCGGCTCGGCGCGGCGAATCAACTCCGATAGCGGAAAGCCCAGCCAGGGAACAGCCATCGCCCAGGCCTCGACGCAGCGGTGGCGGTAGAGCCGCTCTTCAATCGGCATCTTGGACTCCAGATCTTCGATCAACCAGGTTTGCGGCTTGGCGCAGAGGCCCGCGATCTCAACAGCCCAGGGCCGTGGCTTAAAGCTTTTGGCGAGCGATTTGATTTCCTGTTTGTTGGTGGAAAACTCGTAGTAGTTGTTGTAGCTGGTGGCGGCCCACTCTTCGGTGAGAGGCCGGTCAAGAGTGAATTGCGGGTTGCGTGTTGCGGCGGAGAGGATCGATGGGAGCGCTAGCGCAGCCAGAATTTGCCGCCGGTTGAGGTAAACAGATTCGCTGGTTGCCTGAGCTTCGGGAATCTGCCAGCCACGAGGAATTCGAATGAGCATTTGTGTTGCCTTTGCTCCATGCTAATATGCAAAGAGTAACGGCCACAGTGCGGAGAGATGCCTGAGTGGTCGAAAGGAGCGGTTTGCTAAACCGTCGTAGTGCCTTAAAGCGCTACCGAGGGTTCGAATCCCTCTCTCTCCGCCATTCCTACCTTTCGTTACTTTACCTACCTCAACCGATATCCTCATATACTTCTGTCAGGGAAGAATCATGCGAAATGTTGTGCTCAAAGTCGGGGGAACTCCCCTAAGAAATGCTTTCACCTGGGCTTATCCCAATGGCAAAGACTTGGGCTTGTACGTCATACCCACTTACCAGATGGAGGTGCATGGCAAGCGCAACGATGGCAGTCCGGTAACACTACTGTCCGGTTAAAAGTCGAATAGAATCAACTGTTTGGCGGGGTCCTGTAAGTCATCATGGGAGGTGATCTCCTGAAAGGCCTGTAAAATTGG
>JAYSVS010000140.1:0-14668 GCA_043718395.1 Acidobacteriota bacterium
CGATTGGAGTGGCGGCGGGCACCTGAAAGTTGATTTGAGTGGGTCCGACATACGTTAGAGGAGCAGGGCGCCCACCTACGCTCACAGCCACACCGGCGAAGTTTGTGGGAAAGGGCAGCGCAGAAGGAGAGGCAATGGACGCTGCAAGGCCGGATCCGAAGATGGTTGCCAGTGAGCCTGGAGCGATAGAGGATGAGTAGTCCGCCCCATTGCCTATGGCCGTGATCCTCGGCTGTGCCAGCAGAGTCGCACCGGCAAAGCAGCTAAACAGAAGTAGATTTCTCATTCGGGTTATGGCCGGATCAGCTTGATTTGGAACATATTGCCAGCCGAGTCATAGCAGGCTTCAACGTTGAAATTGGATTTGACGGCGCTCTCGAGACGCGAGGCGATCTCTGGATAAAGAGGAGGTTTGACCGCGCAAGAGGCGCAAGCGCGAGTTCCCCCGATGATGACTTCGTCTGGAAGTCCCGCTGCGATTCGTTGTAAAGAGTACGTGATGGAATCCACTCGGCCCGCGAGGCAACCCGCGCTAGGAGGATTAGGGATGTCGACAGGCGTACCTATCGCCTTTGCGATCATCTGGAATCTTGTACTGCTGGGGCTGCCCACAAAGCTCAAGGCGATATAGTAAATCCCAGTTGCAGGAACGTCGTAATCGTCGGAGGCCCTTGACTGGCAGCAGCCCATTTGAATCGCCTGCTGGGATTGGGTTCTAGTTGCGAACGTAAGCGTTTGCGGAGTGAGTAAGTAAAATCCAAATCCTCCCGAGTCGGTCGTTCTATCGGCTGCCAGGTTAACTTGCTGGCCCCGTGCAAGCCGAACGGAATAAACTACAAGTCGATTCGTGTTTGGATCCCCGATCCCGGTTGCCACTTGCCCAAGTTGGTAGGGAATTGCAGTTGCGATGTCCCTCCCGTCTGGTGTTTGAGCTCTGGCTAAGCCAGCGCTAGCCAATGCAAGAATTGCGAGGCTCGCTCGAATCCTATCTTTTGTGAGGTTTCTAGAGAATTTGATCATCCTACATAAATAGCGTAAATTCCGCAAAATTCTGCCGAAAATTTCTACTTCTCTAATTCTGCTCACCCTCTATTTGAATCGCGAGATCGGCGCGAACACCGCATTCACCGCACGCGCATAATCTAGAGGATTCAAGACCAGTTGCATCCCTCGCTGCCCCGGCGACACCGAGATCACGTCAAACAACTGCGCCAACTCATCCACCACAACCGGATAGTCTTTCTTCGCCGCAAGCGCCGTCACGCCACCCCGGATGTATCCCGTCAAAGGCTGCACTTCTTTGAGCGTCACCGTATCGATTTTCCGGTCGCCACGTGCCCGCGCCAGCGCTTTCAAATCCAACTCCGTATTGGCAGCGATCACCGCCATCACAACACCGTTAGTATCTCCCCGCGCCACCAGCGTCTTGAAGACCTGCTCCTCAGGCAATCCAATCTTGCGGGCAACCGTCTCGGCGCTCAAATCCTCCTCGTCTACTTCGTACTCACGCACCTCATAGACGATCCCCATTTGATCGAGCAATCGCATTGCATTGGTCTTTGTCGCCACAATTCTGTATTATGCTCTCAAAGCCAATGCTACGTCGCTATCTATTCCTCACCCTCATCCCGGCCCTGCTCTGCGGTCAAGAAGTCTGGGAGAACCCCGTTCGCAAGCTCCTCAAAGAAGGCAAGCCCGTCATCGCCGGCACAGTCACCACCTCAAGTGTCGACGTCGCCGCTCAAATGGCCAACATGGGCTTCGACCTGATCTGGATTGAAATGGAACACTCCGGCATCACCCTCGATACCGCCCGCAGTATGATCCTGGCGACGCGCGGCCTCAAGGCTATGCCCTTCATCCGTGTCCCGGTGAATGAGCTTTGGACAGCCAAGCGTGCTCTCGACATGGGTGCCATCGGCGTCATCTTCCCCTTCACTTCAACCCCAGAGCTAGCCAAGCAAGCCGCAGATGCCACCAAATATCCGCCAGAAGGCAAGCGTGGTTTCGGCCCTGGCCTTGCCACTTTCCGCTGGCCCTCGCCCGAAGGCTATGCTGCCTTTGCCAACCGCAACACGATGACGATCATCATCATCGAAGAAGAACGCGCCCTCGCCCGCGTCGACGAAATCGCGGCCACTCCTGGTATCGATGTCCTCTTCATCGGTACCAGCGATCTGTCACAATCACTCGGCGTCGGAGGTCAACTCACACACCCAAAAATGAAGGCTGCATTGGACAAGATCCTGGCCGCAGGCAAGAAACATAACGTGCCTGTTGGCCGCCCTGCTGGCACGCCAGAACTGATCAAGCAGTACATCGCCGAGGGGTATCAGTTCATCCAGGGTCCGTCTGACCTGGTGCTTCTCGGCAATGGCTCTAAGCCACTTCTCGATGTGCTTGGCAAGTCCGGGATCGATCCCAAGTCTCGCCCGTTATACTGAGGCCAACGGATGATTGCCGCGCTCCTCCTAATCGCCCAAGCGCAGAGCCCCTGCCAGCCTTGCCATCCCCAGATCGTTGCCAGCTATGCGAAGACGGCAATGGCACGCACCAGTTCCAAGGATTCTTCTATCCTTCGGTCGGCTCAACCCTTCCTCGAACCGGTCACTCAAACTACCTTCAGGATCACCCCCACCCTGGAGCTTCAGTTCAGCAAGCAAGGGGCCTTTGAGGGTACACGACAGCTCGACTGGGTGATTGGCTCTGGTCGTGTCGGCCACAGCCTCCTCTTCACCCAAGGCAACCGCCTCTTTCAGTCGCCCCTCTCTTACTACACTGAAGCCGCCCGGTGGCAACTCTCCCCCGGTTTTCAGCACCGCCCGCAGCTCGACCTCACCCGCGTTGTAGAACCCAGTTGCCTCAATTGCCACACTTCCAGCTTTAACCCGGCAACCCTTGCCCTTGACCCCGGCATTTCTTGTGAGCGCTGTCACGGCCCATCAGGGCTGCACGTTTCGACGGCCGGCAAAGCCGCTATCGTTAACCCAAAGAAATTGGCTCCCCATGAGCGTGATAGCGTCTGTGCCCAGTGCCACCTTACAGGTTCCGCCCGCGTGGCCAAATTCCGCCCCTCGGGCGATACTTACCAACCCGGTAAGAAGCTCTCTGATTTCTCGGCTATCTTTGTCGGTGGGCAGGCCGAGGCCAGCTCAACCATCGGAGTCACCAGCCACTTTGAAAACCTCGCCCTCAGCCGCTGCAAGATTGCTTCAGGCGACAAGCTCACCTGCACCACCTGTCACGACCCACACTCTGAACCCACCGATGCTTCGGCTCATTTCAACGCAAGCTGCCAGTCATGCCATCAGGACAAGCCCTGCACGAATGCTCCGAAGGGGAATTGCATCCAGTGCCACATGCCCAAGGCCGCAGGCAGAGGAGTAGATCATTCGTCCTACACCAACCACGCGATCCCTCGCCGCAGAAACCAATCTATACCCGCCACCAGCAGCACCCTTACCAGCTTCTGGACAAACGAAGCCAATCCTCGCGATCTCGCTTTGGCCTATGCTGTCACTGGCAAACCAAACGAAGCCAAACCATTGCTTGAGGCTGCGTGGAAGGCCAATCAGCGTGATATCCAGGTGCTCTCACAACTCGCTCAGATCCACGACCGCGAGGGCAGGGAAGACCTCGCTCGCCCCCTCTACGAATCGATCCTCAAACTCGACCCCGCCAACCCGGCTGCTTGCACGAATCTGGCTGTCATGCTGGTCAAGGCCGGCAACACTGATGAAGCGATTCGACTCTGGCGCGAAGCGCTCAAAGCAAACCCGGCCCAGACGGGCGTTAGGATGAATCTTGCCCAAGCTCTTTTCCGCCAAGGCAACCGCGCCGCTGCTGCAGTAGAAATTGAACAAGCCCTCAAATACGACCCTGATCAACCCGCCGCCCGGCAGCTCCTTCAGAAAGTCAAACCTTAATGCTGCACAGCACCTGCTGGCAAGAAGAAGAAAATGATGCCGAGCATTATGTAGACGGCCAGCAATTGCACGCCCTCCATCCAGTGGCTCACACCATCATCAGCCACTTGCCCGGTGATGAAGACGCTGATTACGACAGCCAGAACCTCGGCCATCGTAAACACTAAATCCATCGGCTTGGGGCCCATGAAGTGGCTCAGGACAACTAGCAGAGGCCCGACAAAAATAGCAATCTGCAAGCTGGATCCGATTGCAATCGAAAGACTCAGGTCCATTCTGTTCTTTCGTGCCACCAGGATTGCCGTTGAATGCTCTGCGGCATTGCCCACAATGGCAACAACAATGACGCCGACAAAAACGCTCGACATTCCAAAACTTGCGGCCGCGCTTTCCACGTTGTGCACCAGAATTTCGCTTACAACCGCAATGGCAGCCGTCGCCGTAAACAGAATTCCAATGCTCTTGCGCATGCTCCAGACCTCGCCGTGGGCTTCTTCATCATTGTCGGTTGCAAAGTAGTGCTTGTGCGTCTTGAGCGAGAAGAGCAGACTCAGCCCATAGATCACAAGCAGAAGAATTGAAAATTCAAGGCTCAAATCTCGCTCCAGTTGAGCTGATGTTTTCATCCCGCCGGCCAAATAATGAAAAGCCGCCGGGAGAATTAATGAGATTGAGGCGATGGTCAATAGCGTCGTTTGCGCTCTTGCCGCTTGGGCACTGAAGCGCTGCTCTTTGTACTTCAATCCACCCGCCAGAATCGAAGCACCCAAGACGAGAAGCAGATTGCCAATGATCGAGCCGGTCAATGACGCCTTCACCACATCGAACAAGCCTGCCCGCAAGGCGCTGATCGCAATGATCAGCTCAGCCGCATTACCGAAAGTGGCGTTTAGCAGCCCACCCACGCTTTCGTTCGTCTTGGCCGCCAGATGTTCGGTAGCGTGGCCTAGCCAGCCGGCAAGTGGCAAAATTGCCAGGCATGCCAGCACAAAAATGACTGTCTGATTCTCATAATGGGTGAGGTGTAAGAACACCACCACCGGGGTCAAGACCAATAACCAATTCAAGCCTTTGCCACCTTCCGCGCCTTTCGTTTCTTTGTTGTGGAATCAGCAGAGATTGCCTCACCACTATGGCCCCACCTCGCCAGCGGATAGACCCGCGCATAGCCAGTAGTCAGATTCGCGATCTCCACACTCACCATGCCGTTAGGGTTGCAGCGATACCGCTCAACAACCTCGCAATGGTAGGCACGCTCATTGTGTCCGACTGGCACATGCTCCAGGTCGGATCGAGCTTCAAGCAATGGATCAAATGGAAACAGAATACTGTCCCAGTAAGTGATCTCCCCAGCAGGCTGATGGTCTTCGGCAATCCGCGTGGATTCGAGAAAGCGGAAGTGGCCAACATTATGAACGGGCCGATAGTGCCGCTCTACCAGAAGCGCCGGCTGCTTCGCTCCGGGCAATACGGTTCCCTTGGCAAAGATCGGGTCGAATACGATACGGCGTCCTTGATCTGCTTCTCGCCACACGCCAAAAAACTGATGAAAGCGCTCTTTCAACGTGTAGCCAGACTGCTGATCGGCGTGAATTGCGAGTCCGATGGCCGTAGCGGCGCGCATGTGGGCGCTGCGCTTCACTTTTCGACCGAATTGCTCCCGTAACTGTCGCGCAACCAGCGGCAATTCACTTCCCCCGCCTGTTACGTACACCGCCTCAACCGCTTCAATACCGCCCCACAGCCCCAGCAGGTCGCCAGTGGCATGCAGTGTTTCCGCTACCAGCGGCCATGCGCGGTCATAGAAATCTGCAACCGCGATGTTCACTCTTCCGCATTCTTCACGAATCCCCTCAAGTTCGATTTCGATCTTGCGAGTGTTGGGATGCAGAGCTTCCTTTTTCTCCCGGCAGGCTTCGACGAGGAGAAACCACTGCTGCTGACTCAGCTCGCTCACGTCCATCTTCATACCCTCAAGCACCATTTCTGCCAGCACCAAATCAAACTCGTCTCCGCCCAGCGTGGCAATCCCTTCGCTACCGAGAACGCTTCTCTCACTCTCGGTCAGGGCAACTACAGACGCATCAAAAGTGCCGCCGCCGAGGTCATAAACCAGAATTCTGTCTTTCGTCATCTTGTTGCGATGACCGAACTCGATTGCCGCCGCCGAGGGCTCATTCAACATCGCAAGAACTTGAAATCCAGCTAGCCGGAAAGCTTCGGTGGTCAGGAAGCGCTGGTTTGAATTCGCATGTGCGGGTACACCAAGTATCACCTCCAGCGGCTCTCCATCGGCAACGGTAAGATTCGATGATTCAAGCATCGCTTTCCGCAAAGCCAATGCCAGTTCGCGATACAAATCAAGGGCAGGGAACCGGTGCGGGCCTACAGTGACCGGCGTCTCTGGCCCGACTGAGCTCAATAGTCGCTTTAAACTCCTGATTGATGCCCACCTTGGCTCAGCTTGCCTGGTCCAGGCATCCCAACCATAAAGGCGATCTCCAGTGCTCTCAACATGAAATGCAGCTAGCGCAGGGAACCATTCACGGCTCGCCCCGTCCGGGCAGTCAAAAGAAACCAGAGGATAGTTCCCCCGGTCCACCGAGGAAACAACAATGCGGGTTGTTCCGAAATCAATACCTAGCCTCAACTCGCGAAGTGCTCCATATACTTTTATGATAGTTCGCTGTCAATGCCAAATAGAAATGTCCTATAGCCAGCCTCGTGAAGTGGTATTAAGTAACGCATGGGATTTGAAAACACTGGCCGCGTCTGGACTCCATCCACCTTCGCAACCTACCTCGCCACGATCAAGCCGCCTGCCTGGGCAAAGTCGATCACCTTGCACCACTGCGGTGCGCCGTCGCTGGCTCAGCGTCCGGACGGCTTCGTCGCACAGCACCTCGCGAACCTGCGCCACTTCTACGAAGTAACCAAGGGCTGGTCTTCAGCCCCCCACCTCTTTGTCGACGACGACCAACTCTGGGGCATGTGCGACTTTACCAAGCGCGGTATCCACGCCGAGAGCTTCAACGCGTCTTCGATCGGCATAGAAGTTCTGGGCGACTACAACATCGAGAACCCAAAAACTGGCCGCGGCCTGGCCTGCTGGCGCACCACCGCACAAGCCACCAGGATGTTGGCCGACTGGCTACAGATTCCGATTGCCCCATCTACCATCCTTTTTCATCGCGACGACCCCAAGACGAATAAGAGCTGCCCGGGCACGAAGGTTCAAAAGGACTGGGTTCTCGAACTTTTAACAGCCGCTGCAATTCCCACCGCTGACCCTATCCCGGACCGCACGGACAAGCCGACGCTCGATGTGAGTATGGCTAACAACCAATGGCGTTTTATTGGCGAGCGCTGGTGCATTCCTGTCCGCGCCTATCTACTGAAGAAGGGTGTCCCTGCTGCAACGATTGCCGCCAAGCTCAAAAAGCAGGCCAATCAATTCTTCTATGATGCCGAGCTGCTGGAAGGCGCCTTCTACGATGTTGCATCTTCTTCGACCTGGGCCCCAGTGCATGAACTGAAATCGCTCGGGATCTAGCCTCCAATCTGTTAGTGCTGATGGACTACTTCGATCAGTAGTTTGCCCATGGTGCCCAGGTGCTTCGACATTGCTGAGCGGGCGCCCTCAGCATCGCGGGATTGAATAGCAGACAGGATTTCTTGGTGTTGCTTTAGAACCTTTGCC
Source organism: Acidobacteriota bacterium (assembly GCA_043718395.1). Classification (GTDB taxonomy): domain Bacteria; phylum Acidobacteriota; class Terriglobia; order Bryobacterales; family Bryobacteraceae; genus Bryobacter. The sequence continues at coordinate 7,627 of JAYSVS010000140.1, forward strand.
GATGTCTTGGGAACTTGCAGCTTAATCAGAATCCAGTGCTTCATCAGGTTCCGCAGCAACTGGATGCTGTTGAGCAAAATCTGATTGTGGGCTGCTTCGGCAATGGCAATATGGAAGCGCAAATCGGCAGCGAGGCAAGCGACCGGATCGGACAATGCGATTCGAAGGTCTTCGACGGCAGCGGCGATTTCCTGCAGTTCACTTTGGCTGGCGCGCTCAGCCGCCAGACCAGCGATATCGACTTCGATCAGCCGTCGCGCTTCGACGATCTCACTCAGTTCGTTGACGTCTGTTCCGGTGATGGCCCAGAGAAGGGGTCTGGAAAGAAACTCGCTGCGGGGACAAACAAAGGTGCCATCCCCGACCCGGCTTTCCAGCACGCCAATCAATTCCAGTGCCTTCATGGCCTCGCGCAGTGAGGCTCGCGCAATACCGAGTTGCTGGCACAACTTGCGCTCGGCTGGGATGCGTGCGCCTTCGGGCCATTGCCCGCTGAGAATCAACTTGACCAGCCTTTCAAAGGTTGCCGCAGTAAGAGTAGTGCCGCGATCAATCGGCTTGGCAGATAGCTGGGCTTTGGAGATGCTCAATAAGGGATCCTACTTTCGGAAAGGCCCGTCGGCCTGCCGGACTGGTGAAGTATCAGGCACTGTGCCTGGTGCCCATAGTCTGGCGATGGCAACGTCTTGGTCAGTCTTCGACACAAAAGCAGGAATGTCCACTGTGCCCACTCGATTGTAGAGCAAGGGCTGCCGGTATTGAAGCGTGTAGGACGAGGCATATCGTTTCCAATGATCGACAGCAAAGAGAAGGTGGCGAACTGCCGCCTCCCTATATTCGGGCTTGCTGGTTTTGTCAAAGAGCGCCAGTTGGGCCGCACCACGGATCTTCTCGGCGTAATAATTGCCAAGGTGAGCCATGGATGTCATGTCCTGGAGTGTCGCTTTCAACTCATCATTGTCACGATTGTCACGCACCTGTGGGGTGAGGTCGCGCACGGCAGCCAGGGCCTTCATCGCATTTGCAGCCAGGGTATCGGCGACTTCGACCGGCGTAATGCCGTTCATCGGAGTGGATTCCAAAAACTTCTTTCGCCACTCAACAATGTTTAGAATTCCACTAGCCGGCATCGTGCCGCCTTCGATGAAATGTTGAACTGTGTAGAAGCCCTTGTGGAAGCGCGGGTGGCTCAGGCAAGCTTCCGGTAACCACCTGAGGTCAATGTCGCCCCAGAAGAACTTCGTGATTTCAGGAAACACGCGCGAGGCTGCGGCCCAGCTATCTTTGAGCTGAGCTACAGGAACTTGAGGGAAACGATGGCAGAGGATGCGGTCGAGATGCGCTTCCGGTAACGAAGGCTCGAAGGAAAGGCGGCCCCAGAGTAGAAAGGAGAACCATTTCTTGTCCATCACCTGTTGCGGCGGACTCTGCGGCGCAACGCTCATAGCCTCCCGGCCCCAGTTGTAGCCGTCTGGCCCCATGTAGAAGCCAACCATCTTGTCTTTACCGGGCATGTTGCGGATGTACTCGCGGGCATAGGTGCTATCGGCCCAGCGGAAGCTATAGATATCGTCATCACGCACGGTAAGCCAGGTGCGGCGGTCTGGATTGAGAAACGGCAACGCCGAGTCGATAAAGGGTGGCTTCGGGCTGGAATACATGTGGGCGATCGAGTACTTGAAGCTCACATCGATCGGCTCGGAATAGTCTTTGAAGGCTTGGGTGATGTCTTCAAGGCCAGTCATGTGGAAGCGGTGGATCAATCGAACTTTGCGCTCGGGTGCGAGCTTCTTTGCGTCCATGATGCCATCGCCATAGGCCTTCCACAACCATTGCTCTTTGCTTTTGGGATCAGACTTCATCTGTTCGCCTGCGGTGATGCCGATTCCATCAAGGTCGGGATAGGTCAGAACCAGTTCCCTTACGGAGGCGCGGAAATAGGCAATCGTCTTTTCGTTGTCCTGGTCTGGAGTGATGCCATATTTTCCAGTTGCGCCAAAGGTGAATATGTTCCAGGTGAACCAATAAACTTCGATGCCGCGCTGGTGGGCATAGCGCATCACGTCGCGCCAGAAAGCAATCTTGTCGTCAATCGACATCTTGCGAACTACTTCGATGCGCTCCTGAAGCATGGGGCGAAACATGTCACTGCCACTCATAGTGTAGGTGTCGTCGAGAGGAACACGCGTGCGGTGGACGTCGCGCAAGGCAACGTCTGGATACTCAGGAACACGAACGATCGACGGGAAGGGGTGAAGGTTCCACAGCGAGAGGACGTTGTAACGATTCCGGGCCATGGTGTCGAGAAATTCATGCCAGAAATCCAGACTCCACATCTCCGGGATGTTGGCTTGTGCGGCAGTGGCATTGTCTGAGTAGCTGGGGGTGCGCAAATCGAGCGGCGCATTGAACTTGATGCCGCGACGTTCGATGTGCGGCGATTTGTCGGCGTCGGCCAACTGGTCGAGAGTTCCCAATCGAACGGCCTCAGCAAGATCGAGGCCACCGTACATCGCACCGACCGGGTCGGCTGCGAGCACCTGGAAGGCAGGCTGGCCCGCTTTTACGCGGCGGCGCAGTGAGTAAGATTGCCAGGCACCCGCTTTATTGCCCGTCACTGTGAGTACGAGGCGGCGTGCTCCCGTTACCGTAGCTGAGAGTGGGCGTTCTACGAGCCGCTCACCGCGCTCAGCGAAAGCGCGGCGGATTTCTGTTGCGGCGAAGCGAAGCGGTTCGAGTGAGGCATCGTATTGCAACACGGGTGGCGGTGCCTGAGCGAGAAGCACCAGTGGGCAACACAGGATCCAATTCAATTTCATACTCATCCTTTCATGTTGATCGCGATCACTTCGTGCAGTGCTACTCGCGGGATTTCCAGCTTCAAAGTATTTCCTGTTTGCGTCCAGCGCGGAGAGGTGCCTGCCACCAAAAGGCGGACAGACTCGGGGTTGACGTCCTGAGGCAAGTCCCACTCCACGCGAAGCGGGCCAATGGGGAAGAACTCGCGGAAGGGCCCTTTCATGGCCATCGGGTTTGTCAGGTTGACCACATGCAGAGTTAGAGAGGACTTCTGCCGCCAGACAGCAAGATCGAGGAAGCCCTGACCCTCTACTCTCACTGGGCTCAGTTGCGGACAAGCCCAGTGAAAAGCATTCCGTAGCAGCCGCGCATGGTCACCAGAAAGAACTTCCCAAAATGTACGGTCGATATCCATGGGGAAGTAAACGACACGTCCGCGCCCATGTGCGCGACAGTAGACGGCGGGTTGGTCTGTGCGGGGTTGGTTGGTCCAAACGCTTTCCATTGGGAGATCGGGATAGGACGGAACCAGCGTTAGTGGTGCCCGGTATGCGCCAACGGATTTGGTGTGCACCCAGCGCACGCCATTGATGACACGTGGTGTACCGGCGAAGCCTTCAAGAATCGGATGGCGGGTTTCGTGTTCAAGAGTGAGATAAGAATTCTGCAGCCTCTGATCGAGACGGCCGCCGTAAGAACAACCAAACAAGCGGGCCAGGCCAAAATCAGAACGGAGATTGCCCTGTTCATCGCGCAATGAAGTTTCACCGGTGGCAAGGATGCTGCCCCCGGAGGCCACGAAAGCTTCGAGTTGCCGGCACTGGGCATCCGACAGCAGGGCTATGTTCGGCAGCACTAGCAATTGATACTGTTTCAGCAGATCGGGGTCGAGTGTGCGGTCATGCACCATCTCAAAGGGAATGCGCGCCTCGACCAGAGCCTGGTAAGCGCCGAGGAGCGGGTCTTCCACCAGACGGCGGGCTTGCTCACCACCGTAGAAGCGCGCGGTTTGCTGAGAGTAGACGATTGCAACCCGGGCCAGATTGGCTTCGTTACGAAGGTACGACTCGTTCTTCCAGTGCCAGGTATAGATGTCTTTAACGACGGGCATCCATCGCTTGTCGATTGGCTTGGCATTGAATTTGGTAAACCACGGGCGAAGGCCTTGCGCGATGCCATCGACGGCCCACACCTGAATCTCGGCTGCGGACTGCACGGAGTCTTTCCAACGGTAAGGCTCTTCCACGCCCACGCTAAAGATGCCGCCAATGGGTTTGCGCCCCATAGTGGAACGGTATTCCTTTCCGTTCTTGCCGTTGCCCCAGGGAGGCAGAAGGCCTCGGCGGGCTTGCTTGTCGGCAAAGAGGATGGGGGCGAGTTTCCCAACGGTGGCCATGTCGAGTTCGGAAAGAGAGCCGCCGCCAGAGTTAGCGATAAAACAGGCATCAGGATTGACGGCGCGGATGGTTTGATCCCATAGACGCCAGAGTTCGAAGAGGCGGTGTTCTTCCCACTCAGCATGCTTTCGCCAGGCTGGATCCGAGGGTGCCCCTGTGACCGGCAACTCGATTCCCGACCATGCCAGGAACCTCTGCTTGCAGCTCTCGCAATAGCAGATGCCATGCCCGGCCCAGCGGTTGGAGAAGATTCCGTCCACCCGGTAGCGGGAGACGATCTCTCGCGTCACCTGAGTCATGAACTCGAAATTGTACGGCCCGAGGGCGCAGGTAACGAAGAGCGCGGAGTCGGCCCAGTGTCGTCGTGGTGCCCCGTTTGCATCGCGGGCAACCCATTCGGGATGAGCCTGAAACGCTTCCTCCCGCATTGCGTGCGGATCGGTGCGGGCGATGACGTTCATGCCAAGTGTACGGCAGCCCTTTACTAATTCTCCAAAGGCATCCCCGGTACCGAGAAAGCGGCTTCGGTAATGCAATGGGATCTCGGTCGGGTAGAACGCTACTACTCCGCCCGCGCTGAGGCAGGCGGCATCGGCGTGGATCTCTCGAAAGTAGTCGAGCCACATCTTGGGATCATATTGGCCCGGATCATCTTCAGTAAATGCGACCTGCGCCCAGCGCATAGGCCGGTCACACCAGGAAGGAGTTGCGGGGGGCTGCTGGGCAGCAGCCGCCGCCGCCGCTGCCAGAACTAGCGTTTCACGGCGAGTAATAGTGGTTGACATGCCAGTTGTTAAAAGGAGAGCTTAAGGCCCATTTGAATCTGACGTCCCGTAGCCGAAGAACTCGTCAGCCGGCCAAAGTTCGGGTTACCAATCGTGAGCGCCGAGTTAGTGGCACCAGGCAGAGAGAAGGACGGAGTATTGGAGAAATTAAACGCCTCGGCGCGGAACTGAATCTTAAAACGTTCAGCAAATACAAAATTTTTGAACATTGAGAAATCGAGGTTTGTTGCGCGAGGTCCTCGGCCGACACGGCGCTGGGCATTGCCAAATAGCGTGAGGGGCACACCATTTGTTGCGTTGACGCGGTTCGGTTCGGTGAAGGCGGCTGGGTTGAACCAGCCATCGACACCACGGTTCGGCAAGAAGATGGACTGGCCGGAAACACGGTCTGGCATATTGATCGTGGCAAAGAGCTGATTATTTGCAGCAACGCGCGAACTTCGGATATCGGTCGTGAAGCCGCTGCGGCGCGTGAAGATTCCATTCAACTGCCAACCCCCGAAGAGGGCATTGGCCCAGCCCTTCGAGTTTAGCCATGCTTTGCCCTTTCCAAAGGGCAGCTCATAGCCGCTGCTGAGGACAAACACATGAGGAACATCAAGCGTGCCGACAGCCTTTTCGTTCTTCAGATTCCAGCTGTCCACCGGGAAGGTGGTGCCTCCGTTTTGAGAAAAGGAGCTCGACCCTCCGGTGCCGTTGATTTCAAGGTTCTTCGACCATGTGTAGTTGGACAACAGATTGAGCCCGTTGCGCATGCGCCGCTCGACACGTATCAATAGTGAATTATAGGTTGAGTTGCCAATGGCCGAGTCTAGGCCGACAGCGTTGTTGATGTTTGGAAACATGCGGTGGATCTGCTGGTTGCGTCCCGACAGTGCTACGTCGAATGGAATCTGGTTAAGGTTGACCCGGCTCACCAGGCGTGAACCGCGCAATCCAGAATAGGTCACTTCTACCAGCGAGTCTTGAGCAAACTCATACTGCAACGAGAGGTTCCACTGCGCAGCATATGGGTTCACGCTATTTTCGAAATCCGACGTGCGGATCAGAACACTGAGAGGGCGCTGCGGAGTGAAATTGCTCAGAGTCGGATCGCTTGGCTGCGCAACCAGCGGGGTGGAAAACGTAACTGGCGGTGTTACCGTACCTGACGCACTTACAGAGGGAAAGACGATGGTGGGCGTATTGGGAATGTTGCCGCCGAACTGTGTTACTTCCTGGTTCTGCTCACGGCGTGAGTAGAAAAGCCCCGTACCACCGCGGATCGTAAGCTGCCGCTTCGGGCTGTAGGCAAAGCCCAAACGGGGTGCCCAATTGTTATGATCTCCATTGACAATAGCTCTGCTGTAACTGTTCTGACCAGGAATCTGAATTCGCCCGGTGCGCACGTCGAGCAAGCCGCCGCGGTCTCGCTGGTCGATCGGTTGCGTGTAGAGTTCGTAGCGAATCCCCATGTTCACTGTGAGGCGTGAACTTACCTTCCAGTCGTCCTGGAAGTACCCGCCAACGTAGATGTCGCGCTGACGTGACCAGTCCAGAAGCTGCGTACCCTGCGTTGCTGAAGGGAAGCCCATCAGAAAGTCTGCCAACGGTGCGCCTGAGCCGACAACGTCGGAGGAGGAGCTAAAGATACTGCCAAAGATAAACTGGCCACCGCCGCGAATCACGTCATAGAGGTAACGCCGTGCATCACCGCCCATCTTCAGGCTATGCGAGCCGCGCGTAATGGAGAGGTTGTCCGAGAGCTGGTATGTGTTTTCGATGTTGATGTTGGGATCACCGCCACCGATGGAGCTGAATTGCGTCTGGGTATTGATCGACCCGGAGAAATTGAAGCTGATGCTAGGGAAGCTTTGCACAGGAAAGGGGAAGAGAGCAATGTTGTTTTGCCGGGCAAAATCGGCACCCAGCGGCCCAAGGCCAGCGAAGCTACCGTTGTGCCTGGTATAGCCAGCCCGGAATTCATGTTGTTGCTCAGCGATTCTGTCAGGTTAACTGCTCAGCGACTTTGTCACCCCTGCGGATGGGGACTCTGTCCCCAAACCCCTGGGATTTATCGCA
>JAYSVS010000015.1:0-26561 GCA_043718395.1 Acidobacteriota bacterium
CGATTCTCCTCATCGCTCCTCCATATCCAAATTCTGCGGCAACGGCACACAGCGGCCCTGTTTTCGCGTCAGCCCTCATTCTGGTTGCGGAACCGCTGCTACGAACAAGTCTGGGGTGCCATCCAGATTGAAATCAGCTACACTCACTCCCATTGCTTTGCCTTTGAAACGTCCAATACCAGAGGCAGCAGTGCGGTCTTCGAATCTTCCTTGACCTACGTTGCGATAAAGCAAACCGGGAACACTGGGATAGCGGCGGGGATCGCTGTAGATGGGTGTGCCATCCGCCTGCCGGCAGAGGATGTCGCTAGCTGGAGTCCACGTGGTGTATTGCGGGACGAAAAGGTCGAGCAAACCGTCCTGGTCATAGTCGAACCAGGCAGCCCCGACACTAATGGTTTGAGCGAGTTTAGCAAGTAGCCCAGAACTGGAAGTGATGTCTTTAAAACGGCCAGCACCATCGTTGCGGTACAGCGTATTCGCTCCAAGATTGGCAACAAAGAGGTCCGCGTCTCCGTCGTTGTCGAAATCGGCGGCAGCAGCACCGAGGCTATAGCCAAGGCTCAGACCGGAGAGACCCGAGGCGGCGGTGCGGTCTTGGAATCTGCCATTGCCCAGGTTTCGCAGAAGGGCATGCGAATGGATGGCGGGGATTTTCCGATTCGACGGCAAATCGGCACCGTTAGTGAGAAAAATGTCGAGAAGACCGTCACCATCAAAGTCAAGAAGAACCACTCCGCCACACATTGGCTGGGGAAAGTACTTACGCAACGTCTCGCCATTATGAGTGCGGTACGTGGTGGCAACGTTGGGTGCTACATCACGGAACCGGATCTGGGCCGAGACGAGAATCGAGGCGAGGAATAGGCTTAGTGTGAGTCGATCCAACGCTGGTGCTCCTGGGCGCGATCTTTTTGACCGATTGTGAAGTAAGTTCGAATCAAGAATGCACGAATGGCACGTTCCAGCGTCACATCGCCTTCGAGGTGAGTAAGCGCGATTTCAGCCGCGGCTGCGGCAGCGGCATTAAGGCGTGGCCGGCCCAACGTCTTGGCACGCAAAAACAAGGCGGGGGCCCAGGTGGGCTGAGCTTGAAGCAGTTCCTCAGCCAGCCGCCCAGCAGTTTCTTGTTGTCCGTTTTGATCGAGGTAGTCAACGTATCGTTGTGCCGCGCGGCAATCGAGGGCAGGCAGCCGGCGGTTGGCCGCCAGGGCCTGGCGATAAGCCTCCTCTGCGGCTTCGGGGTGATTTTGCTGTTCTTCAGCCACTGCGATCAGGGTCCAGTTCTGCATGCGGGCGGCGTCATTCCGGGGTGCCAGACCGATGGTGCGGCGAAGAGCGGCGATTGCGGCAGGCTCCCGGTTCACCAATAACGCCCACTGCCCGTAGAGGTAATTCGCTTCAGCGTCGCGGCTGCCAAGCAAGCGCAGGCGTTCCAGGGTTTTGGCCGAAGCCGCATCCTTTGGTTTCCAACGAATTAGCATTCCAGCGTACGCCTTGAGTAATGGCAAGGAGGCCGGGTAGCGGCGGAGCCCAGCATCGAATGCGGTTGCCGCGCCAGCCGCATCGCCCAACGAGATGTGGCACTCACCGGCCAACCCGAATGCCTCGATTGGAGCAGGCGTCTCGAGATGGGGAGCGAGCAGAGCCAAGGCGCCACGGCAATCGCCGGCAACCGCCAAATTGCGCGCATCGACGACGATATCGGAAGACAAAAGCCAAAGTAGCAGTAGCGTCATGGCGCTGGCGTCTCCATTATGAGCAGTTCGTTATTGCTGGCTACACCTTCAAGCCGCTGAATGGTGCCGCTTGGCCAGTTTACCGTCAATGACCGGATCCGCTTGTTTCGACCCAGTCCAAAATGTACCCGTGAGTCGCTGGAACTGGCATAGCCGACGCTGGTGGTAGTGTGGTTGTGCTGGCTCGAACCATCATCGGTTGTGACGGTTACGGTGGCACCAATACCATCGCGATTCGAGCGTCCGCCCTCTAGTTTTACGATCAACCAGGAATTGCCGCCGGAGCTTTCATTCAACAAGATTTCGAGGCGGCCATTTACGCTCGACGTGACGATATCGATGCGGCCGTCGCGATTGATATCGCCAAAAGCCGCACCACGATGCGCCGCGAGGCGTAAGAGAGGAAATGGCTCGAAGCGCCCATCGCCAATATTTCGCAGAATAACGTTCGCCAATTCATAGGGAAGCTTGTCCACGGCTTCGGAGTTGTCGAGAATCGCGGCATTAGCGCTGAACAGATCTTTTTGACCGTCGTTGTCGAAATCAAATACACCATTGCTCCAGCCCGTAAGTCGAGCGGTGAGAGCACCTACACCGGAAGATTGAGTGACATCGCTGAAGCCTTCGGCTTGATTGCGATAGAGGGGGAAGGTGTCATGAAACATACCGGTAATAAAAAGATCCGGACGCCCATCGTTACTCCAATCGCGAAAGTCTACTCCCATTCCGGCAATTTCCCGGCCGTTTTCAGTAAAGGCGACGCCGCTGGCTAATGCGGTCTCTTCGAAGCGATTGCCAAGGTTGCGAAACAGAAAGTGCCGCATGGTGTCGTTGGCGACGAAGGCATCGATACGCCCGTCGCCGTCATAGTCGGCAAAGGCAACGCCCATACCTTTTCCTCTGTACTTCGAAAGCCCCCAAGCTTCTGAAACATCTTCGAATGTACCGTTTCCCCGGTTGCGAAAGAGCAAGTTAGTCAGACCGTTAAAAGATCGAGGTGAGCAATAGGTGCGGAGACCCCGGACGCGGCCAACTGGCTCTGTACCGGCAGACCACTCCACATATCGAACTACGAAGAGGTCTAGCCAGCCATCGTTGTCAAAGTCTGCCCACCCGGCGCTGACGGCAAAGGTAGAGCGGAGTGCAGGGGAATTGCCCAAGGCAGGGAGAGAGCGGTCTTCAAAGGTACCGTTACGCCGGTTGCGAAACAATTGGTTCTGGTTGAAGCCGGTTACGAAAAGATCTGGGAATCCGTCGTTGTCGTAATCGGCGCTAGCAACTCCAAAGCCATAGCCTCTGCCCTTCAGCCCGGCGCTTTCGGTGACATCGGAGTAGCTACCGTTACCGAGATTGCGATAGAGCCGGTTCCAATGCTCTGGACCCGTTTTGTCTTGCTGTTTGGGACGGCCCCCGTTGACCGCGAATATGTCCAGCAGGCCGTCGCGATCATAGTCGAGCAATGCCACTCCGCCCAGCATAGTTTCGATCTGATGCTTAGAGCCCGAAGCCCCATTGACCAGCCGGAATGGAACGGCTTCCCCTACATCGCGAAAAATGATTGGTCCGTTGGCCGCCAAAGCTGCCAAGGTAAAGGAAACTGCTACAACCCATTTAGAAGAGTACACGAATCGACATTTGAATGGTACGCGCCGGCAAACCAGGCTGGGTGATAAGGCCAAAATCGAGTGTACCAATTTGAGTATTGAAAGGCCCATATCCACGCATGTTCAGGATGTTGTTACCTTCCATTCGGAATTGGACGTAACGTCTACCATCCGAGCTGAACCGGAACGCCTTCATGAGGGACATGTCATAAATGGCAATTCCAGGATTGCGAGTATTGGGGAAGATGGGTGGCAAGGTGCCGTAAGTGAAGAGCTGAGCGTCGCCTACATTATCGAAGCGGCGCAACGTCTCGGCATTACGGCCATCAAGGGGTCCCTTGAAAACTTGGCTGAAGTTACTCACGTTCGGGTTCTCGATGCCTGGCCGGGTGGTGAGGAAGTTGCCATAGGTCCATTCCGCGCGGATATTGTTGTTGATGTTTGGCGTTCGGGCGGAAAGCACTACAGGCCGTCCTGAACGATAACTGCCGGTACCGGCAATCGATCCAAAGCTGCCTTGCGAAATGAGTTGGAAGGAGGTCAGGCATGAAATAGCGAGGAGGGAGAGAATTTGGCGGCAAGTGGTCATCACGAAAATCCTTGGTGAAAAAGTGTGACCCGGCCGACTGGGCGATATGTCACTGGCATTACACTATTTCATTTGTATGCTCTCCAAAAGGAAACTTTACAGTAAACTAACGGTGAATTCAATATGGAAAAACTCTCTCGGTCGGAGTACTCAACCGAGTATTTACAACAGCTTGTAGATAGAGTACTCAATAGTACGTATTTCAATCGGTCCGTACGCCTTAAGGAATTCCTGCGCTACATTTGCTTGGAGGAGCTCTCTGGGCGAGGGGCATTTTTAAACGAGCAGAGCATTGGAGAAAAGGTATTTGGACGTAAACCAGGTTATAGCCCAGGGGAAGATAATATCGTCCGTGTGTCGGCAAGCAAACTTCGCCAACGTCTAGCCGACTATTTTGAAGGGGATGGCCTCAGCGAAGAAATCGCCATCGAGGTGCCCAAAGGGGCCTATTATTGCAACCTTCCAGAAACGAAAGCCCGTGAGCCCATCGCCTGTTCCAGATTTTGATCCGGGCGTTATCCAGCCTGTTGTCGAAGTAATGCCAAAGCGCCTTCTCTGGCAAAAGTGGGCGCTACTGCTTGCGTTGGTGGTAGGGTTTGCGATTGGGGCTGAAGTCGTCTGGTTTCTCACGCGACCACCCAAACCGGCAGCCCTATGGGCGCAAATTTTCGACCATTCGAAGCCTACGGTAATCGTTGTCGCTGATTCGGTTTTTTCATTTCTTCAAGATCTCACCAACAAAAGTTTCACAACTGGCGAGTATTACAACAGGGACTATCTTCGTTTTCTTCAAAGTGAAGCTGATGCAGGAAGGGTAAACGCGCTATTGCCCAATCTCGCGCAACGCCAATACACGAGCTTGGCCGATGCGCTGCTGGTTGGGCGAATCCTACAGGAATATTCACAGTTTCGCGACAGGGCCAGCGTCAAATTTGCAAGGCATCTGGACCAGCGAGATTTGAGGTTTAACAACGCGGTTTTGATTGGGAGCCCGAGATCCAATCCTTGGACAGCCTTATTCGAAAGTCAGCTTAACTTTCGCTTCGAATTCGACCTTCAGTCGCACCTTCCGGCGATCCGCAACTTGCACCCGCGTACGGGAGAGCCAAGTGTCTACAGCCAAATCGAAGGCGAGCGGCCTGAATCATTCGCACTTGTGGCATTAGTCCGCAATCTTTCCGGTGCTGGATCGGTTTTGATCATTGGAGGCACCAATATGGAAGCTACCGAGGCAGCCGGCGAATGGGCGCTTACCAAGAGAGAGGTGGACGATTCTTTGCGTCAGGCCGGAATTCCTCCTGAAAAGATTGTGCCGTTTGAAGTGCTCTTGCGAGTTCGAACGATTGCGGAGTCGTCACACCGGTGCCAAGTGCTTGGTATCCGAAGGGTTGGAGGCAATTAGGCGAATCGCCTATCAACTCTAAAAATTCGACGGAATGAACATGTGCGCAAAGCGCTTCAGATCCACACGGGTCCCGTGAACCACCACCCCCTCGGCCTCAAGCCGCTGCGCTTGCTCCACCCCATTGGCGCCGCGCAATAGAATCTTTCCCCCATGCCCAATCACCCGATGCCAAGGCAGAGCCGGGTCAAAGGTCTTCAGCGCCCAAGCCACCTGCCGTGACCCGCGAGGAAAGCCAGCAGCGATGGCCACCTGACCATATGTTGCAACCTTGCCCTTGGGGATCTTCTTCACCCACTTACGAATTTCAATGAACACGTGTGATTTCTACTTGATAGATCTTGGGCCAAAGCTTGCCAGTAACAAAGAGCCGTTTGGCCGCCGCATCATAAGCAATGCCGTTGAGCACATCGGCCCCACGTCCTGTATCCAGGAGCCCACGCATGTCAATGATGCCAAGCACCTGGCCATCAGAAGGTGAAATCCTCAAAATATAGTCGGTTTGCCAAACGTTGGCAAAGATCTCTCCCTCTACGTATTCCAGTTCATTGATTTGATCGACCGGGCTGTTTCCATTACGCACCGTAATGCGGCGCAATTCCTTCAGTGTTACCGGGTCCCAGATGCGGATCTCACTGGTGCCATCACTCATATAGACCTGTTTGCCATCGTTGGTTAGCCCCCAGCCTTCACCGGGATATCTAAATTGCCCGGTCTGCTTCAACGTCTTCCGGTCATAAATAAAGCCAACACCCGCCTGCCAGGTCAATTGCAGAATCCGGTCCTTCAGCACCGTGATGCCTTCGCCAAAATACTGGCCAGACAAATCTACTTTCGTCAAGACCTGACCTGTCTCCAACCTGACCCGGCGCAGGCTGGATTGACCCTTCAGCCCGGTACCCTCGATCAGGACCCCATCGCGGAATTCAAAGCCCTGGGTAAACGCCTCTGGATCATGGACAAAGGTTTTGACCACTTTGTAGCCATAACGGACAGGAGGTTGGGGCTTGACAAACTGGGCGCAAGCTATAGCGGAAAATGCAATCAACAAAAAACGAAGCATGTCACCTACTAGGGTAATAGAATCGCGGGTGAAGGCATGAGGGACATCTGGATTCTGGATGAGTCCGGTAGCGGCGTGCTGCTCACCAGGCTATAGCTTCGCGCCTGACGAAACACTTCTTCAAGCATCGGCATGGTGAGGCGTCCTGTTTGCGTATTCTGTTGACTCGGGTGATAGGAACACAGGATCGGAGGCACGGCATCAATCTGGAGCCCGTGACCGAAGTCTTTGACTTTCAATTGGGTTGCCTTGGCGTAAGCTTCCAGCGCAATTCGACCCAAACATACGACGATCTTTACGTTTTTAAGCAGCTCAATCTCACGCATCAAGTATGGCCGGCATTGATTGAGCTCTTCAGGCAATGGCTTGTTGTCTGGAGGGGCGCAACGGCCAGCAGCGGTAAGATAGGCATCCTTCAATTTGAGGCCATCGTTTCGGTGGCTGCTGGTGGGTTGGGTGGCGAAACCACACGCGTGCAATGCGGCAAAAAGAAACTCACCACTGCTGTCGCCAGTAAACATCCGGCCCGTTCGATTCGCACCGTGTGCGCCAGGAGCCAACCCCACAATCAACAGACTCGCCTTTGGATCTCCGAAGCCGGGCACGGGCCGGCCCCAATATTCCTCTGCGCGATAGGCACGCCTCCTGGTTGCGGCAATGTGGCGGCAATGTTCAACCAACCGGGGACACCGAGTACAGCCTATGATTTCTCTATTAAGGATTTGCAGTAGCTTGGACACGGATCAAGTACTCTCGCTGGGCCGGATTGTTGCCCAGCCGGATGGCAACTTCTAAAGCAAGGCAAGCCTCCACTTGGCGGCCGACTCTTAATAGCATTTGAGCACGGGCTACCTGCCATGGAGGATTATCGATTCCGGGTGTGGCCAGCCCGCCAACGTCCGGCATGTATTTCATAGGGATCTTGTATCCCTTCTTTCATGAAGACAACAAGTGAGGTCAGATGAATTCGACAAGTCTAACGAACTAAAATTCGAATCGAGCCAACTCCGCCCAGCACAGTAAGTCTGATCTTGGGGCCTTTTTGCGAAAAGGCGGCATTCTCATAGAAAGAGCCCTTTTTCTCAAGGCCATCGACATCAATACTTCCAATGCCACCACTAGCCTCGGCGTGAATCCCGGCAGACTTCGGCAGGGTCACCTCACACTCTCCAACTCCACCCTGAATCCTCACTTCAAAATCACGCTTGGGCTCGCCAGTAAAATCTGCGACAACCTTTCCAGCCCCAATATTCAAGGCAACCTTTCTGATGTCGAGGCTCCCTAATTTGAGCCGAGCTTCACCAGCACCCATATTCACATCCAAATCCGTCGCCAGCCCATCAGGCAACTGAATCCGCCACCTGTCTTCATCAAACTTCAAGTTGCTGCTCTGACTCTTCGGCTGATCCACTACAAGCCGTGCTCGAAAACTCGAATCGTCATAACGGAAATTGGGAACCAGCCCGCCCGTGCTGTAGCGAAACTCGGCGCTCACCTCCTGCTTCCCACCTCCATCGATACTCAGTTCTCCTGCAGCCATATTGATTTGAGCTTGAAGCATTTCGGCTTTGGCCGTGCTGGCTCTTTTCGTCTCTGTAATCGGGGGGCCCGAATCGCGGCGTTCGCTGCAGGAAAACATTGTGGTGAGGGTAGCAATTAGTATGAGGTTTTTCATAGCATTGGAATCAGTTTGAC
Organism: Acidobacteriota bacterium; assembly: GCA_043718395.1. Classification (GTDB taxonomy): domain Bacteria; phylum Acidobacteriota; class Terriglobia; order Bryobacterales; family Bryobacteraceae; genus Bryobacter. The sequence goes on from JAYSVS010000015.1 coordinate 8,093, forward strand.
ACCTTCGAAGCAAGAACTCTTCACTTGCAATACGCGATCTCCACAATGCAAGTTCAAAATTCCATCAACCGCTTTCTCGTCTATTCTATTAAGTTCATGGTCAAAGTCGATCCAGTCATCACCCCATCAACCCTAGTACCTGCAATAGAACGCATGTGGCAGGCTTCTGCAGAAAAGATCCTCGGTTTTGAGTCAGGCTGGACGCCTGAAAAAGGTTCTCCGGTGTTCACGATTGAAGGAAAATATACTTCTCGTGGTTGGACAGAATGGACCCAGGGCTTCCAGTTCGGGGCAGCAATCCTTCAGTTCGACGCAACCGGCGATCCCGAGTTCCTTGAGATGGGCCGCAAGCGGACTCTCGAGCTGATGGCAACCCACGTAACTCACATTGGCGTACATGACCACGGCTTTAATAACGTCAGCACATACGGCAACCTTTTGCGCCTCATGGTTGAAGGCAGAACCGCAGTCAACGAATGGGAGAAGAACTTCTATGAGTTCGCCCTCAAAGCCTCAGGTGCCGTTCAAGCTTCGCGCTGGTCCACCATTGCCGGCGGCGGAGGCTATATCTACTCCTTCAACGGCCCGCACTCCTTGTTTGTTGACACTATCCGCTCATTGCGCGCACTGGCAGTAGGCCACCGCCTTGGACACGTTCTCACGGCTGAAAACGACCAACGCATCTCACTGCTTGGCCGCCTGATCGAACACGCGGAAGCCACAGCGAAATACAGCATTTACTACGGAGAAGGCCGCGATGCTTATGACCTCCGAGGCCGTTCCGTCCACGAGGCTATTTTCAATCGAAATGACGGCAACTTCCGCTGCCCCAGCAGCCAACAGGGCTACTCGCCCTTCTCTACCTGGACCCGCGGACTCGCCTGGGCCATGTGTGGCTTTGCCGAGCAACTTGAGTTTTTCGAATCACTTTCCGAGCCCAACCTCGACGCAATCAAGGCCACCATGCGCAAAGCAGCTCAAGCCACATGCGACTTCTACCTCGAACATGCGTCAACTTGTGGAGTCCCCTATTGGGACACAGGGGCTCCCAACCTCCACCGGCTCGGTAATTACATGGATCGTCCTGCGGAACCCTACAACGATTGGGAGCCCGTCGATTCCTCAGCAGCCGCTATCGGTGCACAGGGTCTCATTCGCCTCGGCATCTACCTCAAAGATGATCGTTATACGCAAGCCGGCCTGACAGTGCTTAAGACCCTGCTCGGTGAGCCCTACCTCTCGACAGATCCCAAACACGAAGGACTCCTCCTCCATTCCGTCTATCACCGGCCCAACGGTTGGGATCATATCCCCGCTGGTCGCAAAGTTCCTTGCGGTGAAAGCTCTATGTGGGGCGACTACCACCTTCGTGAACTTGCGCTCCTGGTGGAACGCATGGCAAAAGGCAGACCTTACCTGACTTTCTGGGTATAAGATGCTCTCAGGCTATCTCTGGCATGGAAATCAAAGGCGGGCTTAGGGTTGGTTGATGATCGCAGACATGGCCCGGAGATTGCGAGACATGCGCGAGCCGTCGTCTTCGTTTTGCAACATCTGGATAAACATGGGAACGAGCTTAGGATCACGCCAACCGGCGTTGGCCTCAGTTTGAAGCAATCGACATGCTTCGTCGACTGTGAGAGCTTTTTTGTAAGAGCGCTCGCTGGTCAATGCGTCAAAGACATCAGAAATCTGGATGATCCTTGCCAGCAAGGGGATTTCTTCACCTTTCAGATTGTCTGGATAGCCGGTGCCGTCCCATTTCTCATGGTGATGGCGGACGATTGGGAGCACAGGCTCAAGACTCTTCATGGGGCGGCATATGTCTTCGCCACGAGTCACATGGCTGCGCATGACATGCCACTCTTCTTCGTTAAGCGTTCCAGCCTTATTTAATATGCAATCAGGAATGCCGATCTTCCCAATATCGTGAAGGTAGCCGCCTCTGTGAAGCGCTAACAATTCATTACGGCCCAGACCCAGCCGTATGCCGAGTTCTACGCTGAAATACGAGAGCCTGCGGCAATGATCGGATGTACACTTGTCACGCTCTTCTACCGCTTGGGCAAGAGTAAACAGGATGCTTTCTACCTCATCCAGCGAATCGAGAGCCGCTTTGTGACGAAGCATCGACAGGACTCGCGCTTTGAGGACGCTTGGATGAGCAGGCTGCAATAAGTATTCGTCGGCGCCGCTGGTAAGACCTTCAACCTCATGTTCGCTGCCATGCACGCTGGTGAGCATAAGCACCGGCAAAAGTTGAGTGGCTCGATCTGCCTTCAGGGTGCGGCAGAATTCCATTCCACTCTGTTCAGGCAGAAACATGTCACAGATCACAAGATCTACATGCTCATTCTTAAGGATCTGGTAAGCCTCGCTGGGACGGCGCGCTTCAATAAAGCTAGCGCCAGTTGCGTTCAGTGTTGCCTTGACGACACGCCTGTTCAGCTCCACCCCGTCGACAAGCAGGATATTTGGCTCAGCGTCAAGCACCGTGAACAATTCTACATGTTCGCCGATGGCGGCTAGAGGCGCGGCATTGATGTGGCTTGCCATTACTTAATTGTTAAATCGGCCAAGTTGCTCTAGTTCATTAGGAAGCGTCTTTAGAAAAAGTACTAGGATTGAGGTGTTATGAGATTTAACCTTGCCATTTTCGTATTGATTTCATTGACTTTAGCGGGTGAGACGCTAACCCAGGGCGAACGCTCGCGGGCGATGAGCGAACTGCACGCTTCGCGCAAGATCGTAATCGATGCAGCTTATGGATTGACAGAAAAGCAATTGAACTGGAAAGCTGGTGCAGATCGATGGTCGATTGCCGAGGTGATTGAACATTTGGCGATTACCGAACCATTTCTCTTCAATCTCTACAAACAGGTTTCAACCGCTCCAGCGAGTCCAGCGGCAAAGGCAGCTCAAAAAGATGAAGACTTCTTAAAATCAATTCGAAGCCGTGACCAGAAGGTTAAGGCACCCGATCAAGCTACTCCGAAGAAGACCTTTACCAACACGGCAGCAGCACTGGCGGCATTTAAAGAACGCAGGGACAGCACCATCACATATGTCGAAACGAATCAGGACCACGACCTGCGCTTGAAGATCGTACCCGGCATGCAAATGGATGCCTACCAGGTATTTCTACTACTGGCCGCACATGCCCAACGCCATACCGACCAGATCAACGAAGTGAAGGCCAGCCCCGGCTACCCGAAGAAATAGCTTTAGAGAAAGAGCGGCGCAGCAACCAGCGTGATCGTGCTTAGCAGCTTGATCAATACGTGAATCGAAGGGCCTGCGGTGTCCTTAAAAGGATCACCAACCGTATCCCCAACCACCGAAGCCTTATGCGCATCAGAGCCTTTGCCGCCATGGTGGCCAAGTTCGATGTACTTTTTGGCGTTATCCCAGGCACCACCGCCGTTGTTCATGAAGGTAGCCATGAGAATACCGGTAATAGTTCCAACCATCAGCATGGCGGCCACGGCGCAAGCCCCCATAGGCGTACCGTCGGCAGCAGGAGGAAGATTCTTGAAGATCATTCCAACCGCAACGGGTGCGAGAACTGGAAGCAGCCCCGGCAGAATCATCGCCTTGAGCGCACCAGCTGTGACGATATCGACGCACTGCCCATAGTCTGGGTCGCTGGTTCCCTGCATGATTCCTGGGTTTGCCTGGAACTGACGGCGAACTTCCTTGATCACAGTCTGGGCCACTCTGCCAACGGCCTGGATGGCGAGCGAACTGAAGAGGAAGACCAACATGCCTCCAAGCAGGGCACCGATAAAGACAGGAACCTGACCGATATCAACGCTGAAAGGAATCTCTTCAAAGGGCTTGGATAAGCGCTTGGCGAGCACCATCTTGACCTCATCAATGTAGGCGCTGAAAAGCAGGAAGGCAGCCAGCGCGGCGCTGCCGATGGCGTAACCTTTGGTCAGAGCTTTGGTCGTGTTGCCTGCTGCGTCTAGAAGGTCGGTACGGTGACGAACTTCAGGCGGCTGTTTGGACATCTCGACGATGCCGCCAGCGTTGTCTGTGATCGGGCCGAAGGTGTCCATGGCGAGAACGTAGGCGGCAGTGGAAAGGACGCCCATCGTCGCAATGGCGGTACCGTAGAGTCCGCTCGAAAGCAAGCTTACCCCAGGCAGCGCTGCCTGAATACCCATCCAATAGGAACTGAAAATTGCTGCGGAAATGGTCAAGACAACCAGACCCGTGCATTCCATACCGATCGCAAGGCCGGAGATGATTGTGGTGGCGGGGCCAGTGGTGCAGGATTCTGCGATGAAGCGCACGGGCCGGTATTTGTGGTCGGTGTAGTACTGCGTCAGAAAAACAAAAAGGAAGCTGGTGGCGATGCCAATAACGCCAGCGCCAAAGAGCCACAGATTGCCGCCGAGCAGTTGCTGGATCGCAATGTAGAAGCCGCCTATCGAGATGATGCTAGATACGTAGAAGCCCCGGTTGAGAGCGCGCATGGGATCTTCCTCACCCTTGAGCTTTACAGTAAAGACACCGATGATGCAGGCCAGCAGGCCAAGGGCGCAAGTATAGAGCGGAAAGAGGATACCGGAAAGACCGAAAACCTTGTAGAGAGTGACGCCGAGGATCATGGCACCAATATTTTCAGCAGCGGTTGATTCAAAGATGTCTGCTCCACGGCCGGCGCAGTCGCCCACATTGTCTCCCACCAGGTCGGCGATAACGGCAGGATTGCGAGGATCATCTTCAGGAATTCCGGCTTCTACCTTACCGACAAGGTCAGCGCCGACGTCAGCAGCTTTGGTGTAGATTCCACCGCCAAGCTGGGCAAAAAGGGCAACAAAGCTGGCACCAAAACCAAACGCAACAATTTGTCCCGGAACATCCTGTGGTTGATTCAGACCATCAAAGAAGGCAAAGAGAAGACCAACGCCAAACATCGAAAGCGACGTGACGGCGATACCGGTGACTGCCCCGCCCCGCAAGGCGATCTGCATGGCTTCACCGATACTGGACCGGGCAGCCGCAGCGACGCGAATGTTGGCCCGAATTGAAACCCACATTCCGCTAAATCCTGCTGCGAGTGAGCAAACAGCACCAAAAATAAAGCTGACCGTCATGCGGACGGCAAGTTGCGCATCGTCTTTACCTAACAGGTAAGCGAAGTAGATGATCAGGGCGAGAATGATGGCAAGACCGGCGATCGTCCGGTTTTGCCGACTCATGTAGGCCTCAGCGCCGCTCTTGATAGCGTCGGAGATTTTGCGCATCTCAGGCGTCCCTGTGTCCTTGGCGAGGACGTATTTGGCAAGGTAGCCGGCGACGAGCATTCCGAATGCGCTGATGGCCAGGATGCTGTAAAGCGTCGTTAGACCGGTGGCATCACCCGGCACAGCCTGGAGCCACAGCGCGAACGGTGCGTTGAGGAAAAAATTCACTTTGTAAAAGACCTTTCGAAAATACGAAAACGACTGTTAGCTTAGCTGATTTGACAGGTTCTGAGCAAACGAAAATTGGAAGAGGCCAATCGGCTGGCGCTGCCGACCTCAAATAGCCATATAGAGAGCTTGTATCATTTCGAGTGAGCCGTCAAACGGAAACGCTTGACCAATGGTATGTGCGGTGACACAATCAGACGCTAAGGACTCGCCAGCGCCTCGGCAATCGCTTTCTCCAGCACCGGCGCCATCAACGCATACCCCGCTTCATTCGGAATCAATCCATCCACCGTCAATTCCTTTTTCATGTTCCGGCCCTGGGCAAGCACTGCATAAAGATCGGCATAGACAATGCCAGACCGCCGCGCAAAAGCCTTTAACCAACCATTCAAACCCAGAATGCGCCCAGGAGGCCGCCTGGCGCTGAGCAGCGCATAGCAATCGCAAACCGGCGTCACAGAAGCCAACACAACCCGAATCCCGTGCAGCTTTGCCAAATCCACCATCGTCTCGAAATTCTCGGTAATTGTCCCCTCGGTGGCAGGCCCCGCGAACCCCGCAAAGTCATTGGCCCCACCCAAAATCACAACCACGCTGGGCTTGAGCGAAATAACATCCTGACGAAAGCGAACGAGCATCTGAGGCGTCGCTTGACTTGTGATTCCGCGATTCAAATAAGAGGGCTTTGCAGGAAAGAAATTTTCCCACTTCTCGAAGATGTCATCTCCAAAAAACACCACCCGCGTCTCTCCTTCTTTAGGCGCGCGCAACTCCGCATTGTCGCTGCCGTATTTGACTAACTGGCCCCAGTCACTCAACAGACGCAGGTACCGAATATTTTCAGCCTCAAGCTCAGCCAGCGTCTGACCCAGAAGAGGCAGACCGAGTAAGGCGGCAAACAACAACCAACACATAACTATTTCTTAAGCCCGAAGCAGAACAACTCGCCGTCAAACGTATTGATATAGATCTTTCCGTCAGCAACGGCAATCCCGCTCCAATGATTCCACATTGGAATCTGCTTTCCAGAGTTCCAAAGCTCCTTACCGGTCTGCGCATCCAGTGCATAGAGCACTGCGTGCGTAGATTTTGCTGCGCGCCGCTCCAGACGGAAATCAAGACCCACATCCGGGAATGCCTGCGCGGTGTTCTCACCGCTTCCATAAGCGAAGACAATGCCATTGGCAATCACCGGCGGTTCGGCCTGATCCATATCGCGGGAGATCCACGCGGGTTGCAGCGTCGGCTTTCCGCTTTTGCCATCGACTACCTTGAACGCCGCAATCGCACCCTTTTTGACCAGCCCGTTCTCGATCGGTGCCTTGTACTTGGAATGCTTTGGCCCCCAGAACGGAGTTAACACCCAACGCTGTCCCTTTGAATCTTCCCAACTCGTGAGCGAGCCCCAAATGCCAGCCTCGGCAAAATCTACCATCTCGTTGCAAATCAGTGGAGTCCGCTCCAGCGGTGTGCGGTGATCGTCCCCGCCAATCGACTCGGTATCCATAAAATACAACCGGCATTCTTTGCTGGCATCCACCATGTACTCCCGGCCCTTGTAACTAAAAATTACTGGCGTCACTTGCATATCGAGGTCACGTTTTACCAACCACTCGGCATTCGACGGCCCGTAATAGTCCACCAGTTCCAACGACTTAGTCGACTTATTCTGCCTCACGCCAATCATGCCATTACCGTAAACGCCATTTTCCGGGTCCCACTTGCCATCACCGGTGCCCGTGTACATCGTGTCGTGAACTGCCGAAATTGCAGGCCCTGAACGTCCCCACATTCCGCCACCAGCAGGACCCCAGCTCCCTACCTTATGGGTGGCCAAATCATATGTATAAGCGATATTTGGATTTCCGCCGCAACCCTGTGCTGAGTGCGTGTAGATCACATTCTTCCAAAGGTTCATCGCATAGGGCTTGCCGTTGGGAGGCATGAACTTATTTGGTTCCGTGATGTGCTTGCCGTCGGCGGCATTCAGCTGATGCAGGCGCCCATCCCAGGACGCAGCGTAGATCGTGTACTTGCCAGGTCCTGCCGGGCCAATCGTAACGTTAGCGGTCATGCCTCCAGGGCACAATACTGAAGGCCGGCTGCCCTGGGCTTCCTTAAAGGTGTTCTCAAACTGCGTATGCCAGAACACCTTCCCAGTGGCGGTATCAATCGCGTAAACGTGATCGGAAACACCTGCCTGGATCGCCAACTGCTTCTTTCCGCCCGGCGTATCCACGCTGCCAATTACCAGCGGTGGCAGCAGATTATGCATCGCCCGTGTCTCGTTTTCCAGCTTAATCTTCCACAGAAGCTGGATATTTTTAACGCTTGTCACGCTCAGCAGCTTTTCATCCTTCTGCCAGTTGTTGCGTTGCGGGTCACCACCATCGGTCAACCAACTCGCCTGAAACGCGCCGAGAACCGAGCTCATGAGAAACAAAAATACAATCTTCATAATTCTTCCTGTGAATCGTCCAATATATACCAAAGAGCAGCAGATCAACCAACCAAAACAGGCGACTTTCGGTATATGATTTTGATGCAGTGTTCACCGCTAGAGGAGTTTTTTCAATGCTCAGTTACCAACGCCTATTTCGAATTGCCAGTTGCGCGCTGCTAGCGCTTGGCATCAGCCAGGCCCAACGCGGCAGCAATGACTGGATGACAGTTGGCAACGACGTCCAGCGGTCTTTCTGGCTCCGTTTCGACGGCAAGATCTCCGAGCAAACCATGCGCAAGCCCGGCTTCGATCTGCAGTGGAAGATGAAGCCCAAAAACGTCTTTCGCCAGCAACAGGCCCTCACCGCGCCTGCTCTCCTGGACTTCTACATCAGCTACCGCGGCTTCCGCACGCTCGGCTTTTTCGGCGGCTCTGGCGACACTACCATCGGCATCGATACCGACCTTGCCCGCCTGGAATGGCAGAACGGCGCTGGCACCTCCATGGCCAAGCCTGGCACCTCCGCCTGCCCCGGCGGCATGACCTCCACGATCACTCGCCCCACGCAGGTGCCCTATCCGGCGTCGATCAGCCGTGGTGCTGGCCGTGCCAACCCGGCCCGGTCTGGCGTTGGCGAAGCTTTTGAGGGTTCAGTGATCCTCAAGCAGCGCATGGCACCCCGCCCCGCCCCGCCTTCACCACCAGCACCTGTAGCTGGCGCGGGTAATCGCCGAGTCAACACTCCGCCCAACCCTTTCGGCCGCACTCCCCTTTACGTCAACGCCATCACAGGCGACGGCATGCTCCATCAAATGTACGTTTCCAATGGTGAAGAACCCAAGCTGCCCCTCCAGTTTCTGCCTGCCGGGGCACACTCTCTCGGTCTGACCGTCTTTGATGGCACCGTGTACGTGGCCACGGTTAATAATTGCAACGGTGTCGACAACGGCATCTGGGCTATCAACCTGGAATCAAAAACTGTCTCCAAATGGAAGGCGACCGGTAAGAACATCGAAGGCACCAGCGCCTTCGCCGTAGGCCCTGAAGGGGAAATTTACGTAGCCAGCGGATCTCAAATCGTTGCACTGTCAGAAGGAAAACTCGAACAGCGCGCCGCCTACAGTGCAGGTGGCATCGACTTCGTTTCTTCACCGGTAGTGTTCGATGCCAAAGGCAAGAATTACATCGCTGCTTCAACAGCGGACGGCAAGATTCACATCGTCGATGCCGCTACTATGGCTGCGGTCAGTACTAGCGCCCCAGTTGCCAAACCCGGCTACGCCGTTGGCTCACTCGCCTCGTGGGAGGACGAAGAGAAGACCCGCTGGATCCTCGTCCCAACTGGCTCAAACATCACCGCCCTCAAGCTCACCGGCAACGCCCTCCAAACTGGCTGGACGTCAAAAGAATTTATCGCGCCGGTCACCCCGTCCATAGTCAACGGCGTCGTCTTCGCTGCCTCTGCTGGTAACGCAAAGGGAGCCAAAGCCGTCCTCTACGCTATGGAGGGAAGCACAGGCAAAGAACTCTGGAACAGTGGCACAACCCTTACATCACATATCACCTCTGGCGGCATCGCCGCTGGCGGTGGCCGCGTCTACGTCAGTACCGCCGATGGCACACAATACGCTTTCGGCTTTTACATGGAGCACTAGATAGAATATGAATATGCGTTTAGCGATTCTCTTAGCCTCTCTTGCTTTCTCCCTCTCCGCCCAACTGGCAGAAGGCCCGGGCATGAAAGAGACGGACAAGAATTGCAAAACATGCCATGAAATCGAGCGTTCGATTTCCCTCCGTCAGGATCTCAACGGCTGGAACAACACCATTGCCAAGATGGTCGGCTTCGGCATGCGATCCGCCGAGTCAGACCTCGCCATCGTCGGGGAGTATCTGGCCAAGAACTACCCCGCCGACGCTCTCAGCCCGCTCAACGTAAACTCAGCCACTGCTGTCGAACTGGAAAGCCGCCTTACGATGAAGCGCTCGCAGGCCGCAGCATTCCTCGCGCATCGGGAAAAAGTAGGCAAGATCAAAACCTTCGCCGATCTCAAGAAGGCCCCCGGCATTGATCCTGAAAAAGTGGAAGCCAAGAAGACCCAGATCATCTTCTAGCTCGAAGCTAGAATAATTATTGCAATTATCGATAAATAGATTATGATTATTTTCATGGAATATATGGAATATCATGCCGAATCTGCAAATCATATCCGCACACTTTTCTACTTGAAAACTTTTGCGCATCTCGAACCCGAACAACAGGCTTCTTACGATGCTTTGCGCAAGACTTTGTTCAATGAAATCAACCCGAGCAATGCAGTGGAGCTCGAAGTTTTCGAGCAACTGATCCACTCCGCCTGGCAATTGGAACGAACGCGCGCCCTTGAAGATTTCGCATTAAATCAACTATCAGCAGATCCAGATAACCAACAATTCAGGAAAAGCTACTCAGAATTCTCAAGAGCCAGGCGAGCACTAGACCGCACTATCAACTCGGCCATCAAAGAACTTCGACGCCTCATCACCACACGAGTCCTTGCCGTTGCTATCGATTGCAACACCGTCATTACCACCCAAACCGACGCTAAAGTTCCCGCCCTGCTGGATCTGATTCAAACTCTCCGGCATGATGAACTACGGCCCAGGCGGGCGGTGCTCTCCATGTCGCTGGCAAAACTCAAAAACCCGCATGCCACCTACACGCCACCTGAAATTGCGCTGGCGAGCGTCAGAACTGCGGCAGCTTAAGAAAGCTTTTCTAAATACGTCTGATCTCCCCTTGCCCCCGGTCTTTAATTCTGATAAGTTCTCCCCAATGCCAGCGCTTATTAGCGCTGGACCTTACTAAACAAGGGGCATTCGTTATGAAGAATTTAATGGCCATGTGCATCGCCATTTTCGTGAATCTGGCAGTCAGCTATGGACAAGCCGTCTACGGCAGTATTGTAGGCAGCGTTACAGACAGCACCGGTGCGGTGGTCTCTGGTGCCAAGGTCACCATCACGGATACAGGCCGCGATGTTGTGATGAACACAATAACAAATGAATCTGGAAATTTCACGCAGCGATTTCTGATCGTGGGCAAATACAGGGTTCGTGTCGAATCCGCTGGATTCAAGGCTGTTCTTCAGGATAATGTTGGCGTCTCAGTAGACACCGAAACCCGCCTTGAACTTCAATTGCAGGTCGGTGATGTCAGCCAGACTCTCGAGGTAAGCGCCGAAGCCGGCATCCTGAAGACAGAGCGCAGCGATGTCGCGACGACATGGAGCGAGAAGACAGTCACGAATCTGCCGATCCTCAGCCGACGGTTCACCAACCTGCAGTTGATGACTCCAGGTGTAGTCGCCTTCCCTACTTCTCTCACCGCAGCATCTGCTGAAAACCCCCAAGGGTCCTATCGCATGCTCGTCAATGGCCAGAGCTTCGCGGGCACCAGCCACTTGCTGGACGGCACTGACAATCACGACGCAGTTCTTGGCTGGATCGTCATCAACCCAACGCTTGAGTCGGTAACTGAGGCCAAGATCACTACGGCCAACTATGACGCGGAGTTTGGCGTCGCCAGCGCCGGCGTTGTCAGCGCACAAACCAAGTCCGGCACCAACGCATTGCATGGCAGCGTATTCTGGTTCCTCCGCAATGACCACATGCAGGCCCGCAACCCCTTCACTCAATCAAGGCCCATCCCCAACTCCAACGGGCGCCTCATTCCGCTCACGCAGTGGAACCAGTTTGGTGCCTCCATCGGTGGGCCTATCAAGAAGAACAAGCTCTTCTACTTTGGCGATTTCCAGGGCACCCGGCGTAACACTGGCGGCGGAGCACTCCTGCGCGTCCCCACGCTGGACGAACGAGCTGGCAACCTGAACAACCTCGGCCTCAACGTTTTCGATCCCGCAACAGGGGCGACACCAGCCACACGCTCCCAGTTCCCAGGCAACATCATCCCCGCGTCCCGATTGGCCCCTCAGGCAGCAGCCCTTCTCAGGTTGATCCCCGGCCCCAACAGCGCAGCCAACCTCGATCAGCCCAACTTCGCTTCTTCTGGCGGTGTGAAGTCAGATGACGAAGCTTACAACACAAGAGTCGATCACTACACCACCGACAAGCTGCATATCTTTGGCCGCTACAGCATCCAGCAATTCCGTGTCGTCGCACCTGGCTCCTTCGGTCTTCTCGCTGGCGGCCCAGGCCTTGATGCTTCCGGCTCCACCAGTGCCTATGCCGGGAGATCTGACTCACGCAACCACTCCGTCGCGGGCGGATTCGATTACGCCATGAAGCCAACCCTTCTCACCGACTTCCGCTTCGGCTGGTTCCGCTATAAAGTCTTCGGCCAGCCCAACGGCATCGGCACTGCACCAGCGAAAGACGCAGGCATCCCTGGGCTGAATGTTGACGACAACTTCAACTCCGGCATGCCGGCCTTCTTCATCAATGGTTACGGCAACAACCTCTTCCGCTTCGGCTATGCACTTGGCGTCAATGGCTGCAACTGCCCGTTGATCCAGAACGAAAGCCAGTATCAGTTTGTCAACAACTGGACCAAGATCCAGGGCAATCACACCTTCAAGTTCGGAGCCGACATCCGCCGGGCGCTGAATCTCAGAGTCCCCAGCGACCGCCATCGTTCAGGCGAACTGAATTTCGATGCCGCCCGGACACAAGGCCCCACTGGAGGCGGCTCTGGCCTGGCCTCCTTCCTTGTTGGCGATGTCTCACGGTTTGAACGCTACGTTTCAAATTCGCTCAACGCCAGTGAATCACAAAACCGCTGGTTCTTCTTTGCGCAGGATTCCTGGCGTATCACCAAGAAACTCACCCTCAACTATGGCCTCCGCTGGGAAATCTATCGTCCGCAGGTGGTTTCAGGCGCGAACCAGGGCGGCTTCCTCAACTCCACAACTGGCGAAATCATGGTGGCCGGCCAGAATGGTGTCGGGCTTAATTTGAACGTCACATCACCGCTGACGAACTTCGCTCCCCGCCTGGGCATTGCCTATCAGCTCAATCAGAAAACTGTCGTCCGTGCCGGCTACGGACGCGGTTACAACCTCGGTGTCTTTGGTTCTATCTTTGGCCACAATGTGACTCAGAATCTTCCGGTGTTGGGCATTCAGTCCAATCAGCCCGCTAACAATTTCGATTCAGTTTTCAACCTGACCAGAGGCCCGACATCACTTGACCCCGCCCAAATTCTGGCAAGCCAGCCGCTGGGCCCCAATGGCAATCGCATGCTTCCAAATGGTGTGACGGCCTTCATGATCACCAACCCGATCCGCTTCCCCACCGTCGACGCCTGGAACTTCACGGTGCAGCGTCAGCTTGGGCGCAGCATGTCGGTCGAAGCCGGCTATGTCGGCACCAAGGGTACGCACGTCTTCGCCGGTGTCGGTGGCGACTACGATCCGAATCAGGCCGACATCAATGGCTTTGGCACTCTAACCACCAATCAGCGCAAGCCTTTCTTCCAGAAGTTTGGTTGGGCACAAAATCTGCGCTACTACGGCAGCGATGCATCGAACAACTATCACTCGATCCAGCTTCGCTTCGACAAACGCTTTGAGGGCGGCCTCTCGGTGATGTCGCACTATACTTTCTCGAAGAACATCGACTTTGACGGAACCTACTACCCTCGCGATGCCAAGCTGGCGCGCGGGGTATCCAACAACAACCGGCCCAACGTATTTTTTGTTGGCTCCCTTTATGAAGTGCCTGTCGGCAAGGGCCGCAAGTTCATGTCGAATAGCTCCAAATTTGTAGATGCGTTGATTGGTGGCTGGCAAGCCAACGGCACTTACAACTGGATGAGCGGGCAGCCTTTCACTCCTAGCTATCGCGACTGCAACGCGGATCGCGACACTGGCTGGTGCCGTCCAGATCTGATCGGAGACTATAGCGTGAGCAATCCTGGACAGCAAGGCTGGTTCAAGACAGCTTCGACTCCATTAGTTGCAAACGGTCAGGTCGATGGTCCATGGCAGCGTCCGCAACGCGCCAAGTTTGGGACAGTAGGCCGAAACGAAATCTTTGGCCCCAGCTTCGCTCAGATGGACATGTCTTTCTTCAAGACTTTCACGGTTGTCGAAGGCAAGACCCTGCAATTCCGCGCAGAGAGCTTCAACTTTCTGAACCGGACCAACCTCGCTAACCCCAATGCTTGCGTCGACTGCCCCGGCACCGCCGGGCGCATCTTTGGAGCATTCGCAGCCTATGTGCCACGTCAGTGGCAGATGGCTCTGAAGTTCGCGTTCTAGTCTTTTGGTTCTGTAACTCGCAACGCCTGGTTAGCTTTCACGCCCGCCAGGCGTTGTTCTTTTCCATTGGGCCAACGGATCTCCAGATCAGCGCTCACTGCCTTGTCCAAACCAAAGTGCAACCGCAAATCCGATTGAGAAAGATAACTCCCACCTGAGCGAACCTCCGCCATCTGCCGCCGGCCTGCACTGACACAAATCACTCGCGCACCAATAGCCGACCGGTTGGAAACAGTGCCGACCAACTTCACCTGTAGCCAATGACGGCCGGTGGAGTTATCGCAACGAAGCAATTGCGGCACATCATTGACGCAGTTCACTACGATATCCAGATCGCCATCATTGTCGAAATCGCCTACAGCAAGACCGCGGGCAGACACCTGCTCCAAAATTCCGGGCCCAGCATTGGTCGAAACATCGGCAAAATGCGAATTGCCAAGGTTCCGGTAGAGCACCTTACGCTGCTTGTATCCGGCCTCTGTATCGCTGTTACCCACCTCCGGATACACGTGACCATTCGCTAGCAAAATGTCAGGCCAACCGTCGTTATCGAAATCAAGAAAGGCGGCACCCCATCCAAGGAAGCGAGTGTTGCGCCCCAAGCCAGCCTGAAACGTCTGATCCTCAAAATGGTTTTCACCCAGATTTCGATAGAGGCTCGAAGTGTCTCCTGCAAAATTCGTCTTCACGATATCGAGGAACCCATCGCCATCGAAATCCGCTGCGGAGACCCCCATGCCGGCCTGCGATTTGCCATCGGCAGAATAAGCCACACCTGCCGGAATCCCGATCTCGGTAAAGGTGCCATCTTGATTGTTTTTGTAGAGCGCAGATGATGTGGAATCGTTAGCGACATAAATGTCCGGCCAGCCATTATTGTCGAAATCAGCAACCAGAACCCCCAGCCCATAAGTGCCTGGCGTATTCAGGATGCCCGCCGCTTTAGAAACATCACTAAAAGTCCCGTCGCCATTATTACGAAAGAGGATGTTCTTCGCCCCAGGCAAGCCAGGAGGCCCGCAGGCCACCTGCAGGCCCTTGTATTTGCAGGTACCGTTTTCAGGCACTGGCACAGTCTTCAGATCAAAGTCGATGTAGTTGGCAACAAAGAGATCGAGCAACCCATCGCGGTTGTAGTCGACAAAGGCACAGCCTGTATTCCAGCGAGGAATCCGCCCACCGCCGGTGGTGATGCCTGCCTTGCGGGATACATCCTCAAAGCTGCCATCTCCGCGATTTTTGTACAGCTTGTTCTCTCCCCAATAGCTGACGAAGAGATCATCAAGGCCATCGTTATCGTAATCCCCGACGCAGACGCCTTGCCCCCATCCGTGATGAACCAAACCGGCCTTGCGGGTGACATCAGTGAAGGTCCCGTCGCGATTGTTCTTATAGAGGCGATTGGAAGGTAAAGTTCCGGCAAAATTCGCCTGAAACCGCGAACCGTTCACAAAGAACAAATCGAGCCAGCCATCATGGTCGTAATCGTAGAAGGCCACCCCGCAACCAGTGGTCTCTACCAGATACCGATTCTTCTTTTCATCCCCGAACACTGTCTTCTCTCGCAACCCCGCCTCGCGGGCCACATTGACAAAGCTCACGGGCAAAGGCTGCCCTTGCATCAATTGATCAAAAGAATAGACGGCCGCTGTTCTGCAAAGCGACTTCAGGAACGCCCGGCGGTTTTTCATCGAATCACCTTGGGCCGCAATGCGCTTGCACGATCAAACATCTCTTTTTGGATTCCTTCTTTGGCAGCCTTTCTGGCGGATGCTTCAGACAAAAACCTGCTGCTGGCAGCCGTGTCCCCCAGGAGGCGCAATACTTGAGCCATCTGTGAATAAGGCCCCGGGTCTTCCGGCTTCAGCCGAATGGCTGCTTCCAGCGCTACTTTGGCTTCTGTCAGCAAGCCCTTCTGCCGGAGCAGCGTGCCATGCATGCCCCATGCCTCGGCATAGTCTGGAGCCAGCTTCACTGCTTCTGCGAAATGCTGATCAGCCTCGTCGAAAGCCCCATCCTGCCAGTAAACGATCCCCAACGTATAGTGGGCTTCAATCAGTTGTGGGTCAAGCTCAAGAGTTCGAAGTAGGTGCTTTCTGGCCACCTCCAAATCATCTTTCTGCTTATGAGAAAGCCCCATGTTGTAGTGCATCACGGCGGAATCTGGAGCAACGGCAAGTCCGCGTTCATAAACCGCAATGGCCTTTGAGAGTTCATTCTGCTGCAGATAGGCAAAGCCCAGATTGCTGAGTGCTGCCAGGTTCTTGGGCTCTCGCTGCAAGACAAGTTGCGCTTGAGCTGCTCCCTTCATCGCCATGCCCTGATCCGTCAGCAGGAAGCTCAGCGAATTCCGGCATTCAAGACAGCCTGGCCGAAGCGCAACCATACGCTGGCAGGCGGCAAGCGCCCTCGGGCGATCCCCAACCTCTTGCGCGGCCACCGCATAGCGCTGCCAATATTCAAAATTCGTGGGTGCCTTTTTCACTGAGGCGGCCAGCAATTCAACCGCCTGCTTGCGATCCCCTTCAAGCCAGAGCGCCACGCCAAGATGATAGTGCGCTGACGCATTGGACGGTGAGAGCCGAATGGCCTCTTTGAACTTCAGGATCGCCTCACTCCGGCGCTGCAGCGTAGCCAATAGAAAGCCGCACTCATCTTCAATGGCAGAACTGCGCGGTCCATTCTTCTGCCTTGCCTCGAGGATTTCGAGTGCTCCCGCAGCATCACCTAGCGCCTTGCGGCGGTCAGCCTCTGCACGCCATTCCATCTGCGCAAGCACCAACAGGAAAAGTAGCAAACCCACATGCATCATCATATAGCCCTACTGCAGCCCTACTGCAACCCTTTGACTTCGGTTAGTGCATGTGATGGAATATTCCCCTCTGTTGTTCAATACCGTGTGGGAAACCAGGAGTCTTTAATGTTGATTGGTAAGAAGCAATGGATCAGCCCGATGCTGTGGATTGCAATGGCTGGATTGAGCCTGCTGAAGGCCCAAACGGCTGGCACTGGCACATTGGTGGGCACTGTCACCGATTCCAGTGGTGCGCTGGTTGTGGGCGCAAAGGTGGTCGTGATCAACCCGGCGAATTCCTTTAAATCGGAAGTGGTCACCAATGGTGAAGGAAGTTACTACGTTCCTTACCTCGCTCCGGCAACATACCGGATCACCGTTGAGATGGCTGGCTTCAAGAAGTATCTACGCGATGCTGTAGCGATTCGTACTGGAGAGATCCCGCGTATCGATATCGAAATGCAGCTCGGCGGCGTGACCGAGACCATCCAGGTAAGCGGCGGCGCACCGCTGCTCGATACCGAAACATCAGCATCTGGCCTGGTTCTGTCTGGCGAAACTTTGGTGGCGATCCCGGTCAGCCAGAAGCGACCCGTCCGCATGATGTATTACTACCCTGGCACCAACTCCATGAATGGTTACCACGTGCTCGGTCAGCGCTCCAGGGCCATCGGCTATCAGGTGGATGGAGTCAACGGCAAGGAACCCGGAATCGGTAACGTCGGCGGCCCGAACGAACAAATGTCGCCAACTCAAGACGCATTTGAAGAAGTGAAGATCCACACCACCGGCATGCCAGCCGAATATGGACATTCCGCAGGTGGCTTGATGTCGATGGTGATGAAATCAGGAACCAACCAGTTGCATGGCGCGATCGAGAACCGGTACATCAACAAGAACATGGTTCATAGAACCTATCTTGAGCAGTTGGCAAGAACGAACCCATTCACCTACAACGAGAGCACTGCATTGATCAATGGGCCTGTGGTGCTTCCCAAGCTCTACCGCGGCAAAGACAAGACCTTCTTTTTGTTCGGCATTGCCCGGCACGCCGAAATTGCCGGCACTGCTTCTGCACGCACAGTCGTTCCAACCGATGGAATGTTGAATGGCGATTTTTCTTTCGGTGGTCAGACCTCTCCCCGGCCCCTCCCGATTTACAATCCATTCACGACCAGACAAGACGGCGCGACTTGGCTGCGAGACCCATTCCCCGGCAACATCATCCCGAAGTCTCTCTTTGATCCTGTTGCTGTAAATTTTCTCGGCAGAAAGCCCTTTACGGCGGGCAACCAGCCTGGCATACCCGGCGCTACGGGTCCGACCGAAAACCTTGTCCAGAACCAGCCGAAAGAAATCTACCGCACACGCTTCGACATCAAGATTGATCATCAGTTCACCTCAAACCACAAGGCTTTCGGGCGCTATTCGAGGTCTGTACACAGGGCTTGGAAGGGCGACTACCAGGCTCAGTTCGCCTGGCTTGATATCGACCCCAATGCCCAGCCCCAGCCGGTTGACCATCACAATGCAGTGCTCTCCGACATGC
>JAYSVS010000141.1:0-4489 GCA_043718395.1 Acidobacteriota bacterium
GAGGTTCTCACTGCACCAGCAAGCGACAGCGCCGAGTTTGTCCAGGTCACACGCAACAAGGTGATCCTCTACCATCTCGCCGAAGCCGGCCAGGCCAGAAATGAGAGGCTAACGGCGGAGCTGGCGAAGAGCAAAGAGGAACGCAGGCAGCTGATCAGCGAATTCGACGCGCTGAACAAACTCGTGGCTGAAACAATCGCCTCCAACGAACTCTTACACAACCACTTGGATAAGCCGGGCACCGCACAGCTCACGGACTTCATTGCGGAGGTGGGCCATCAGGTGACGGCCTTCAACGAAGGAATTAAGGCGGCGGACCAGAACAACACGGCGATTCAGCAAATGGTAGAAGCAGGCAAGATCGCCGACCGGCGCGTGCAGCACGCTGAAGAAGAACTCTCAAAATTCATCGATGTCTGGTCCAAGATCAATGAGAAGAAGAAGTAGGGACGGTTAGGAGGGATCTGTGAGCTTTCAGGAAGACAGCAATCAATTCAAAGAGCTAATCAAGTCGATTGGGAGTCAGCGAGAAGTCATCGAGAACATTATCGCCAGCGGACCGGTGTCGCCTGCCAAGCAGAAGGCCATCTTCGAGAAACTCGACACTGCCATGGAAAAGCTTGGCGATCTAATGGAGAAAACCGAGCTCCCCGCTCAAGAAAAAGCGCGTCGCGTTGCCGAGCTCAAAGCCGAGATCGAGCGGATCGAGATTATCAGGGATTTCGAGTCCGACTTCGAAGAGCGCATGCGGCTGGGCCGCCAGCTTAGCCGGCTCAACGCAACGCTGGGCACGTGGGAAGCTATGGACGTGTTCCACTTCGAGACTCTCCTGGATCACGAGGGGCAGGATTTCAAGACGTTGCTCGAAGAGGCAGATCGGGACATCAAGGCACGGCAGAATCTCCAGCGTGTGCTGAAGGGGATTGAAGTGGCGCTGTCCGTGGGTGCATTCGGTGCAGCGCTCTCAGCCAAGTTGGCCGTCGCGGCCGTGTGAACCCAACCTATATCGATACCCACCCACACATTTGCGCTGCGGCGACATCAAAGCGACCATGTGGAAAATTCCAGCGAGAAGGGACGTTTTCCGCAACTGCCTTTTCGGGCCATTCTTGAGCGTCACAATCTTGATGCCACTCAATGAGTGGGCCTAGGTCCGTACCACGCTGCTACCAGAACAGCCCAAACCAAGACGACCCATGACGATCATGCTTGTTCAAGATCTTCGCTTTTCCTTGGGAATAGCTCTTTTTGGCTTGGCTCAGCACCGGGAGGAGGAATTTGCAAACCGCAGGGTGGATGTTCAATTCCTCTCGCCGGCTCCATACAATAAAAGGACTTTTAATCTACAAGACGCACCGATTAGGCTTCACACCCCATCTACGCAACAGACCAGCCCCCGCCTCTCCGCCTGTGTAGACCAGTCTAGAGCAATGCTGGCCGGTCGGTGATGGACTCAGCGCCTGCGCTCCCCCCCCCACACGGCGGCACCGGCTGCAGCTCAGCTCACAACCCATATGCGGCCCTCTCGTGCGTCCTCCTCTAACCCTTCCAGCAACATATCCGCCGGCGCATACTTCCGGTACCACCAGCACCAGCCCTGCTTCACGAGTTCCTGATTGACGTTCATACCATCGGACAGGATCACGTCACCAAGGGTGCGCTTATACTTGTCGTGCCAGTGCGTATGGATGGTCACGTCCTTCCCGAAGACGAGGTCAGAGGCTGCGATATTGGCCTTCTTGGCGTAGGCTTAGCCCTTCTCCGGGCAATCGATGCCGCGCGGCACGGGACATAAGGTACCGTTGGTATGGGCTGCTATCGGCCAAGTGCGGAAGTTCGGCACTGAGATCGCACCGCCATAAAGCGGTCCTCAGCCCTGTCGCCTTAACGTTTGACGTGGGCAGACCTTGTAGGTCCGGTCAACGGAAGGGTTACGTGGCTCTCTTCGCGGCCACGCGTGAAGCGATCTGGCTGGCCACCTCTGGCAACTCAGTGCGACACGAGAAATACTGTGTTGCTGCTAGGCACCGATAGGTCTGGTCCGACTTGTCCAAATCCTCCAACATCCCCGCTATCAAGTCTTTTCGACCATTCAGTCGAGGTGGTAGTACTGCAAATGTGGGCAAGCCGCGTGCCTCAAAGAGAAGTATTTCCGTCCGAAGTATGTTCTGCCTGACAATACCCTCATCAAGAACGATGAGGTGCGCCGACGATCGCATCATCGCGCGAGCTTGTGCATCTCGCCAATTCTCGCCCACCGTGATATCGCGAGTCACAATCCAGGTTGTGACTCCGATATCGTTCAAAGCTGTGGCGAGTGCGGTTGCAAACTGTCCGTCGTGGGTCGTGTAGGAAACATACAACATGTCGGCGCTCGTCGACGGAATTGACACCGATCCAACTATTGCGCGATGAATGCGTTCGAAGGCATCCGCCCGAGTGATTGGCAGCCCGACGGCATTCAACTTGTACATGAGCATCATGAAGATGTCCTCAAGCCCTTTGGTTTCTTCGTGACTCCGCAACTGCAAGAAGCTGTCGGTCACCATGACTGGAAGAATTGGACAGCCAAAGCTGCGAGCGACGAATGCCTCCATCCGGCAATGCTCGCTCTGAAGGTACTCGGGAGAAAGTCCAGCGACGAACTTGTCACAGGCTCGAAGTTCTTCTAGCAGCGCGTCTCGCCAGCGCATGCCAGGCGCAATGCCCTCGCGATCGATCCACGAGTCAACACCCCGACTTCGTAGATCGGCCGCGAGTTCCTCCATGAAGAGGGCATCGGAACTGCGATAAGACAGCATCACGTTCATAGCGTGCTCCGGGAGTGACTTCGGCAAAGGGCAGTTGCAGCCACCTAATGATCGAGATCACCAGCGTTCCGGCGGAGCAAGATGATGACTTGCCAATTTACATGAAGGGCAGCACGTCTGGCGCATCGACTGGTTAGTCTGGAATACATTTATTTCACTTCCGCACGGGTGCAGTGATTCTCAAAGATGTAAATCAAATTCAACCACCAGCCGCTGTCTTATGCCGGCTGGCACGTCCAGAACGCCAAGCAGCCGTTCCAATTGAGTCGCTGTGGACTGAATGCTGCCAGTCTCGTGTTGATGGGCAACACGCGCAGCATGATATAGTTCGAGCGATCGCTCCCAATCTCCCTTAATTAGGAGCGCCTCGGGTTCCGTAACACGCTCCCAATAGTCAGGAGAAGGTCCCCCTTTCCGGTTGCTTTCCATTTCTTTTAGTCGAACAAGCACTTTGCCGGCGAGAGTGTCGGCTTTGTCCATTTCGCCGAGGAGAGCTGACTTGGAGGCTGCGTTAATCCCAGTATAGGTATCGGTGGGGACTTTGATGAAACCTTCTTCGTAGAGATTTCGCGAATATTCCAACGCGTCCCGCGCTCCCAACACGTCATCGCATTTTTTCCGCTTCTCCCATAGATCTGCCCACACTGCAGCAAGGATTCCCAACGTTTCTGTGTCACGATGCCCTTCTTCGAGCAACAGATTCAGTTCAAAAGCCGCATCATCTAATTGCTCGTCTCGTCGCAGGGCGAGCCCCTGCAATTGCCGGAGACGAATTGAATTAGGAAACCGCTTCAACGCGAACTTAGCTGCCTGAATTGCCGCTTTATACTGCTTACCACGGATGAGTAGATCAATTGCAACACCAGACAATGTCGCTGAAGTCGTATATGCCTTATCATCACTTTGGACGCTTGTCAGGATTCGGTCAAAGAGTCTAGCTTTTGCCATAGCGCGAAGTTTGGCTGGCTCCTCTTTCATTGTCGATTCAAATTCCACGACACGTCGGACAGCGGCCTCGCTGAGTGGCTTGCCCTGAAGGCCACACGTTAGCCTGACAAGATCTGCGCCCATGGGGCCATCCGGGTACTCCGAGAAATCAAGATAGAGCTGCCCACCCTGGAGTCCAGGAGGTTGTTGTCCATCGAGTGACGCTACAACAAAGAAAAATGGAGACGCCGTTCCCGCGGAATTGGTTTTTCTCGCGACCATCGAATCGACCTCATTCTCGACCCACTTGGAATCGGCGGTCCTTTTGGACCAAATCAGAACTCCGCTGGCGCTGCTTCCCAAGTTCTTTCCAAGTTGGGACGCAAGCCCCTGCCCCGGCACAAGTACAAACTGGTCCATAAAGACCGTATAGCCGCATTGCGTCAACATGTCGTACAACGGCAAAGTCCAAACCCGGTCAAGCGACCGATAGGAAATGAAAACATCCCATTTGACATCTTCCGGTCGTGGCCTAGGGGGTTCGCAGTGCTCAATCCAGTAATTCATGTTCAATTCCTCCAATGCGAGTTTCAGAAGCTACGGGTATCTCCGTTGCGGTTTTGCGAGTGTACTTTCTGCTCTCATGTAAGCGCTCAGAACAGCGAGAGAGAGTAAAGAGCTTGAGTTCTAACTCCAAGTGCAACACTGCAGGCCCTGAAGGGCTACGGTGTTGCCATGACAAAAAGATGCTA
>JAYSVS010000142.1:0-14315 GCA_043718395.1 Acidobacteriota bacterium
TCGCCGGATTGATTGCTTCGCTCGCGTTCCATGCATCAACGATACCCGACACTCGCGTCGAAGGCAATTCTTAAGTTAACGCTTATGGGGCGGAGCCCCTCAGTTGCTAGTAGAGGCACGATCTTGAAGAATCATGGGTGCGGTACATGCTATTTGCACGCCTTGCGGTTAAAGCCCATCACAGTGAAGTTGAACATTTCTGTTGGGGACCGGACCTTGAGAACGACGGGGTACTTAATCTCTACACTTGCCATCAACGCCACATACGTACGCCCAAGACGAAGCGGATCTGGCTCGAGTCGCCACCCTCTTGCCGAACCATAGCTGCCGTTCCGAAAAAGCTCCGATCAAATGAAACGCCCGCGTATGGAGCGAACTTGCGGTTGATTTCGTAGCGAACGCGGAACCCGCATTCGATATTGTTCAGCCCTTGACCGGTCGTGAAGCGTTCAACCCGTTGCGCCGCGACGGATGATTCAAAACGTGACTGGACGATCCATCTCTGACTGAGCAAGAAGTCTTTGGTTAACGTGAATCGCCCCGACACATCTCCGTTTTGGCTAATAAACATGGCAGTTTCCACTTGATAGTTGTAAGGGACGAGACCCTCCACACCGATCACAGCGTGCGCTCGAGTGACGTTACGTCCCTGAAAAGTCTGTGTTTCCCCACGGACCCCGACTTGGAAATCGTAGTACTTGCGAAGAAATCGCGCGTATAGCAACTGGCCGTCGATATCGTAGTCGGCCTTCAGTGCCGTATTTCGCTCGCCTTCACTCTTGAACCACAATTTGTTAATATCCCCGCCGTGCCAACCCTCCATATCCCAGCGAAAGTCACTATCTTTCTGTCTCGGACGATACTCCAAAATGTCGGTGAGGACGAAGGTGTTTCGCATTCGATCATCAACGGGTGGGGGCCAATCCTTCGGCGGTGATCCCGATGCTGTCGATGCGGTAGGCTGTGCAAACAAACCCGCCGCGCAAATCATTACCAAACTAAGCAACCTCATGACGAAACCTTGGGGTCCGGGCCTGTCACCCCGACGATACGAAACATACCGGCTTCCATGTGCAGCAGCAGATGGCAGTGAAAGGCCCAGTTGCCACGAGCGTCAGCAGTGATCGCAACGGAAACCCGCTCTGCGGGCTTAATGTTTACCGTGTGCTTTCGTGGGAGGTAGTCCCCAGCGCCGTTTTCGAGTTGCATCCACATACCGTGCAGGTGTAGTGGATGCTCCATCATGGTGTCGTTGACGAAGGTCCACCGAAGCCTCTCGCCATAGCGGAATGGAATGGGTGTCTTTGCATCGGAAAATTTTTTGCCGTCGAACGACCAGATGAAACGCTCCATGTGACCGGTGATGTGGATCTCAAGCTCGCGCTCTGGCTTTCGAGTGTCATAGAAGCGGTCCAGAGCTTTCAAATCGGTGTAAAGCAACACTCGTCGCCCGTCATTCCCAAGCCCGGTGCCGGGTTCGTGTAGGCGGCTGCGCGTCACTTCAGGTACTGTCTGGTTGGTCGTCCCATGGCTTCCTGGACCGTGGGGCACGGGTATTCGTCCAGGGATATCGGAAGGAATTGGACTGCTCGGGGTGTCCGCTTTTCCCATTCCCGGCATTTCTTCCATAGCCGATTTCTTCTTGGGCGGCACCATGCCTGGCATACCTGCATGATCCGCAGGCATCTCCTGTGGGTCACCCTTTGAGCCGTGGTCCATTCCAGCCATTTTCTTCTCGCCGGACGTGCCTTCCATATTCATGGCCTGCATGTTCATTCCCATGTCGTCCATGGTGCGAAGCGGTCGCGGACGGCGCGCCGGGATCTCTGCGGTCATTCCCGCTCGAGGAGCGAGCGTGGCCCGGGTATAGCCGCTACGATCATTCGTTTCGGCGAATATCGTATACGCCAGGTCATTAGTTGGCTGAACAACGACGTCGTAGGTCTCCGCCGCGCTGATACGAAACTCATCCACTTCTACGGGCTGAACATCCTGACCATCAGCTTGCACCACAGTCATTTTCAATCCGGGAATCCGCACATCGTAAATGCTCATGGAAGCAGCGTTGATAAAGCGAAGTCGCACGCGTTCTCCTGGACGAAACAATCCTGTCCAATTTGCTTTGGGCGACTGGCCGTTCACAAGGTGACTGAATACGTGGCTAGTGACATCTGCAAAGTCGGTGGGGTCCATCCGCATCTGCGACCACATGAGGTAATTGTCCATCGTCGGCTTCCAACCATCACGCCTGACATCAGCGAAGAACTGTCTCATCGTTCGTCTTTGAAAGTTGAAATAACCTGCTTGTTTTTTCAGGTTGGCGATCATGGCTTTGCCGGAGCCGAAAGACCAGTTTGATAAAACGATAGTGAATTCGCGGTCGTATTTGACTGGATCGGGGGCAGCAGGCTCGATAATCATCGGAGCGTACATACCCTCCTGCTCCTGATTTCCTGAATGGCTGTGGTACCAGTAAGTTCCACTCTGCTTGACTGGAAAGCGATAAGTAAAGATGGCTCCAGGAGGAATCCCAGCGAAACTCACGCCGGGCACACCATCCATCTCAGGAGGCAAAAGGATTCCGTGCCAGTGAATCGAGCTTGACTCTTTTAGCCGGTTCGTGACGCGCAAAGTGACATCCTGGCCCTCGCGGAGACGAATCAGCGGGCCTGGGACGGTGCCGTTAATCGTCACGGCCTTGCCTGATTTTCCGTCCACGCTAAATGCCGATTCGGCAATCGTCAAATCGATCGTGTTTCCGCTGAGTTCTGGATCTCCCGCAACTGAGTTCCTCTGGGCATACGCGGGGTTTGTGCGGTTCAACACTCCAAGTAATCCCAAAGCTTTAACACTTCTTACCGCTACGGCTAACGCTCCGGCCTGGCCGAGCCACGTTCGTCTAGAAGTCGAAGATATCGTTGATTCTTGTGGCGGCATATTCAGGATTCCCTTCCGCAACTTCTAAGGTCTGATGGCGACCGGCACGTCAAGATGGTGAACACTCACCGTGCCACAGCAACAGCCGCCTTTGTCTACAACAGGAAGGGTCGTTGCGCCGTGCTCATGGAGTTTTCGGCGCACTTCATCAACTGACTCACCTGCACCGCAACACGCGGATAAAGGGCGCATGATCTTCTCGACGCTGACTTCAGAAGGGCGCAGGTCATCAGCCGCGACGTGACAACAGACGTCACGTTCCGTTACGACCCCGACCAGCGCAAGCGTTTTTGTATCGGCGACAACAGGCGCGCAACCACAACCCGACTTGCGGATCGACTGCGCGGCCTGTGCCGCAGTGTCTTTCGGCGTACAACACGAGGACGCCTCGATAGGTCTCATTACATCGCTACAACAACTCATGTTTTATTTCCCTTACTTTTTGAGATGGACTTCACGTTTTAACTGCTACACAGAACTCGTCAATGATGCTTGTAATACCCGACGCCTCGGATGTCGTTCCACGACGTAGTTTGATGGCAGCGATAGCACTGGGTGACATTCGCCACTCCGCAACATCCGGCGACCCGGTCATCTTCTTGGCCCGCGACTTTTTTCGAAATCATGTCGAAGTGCATCATGTAATGGCTTGGGGGAGCCTGATGGCACTGAGCGCATTCCAGATTGCTGGGTGCTGGATGCTGAAATCCGGCGATTCTCCAACTGGCTGTGGCGTGACACTGGGCGCAATCACTGCCGAAGAAACCCAAGTGCGGATCTTTGGTGGAATGGCATCCAGTACAGTTGAGGACTTCGCTCGCAGAACCTTCGTCAAACTGGCCGGGAACTCGAATCCGCAACCAAGTTTCCATAGATTTGAGCGTGGTGGCACTAGCAGCGTCGGTCGAAGCTGAGCGAGTGAGAGTTCGAACGCCGATTTTAGCGAGCTCGACGTGGTCCATCGGGATGGGCCGAATGTTCGTGCCCTGATGTTCGACGTGACAGGCGGAGCACTCCCCGATACTCGCGTGAAAGGCAGTCGGCTGGCGGCCTAGCAGGCGTTCCGCGTTAGCATGACAAGCGGTGCATTTCGCGGCTGTCACGCCGGCGTATGACTCGTGACACGAGGTGCATCGATCACTAAGGTTGACGTGAGGCGACGACAGCGGCCCCGGACTTACAAACTGCCTTAGTGAGGAAGTTGCGGGCCTGTAGCGAAGTACGGCAAAGGTCGCCGCAGTCCCGATGGCAGCGATAAGCGCGAACCAAAGTAGCAGCGTTTTCATCTCAACCACCTAAGCCCGAAATAGATCCCCGAGGCGATGTGCAGAGCGAGCAACAAGTAGAGAACCACCGACAGCACGATGTGCAACTTTAAAGATCGACTGAACCAACGCTTGAATAGCTCATGAGTACGAATCGCGTACTCCAGGTCCGCAACGCCTTCGGCATTACGGATGACCTCGCCCGCTGGGCCTCCAAAAGGAATTTCGATCCCCATCGAGGCCAGGCCAGTAGCAAGGAAGGGAGCCGTTGGAAGGGCTCTCAATTCTACTGGCGCGTTCGCGAGCACGCCCCATGCGTGGTCTAGATCCCCTCTGGCCGTCTGCAGGAGGACTAGTTTGTCTTTAATCTCTTGGTTGACATAGGTCAGCAGATAACGAACTGCAAACCCACTCACGACGACCAGCAGCATCACCGCAGTTAGAGCAATTCCCAGCAAGCTGTCGAACTTGTGGCCCGTATGAATAATAGCGAGCAGAGGACCTACGATGCCCGAGTAGATATGTAGAGTGAGCAGCGACTGAAGCGAGATGAGCTTTGTGATTCGGGTGTGAATAAAAGGAATTCGCCTGGCGATGGGATAGGCGAGCGGGATGAGCATGAGCAGGGCTGCTACGATACCGAACGCAGAGCCGATTCTGCTGCCTGGAAAGCGGGGAGACTGATGCAGAAAGAAACCCAGCCAAGCCAATAACAAAACGGAGACGCCGCCGGTGACGATAATGCTCTCCCGCTCTTTCATGGCTAGGCTTCCACCGCGACCGCTGCGAGGGGCTTCGCTTGACAGGCAAGGATCATGTGGTTGGCTTTGTCGTCATCATCAAGTGAATCCTGTACCTCCATTTCGACTTCACCGGAAGTCATTTTTACCTTGCAAATACCGCAGGTGCCCACGCGGCAGGAAAATTCGATTCCGATGCCAAGTTCTTCGGAAAGCTCCAAGATGGTCTGCTTCGGCGGGCTATCTCCAGCTTTTAGATCGATGTGTATCTTGGCTGACTTGTAGTTCTTTGCAAATCTGACTACTGGGCCAGTAGCGGGAGTAGTCGGAGTGGCTGGCACCCCTGGGGCAGCGGGCACAGGTTTCGATATGCCGAAGGATTCAGTTTTCAGCCGATCTAACGAAACACCCAGTTCCGTCAGCATCGACTTGATGGACTCCATCATCGAAGGTGGTCCACATACGTGGACCCTGCGCGAAGCTAAATCAGGAACAGACTGTGTGAGCCATTCCTTGGTGATGCGCCCGCGATCACCTTTCCATTCCGCACTTGCAGGCTTTGAAATGGTGACGAAAACATGTAACTTCGGATTTCGGCGCTCAAGGGCCGCTAGGTCATCCTCAAAAATGAAGTCGGCCTCGGTGTGGCACGTAAAAACAAAGAAGATGTCACCATGCCATGACAGTTCCGTGAGGTATCGAGCGATGCTCATCATGGGCGTGACGCCGACTCCGGCCGAGATCAGCACAATGCTCTCTGCCTCCGCACCGGTGAAAGTGAATTTCCCAACCGGGCCACCTACATTAATTTGATTGCCTACCTTCAGCAAATCCATGTGCCGCGAAACCGCGCCGCGCGGTTCACGCCGAACGGTGAGATCGACGTAAGTGCGAAGTGTCGGTGAAGAGGAGATTGAGTAAGAGCGGTTCATCTTCGCACCGCCGATCCAAAAAGCGACATTTAGGAACTGGCCAGGTAGGAAAGTGAAGGGAAGGTCTCGGTCCTGAGAAGTCGCTTGGAAGCGGAACGTTTTTACGCCCGGTGTTTCCGCAACGATACTCGCTAAACGCAGTTGGCCTTTCCAATTCGCGGAAACCGGTGACACTGAGGCTTTCTCCGGACTGGCAGGAACACCGGTATTGGGTTGGACGGAAGATATATCGGTTGCGCTTGCAGCGGGGGCTCTAGTAGTAGGGGCGGAAAGAGGGCTTCCAGATGTTGGCGGCGAGGGTGGTGGCGACTCCGGCGTATTGCCAATTGGAGGGTTCGCGTCAGGATCGATGCGTCCAAAAAGAGCCGCCGCCCGGCGCATCTTGAAGAAGTACATCGCTACCATCGTGAGCGCAAACGAAACAAGTAGCACCATCGTGAAGAGATGAAACGGCGTTACCCCAAAGAGGGTGTACGGTTCTCCTCGCTCAACGGGAGACGCAAGATTCATCTCGCGCTTAAACCAGTCCAGTGCCAAATTGCGCGGCGCTTTGCCTTCAGAAAGCATCCGCCGCGCCGCGATACCTGATTCAAACTCGGCAAGGCCCTCTCGCATTTGGACTGCCGACTGTTGCATTGCAACGTAGTCTTCGCTTGAGGCGGAGATCGTTAATTTTTGAAGCCCTGCAGAAAGGCGAGCCGCGCCCGACCTCATGCGTTCCTGAGCAAGCTGTTCGATAACGGCACGCTGTTCAGTAGTGATCTGATCGGGCAAAGCCATCATTGATGGATACAGTTCCTTACGGGGAGGAACACCCATCTGCTTCATCATCTCCCCCATGCCGTCTGTCATCCCATCAGCAGGCGCAGGGGTGCTTTGCATACCACTCATCCCCGGAGGGGAAGTGGCGGCCGGTTCTGGTGCCAGCGTTGAACTGCCTGCGGGAGATGGATGGTGCTTCTTGTGTTCGTCGGGTGTTTGGCCAAAGCCGCTTTCAGAGATTAAAAGCAGCGTGACGAATGAGAGGGCGAGATTGAGTGCAACGCAGCCATGTTTTCTCCGCGCCTTCATCGCGATTTCGGACGCGTAGAGCATGATTTTAGTGCGCGACAATCCGATTTCTACGGCTTGGTGCCCTGCATGGTCCCCATCAGAGCTTGGTGTTGATCGTGGGTAAGTACATTGCTCGCTTCGCTGACGGCCTTGATGAAATTCATCCTTTGCTCTGACCGCCGCTTTTCGATCTCCGATATCTTGGCCTGAATCTTTGACGTATCGGCCTGATCGGAACCCGTCAAAGAGTACATTTCCTGCTCCGCTTGATCGATTCGGCGCTGTTCCGAAGCTTGATCGAGCATTGCTTTCTCCTTCAAACGGTTGAGTTTCGATTTCTGATCGGCCGCAAGAGTGATGTGTTGAGCGTGGTTGAGGAAAAACCCGGTTGATCCAATGTGCAGAATGTGCGATCCACCGGGCTGCCCCGGCATGGCGGAAGAAGAACCGCCCATTCCCGCCATTGGTGGGGTCGGAGCCGGAGTACTCATCCCAGCATTCCCGCCAGACGGCATGCCCATCATACCCATGCAGCACATTCCCATCGCTTTCGCGGGAGCGGCCATCCCACCAGTAGGCGGCATCGCGCCCATACCACCTATCTCACCCTCCATTCCTTTCATCCCCTGCATCATGCCACCCATTTCGCCCCCCATCATCCCCATCCCCTTTCCAGAGCCCATTGGCATCGGCTGACTGGCATTCGACTTGTTTCCAGTCCCCGTTTGCTGCACAGCAGCCTGCAACCTGGCGATCTCGGCACGCATTTCGGCAATCTGATCCGCTAGCTGCTTATTCTGACTGCTGCTATTCGCCGGAGCGGGCCGACCCATGGGGGCCATCGGAGCCTGAGGGAAGCTGGGTTTCGCTCCTGCAAGCATTAGAACGGCGGCACATGCAGATGACGCCCACCAAGGCGCCCTGGTAAGTAGAGAGGTTGATCGCATATATTTGCTCCTGAGATCGTGGGGTTCGGCGAGTTATTGAGAAGAGAGATACAGCAGAGGGGAGAAAGATTATGGCTTTCCCATTTTTCCCATCTTCCCGCCCTTGTGCATCATCGCCCCCTTGCCCATCATCATCTTCATCTTCTTGTCCGATGGCATCTTGTCGAACATGTCGGCTTTATCCTGGGATGACATCTTGCTTGAGTCTTGGCCGGCAGCCTTCATCGCAGCCATCTTTTCCTTAGCGGGCATTTTGTCAATCAGCTTGGCCTTTTCGTCGGCAGACATCTTGTCCATCTTGGCCATCATTTCGTCGTGTGATATTTTCTGGGCGCCCATTTTGTCCATCTTGCTATGGTCGGCCTGCGCGAAAGCTGTAGTCGTCGCGCCAAGTGCCGCTAGGCCGACCACGAGCGCGGTCATTTGTATGTTCTTAAACATGTTCATCTCCTTTTGACTTCTGTGTCTCCTTCGCGAACTCGGTTCAGCGACGGAAACGGATTGGAAGCGCGAACGCTTCGATAACTATTTACGAGCCGTACTCATCTCAACTTTGCTCACGGTCACCGATTTCCCATCAGGACCCAAGGTGCCCATCAGCTTTACAGGGTGTCCGGCATGTTTCTCCAGTTCGGCGAAATCTTGATTTTGAATCTCGTAGATTTTGCCTTTGCTGACAAATATGAATTTTTCACCCGCCTTGATGCAGTTCTGAATGCACTTGGCGTCCATATGGGACTTCCCGCACATCCTTGCCGAAATCTCTCCGGTCCAGGTCTGCGCTGCGAAGCTCGCGCCGCAAGATATGATGGCAATTAGTAACACCGTGCATGTCTTTTTCATATTCAATAATCCTCTCTCTTTCCTCAGTCAATCGTCTCTAGCGGGGCGGTTCAGGCTTCCGTTCGCCGCCACGATCTCCCATATGCCCTCGTCCGCGATTGCCCATGTGCCCTCCGGCCATTGGCATCACAGAGATTTGGTTGGACACTTCATGACCTCCCGCGAAGGACTTCGCAATGGAAACCGCTTGCGACTTTTCTTCTTCCGCCTGCACATGTCCAGTGAGCGTCACCATTCCATTGGCTCGGTCGTGACTTGCTGAGACATCTTTTAGTCCGGCTCGGTCAAGCGATGTGCGAATACTGCTGGCCAATTCGAACGAGCTTTTACTTTGGGACGCATTATCGCTCTTGGTTGCAGTCGACGAACATCCAGCCAAGGCTCCGAGTGCGAGCAGCGTCAGTAACAATCGACCTGCAAATTGTGTGGCGGTATTCACTTGACCGCCTTACCCATCTGTCGATGATCAGCCGCCATTTGACGAGCGCGCGCTGACGCCTTCTGCAAGTCATCCGCAAAGTACTGGCAGTGTCCTGCGGTTTCGGCGCTCATCGGATGCTTGCTCTCGTGCATCGTTGGATTGGCCTTGTACTGCGCCGCCAGTTCCCGGTGCTCCTTCGATTCCGCTTCAAGCTCGATGGCTTTTGCGTCAAAGTGTCGCGCCAGGCGTTCGTGATCCTGCGCATTTTTGGCGCTACCGATGAGAGTCTTCAAATCCTGCTTACTTAGGAGGCCCGAATCCTCCGCCTTCAACACATTGCCGGCAGAGATCATGGCCAACATGGCGAACAAAACAAGTCCACTTTTGATCCACTTCGAATTTGCCATAACAAACAACTCCTTTTTTAGCCTAAGGTTGATGAAGGGACGTCCACTGGCTTGCCTGGCTTTGGCTTCGCCACCCTGTGCTCACGGACTCGTTATGAATCGCGCAATGGTCATACATTTGGCGAAAGACAAGCTACAGCTTTATGCTTCGAAATGTCTAACCTTTGAAAAGAGCACTTGGAGGGCCGTCTCTGGGGTAGCTCGCCTGGGCCGTTTATCATTGATTTTTATGCGTTGTGGGTGCGACGAATGGTGCCGGGAATGATCAGATCACGCAGTTTCTGCTCAAATCGCTCAGTAAAAATGTGCCTCAGCGGCTCAAACTTCCTGCGTCAGGCACGAATAGGGAATTAACTATTGCTCCCCGCAGTTCGAACGGGCTTTTGCATGATCGACTACGCATCGCCAAACGACGAAATGTGGTCAACGCTTAGTTGAGGTTTTGGAATGATCAGCAGCGTGGGCCCGGCCTAGGGGTCGGGACATCTAAGGATCCAGGAGATCCGTCAGCGGTGCGAGGCTAAATGGCGCTCTGATGGGAATCGAGGCAGCCTTGCTGAGAAGCAGAAATGGAAGTGGCTGAAGCGTGGACTCAGCACGAAGTAAACTACGCCCACCTATTCACCGACAACCCACAAGCCTTACGCCGATAATGCAGGCTGGAGCCGCTGACTCCGTTAACCCGCCCTTTTCCAACCGTCTGCTGCAGTCAACTAACCTTCACTGTCATGGGCTGAATGCCGCTGCAAAAACTTCGCCACTGGCCGTGATCGTATCCTATTTTGTCCATTGAGCAATACGCCCTACTTCACAGCTCGGTTCGGCGCAGCCGCAGCGCATTGGCAATAACAGAGACGGAGCTAAAGGTCATTGCGGCACTGGCGATCATTGGGCTCAAGAGAATCCCAAAGAAAGGATACAGAATGCCAGCCGCTACAGGCACGCCTAGGCAGTTGTAAATGAAGGCGAAAAATAGATTTTGTCGAATGTTTTTCATGGTTGCCACGCTGAGGTGCCTTGCGCGGACGATTCCTCGCAGATCGCCCTTGAGCAGAGTGACTCCTGCGCTCTCCATGGCGATATCGGTGCCGGTGCCCATCGCGATTCCGACATCGGCCTGAGCCAGGCCGGGAGCATCGTTTACCCCATCGCCCGCCATCGCGACCTTGTGCCCGCCAGCCTGCAATTCCTTCACGATGCTTGCTTTCTGATCCGGCAGGACTTCTGCATGCACTTCGTCAATACCAAGCTGCCGGGCAACGGCCTCGGCCGTCTTTCGGCTATCCCCAGTCAACATGGCGACGTGAATTCCCGCCTTTCTAAGGGCCGAGAGCGCTTCGGACGCCGTTGCTTTAATGGGATCAGCGACGCAAAGCAGCCCCGCCGCTTTGCCGTCGATCGCTACCAGCATGACCGTCTGACCTTCTTTTCTAAGATCGTCCGCACGAATGTCGAGATCAGCGTGACCCACGCCTGCCGAATCCAGCAACGTGGCGTTTCCGATCAGGATTTGCTTGCCATTCAACGTGCCACTGATACCTTTTCCCGTGATCGAAGTGAATCCTTCCACATCCGATGGTTTTATACCCTTTTCCTCTGCGCCCCGAAGTATCGCTTGGGCGAGAGGATGCTCACTACCCCTTTCGAGGCTTGCGGCAGAGTGGAGGAGTTCTGTCTCATCTTGGTTTGGCGCAGGGATGACCGCGACCAACTTCGGTTTTCCCTCGGTAAGCGTTCCCGTTTTGTCGACCACTAGACGGTCTACCTTTTCAAGCGCCTCAAGTGCTTCCGCTTTGCGAATGAGAACGCCAGCTTGGGCCCCGCGGCCGGTACCCACCATGATCGACATTGGGGTCGCCAAGCCAAGCGCGCATGGACAAGCAATGATGAGAACGGCGACGGCGTTAATTAGACCATGCGCCATCCTTGGCTCCGGCCCAAAGAAACCCCACCCGAGAAAAGTCGCCACGGAAATCAGCAGCACGGCCGGTACAAACCAACTTGAGACCTGATCGGCCAAGCGTTGTATGGGTGCGCGAGTTCGTTGCGCCTCACTGACCATCCGGACAATCTGCGACAGCATTGTGTCAGATCCAACCCGCTCGGCACGCATTACAAAGCCGCCAGTGCCGTTCAGGGTTCCACCGGTCACCTTCGCCCCGGTCTCTTTCTCAACTGGAATTGGTTCGCCCGTGATCATCGATTCGTCAACGGCGCTCCTACCTTCGAGCACAATTCCATCAACTGGAACTTTTTCGCCGGGACGCACGCGGAGGCGGTCGCCAATCGCTACCTTTTCAAGCGAAACATCTTCCTCACTGCCCCCATCGCGTAGCAATCGCGCCGTCTTAGGCGCCATCCCGAGGAGACCCTTGATAGCGCTCGATGTCTGGCTACGCGCCCGCAATTCCAGAACTTGACCCAGCAGCACCAGGGTGATAATCACCGCCGCCGGTTCGAAGTAAACTGGCACGACACCGTGGGAATAAAACGATTCCGGTATTGCCGAAGGAAACAGGAGAGCGACCAGACTATAGCCGAAGGCAGCTCCGGTGCCGATGGCGATTAACGTAAACATGTTCAAACTACGATTTCGGATCGACATCCAACCGCGTTCAAAAAATGGCCAACCGGCCCAAACGACGACCGGGGCGGACATCGCGAACTGTATCCAGGCGACAACGGTCGCTCCCAGCCAGACTTGCAACGGCATAGCTGGCAAGATTTCGGAGACCATCAACGCTAGAAGCGGCACCGTGAAAGCGAGACTTACCCAGAAGCGCCGAGTCATGTCGATAAGTTCGTGATTGACCTCTACACCGGTAATCTCCTTCGGTTCGAGCGCCATACCGCAAATGGGGCATGCTCCTGGTTCACTCCGAACAATCTCGGGATGCATCGGGCACGTGTATTCGGTGCGGGTCTGAGGAGGGGTGTACATCGCGGGTTCGAGAGCCATGCCGCACTTCGGGCAACTTCCCGGTCCACGTTGGTGAATCTCGGGGTCCATTGGACAGATGTATTCGACCTGATCCGAACCGGGAGCCAGAGGTCCGGATGCTTTTGCGTCGCCCAAGAACTTCGTTGGTTCCGCCTTAAATCTTTCTAGGCAGGAAGGATTGCAGAAATAGTAGGTCTTGCCGCCATGCTGATGAGATCCAGCAGCGGAAGCCGGGTCAACAGCCATGCCGCAAACGGGATCAATCTGTTCGGGTTCAGCGTCCGATGCCGGGACTGGCAGTTTCTCAACTTGCATAAACTTTTCCTGATTTGGTGCCCACGCCCTCAATCTTGGAAGGCGTGACCATCGGGTTACTTACTTTCCAGCGTATTGAGCCGGGTTAGCGTCAAATTTCTGTTTGCAACCGGGAGAGCAGAAGTAGTAGGTCTTGCCCTGATACTCGCTCTCTCCAGCCGCCTTGCTCGGATCAACTTTCATCTTGCAAATCGGATCAATTTCCATGTTGTTGTTCATCTCCTATCGGAATTGGGGATCATCGGGAATGCTTGTAGATCAGTTCGAGCAGCTCGTCATACATGGCTCGCGCCTCTTCCGGCGTGCCTTTGGAGATGGCCTGGGAGGCACAGTGCGTGAGGTGATTGCGCATTAGTGCCCGACCAACGGTCCGGAGCGCCTCGTGAACTGCCGAAATCTGGATCATGATGTCGGCACAGTCCCGATCCTCTTCAACCATTTTTGAATGCAGCGAACCTGGCCCTCGATCCGGCGTAGACGTTTAAGGCTAGACGCCTTGATTTGGGGGTCAACGTCAATCGCCTTGCGTCCTGTCGTTTCATCTACGCCGCAACCGCATACAGCCACATCATCAGGAATTTGTACGGTCAGGTTCATTGACAACCCTTTGCTTCTATTTTCACACTACCGGAATCAGCCTTTTCTGTCACTAATTTCTTGTTCCTGCCAGAGAGGATAATGGCAGTGTCATGCAGTGATTAGCTCAAATATGGGCAACAGCAGGCGATAGGAAGATTTTGCAAAATTCAGCTTGGGACGGTACAGGCTGTCGCCTTTTTGTCGCCTTTTTGACCGCAACCCATTGCTGCCAGGTTCCCGCGAAGTTCCCAAATCACTTGGTTCGGGCCTTCGCACCTATCACATAGCCCTGAGTAAATCGAAGATAAGAGGCGACAGAGTGGACGCGCCAAGACATGTGATCGTCTACCGCTCTCTGAAAGATGGCAAGATCGAAATCATCAACATTATCCACGAGGCCCGCGACCTGGCCCGCCGCCTACCCAAAAACCTGTAAACCCAAGAAACACATCCAGCTCCAGTCAAACCAAGACCGCAAAATGTTTTTCTCATCATTTCTGCAGGAAATTCACTTTAGGGAGTTGGAAAAGCCCACTCGTGGGATTGGGCTTTTCCGCCTTCCAGTCACGCCAGGTTGAAATCGACCTGTCCCTTGGCGCTTTTTGCCAAATGTGAGCCACGGAGGGCCGAAAATTTCAATTCGTAGCTGGAAACGAAAGTTGGGATAAATGTCTTTTTATGAATAGGTTGGCCCGAAATATGCCGAGCTGGACAGAAGGGGCTTGGGATGAATGGCTGGTGGCTGATTCTCAGAAAATCAGTAAAAACGGCAATAAAACGCACGGTGACTAGCCAGGCTGTCCACAAAGCACGGTGACTAGCCAGGCTGTCCACAAAGCCAGATAGGATGAGGCGGCTGGCCTCGACTGTACGTCGGCGTTAAGCTGTCGTCAGATACGGACTCGAAGTCCAAAACAAAGGAGACCAGCCATGAC
>JAYSVS010000143.1:0-42720 GCA_043718395.1 Acidobacteriota bacterium
TTGAACATCATGTGCTCAAACAGATGCGCAAATCCGCTTTTGCCTGTCTCCGTCTCATTGCGAGACCCAACATGCACAACGATGTAAAGCGACACAATATGCGGAAAACCAGTCGGCACCGTAATCAACCGCAACCCATTCGGGTAATCATGCTGATCGTAGTCAAAAGGAAAAATCTTGGTCATGCCATCCTTGATTTGTTACTGTTTTTAGAGTCTCACTCTTTGACATTCATGAGCGTACTCGTTCGAATCGGCCGCAAAAAAGCCATCCTCTGCGAAGGCAAGTGGAGTTGTGCCGATCTGCGCCTTGAAGAACAACTTCGGGCCGCTCTTGATATTTGGGTGCAAAAGTCGGGCGGCCCGCCTCTCGGCACACCCGATCCTGATAAGTATGCCGCCGAAGCCATCCAGCTCGAGATGAACTACGACATCGTCCTCAGCAACCGCCCCAGGCGCACCAACGCCCAAACCGCCTACCTCGCCAAACGTCAGCTCTGGCTTCCTTTCCGCTAAGCCGCCAATTACTTACTAAGCAGCGGCTGCAAGTACTTGTAAACATTGTTGGCCACTTGCGCCGCCCCGGCAACAGTCGGATGAATTCCGTCGTCCTGCATCATCCCCTTCTGCCCGTACACACCCTGCAATACGAACGGCATAAATGGATACTTCATATTCACGGCCAGCCCTTTGTACATGCCTTCAAAATCTCGAACATAATCCCAACCGTAGTTCTGCGGCAAAGTGATCCCCAATAGTAAAATCTTGCTCCCCTGGGCTTCCAGACGACGGGAGATCTGCATCAGGTTATCCCGGCTCTTGGCCAAATAAATTCCCCTCAACCCGTCATTTCCCCCTAGTTCCAGCAGCGTAACCTTCGGCTCAAGCTTCAGTACATCATTCAAACGGTCAATTCCGCCCGACGTGGTATCCCCGCTAATCCCCGCATTCACAACCTGATACTTGTATCCGTTCTTGTCTAGAATCTTTTGAAGAATATCGGGATAAGTCTGTCCAGCCTCTAGCCCAAACCCTGCCGTGATGCTATCTCCAAAACAAAGCACTACAGGCCGCGTATCCTTCGGAGGGATTGCAGCAGTCGGCTTTGGAATATCGATCTTCTCTTCCGGCTCAGCACTTTTCTGCGCGCAACCGCCCAAAGCAAGCATCACTAATAATGTTGACGGCAATAATGAAAACAGTCTCACGACTGTCAGAATAAGTAATACCAGCACTCAATGTCGAATTTTAATGCAGTCGAAGTCGATCAAGTCACCCGTGAAATCGATTCCGGCACCCACCTCGTCAAGATCTTAAAGGGCCTTTCGTTCCAAATTCCACATGGCGAATTCGTCGCCATCATGGGAGCTTCCGGCAGCGGCAAGAGCACCCTCCTCGGCCTCCTGGCTGGTCTCGACGCCCCAACCACCGGCCATATCTTCCTCGATGGCACCGACATCACCAACCTCAAAGAAGACGACATGGCCCGAGTTCGCGGTTCCAAAATCGGCTTCGTCTTTCAAAGCTACCAGCTCATCCCCACCCTTACCGCCGAAGAAAATGTCCTCCTGCCCCACGAGCTTTCGGGCAAATCCGGCGACGGCAGTCCCCGGGCCAGACTACTGCTGGATCAGGTCGGCCTCCTAGACCGCGCCTCTCACTATCCCGTCCAACTCTCGGGCGGCGAACAACAGCGCGTCGCCCTCGCCCGTGCTTTCATGACTCAGCCTCCCATCCTGCTTGCCGACGAACCCACCGGTAACCTCGACACTGCCAACGGCCGCATCGTCCTCGACCTCCTCATCAAACTCAACCGGGAAGAGCGCACCACCCTCGTCATGGTCACCCACGACAAAGAACTCGCCTCCTATGCCGACCGCGTCATCACCCTTCGCGACGGCCTCCTCGTTTCAGACCTTCGGAAGGCAGCATGACCCAAAGCTTTACCCTCGGGGCTGCTCGCAAGATAGCTTGGCGGGAAGCCCGTGCCTCCAGCTTCAAATTCCTTTTTGTCATCCTCGCGGTCGCCGTCGGCGTCGGCGCGCTTACTGGTGTCCGTGGCTTCTCAACGTCGTTCCGGCGCATGCTCAACTCCGAAGCCCGCACCCTAATGGCCGGTGACGTCTCCGCTCGCGTCTTCATCCAACCCGACGCCAAACAACAGGAAGTCCTCGATAGCTTCAACACCAAAGGTGCCCGCCTCACCCAAGTCACAGAGACAGTGACCATGGCCGCCAAGCCCGGCAACCCCATCCCCGTCCTGGTCTCGCTCAAAGCCGTCGACCCCACCCAATACCCCTTCTACGGCGAAGTCGTTTTCAATCCCAAACAAAGCATCGCTCAGGCCCTTTGCGACAACTGCGTCGTCGCCGCCCAAGATCTCCTGCTACGTCTCAACCTCGAAGTCGGTGGCACCATGCGCCTCGGCGGCAAAGACTTCCGCGTGGCCGCCATCGTCGAAAAAGAACCAGACCGCATGACCGGCAGCCTCAACGTCGGCCCGCGCATGATGATGTCGCGCAAAGCTCTAGCCACCACCGAACTACTGACCGAAGGCAGCCGCGCCGCCCAGCGCTTCCTCGTCAAACTCCCACCCCTCGGATCTGACGTCACAGCCACCCGCAACCTCCTCAAAAAGACCTTCCCCGACGCCCTCGTCACCGACTATCGCGAAACACATCCCCTCATCACCCGTGGTCTCAACACCGCCACCAGCTTTCTCAGCCTCGTCAGCCTCGTCGCTCTCATCATCGGCTCTCTCGGCGTCGCCATGGCCATGAACTCACACCTCCAACAAAAGCTCGACAACATCGCGGTCATGAAATGTTTGGGCGCTCGCTCCGGCCAAATTATCAGCATCTACCTGATGCAAACACTAGCCCTCGGCGCGATTGGCGGCGTCTTCGGCATCGCTTTCGGAGTCGCCGTCCAGCTCGCCTTCCCCACCCTGATCGAGCGCTACTTCCAAATGCGTCCTGACTTCTACTTCGATTGGGCCTCGGTCGCGCAAGGCTTCTTCGCCGGCCTCCTCAGCACGCTCCTCTTCACCCTCCCTCCGCTCCTCAGCATCCGCGAAATCAAACCCAACACGATCTTCCGCCGCGACATGGCCGCCGCCAAAGGCACCTGGCGTCAGCGTCTGGCCCAATCCCGCACTGCCATCCTCTGCGGCGCACTCATCCTAGTCGGCCTCGGCCTCCTGGCAGGCTGGCTTGCAGGCTCCAAGCTCGATGAAGCAATCCGCCTCGGCTCCTGGTTCGCCGGCGGTCTCGCGGTAAGCCTCGCAATCCTCGGCGGCTTTGCCTGGCTCCTCCTTAAGGGCATCAAGCGCCTCTCCCCGCTCACCAGAGGCAGCCTACGCCACGGCCTCGCCAATCTCTACCGACCCGGCAATCAAGCCGAAGCAGTGCTAGTCGCCATCGGCGTCGGTGTCATGTTCACGCTCACGATCTATCTGGTCCAGCACTCGATCCTCACCGAGATCGCTGAAAGCGCCCCGCCCGGAATGCCCAACGTCTTCATGAT
Organism: Acidobacteriota bacterium; assembly: GCA_043718395.1. Lineage (GTDB taxonomy): Bacteria > Acidobacteriota > Terriglobia > Bryobacterales > Bryobacteraceae > Bryobacter. The sequence continues at coordinate 3,525 of JAYSVS010000143.1, forward strand.
CGACATTACCGAGACGATGAAGGACGGCGTCACCAAACTAGTCAACGAGCAACCCGGCGTAGAAAAAGGCGTCGAACTCATCCCCAGCGTCGCTGCCAGACTCACCCACGTCCAGGGCGTTGAAGTCTCCAAGATGGAACTGAAAGGCTTCGCCCGCCGCTTCCTCCAGACTCGCTCCATCACCTGGAATCAAAACCAACCCAAAGGCACCAAACTTCTCCAGGGCAAGTGGTTCACCGCAACCGAAACTGGCAGAGTGGCAGTCACCCAGGATACTGCCGAGAGTCTCAAACTCAAACCCGGAATGGTCCTCGACTGGACCTCCGCAGGTCGTACCTTCCGCACCGAAGTAGCAACCATCTTCAGACAAGAAAGCGTAAGAGCCGGAGCAACACAAGAATTTATCCTCGACCCCCAAACTCTAAAAGGGTTGCCGGTAATCTACTTCGCTGGAGCAAGAGTCAAGACCGGCAAGGTAGCCCAAGTCCAAGCCGCCATCTACAGCAAGTACCCAACCATCAGCATCATCAACATCGCCGACGTCCTCGACATCATCCAGGAAGTCATTGATCAAATCGCAATTGTCATCCGCTTCATCTCCGCCTTCGCCATCCTCGGAGGTGTGATCATACTAGCTGCCAGCGTCGCCGGCACGAGATTCCGCCGCATCCGCGAAGTAGTAATTCTTAAGACCTTCGGAGCCACCCGCAACAAGATCGCCACGATCTTCAGCGTTGAATTCCTGCTGCTAGGCTTATGCGCCGGAACTCTGGGAAGCGCACTGGCAACAGGCTTCACCGGAATCCTCCTCAAGCGTTTCTTCACCGAAGCCGAATTCAAGCTGGAGTACACAGCGCTAGCTATAGCCATCCTCGGCTCTGCCCTGATAGCCAACGCCGCCGGCTGGGCCGCCAGCGCCCGCATCCTCAATCAGAAACCGCTAGCGATCCTTCGAGAAGATTAGCGATTTCATAAATTCAATCTCGGCAGCCACTTCTGCCCGCTTCGCAGAAATATGTCTTCGCGCTCTGAAGATTAACTCTTCTCGCGATAAGCCAACTTCCCCTTCGCGGGGATCATAGGCGTGTTTCAGCCAGGAGTTGCAGACCCTGCAAGCAACCGCTTTGTTTTCTTCAGCTTCTGTCCAAGGCTCGCCCTTCGGAACGATGTGGTCGACTTCAAAAAGCCTATAGTTGTGCACGCTCTCCAAGAAGTCAAGACCGCAATATTCGCACCGATGACCAGCCCGGATACTGAGCCGAGCAGTCTCGAGGCTCCACTTTGCTTCTCCGCTCCATTTTTCCGTCGACAATTTCTTAGCAAGTTCTTCGATACAGTTCATTGCCCCAACCTCACATCCATATCCGCCAGCACATAAGCAAACACCGCAAGCTGCGCAACATTCTTATTAAACTCCATCGGGTCGATCTTGTCCAAAGTATCGGCCGCAGTATGATGCCATTCCATATACCGCTCCCCAACAGTCCTCACCCCACTACCAATCACACCCTCCCGCATGATCGGCCCAATATCGGTCCCGCCACCACCAGCCCCGCCCGAATCGGCTGCAACAACTTTCCGATCTCGCGCATCTGCTCCAGCGCCTTCTCCCCACCACCAGCGATCCCTAACCCTACCGGACTCTCAGCCCCGCCATCCATCTCAATCGCAAGCCCGGCTGGCAGAGCGTGATCTCGGGGGTTCAGTTTAATGCTTTCGGGACAGCAACGAGCTTGAATCACTTAGGCGATAGCAGCGGCATCAATTGCGGCGAGGCGGACGACAAACTTGCTGTATTGCTGGTTGCGGCCTTCGACAAATGCATCACCAATTGCCGTGACGATGATCGAGATGGCTTGGCCTCTCACTTGCAGTGTGACGCCTTTCTTAGTCTCCATGCTGGACCTTAGAAGATTCATGATCCAGTCGCCGGAGGGGTTCGGCTGTGCTTGGGCCTGCGAGGCGATAAAGGCCGAAGCAAGAGTGAAGGGGATAAGTCTGCGTGTCATATTTGGTCCTCACTTTATCAAGCGTCAGCCAAAGCTGAAAGCGATCAGCCGGGCAGAAGAAATTTGGCGAAGCGATTGTGAGAGGCCGTCTGAACAGCGTCGGCAAGAGTGTATTGGTCGAGAGTGGCCAGAAAACTCTCTAGTGCGGCCCTGAGCGGCACCTTGAGTCCGCAGACTGGCACGATGGGGCAGGTGTTCGATTCCATATCGAAACACTCCACCATATTCATGTTGGGTTCACAGGCTTTGACCACATCACTAAGCCTGATTTTGTCTGGACTCGCTAACAAGCTGACTCCACCGCCGCGGCCCATCGTGGTGGAAACAAAATTGTGTTCAGCGAGATTTTGGATGACCCGGACAAGGTGGTTCTTTGAAATCCCGAAAGCATCGCTAATCTCGCGGGTATTGACGCGGCGATCCGGGAAGTGGGCCAGGTAGAGCAGGACCCGAAGCGCGTAGTCAGTGTGGAGAGTCAGATGCATCCAGCCAATAGGTTAGCTGGTTGAAGGGGCAGAGACAAAGGCGTCGCTATGAATATCGCGGCTGGCCATTCCAGCGAGAAAGGCACGCTTCTTGAGTTGGTTGACGATCAATGGGTCGCCACATAGGAAGCCGCGCCAGCCTTTGAGCTGCGGATGATCGCCAAAGATAACGTCAGTGATCGGCCCGTGGGTATCAAGCAGAGCAGGCTGATACTGAAGATTCGAGTGTTTTGCGGCGAGCCCTTCGAGCTCCACTTGCAGGTAGAGGCCGTGCTGGTTGAGCGCTCCGTGATAGAGCCAGATTGGCCCTTGATGTCCTTGCTCGATCGCGTCGCGCAGGATGCCGTAGAGAGGTGCAAGCCCGGTGCCAGTGCCCGCGAGCAGAAGTGGTTGATCGATTGCGCCCATGGTGTAGAAGCAGTTGCCTGCCGGGCCCTGGATACTGACTTGTTCACCGGGTGTTGCGGCATCAGCAAGCCAGGAACTCATTTGGCCATTGGGGATTTTGCGCACGTGAAGCTCGAGCGTAGCTTCTGTAGGCAGGCTGGCAATCGAGTAGCTGCGGGCGAGGCCGTCTTCTCTAAAAAGCGTTAGGTATTGACCAGCACGATGCGTCTGTGGAGCATCCGGCTGGAGGAGAACCCGAAGCACCGTGGGGCTAAGTGGGCTGACCTCAAGCAAGCGCGCCGTACTGCGCACCCCGGCACCGGGCGCTTCCACAGCAAGATCGTCCTTAGGATGACAAATGCAGGCAAGAAAGTAGGACTGCTCCGTCAATGCCGGCTTAAGACCCGCTTGAGAAGTTGAAGTTGGCTTCCCCGAAGCGGCTCGCACCAGACAACTCTGGCAGACTCCAGCACGGCAGGAATGCGGAATGGTGATACCGCTTCGAAGCAATCCATCGAGAACAGATTCTCCAAGGGTCAACTCAATTTGTTGCCCATCCCAATCAATCACAGCCATTGGTTAACGATTCAATACATCGGCCCGGGTCGATTCGGCGACAGCCGCAACTTGAGCGATGAGATCTGGAGACACATTCAACTCGGTGAGGCTTTGTCCAAGAATTTCGACAACCGCATCGAAGTGGGAATCATTGAGGCCACGCTGCACGAGATGGGCGTGGGCACGACGCATGTCTTGCCCCGTGTAGTGAACCGGCCCGCCAAAGGCCATGGTGAGAAAGGCTTTTTGCTTGGTGATCTGGTGATCCATATCGACGCCCTCAAAAAAGTGGCTGATACGGTCATCGGAGAGAACCTTTCGGTAGAAGATATCAACAGCAGCTTCGACGGCGGCTGTTCCGCCCAGTTGTTCGTATAGAGTGTTCATAATATAACGATGCATTTAATATGCAACGTTTACAAACGCTCGTCAAGTAAAGTTGCATGTAATTTGCATCTTTTATCGATTCACAAAATCTTTGCAGAATTCATGGGCTTGTTTTCAACGGCTTGGACATGAGGGCGAGCAAGTACAGCTTTAGACTTGGCAGTTTGGTCGCCGATGGAACTTGTATTTATCCACGGCTATAGCGTTCGAAACACTGCTACGTATGGAGATCTGCCCAGCCGGTTGGAATCAGAACTGGCCCGCTGCGGTCACACGGTCAGAGTGGATCACATTTACCTTGGCAAGTACGTAAGCTTTAGCGATCAGGTGAGTCTCGACGACCTGAGCCTGGCTTTTGAGACGGCAGTGCGCGAGAAGGGCTTGAAGAGTTTTGCGTGCATTACGCATTCCACTGGCGGCCCGCTCCTTCGCAACTGGATTGTGCGCCACGGTGGCGAAGGACTTTCTCATTTGGTAATGCTTGCCCCGGCCAATCATGGTTCGGCACTGGCACAGTTGGGAAAGAGCCGCTTAAGCCGTATGAAGGCATTTATTGAATCGGTGGAACCGGGACAAAAAATTCTCGACTGGCTGGAGCTGGGTAGTGAGTCACAGTGGAACTTGAATCTCGACTGGATGGATTATGACGGGCCTGCTCATGGCGTGTTCCCTTTCGTACTTACCGGGCAAACCATTGATCGCAGCCTCTACGATCATTTGAATTCCTATACGGGAGAAGCGGGCTCTGATGGTGTAATCCGCGTTGCAGCGGCAAATTTGAACTATGGCTACGTGCGGCTCTCTCAACAGCCGAGTGGTGAGTTGGCACCAGTATGTTGGAGGCGCAGCGCAGAGACTGCGATGGCGATTCTGCCTGGAATGGCTCATTCAGGCAAGGCCCGGGGCATCATGAGCAGCGTAACGATGGAGAATGCGCATCCTGCGGTAGACGCTGTACTCGAGTGTCTGAGAGTGAATACCGAATCAGATTATGAGTCTTTGCGAGGCACCTTTGCCATTCGCTCTGAAATGGTCCAGGAGTCTGAAAGAGTAGACCGTTGGCGTTCGCTGGGACGTGATTTTTCGTGCGCCAATCCCCCGCACTCCATGCTCTGCCTGCGTGTAATAGATGACAAGGGAAGTTTGATCGAAGACTACGATGTGGCCTTCACAGTTGGAGAAGAAGCTTCACCCGACCTACTACCGCAGGGTTTCTTCCGCGACAGGCAGCGAAATTCAAGACACCCGGGTAGGCTGACTTATTATCTCGACCACAAGAAACTGAGTTCGGTTGCCGTTGGCTTTGAAGTCACGGCCCGGCCGGCCGAAGGTCTGGTGAAATACCAAAAGGCTGTAGTTCGGCCACAAACGATGGGTGCAATTTTGAAGCCTAATGAAACGTTGCTGGTTGAGATCGTACTGAGGCGATTGGTGGACATCAATTGCTTCCGCTTTACAGATAAGGTGACGCCTCAGGTCATCACAGGCGAGGCTAGCGGATTGCATTGCTAGTTTTGCTGCTGGGATCTCCCAGGTAAACTAACCGAAATCACTATCGCGCTGGCTGCCAAATACGAGTCAACTTATGTTGCTGGCGCTTACCAGCGCAAGCGAAGCGCCATCTGATACGTTCGCGGCAAATTCGAAGCGCTGGTGATGCGACCGAAGTTACCGCTGGTTGGATTGGTATCCGGGCCATTGAAGATGGTGTGATTGAATGCGTTAAACGACTCAACTCGGAATTGCGCCGTGATTCGTTCCACAATCTGAATATTCTTGATCATCGAGATATCGATGTTGTTGATCTTGTCGCCGCGATAAGCAGGAAAGGCCTGTGGAAAAGTGCGAACGTTTGCGCCAAGCTGGTTGGCTGCGACACGTTCAAATCGCGTCACGTCGAAGACCTGCTGGAGATTGCGGTCTTTCCACTGAAGGTCGCCACCGAAATAGATTGCGTTGCCAAACTCCACCGGGCCACCACTCTGCAAACTGTAAATAGTGTTGAGCTGCCAGCCGCCCACAAGCCGATTGCCCCAGGCACCCGCGTTGCCAATCAGGGCTTTGCCTTTGCCGATGGGAAGTTCATAACTACCAGAGAAGACAAATCGCTGCGGCCGGTCTTCACCTGCGACACGATACTGCAAGCGGGAATCACCAGCGTTCAAGCGGTTGGTCGCTTCGAGCATCTTCGACCATTGGTAGTTGGCAAGAAACTGCAGGCCATTCGAGAATCGCTTTTCATAACGCGTCTGAAGCATATGGAACTTGGAGAAGCCATTGGCCTGAGCTTCTACGCTGACGCCGCCGTTGCCGCTAAATTGCGGGAAGGCGCGCAGCAAGTTGTCCTGGGAGAAGGTGTTCCCGTTAAGGCCGGTGCCCGGAATCAAGCCCCGGAAAGGGTTCGGTACAACTGTCGCCAGTCGCGTGATTGTAGCTTGATCTCGTGCCGGACTCGTAGACAAAAACTGGTTGGGCACGAAGTTCAGATCGCGTAATTCGGGAATTCGAGTAGCATCAGAACCGATGTAGCCGATTTCAATGACCGCATTTTTGCCAACCGTCTTCTGAATATTGAAATTCCAGCGCCATGTCTGCGGGCTACCGAGCTTGCGATCCACCGTGCGAACCGTCTGACCCAGGAATGTATCGGCACCAAGCGAGCTACCTACCGGCTGTAGAATCCCTGCAGGGTAAGGATTGGCAAGAGTAGAAGCAGGCGTCAGGAAGACACCGCCGCTAGCACCAACCAAGTCCGTCTGACGGCTGAAGCCAGGCTGTTGAATACCAAAGGTTCCGTAGGTGCCGACGAAAAGACCAGCGCCGCCACGGATCACCATTCCTTTGGCCCAGCCAGGCTGCCAGCTTAACCCGAAGCGTGGCGAAAAGCTGAACTTGTAAGGATCATAAATGGTGCGTTTGTTGGGAGAAGCGAAGAAGACGCCACCTCGTGGGTTGAACTGCGAAACCGGGAGAATCGCGCTGGGAGCAGCCGTGTAGTTGGCAATCGCTGCGGTTACGATGCTGTTCTGCGCGTTTGGATCGAAGCCGGCGAGGGTCCGGTTAAAGCGCTCGGTAGTGCCGGTTTCGGATTCATAACGAAGACCAATGTTGAGGGTTAGGTTGTTGCGAATGCGCCAGTCATCCTGGACGAAAAAAGCAGAATAGTAGGACTGGTTCGTGCGAGAGGCGGCAACCTGGAAGTTGCCGCCAGTCGGCAGTCCAAGCAACATACCGGCAAGATCCTGACCGATGCGGGCGTTCGCTGCATTAGAAGCGGCACGAGTCCATTCCGGGCCAAAAGTGTAGAGGCCGCTCGAATTGCCGAAAGCGTTCGAACTTTCAATCAGCTTGCGAAGATCCGCGCCGAACTTGAGGTTATGCTTTCCAGTGATCTTGGTGATGCTCTCAAAGATCTGATAGGTATCGAATGGAGTCTTGTCACCGCCGTTATCACCAAAGTCACTAAAGCTGTTATCTGGAAAGTCGATTCGCGGAAATACGTTTTTCGTGCTGCTGGCCTTGAGGGCAGCAGGCAGACCAAGGGAGGTGAAGTCGAAACCATCACTTGAGCGAGTGGTGCCTTCAACGAAGCGGTTCCAATTGACGCGAGTATTGAAGAGCAAGGTCGGAGTTGCGGTATAAACATCGTCAAACAGGAAGCCCCAGTTGACCCGGCTCAAGAATCCTCCCGAGACGATATTGTTGTACCGGTTGCCGCGATTTTCCACCCGGTCGTTTTGTCGCATGTTGAAAAAGAGCTTATGGCGATCAGAGATGTTCCAGTCGAATCGGCCCACGTAGCTGGAAAAATTGTCACTGCGAACGGCGTTGTCAAAGCGATTGTTCTGGCCGATATTGCTTCCCGCCGCGTTTGGTGCAGGAAGGAAATCAAGGATCTTTGTGGCCACTGGGCTGAGGCGATTCGCCGGGATTACATTGCCAGCAAAGGGCTGGCGGGTAATGATCCCATTGGCAAGGACGCCCGTAGTGGGGTCGTAAATGGTGACGCCCTGTGAAGTGAGCGCACTAAAATCCCCTCGCCGCTGCTCCGCAGATGGGATTGTTGAAAAAGTCGGCTCGGGCTCAGACTGCTTGATGCCCTCATAAGTAAAGAAGAAAAAGAGCTTGTTTTTCCCGTTAATCAACTTCGGAATCCAGATCGGTCCGCCGATCGATCCACCGTACTGGTTGAACCGCGTCACAGGCTTGCGCTGATTAGCCGCATTCGTAAAGAACGGCGTCGCCTTCAGTCGCGATACCTGGTTGAACTCATATAGGCTGCCATGAAAGTCATTCGTACCGCCCTTCATGACGACATTGACGGTGCCACCAGAGGTGTTGCCATAAGCAGCATCGGGCTGAAACGCTTCCACCTTCACTTCTGCGACAGAGTCAACTGGAGGATTGTAAGCAACCCGGCGATTGCGGGTCATATCGGGCGCACCATCTAGCAGCAGTTCATTCGATCCCCCCTGACCACCACCCATCGAAAAACCAGACGGACCGGCATTGTCGAAAGGACGCGTAAAGCGGGGGTCGCTCGAAGGTGTAACGCCATAAGCCAACTGCGCCAGCGTTAAGGCCGTTCTCCCATTCATCGGCATATTTTCAATCTGGCTTGAAGTGATCACCTGCCCGACACTGGCAGAGGCGGTGGATAGCAGCGCTACGTCTGCCGTTACAGTAACCGATTCCGCCTGGCTTCCAATCTGGAGCACAATATCCTGGGCAACACGCACGTTTGTTCCGATTGTGATGCCGCTTTGGGTGTACTTCTTGAAACCCTGCACTTCCACCGAAAGCTTGTAAGGCCCAGGTGAGAGAAAGGGTAGCGTGTACTCGCCGTCCAGGCTGGTGGTGGCTTCCGACTTTGCGCCGGTATTGGCTTCGGTCGCGATTACTTTTGCGCTGGGGATGGATGCGCCGGATGGGTCAGTCACCCGGCCAGAAATTGTAGAGCGGAACTCTTGCGCATAAACCAAGGCGCAGAGCAAAATCATCAGAGAGACTTTAAGCAACATAACTGGATAGAGTCTATCTCATCGAAGGATACGGTAATGCATACAAGATATAGTGGTAGACGAATACTTCACCACTGGATAGCAGATGCCGCTTTACTTCTCGGGAATTGTGGTTTAGTCTGAAATCACTCCCCCCCGAGTGCTGACTGCCTTTCAGTTCTGAAAGTGCGCGGTCGGTGAAGTTCTATTCTGCGAGGGGATCACTCCATTGCTAAAACTGAAACGCCTGGAATTACAAGGCTTTAAGTCATTCTGCGACCGTACAGAAATGCGCTTTCAAGGGGAAGGCGTTGCGGCTATTGTTGGCCCAAACGGTTGTGGAAAATCAAATCTGAGCGACGCCATCAGTTGGGTACTCGGAGAGCAATCCGCCAAGACTCTTCGTGGCGGACGGATGGAAGATGTCATATTCGCAGGAACCAAAGACCGCAAACCCCTTGGTATGGCTAGTGTCACCTTGTCGATGGTGGATTCCGACGGCAGCTTTCTAGACCGGGTTCTTCCGCGAGAAAAGTCCGACAGCAAGGCAGAAGCAGCAGAAACTAAATCCAAGGGTCCGCGCGAGATCACAGTCACGCGGCGTCTCTATCGCTCCGGCGAGAGCGAATATCTGATCGACGGCAAGCTCGCCCGTTTGCGCGACATCCAGGACGTCTTCATGGGCTCAGGCCTGGGGCCGGAAAGCTACGCGATCATCGAACAGGGCCGCATCGGCCAGATTCTTTCCAACAAACCGATGGACCGCCGCGCCATCATCGAAGAAGCCGCCGGCATCACCAAGTTCAAGACTCGCCGCCGTCTGGCCGAGAGCCGCCTTGAGAGCGCCCGTCAAAATCTAAACCGCGTCTTCGACATCCTGGAAGAAGTGGGCCGCCAGGTAAATAGCCTCAAGCGTCAGGCCGCCAAGGCCAAACGTTATGAAGAGCTCAAGACTGAGCTCGATGGCCACGTCAAACTGGTTCTCTCCAATCGCTTCCGTTACCTCGAACGCGAAGCCGCCAAGGTAGCGCTTGAGCTTGGCGAATCCACTAACGCCTACAACGAAATCTCGGCCGCTCTTGCATTACAAGACGCCGAACAGCAAAAGCAGCGTGCTCGATTCTTTGAGATCGAAGCCGCTCTTACCGCAGCCCGCAAGCAACTCGCCGAGTTTGAACTCGAAGCAGAGCGCACGCGTGGCAAACTGAGCAGTCAATCACAGCAGATTGGCAACATCGACCAACGTCTAGCCACCAGCGAAGCCGAAGTTGCCAACCTTGAAATCCGTCTCACCGAGATCCGCGGTGAGATGGAGGCTGCTCAAAAAGAAGCCGCTGATCTCAACACCCAGGCGCAGCAATTGCGCTCTCAGGTGGAAGAGAAGTCCAGGCAGCGCGATACGTTGTCCCAGCAACTGCGAGAGCGCGCGAGCCAACTTGAGCGCAACCGCCAGCAGATCTTCAGTCTGCTTGGTGAAGTCAACCGTCTGCGCAATCAGTTGACCCAGGTTGAGACACAGCAACAGGGCGTCACCAAGAACATCGAGCGAGCCACCCGCGAAGAAACCGAAGCTCAGGCCGAATCAGAGCGTCTCGAGAAGATCCGCGCCGAGTTGAGCGAAAAGCTCAGCGCCCGCCAGATGACGCTTGAGAATATTGCAGACCGTCGCAAATACGTCGAGACCGAGTTGAACTCACGTCGCCAGCAGCTAAACGACACACGCCGTGCCCAGGACGTCCTCCGCACGGAGACCTCGCGCCTGAAAGCTCGTCGCGATTCGCTCGAAGACATCATCAACCATCGCAGCTACACCACCGATTCGGTGAAGAAACTCTTCACAGCAATTGGCAAGGGCGAAGCGACTGGCCTTAAGCCCATGGGCGTGCTGGCCGACTTCATCGAAGTCGACACAGCTTATGAGAAGGCGACAGAAGAGTTTCTGATTGAAGAACTCGAATATGTTGTGGTGCATCAATGGGACGACGCGCAGCGCGGCATCCAGCTAATGAAGCAGGATTTGGAAGGGCGCGCCACTTTCCTAGTACACCCTGACCCCGATTCCAACTTCACGCGGGGCAGGGTAGAAGAACCTCCCGTAGGCCCTGAAACCGGAATCGTCGGACGTCTCAGCGATGTGTTGAAGATGACCAATGGTTTCAAGTATGCCCCCTCTGAGCTGCTGCCTCGTATCACTCGTTGCTTCCTCGCTGAGAATCACGAATCAGCACAGCGCCTCGCGCTTCAATACCCGGATGTCTACTTCCTGCTCCCCGACGGCGTCTGTTATCACGGCTACGCAGTAACGGGCGGCAAGAAGAGTTCCAGCGGCCCTCTCGCTCTAAAGCGAGAACTCAAAGAACTGACCACCCAGCACAGCACCAAGCAGATCGAGCTGGAACAGAATTCCACCCGCCTGCAGCAGCTTGAAGTCGATCAGACTGCCCTGGCTGCCGATCTCGAGAAACTGCGTCAGGAACAACAGCAAGAAGAGAAGAGCGCCCTCGTTCTTGATCAGGAACAGCGCCAGCTTGCGACAGACCTTCAGCGCGCCGCACGCTATCTCTCCAATGCCCGCGTCGAACTCGACCGTCTGGCAGGGGAAGGCAAACGCCTTACCGATCTGCGTGAAAACCTCGACAAGGGCAGCACCGAAAAAGACCTCGCGCGCGTCGCGATGGAAGCCGCACTCGAAGCAGAACGTGGTGCCCTCGACCAGTTGCAGATGCAGTACAACTCGGCCAACGAAGAGCATTCCACTCTCCGCGCTCAACTGGCCAGCGGAGAAGAGCGCCTGCGCAATGCCACTGGCACCGTACAGCGCCTGAACAACACCTTGAACGAACAGGGCCGCCGCAAGGAATACTTGTCTGCCGAGATGGAACGTCTTGGCGTCAACCGTGCCCAGTTGCTCAACGACAACATTGAGCTCGACCAGAAGGCAACTGACCTCGCCGCCCAAATCGAAACAGGCAAAACCAATGTAGCCTCACTTGCCAGGGATGAAGAGGAAGTTCGAGCGCTTCTGGCAACCCTCGAAGATCAACTGCGTAGCATGCGGCAGAATGTCGCCGCCGTATCCGATAAGCGCCAGCACGCTGAAGTCGACCTCGTCCGCAAGCAAAGCGACATCAAGCATCTTGAAGAGATGTGCCAGAAAGAACTAGGGCTTGCCGTCGCAGAACTCGCAGCAACCGAAGAGACTGTTCTCGATGAAATGCAACTGGCCGAAGCCGAAGAGAAGTACACCGAAGTGCGCCGGAAGATCGAAGCACTCGGCCCGGTGAATCAGGATGCCCTGCAGGAATTTGAAGAGTCACAGCAGCGCTATGACTTCTTGAATGCCCAGCGTCAGGACTTGCTCGATTCCATCAAGGACACTGAGAAGGCGATTCAGGAAATCGACGTCGAGTCGAAGAAGCGCTTCCAGGAGGCCTTCGACAAGATCAACGAATTCTTCCGCATCACCTACCAGATTCTCTTCAACGGCGGCGCGGGCGAGATGCGCCTCACCGACCCAACCAACGTCAATGAAAGCGGTATCGATATCATCGCCTCACCTCCCGGCAAGCGTCTGCAGAACGTATTGCTTCTGAGCGGTGGCGAGCGCGCCATGACCGCAATGGCCCTGCTGATGGCCATCTTCAAATTCCAGCCCAGCCCCTTCTGCGTACTCGACGAAGTCGATGCGCCGCTGGACGAAGCTAACATCATCCGCCTCACCAAACTGGTGAAGGAGATGTCAGATAATACGCAGTTCATCTTCATTACGCACGCCAAACGCACGATGGAAGCTTCAAGCTCCATGTATGGTGTGACGATGCAGGAACCTGGTGTTTCAAAGCTTGTCAGCGTCAAATTCCACGGTGGCGAGAAGCCTGCCGTACCCGTTCCACCCCCCAGCCAAGACATGGCCGTCACCGCGTAAACTGCACCGGACACGCGTGACGACAACCGGTCTCGCGCACGTGCCCAACAATTTACGCCGTGACGGCAGTCATGGCATCTATACAAGTGTGAATCTTGTTGTCATACTCGGCGATCAGTTGGATCCCTCCAGCGCAGCCTTCGACGGCTTCGACCCCAGTCACGACGTTGTCTGGATGGCTGAAGTCGATTCTGAGGCTGTCGCCGTTTGGAATCACAAAGCTCGCATCACTATTTTCCTGGCAGCAATGCGCCACTTCCGCGAGGCCTTAAAGTCGCGCGGCTTCAAGGTGGATTATCGCCAACTCGACGAAAAAGCCAACAAAGGCAGCCTCCTCGCAGAACTCAAGGCTGCAATCAAAGAGCACAAACCGGCCAAAGTGATTCTCGTTGAGCCCGGCGAATACCGCCTGCTCGAAGAATTCCGGCAGGCTATCCCAAACCTTGAAACCCGCCCGGACCGCCATTTCCTCTCGTCCGTTGATGACTTCCGCGAACACGCTAAAGGCCGCAAACAATTGCGGATGGAGTATTTCTACCGCGAGATGCGCCGCCGCTACAAGATTCTGATGGTGAAGGACAAGCCGATTGGCGGTGAATGGAATTACGATTCAGAAAATCGCGGCAGCTTCCCCAAATCAGGCCCGGGTCTCCTCCCTGCCCCGCTTGAATTTGCACCGGACAAAATCACGCAGGAAGTAATGATCCTGGTCGAGCAACGCTTCGCAAAACACCCCGGCAAGCTCGAACACTTCAAGTGGCCCGTCACACACGCCGGCGCAAAGCTGGCGCTAGACGACTTCATCACCAACCGCCTTCCCCACTTCGGCACCTACCAGGACGCGATGTGGACGGGCGAACCTTGGCTTTATCACGCCCGTATCGCCAGCAGTCTCAACCTCAAACTGCTCGACCCGCGAGAAGCCTGCAATGCCGCTCAGGAAGCCTACGAGCGAGGCGATGCGCCTCTGGCAGCCGTCGAAGGCTTCATCCGTCAGATCCTCGGCTGGCGGGAATACGTACGTGGCATCTATTGGCTATATATGCCGGACTACATCGGCAAGAACGCCCTGGAAGCCACCCAGCCTCTACCTTCTTTCTACTGGACCGGCAATACTGAAATGACCTGCCTCAGCCAGACCATCGGGCAGACTCTCGATTACGGCTACGCCCATCACATCCAGCGCCTGATGGTGACGGGCCTGTTCACACTGCTTCTTGGCGTCGATCCCAAGCGCGTCCACGAATGGTATTTGGCTGTTTATGTTGATGCCGTCGAGTGGGTAGAACTGCCCAATACGCTCGGCATGAGCCAGTTTGCAGATGGCGGAATCATGGCGTCCAAGCCTTACGCAGCGACAGGCAAGTACATCCAGCGCATGTCGAACTATTGCAGCAAATGCCAGTACGACCCGGCAGAGTCGGTAGGAGAAAAAGCCTGCCCCTTCACCACGCTCTACTGGGACTTCTTAATGCGCCACGAAACGAAGCTGACCAAAGTGGGTCGTATGGATATGCAGTTGCGCAACCTGGTACGCATTGAGCCCGCAAAGAAAGCCGTCATCACAAAACAGGCAAACGAAATCAAGGAACGCTACCAATGAAATACGTCATCACGGCCGCTTACGGCGGCACTGGTACCGCACTAACACGCCGTCTCGCCGCCAAGGGCCATGAGCTATTGCTCATTGGTCGTAATGGTGAGAAGTTAGCTGCCCTCTGCGCCGAAGTGAACGCGCAATACGTCGTCACCGACTTGACGAATCTCGAAGCGGTAGAAGCGGGAGTGCAGGCCTTTGGCCCCATCGACGGCATCGTCAATTGTGCTGGCAGCATTCTGCTCAAACCCGCTCACATCACCACCGAAGTCGAATTCCAGCAGACGATTGATACCAATCTCAAGACGGCGTTCATTGCCCTTCGCGCGGGCGTCAAGAACATGCCAAACGGCGGCTCTGTAGTATTAATCTCTACTGCCGCCGCCCGTCTTGGCTATGCCAATCACGAAGCCATCGCAGCGGCCAAAGCAGGCGTAATGGGCCTCGCGCTCTCGGCCGCTGCCACCTATGCCGCCAGAAATATTCGCGTCAATTGCGTCGCCCCTGGCTTGGTCGACACCCCACTCGCCACACGCATCACCGGCAACGAAGCAGCACTCAAAGCTTCCACCGCAATGCATGCTCTCAACCGCATCGGCAAGCCAGGTGACATCGCTTCAATGATCGAGTTTCTTCTTGACCCAAACAACGCCTGGATCACCGGTCAGGTCTTTGGTGTCGATGGCGGGCTGGGAACGCTTCGCGCTAAGTAGGCCGGGCGGACGGGAAGAAGCGATCACGGAGCCGGAGCACGGGCAGTTCCAGCAGCTTTGTGGTTAGGATTGCCATGGCAAGCGAAGCGGCGAACCCAATGATCATGTGCAAGGCCAGCGGGATAAATATTCCGTTTGATCTCCAGCGAATGATAAGTGTTTCGCAATAAAACAGTACAGGCCCGTGCCAAAGGTAGAAGGCATACGATACCTGACCCAGCGCGGCCATCGCCCTCAGGCTCCGCGATGGCGTCCTGGCTGGCTTCACCGGGTAGAGAACGGTCAGCAATAGCAGCACAAATGCCAGAGCCGCCATTGAGAAACCAATGCTCACCATGAAAGGGTGCTCTCGGGTGAGCAAGATGACCGGCGAGAGCAGCACGATGCTCAGGGGCGGGGCCCAGCCACCCAGGCGGCTCATCGCATCTTTAAGCCAATCCCCATCAAAGTGATGCCAGTAGGCGACCAGCACTCCAGCCAGCAGCGAATCGATGCGCAAATGCGAAGGGAAGACATGGATGAGATCAGTGACTTGCGGATGCATCTGGAGTGTCAAACACCGAAAGCACAAAACTACCAATCCGCTTGCCGCAATCGAAGCCGGAAGAATGCGGAACGGGTTATCGCCACCTCGTCGCGCAAGCAGCACCATCACCAGAGTCAGCAGCAAATAGAAGTGCTCTTCCACCCCCAGTGACCAGGTGTGCGTCCAAAGGCCAGTGAAGTAGTTTTGAACAAAGGCGGCCTCAGCGACAGCATGCGCCAGGGGCGGAGGATTCCCCTGCCACAGCGCCACTGCTATCGTCACCGCAAGAAAGAAATAGAACTGTGGATAGATCTTGAGTGCCCGGCGCATCAGGAATCGTCCGGCTCGCAACTGACTGGTCACTTGATACTCGCGAAAGAGCAGACCAGACACAAGAAATCCACTGAGCACGAAGAAGAGATCAACGCCGACCCAGCCAAATCGCGAAACATAGTACGCCCCTTCGGAGTGGTAACAAAAGACAAGCAGAATAGCGACTGCGCGAAGTGAGTCGAGAGACGGGTTGCGCATTACTCTTTAGAACGGCAGGCTAGGGAGAAAACATTATGCTGGCTCGTGTCCAGCTTGGTATGGCATGCAAGCAGTGCCCCCGGCCACACGCGCTGCCCGCAGCAATCTGAGCAAGACCTGGGCTGTTAAAAAACCATCGCCGCCAGCGGTATCCGACACGCTGTCAAATGACTGAGGTTTTCATGTTTGACTAGGTGCTACAGAAAACAGGTCCAGATAGCACGGCAAACAGGGGCGGCCACCAACGGGCTAGTCAAATCAGGATACAATAAGCTGGGTCGCCGCACTGTTGATATTGTCATTGTGTGCGCAAGTTGCGTATAGTAGAGGAATGCGTCGTCCTCCAATGACGGTTATTGAAAGCCTCCACTTCTTGCGCGACTCAGAGGCGATTTTCGAGGAGGACGAGCGTAGCGCGTTGGTTGGGTTTCTGGGGGAATTCCCTGAAGCAGGTGCAATTGTTCCCGGCGCTGGTGGAATCCGAAAGTTACGCTGGGCTCTGCCTGGGATGGGCAAAAGAGGAGGCGCTCGCGTAATTTACTATTTCCACAATGAGCGAATGCCTCTCATATTGCTGACCGTCTATGCAAAATCGGCTCAAGCGAATCTATCAGTTGCTGAGCGAAACAGAATGAAGCTGCTCGTCCCCAAATTGGTCGAAAACTTCTCAAAACTGTAATAGGAGAAAACGATGGCAACACGAAAACTGATCAAAGAAGGCCGAAAGGCTGAGGCCAAGAGTGTAGGCCAAAAAATTATCGAGAGCCTTGAAGAGGCCATCGCATGGTCTAGCGGGAAGGCAACCAAGGTGCGTGTCACTGTAGTGTCCCCGCCCGCCCTCGATGTACGGCAAATCAGGCTAGACATGGGCCTAAGCCAGAGCCAATTTGCCGCAAAGTTCGGGTTTCCCCCGTCGACCCTCAAGAACTGGGAACAAGGCCGCGCCAGGCCTGATGCGTCGACCAGAGTACTGCTGGCTGTGATCGCCAAACACCCTGAAGCCGTTGAGGATGTGCTTGAGAAAGCAAGCTAGCTCAAGCCTCGGCGCGGTTAATAGCGTTCTTGCCCAAAATCGGCTGAACGTGCAGTTAAACTTGAAACATGTCGCGAATCCAACTTGAGGATTTTCCAGATCCGAGATTATTGGCAGAGTCCTTAACACCTGAGGCACTCCTTTCAAAGCTTCGATCTGGCGAGCACGATTTCATTGAAAGGAAACCCTTGAAGCAGCAGGGCGATTGGTTGCAAGTTGCCGTTGCCTTCGCGAATTCTACACCACGAGGTTACCCGGCAATCCTATTCGTTGGAGTAGACGATGACGGGCAGCCTCAAGCAACATCAACGGACCCTGGAAAATCACTTTCGTCTGTTCTGGAATCATTGCAAAAATCGATCAATGATAGGCTCGATACGGCCTACCCGCCGATATACAGGCATCTGGTCCCGATTGAAGAAGGTCAGAAGGGCTGCATCGCAGTTGTTATTCCTGGCAGCGAGCATAGACCACACTTTGCTGGGAGATCCTACGTCAGAAGAGGCCCGTCAACCGTCGAAGCCTCTGAGGATCAATTTGAAGCGTTAATCGCCGAACGCACGAACATCGTGTACCAGCTTCGCAAACTGATCGGTAAGGAAGTGCTGATCGAGCATTTCCTAACTAACTATACAGGAAGCCAAGGTAGACTTCCTGCCGTCATCGTCGATTGCAACCAACATTTTGTGTCGTATAAATTTGGGACCCCAGAAAGTCAGAAAGCGATTCCAATTTCACGGATTGCCATTTCTTTTGACCACAAGTCCAAAATAACGATCCTTCAAACTTGGGATCCGAAGTAGCCTCGCGTTTTCGCCTTGAAGCTTCAAAGTAGTAGGCCCAAGCAGTCATTTGCCAGTGTTAAATTCGTAAATGGCTTTGCCTGTGACTCAGATCAAAGTAATAAGTTCATACTGCTTGCCAGCGGTTGAACAATCTTCTTGCGGCCATGACCAGGGTTAACTTCCCACACTGTTTTGAGAAGCCCCAGCGAGGCAAGTACTTTCACATCTCTGTCCACAGCGGCGCGACCACGGTTGAACGTTTGAGCAAGCTCTGAAAGGCCAACGGGCTGCTTGCGAATGGCTGCGAGCAAATCGACCCGCTTGACGGTGAGCGCACGCATCAACTGCGCCGGATCTTCAAACGTGACAAGCATTTCGCGCAAGAGCTTTTCTTCTCGATCCAGCTTCTGAGCTCTTCCAAGTGATCGAAAAAAAATCTTCAGCAGTACCCTCAAGGACTTTTAAACGATTAGCCATAGCTGAATACAACTCCGTTATCGAAAAGGTGAATCTAAAAAAAAGAATGAAAGAAGGGAAAGGAATTTTGGAGGCGCGAACCGGAGTCGAACCGGTGCATAAAGGTTTTGCAGACCTCTGCCTTACCACTTGGCTACCGCGCCTCGCTGTAGCAACTCTTTTAGCTTAGCCCCGCACGCCCCCCAGCGTCAAACGCCTCGCGGACCCAATCCGCCAACAGCCCCCCCACCCGCTCTACCCCATGCCACTGCTGCGTATGAATCGCCGCATGCCGCCCCACTGCCCGCCGCGCCTCCACATTCAGCGCCAGCCACGCCACAAACCGCTCTAGCTCCTCCTGCTCCGCCAAGCCCGGATCCACCTTCACACAAGCCACCTCCGGCAAGTCGTCCGTCTCCAGACTCCGCGTCACAATCACCGGCTTGCCAATCCCCATCAACCGCGTCGCGATCCCGCTCGATTCCCCCGCCAGCGGCCACCGCAAATTAATCCCCACATCGAGAGCATGAGCCTGCATCCACCACTCTTCTTCACTCAAATACCCACGGCGCACAATCCACTCCGCCTTGAGCCTGTCGCCAAGCGCCCGCTCCAGATCCGGCCCCACAAAATCCCCCTGCACCAGCAACCTCACCTTCAACCCCTGCCTACGCAGAGCCTCAAACACCCGCAACACCGCATCCACGCGTTTCGATTCCCGCAAATGCCCCAGCACAGCAAACAGACACTCCTCTCGACGCACCCCCAACACCCGCTCGCGATACTCATCCACCTCGCGGTAAAAGTGATCCCGCGGGGCCTTAAACAAATGCGGCAACACTGCAACCTTCACGCCCGGCGCATGGCTCAACACCGCCGCCTCCGCCGCGCGGTTATGCACCACCACCAGCCTGGCCCCCTCACAGAGCCGCTTCAAAAGAGGCCGCTCAAAGTACCGCGTATCGGACCCGCTCATCCCGCGCCCCTCCCAATATCGTTCCGCCGTCTGCCGGAACCACTCCCCGTAATTGTAGACAAACTCTTCGACATACTGCGCCCGCGTCAGCTTCCCCAGCAGCAAATGATGCAGACAGGCATCATGCAACAACACCACCCCGGGCTTTGCAATCGCCCGCAAGTAGATCTCCCAGTGCAACCCGTTATTCCCCACCTGATACAAGTTCGCATCCGCACCGGCGGCAATCTCAAAGCGCCGCTCCAACTGCTTCAGCAAAGTCGCCGCATACTGAGCCACGCCTGTCGCCGCCGGAGGCATCGGCGCAAAATATCCCAGCTTCATTGCGGCTTCTGGCGCTTGCCAAAGAGCGCCGTCCCCACCCTAACCACCGTCGACCCCTCTTCAATCGCCACCTCAAGATCATTCGACATCCCCATCGACAATTGCGGCAGCCCATGCTTCTCAGCCAAACTGCGCAACGCCACAAAATAGGGCCGCGCCGTCTCGGCATTTTCATCCCACGGCGGCATCGTCATCAACCCCGTCAATTTCAGCTTCGGACAAGCGGCAATCCCGTCGATCAGCTCCGACAAGTTCTCAGGAGCGCAGCCGTGCTTGGCGTCCTCGTGCGACAGCTTCACTTCGATCAAAACTTCCTTGGGCGACGTTGCCGCCTCATCAATCCGCCGCGCCAGCTTCGACGAATCCACCGTATGGATGTGGCTAAACAGCTCCGCCGCCTTGCGCGCCTTATTCGATTGCAGATGCCCGATCAAATGAAAATTGGCACCCGCCAAATGCGACACCAGTGGGAACTTCCCCTCAAACTCCTGCACGTAATTTTCTCCAAAATCACGCAGCCCCATCTCATACGCTTCCAAAATCACATCCGCCAAGAACACCTTTGTCACTGCCAGCAGCAACACCTCATCCCGCTTGCGCCCAGCCTTCTGACAGGCCAGGGCCAATCGATTTTCTACTTCAGCCAGACGTTCTTTGAGCACTCCTTTGAGTTTGGCACGCAAACTGCAAACAGGCATAACAATGGTCCCCCACCAGATCGCTGTCGCAATTCACGATTTTATAGCCACCTGCCAGGCCCCCGCCCTGCTCGAGCAGGGCGAAAAGCCGCTGGTGCTCGTCAAAGACCGCTTCAAGATCGACATTTCCCCGCGCGGTGCCTGGCTTGAGGCTTGGGACGAGGGCCGCGTCTGGTCCCGCCGCATCCTCAGTTGCAAACCCCCGTCGCGCAAGAAAATGGAACTCGAAGCGTTCCGATTCGGGAAATCGAGCCACCCGGTTACACTCGTCGACGTCGCCGACGCCCGCACTGGCCCCGTCATCGAGAAGACCAAACGCTCCGCCTTCACTGAGCAATTCCGCCTCTTCCTCAACCGCCACTACGGCAACTGGCGTTGGGAATCCTTCCGCAGCGAAGCCAAGCTCGAAAACTCCCTCTCGCCCATCTTCCCCACCGCGCTCCTCATCCGCGGTCAACAATCCGTCGCCGCACTGGGTGCCCCAGATCGCGACACCAGCTTCCACGCCCTCACCTTCGCCCTCGTCTGGCTTGACCACATCCGCCGCAATCATGGCGACATCGCCGCCGGCCGCCTCCTGCTTTATCTGCCAGAAAGCCACGCCCGCGCTGTCATGTTGCTCGCTCGGCACCTTGACCCGAAGAAGCTCACTGTCGACATTTGGCTCTACTCAAAAGACGGTGGCGAGTATCAAATCGACCCCGCCGATCACGGCAATCTTGAATCCACCCTCGCCCCGCGGTACTCACGCCTCGGCGGGCCTGCCTGGTGGATCGAAGTCCTCCTGAAATACCCGCAAATCGACTGGATCGAAGAAGCCGACGGCAGTATCGGCTACCGCATCCGGGGCCTCGAGATCGCTCGCCTCCGTCAAGCGAGCGGTAACGAAAAGCCCACCCTCGATTACGGTTTCCGGCGCAAACGCAAAGCTAGCCCCAAAGAAATCCCCGCCATCGAAGCTCTCATACAGGAAGTCAGCGAATTCCGGCACGCAAAAGCGGCAGACCGCAACAACCCCCTCTACCTGAACCAGCCTGAGCGCTGGCTCGAATCTCAAGTCCGCAGCCAGATCCAGGACATCGACGCCAACCTCATCCCCGGCATCGCCTTCGGCCAGGCCCTCGGCAGCCTCCATGGCGAGCGCAGCGCCCTCGACCTTCTGGCAATCGACCGCGACGGCCACTTGAGCATCCTCGAGCTTAAGGCGACAGAAGACATTCACCTCCCGCTCCAGGCCTTCGACTACTGGCTCCGCGTCTGCCATCACCTGGCAGCAGGTGACTTCGCTAGCAGCGGATATTTTCCAGGACGCGAAATATCCCGAAACGCTCCTAAGGTGTTTTTAGTCTCACCTTCGCTACACTTTCATCCGATGTCTGAGGCAGTGCTCCATTTCCTGCCACCCCAGTGCGAAATGATCCGCATCGGCCTCAACTGCAACTGGCGGGAACGCGTTGATGTTGTATTACGTATGTAGAATGAGGGAAGACCATGAGTTTGCTATCTCAGTTGCGCCAAGCCGTCACATCGCTCAATCCCGCTGAAGTCCGGGAAATGGCCGAGCAGCGTGTGTCCATTCGTCTAGTAGCCTCCCAGGCTTCTTCCTACACCACAATGGCGGGATGGCTCATGCCCGCATCAATCAGCCCGGCTAAACGTGCAGAAGCCTCACGCATGATTTACCTCGAAGGCGAAGACAGCAAACCAGATCACTTCGATCTCGAAATCTATGCTGAAGACGCCATCGCCCCGGCCAATGCCTTCATCTACAGGCGAGAAGACCCGCGTCGCGTCGTCAAGCAAATTCTCGACCGGCAAGAAGCCCTCGGGCTCCCCCTTGCCCGTCTTTTTCCTCCCTTCCGTGAAGAAGTCTGCCAACGCCTCATCCACAAGATCTCGATGGAAAACGCCGCCTTCTCCCTGGCAACAGCTCTACCGAACATGGCCCCCTTGCTGGGCTTAGGCTGGGCTGCTGGCGAGTTCGCCTCCGATTCAGTGATTCTCACAATGAATCAGATTCGCCTCGCCTTTTACCTGGGCGCGGCCAATGACCGCGCGATCGGCTACGGAGAGCAGCGTGGTGAAGTGGGCTCAATCATTGCTGGCGCATTTGGTTGGCGCGCAGTCGCACGTGAACTGATTGGCAAGATTCCGCTCGGTGGCGGGTTGATCCCCAAAGCCGCTGTCGCCTACGCCGGCACCTATGTTGTTGGCGCGGGCCTCGAACGGTATTACCGTTTCGGCTACAAGTACACCCGCACAGAGCGCAAGGCAGCCTACGAAGACGCCTTCGAAAAAGGCAAACAAATCGCAAGCGGCCTCATGGCCCGCATCAAAAACCGCAAGACTGCCTGAATTCAAATAAAATGCTATCCTATAACAGAAAAGAGATCATCATGCGCAAAGTCATGCCCGGTTCTGCTGCTCCGCTTCAAGCTTAGCCAAGCGTTTCGTCAAATCCTGCCAACAATGCTGCACTTCGCGGATGCCCGCCAAGTTGTTTCCTTCCCGAACATCTTCTCTTAAATAGGGCAGTTTCGCACTGGAATAACTGAAGCACTTTTGTAGCTGTTCAAGGCTTCGCCTTCCCAGTTCCAGCTTTTCCTGATCGTCCTTCACAGCCTGAAGCTTTTGCGCGAGGCAACAAGCAAAGTTGTAGTGCATCATTTCCCTCTGTGCTTGTGTTGGCTGCTGGCCTTCCTCTTCCCAAAGCTCTAAACTCAGCGCCTTCCGGTATAGTTTCTCGGCTTCCCCAAAGCGGCCCTCTTCGTCTTCAATGAAGGCAAGTGTTGTCAGTGCGCGTTGCTGGCCTCCAAAAGCTTTCAGGCTCTGTTGCAAGAGTTCACGCGCCAGCCTCAAGCGGTTTAGCTTCGACAGTGGGCTTCCCGTCATGACACCCTCCTCTCCGTCGTGCAAGTAACGATAGGCTTGCTCGTTCAGCACGCGGTAATCCCCACTCGCCAATTGAGTCGAGCGGTCCAGGTACAATCGGCTCCTCATCATGGCCTTTGAATACTCCGCTGCTTCGAGCCGTACCCCGCTCTCTGGGTCCAGCCCCACCTCTCCACCCTTTATCAACCCTTCAGTACCAGGCAATTGACTTCCCCAAATTCGTCCCTCTCTCGCTTTCGCCAGGTAGTACACACTCATCCCCAGATAAAGCCGCCCCAGTTGATCTTTTTTCTGTCCGCGCAGAATCTCAAAGGCCGGTAAATATTGCTCGAAAAATTCGATCCGCCCGCGATCTTCCTCGCTCACATTCTTAAACTGCGTCCGGTAAATGCCTACCTTTTCCTGTATCGAGCTGATTTGCTGTTCAGCGCCATGCAACCGCTTGTCCAACCCCTGAAATCCGGGCAACAAAGCTTCCAGTTCTTTCTGGGATCGATCCAGGTCCTTCTTCTGCTCTTCCACCCATTCCTTGTAGCGTTTAGCGTCTTCCTGGGATCGTTTCTCAATCGCCTCCAGATTTTTGTAGGCCAGTGTCCCTTGCACGAGTCCATAAACCGCACCCAGCCCCGCCAGGAACAACAACAACTGCTGTACGCGTGCCAAATCGTTCTTGCTCGATTCGATCATCCGCTGTAACACATCCATCTGCTCCTTGGGCGCTTGCGCCACACCATCGGTTTGCGATCTCAACAGCGGCGGCAGCACCACAGCGCAGGCCCAAATCCAAAGCAATAACCCAATAATGTTCACAGCATGTTTTGGCTTCATCATAAGATTGATTCGATTATGACCGAATGCGCAACTGGGACCGAGTAGCATCAAGAAATGGCTCAACCTATTGCCCTAGTCACCGGCGCCAGCCGGGGCATTGGCCGCGGAATCGCACAAGAACTCTCCAAAACCCACCAGATCATCGCCACCTACCGTGGCAACCGTGAAGCCGCAGAAAGCCTCCGTGCCGGCACCGGCGCCGAAATCATCCAGAGCGACATCAGCTCCGCCGCTGACCGCGACGCGCTAGTCCAGTTTGCCAAAGACAGATTCGGCCGCATCGACCTGCTCGTCAACAATGCCGGAATCGCCCCCCGCGAACGGAACGACATCCTCGCGGCCACCCCCGAAAGCTTCGAAGAGCTCATCAACACCAACCTCAAAGGCCCCCACTTCCTCACCCAGGCCGTCGCCAACCTGATGCTCACTCAAGGCTCAGGCCGCATCGTCTTCGTCACCTCCATCAGTGCCTTCACCTCCAGCACCAACCGTGCCGGCTATTGCATCTCCAAAGCCGGCCTCTCCATGTCGGCCCAGACCTTCGCCGCCCGCCTCGCCCCTGAAGGCATCCTCGTATTCGAGATCCAGCCCGGCATCATCCGCACCGACATGATCAGCAAGGTCGAATCGATTTATGACGAAAAGATCGCGAATGGCCTGCTGCCTCAGCGCCGCATGGGCGAGACCTCAGACATCGCAAAAGCCGTCCGCTCTATCGCCGAAGGCCATCTCGACTATTGCGCCGGCCAGCGACTCAACGTCGACGGCGGCTTCCACATGCGAACCCTGTGATAACTTAGGTTTTTCTTATGACTCAAGACAGTGCGCAAAAAAGCTTTTTCGGTTGGTGGATTGTCGCCTTCGCCTTTCTCACCTTCGGCATCGCCGTCGGCATCCCCTACTACGGCATGCCCTTCTTCTACGACTATTACGAGAAGGCCTTCGGCTGGACCCGTAAAGAAATCACCCTGGGCTTCCCGCTAGCAGCCACCCTCACTCTTTGGGTTGGCCCGCTGATCGTCCACAAATACTCTCCCCGAAAACTCCTCGCCATCGGCACCGGCTGTACCGCGCTCGCCTTCATCGGCTTTGGGTTTATGGGTAGCGCTTTCATGCGGCCATTCGAACAACAAATCGGCGCATTCTTTGGATTAGTTGGGATCGGCAACCTTACCGGAACTCTCCAAATGTATTACGCCTTCTGGGTACTCTACATTGTTGGCTACATCTTCTCCGGCCCTATCGTCCATCAGGTAATAGTCAGCCAGTGGTTCCGCAAGAATCGCGGCAAGGCAATGGCAATGGTTTATCTTGGTGTCGGTCTCATCGGCGGCATATCCCAGAAGCTGATTGCCAAGCCACTTACAGAAGGTTACGGCTTTCAGCAGGCGCTCATTTTGATCGGTGGCATGATGTTGATGGCCTGGCCGCTCGCCCTGATCTTCATGCGCGACAAGCCCGCAGAAAAAGGCCAGTTCCCCGACGGCGGCCTCTTTGCTCCAGCAGAAATGAATGCCGCGCCCAAAAGCTTCTCTTACCTGCTTTCGCAGCGCTCCTTTTGGCTCCTTCTGATCGGCAGCGCGTGTTCCATCGGCGCTATCGGTTCGATCAATCAGCACATGAAGTTCGTTTTCAAAGAACAAGGCTTCACCGATCAAGGCATTCTCAACGGCATGAGTGCCGACGCTACTCTCTACATCCTCTGGAGCTCAATCGCCGGGCGTCTCGTCATGGGCTACGTCGCAGACCGCTTCCCTAAGAAGCTCGCGATGATGGTTACCTACTTCATGGTTGCCGGTACCATCCCGCTTCTCCTGCTGGTCACCCCCGGCCAGGACATGAACTTCTACCTCTTCGCCATCCTCTTCGGCTTCGGCATGGGTGCAGACTACATGTTGATTCCGCTCATGGCTGCAGAACAATTTGGTGTGAATTCTCTCGCCCGTGCAATGGCGATCATCCTGCCAACAGATACAATAGGACAAACGTGGTTCCCTTATGGCGTTTCGTGGCTAAGGGAAAATTACGGCAATTATGGGATCGCCTTAAACGTAGTCTTCGTAATGGCGGCAGTGGGAGCAATCGCCGTGGCACTCTTGCCCGGCTCAAGTAAAGAGGATGAGGTACTTCCAATACAAGGCACTCAGCGAGCTGGAAGCTGAGGCAGCCCAACTCGGTTGCCGCAACGTAAAATTTGTCGGCGAAAAATCCCGCATCAGTGAAATTCTTGGCCGCAAAGTCGCTGTCGGCGACCGCACCATCGGCAACAGCATGTGCATCCACCCCATGGAAGGCTGCGACGGAGAACTCGACGGCACTCCCGGCGAGCTCACCACCCGCCGCTACGTCCGCTTTGCCGAAGGCGGTGCCAAGCTTCTCTGGTTTGAAGCCACAGCCATTCGCCATGATGGTCGCGCCAACCCGCGCCAGCTCTGGATCACCAGAAACAATCTCGCGTCTTACGCCAAAATCCACGCTTGCATATTGTCCAGGCACAAAGCCATCTGGGGTAACACCAACGATCTGCTCGTCCCGATCCAGCTCACCCACTCCGGTCGCTACTCTGTCCCTAACAAAACCATCGCCTATCACAACCCGCTGATCGACAAGAAATCCAACACCCCCGCCGATCACCCCGTCATTAGCGACGACGAGCTTGAGCGTCTCGAAGACTACTACGTTGAAGGCGCCTCCATGGCCAAAGACGCCGGCTTCACCGCCCTCGACATGAAGATCACCCATGGCTACCTGCTGAGCGAACTTATGGGTGCCAAACTGCGTGAAGGCCGCTACGGCGGCTCCATCGAAAATCGCACCCGCTTCGCCGTAAACGTCCTGGGCAAGATCCGCGCCAGGTTCGGCAACTACTTCACGCTCACCATGCGCCTGGGCTGCTTCGACAGCGTGCCTTATGTCAAGGATGCGTCCAAAGAAAACATCGGCGTCCCGCTCCCCTACGATCTGCCCTACCCCCACGGCTTCGGCGTCAATCCCAACGACCCCCTCAAAGAAGACCTCACCGACGTCAAGGCTGCGATTGCGATCTACAAGCGAGCCGGCATTGATCTCCTGAACGTCTCTATAGGTTGCCCCTACTACAACCCGCACGTCGGCCGCCCTTTTGAGAAGCCCGATGAAGGCAACTACGAAATGCCCGAGCATCCGCTGCTCGGCGTCGAGCGCCACTTCCGCATCGCAGGAGAGCTCCAGCGCGAATTCCCAGGCCTGCCGATGGTCGGCACCGGCTATAGCTGGCTGCAGATTTACGCCCCCAATGCAGCCGCTGCGAACCTGGATCGCGGCGACATCCAGTTCTTCGGCTACGGCCGGGGTGCACTCGCCTACCCGCATTTCGCCAAAGACATTTTGGAGCGCGGCGAACTCGATGCAAAGCAAGTCTGCCGTACCGTGACTTTCTGCACCTGGCTCATGCGTCAGAAGCACAACGAATATGGCCAATTCGCCAGCGGCTGCCCGCCATACGACAAAGAAGTTTACGGCCCCCTGATTAAGGAAGCACGCGAGCTACTTCGGATTCAGGCAGCAAAACCGTCAGCTTGATATAGGCGGTCAACGCCGGATCCCCAGCCGCCTCTACCATCGACTGCCGGATAGCCGACTTCCGCGACCAATCATAAAAGCTTCTCGCACAGCGGAACCAGACCTTTGGGTTAGCCTCACGCAACCCGCTATGGGCAACAAATCGGACCCAGTCCTCCATCACCCGGTCCTGCATCGGGCTCTTCCCCATCCGCTCGGCAAACCGCCCATAGAGATAAGCCTTCGACTCTTCAGCGGAGCCAGTAGTTCCCGGCTTCTGCTCCAGACGAAACTGGCTGATCTCGGTCAGCATACTGCGCACCGCAGTATCATCGGCGGGAGCATGTGTCACCTTGTGCGCCAGCGCGAAGGTATTTGGCATCATGTCACGGGTGGTCGTATCCACGGAATTCACCCGTGTCGCCTCAGGCCCCAACGGCACCACACCACGCACCCGAATCGCCGCCTGGTTGAACTCCTCAAGGATCCCCTTAAACTCCTCCGCGCGATTTCCGGCACAACGCCGGCCAGAGAGATTGTTAGTCAGAAAGTTCCGATAGCCAGTCAGAAGGAGCCGGGCCGAATTCGCGGAACTCTTCTCTGTCAGCTTGATCACAGAGTTATGCAGCGAGGTGTAGCGCAGCGCCTCAACAAACTCCCGGTCTGAGCCAACAGCCCCGGCGAGCATACTAGTCAGCATCAACACCTGCTGGTCATTCCCACTTTCAAGCACAGCCTCAGCCACCCGGCCTACTTCAACAGCAGACCGTACATTCCGGCTAGCCATGCCAAACTCGCGACTCCCGGCCTGCAGTGCCCAGCGATAGTAATCGTGAGGGTCAGACACTTCCAGCGCATCACAGCCAGCCTTCACGCTATCGCCCCGCAGAGGAAAGGCGAGAGCCACATCACGTTCCTTATCGAAGTTATCGCGGTAAGCAATCCAGGCGCGCAAAGCAACAGCGGTATCCTTGCCCGCAAGCTGATAAGCCTCTTGAGCCAGCGGAACAATTTGAGCCGAACTCAACTTGGCCGAAGGTAACAGCGCAACGATTACAGCGCCAGAATAAGGTGCAGGCAATGCCCGCGCGAGAGAAAGCCGATACTCAAGCTCTTTGGGGAGCGGGTCATTGGTCGCAGCGAGAAGAAGATACAAACTCAGCAACGGCGTCATGCCCGTATCTTAGCGCTTTGGCGCTAGAGGTGAATGACTGCGAAACTTTTTCCTGAAGAGGTTGGGCAACAGCTAGCTAGATCGATTCCGATAGGTGTCCAATTCGGAAGCAGTAATCTGATCGCAGGCCACAAGCTTGTAGTGGCGCTCATCGACCACCTTCACTTCCTCGCCCTCCATTGTGAGTTCAAATACCGCAATGACACCACCGCTAAGAAATTGCGCAGAAATGGGCCTGCAAATGAGTTGAGGATACTTTTGCCGGCAAAAGGCGAGATCTTGTTTGGTCTGAATCGTAGCCAATTTGTCGGTGCCGCCCTTTGCTTGCACGGGAACGATAAACTGCTGGCCGTTCCGGTTTACCCCAACATAGATTTCGTCGATCTCGATTTGGCCAATACCCTTTACAGTGGTTCTTAAATGATTTTGCAGCGAATATCCGGTGATGCCGAGGAAGATGTCGACGATCCGGTTGTACCGTAGTTTGGCTAACAGTGCCTGCTCATCGTTCATAGCGTGCGCAACGATAATCTCTGGGGTCGAATCGGGGATCTTGATGCAGGCCAAATCGGGTCTAGGCAAGATTCTGCTTGGTACCGCTTGTCTGAATCGATAGACTGCCTGACCCGCAGGTTCAATTACCCATTCCAGACCAGGGCGGGCCGTAGACCTGATTTGCTCTGGCACCAACTTGCGATAGCGAAACGAGTAGATTACATCTCCCAAGTTCTTAGGCAGCGAAATCTTTAACTTCGCTGCCGCCTCTTCGATTTCTGACCTCTCGAAATCAAAAGCTTCGACGCCCGGGCTGTAGTGATTTCCAAAGATCTCGACAATTAAGGCATCGTATCGTGCTTGCTTAGGCATACTGTTCTTTTTTTGAATTCTTGCGGTTCCTCTGGGGAATCGTGTCGCTTGGCACCCCGAAATAATTAGCGGCTTCCCGCATGTTCATCGTTACAAGTTTGATGTCGCCCGCTTGATAATCCTGCTTTTCATCAGGGTTCTGCCCAATGGCTTTCAGCACTGATTCCGCGACGGCTTTACCTAAAAGGGGGGGAACCGAGTTACCAACCTGACGAAATCCGTGCCATTTGGTCGAGTGAAAGCGAAACCAATCCGGATAAGAATGCAGCCGGGCAGCTTCTCGCACAGTGATGCATCGCGGGCGATAAGGGTGTATCGGCCGCGGTGAGGTAAAAGCGCCTCGATCACTCGCCGTCCCCGCCCTCAACGTGTTACAAACTCCATTCGGGTCCAGCTTGAGAAATCGGCTTATCGCTTCGCTCTCCCCAAATGAAGTCTGCGAAAATCGCTTTTGCGACACCGGCGAATGAACCGTTCTCATGCTTGAGCTCAGTTGTTCGAGTCCATTTTCGTCTGGCTTCTGCCTTAACCCCATTGAATATGTGCTGGGTTCTTTAAACCGGGTTTTTACCCAATCCTGCTGGAGCAGCTCATCAAAATCGTCAGCCTCAGGCAGATCCCCTATCGCCTCCCAAACAGTTGGCGTCGATTTTAGAAGGCCCGTTGCAGTCTTATGAAGAGTTCTTTCGTGCGTTGCTTTCGGATACGACGGAAGCTTGCAGTCCTTCCGGGCCCCCAACAAGAAGAGCCGCTTGCGATCTTGCGGCACGCCAAAACTACTGGCATTCAGGACTCTGTAATCTTCAACCACCCGGTAGCCGGTCTGTCGAAAGCCTTCAATAATTTCTTCAAGGAACTTCTTGTGCTCGCCTATCGTGAGGCCTTTGACATTTTCAAAAACAAAGTACTTGGGGTGAATCTCTTCGACAATCCGCACGAAATGATGAACGAGTTGATTTCGGGGATCATCCATGGCTCGCTTCCCGATCAAGCTAAATCCCTGGCAAGGAGCACCACCAAATATCACGTCCACGTCCCGGTTCCCTAGTCCCGCTCTTTGGCGAATCTCAATACCGCTCAGATTGGCAACCGATTCGCAAATAGTTGCACACGCCGGAAAATTGAATTCATGGATCGCGGCATGTATCGGATCGAGTTCAACAGCGGCAGCCACTTCAAAACCCGCAAGTTGAAAACCCAGCGACAGGCCCCCCGCGCCGGCAAACAGGTCGATTCCAATCGGTCTCTCAACGCCCTTGATCTTCTTGGCCATCTCTGCCGTATATTCTAGCGAGGTCGAACTGCCGAACCAAAACCTTCGTTGTTTCATCCAGAGGACTTATCGGCTCTCGCTGCATTCATGATGAAGCTACTGGCCATCAAAGTTAGGCTTTGGACGAGTAGTTGGTCACCTCCCGCATCCGCAACGAGACATCCATATCAGCATTGAAAAGCAATCCGGCTTAAAACTCACTCGTACTTCACAAAGAATCCAGATCCGCCTTCGGTGTCTGCTTTCCGGATCTTCCAGGCTGCATCACCGCTGGTAAGACCCTCCAGCAGGCTCGCACCATGGCCGCAGTACCCCGCCTAAGGCAGCGCCAGCAAATACTGGGTAATCGCCTCTTCATCCGCCGCATTGAACTTATAAGAAGGCATCGTAGAATCTGAATCGTACTTCTGCGGATTCTTGAAGTGATCCTTGATCCAGTCCGCCTTATGCCGCTTCGACAACCCATTGAGCGGCGGCCCGTTATTCATCCCCGCGCCATTCACCTGATGGCAAACCCCGCACTGATTCTTCTGATAGACCAGTGCGCCCTGCCACGCAAACGCCGGCACCTCACTCATCTTCACCGCATTCTGCGGCGTCAGCTTAATCAAAAACGACGCCAGCGCATTCATCTCATTCGGCTTCAGCGGCATCATGGACATCGGCGTCCCAGGCTTCTTAAAGTGCGCCACCATCCAGGGCACATCACGCGACACCCCACCCGTGCCCATATTCGGCCCTGGCTTGCCTTCATCGGTCAGGCCCAGGGTATGGCAGGTGCCGCATTTTTCCTTCTCAAAATACCCAACGCCAGCCATCTCAATCGGCGTCAGCTCCACCCACTCCATCGGGCCCATCGCCTCAGCCAGCGCTGCTTCCTTCGGAGTTTCAACAATTGCCGATGCGGTCAATCCACCCCACCCAACGGCACACAAAAGAACCACCGCAAACGCCGTCGTCCGCTTCGTAACCTTCATGACCGGCGTACGATCCAGAAACGGAACTGCCATCAATCCACCCACAGCCAATCCCGGCAACAACACCGTCGCAAACAACTCCAGTGGCCCCTCGCAATACTTCAGTAACTGAAACAGAAACTGAAAGTACCACTCCGGCCTTGGAATAAACGAAGTGTCCGTAGGGTCGGCAATCCGCCCCAGCGGTGCCTTCGCCACAATCGACAGCGTAAACAAAGTCGCAAACACAACGAAAATTGCAAACGTATCCTTGAACACCTGCTTCGGATAAAACTTCTGCTTCGGCAACAATTCATCACCCGGTGCCGGAGCCACCCCATGCCGCCTCACCAGATACACGTGAAACACAATCAGCAAGAAAGTCACCGCCGGAAGTATCAACACATGCGCCGTATAAAACCGTGCAAAGGTAACCACACCAACTCCGTCTTCAGCCCCCATCAACCGCAACACATAAGGCCCCATCAAAGGCACCCCGGCCGCAATCTGCGTCGTCACAACTGTGCCCCAATAAGCCCGGTTATCCCAGGGCAACAAATAGCCGGTCAACGCAAAAGCTAGTGTAAAAAGCAACAACACCACTCCAGCCAGCCAGGTTGCCTCACGAGGCTTCTTGTAAGCCCCCCAAATGAAAACCTGAACCATGTGCAGAACCACCACGATCACCATCGCCGACGCACCCCAGTGATGCAGCCCGCGAATCAGCGCCCCTCCACTCAGCTCCGTCATGATATAGCGCAAGCTGCTGTGTGCTTCCCCCGGTGTCGGCCCATAATTCAGACCCAGCATGATCCCTGTAAACGCCTGCACCAGAAACAGGAACATTGCCACAGACCCAAACACCTGTTGCCAGCCAGAGCTCGCCGGAATCTCTTCATTCATGAAGTGTTTAACTGTCGAGATCAACCCGGTCCGGTCTTCAATCCAGTCGATCAGCGCGCGCATGGTTAGCTCTTCTTCTTTCCGTCAACTGGCGTAGCATTCTCAATCGTGCCAATCAGCAACCGCGTCC
Organism: Acidobacteriota bacterium; assembly: GCA_043718395.1. Taxonomy (GTDB): domain Bacteria; phylum Acidobacteriota; class Terriglobia; order Bryobacterales; family Bryobacteraceae; genus Bryobacter. The sequence continues at coordinate 36,481 of JAYSVS010000143.1, forward strand.
CCTGTACCTTTACCGGAAAGCGATCCAGATCCCTCGGTGCTGGCCCATTTAATACTTTCCCATCAATGGAAAAATTCGTTGAGTGGCAAGGACACACAAATTCGTTCTTACTTTCTTCATACCGGTAGGCGCAACCCAGATGCGTACACTGCGGCGAGTATGCCACCACTTCTGTATCCGACAACTTCACCACCCATGCTGTCGACTTCTCCGCCATCAGCTTCCAGCCATCCTTGCGGACACGCTGAAACGATACTTCTTCGGGAATGCGAGGCTTCATCGCACCCAAATCCGCCGCATCTACAAACCCACCCGGCGAAACGGAATTCGGCCCCCGCAACAAATAAGTCAGTGCCGGAATCCCCATTCCACCAGCAATCAGCAAGCCCAAAAACTGCGTTGCACGCTCAAAAAAACTCCGCCGGGCCATCTCTTTACAAGCAACCATAATGGATTGATTATATTAGAAAGACTCAATCTCTAAATCGAAAGAAGCGTTCCCATTTTGTAAATCTTTGATGAAGCAGCTACTTAAGCTAGTTAAATCAAAGTGCTTCCTCACAAATTGATATCCTGTTGCCCATCCGTGCAGAGCCCAGACCCCGTAGCCGCATCCACCCTCCGCAAAGTACGGCGACGCATCCTCCCCTACGTCTTCCTCCTCTACATCGTCGCCTTCCTTGATCGCGCCAACGTCGCCTTCGCCAAAGCCCCCATGAGCGCAGACCTAGGCTTCTCAGAAGCCGCCTTCGGCCTCGGCGCGGGCATCTTTTTCATTGGCTATTTCCTGCTCGAAATCCCCGGCGCACTCATCGTAGAACGCTACAGCGCCCGCAAATGGATTGCCCGCATCCTCATCACCTGGGGCCTCTGCACCGTCTTGATCGGCTTTGTCCGCACCCCAAACGAATTCTACGGCGCACGCTTTCTGCTGGGTTGCGCAGAAGCCGGCTTCTTCCCCGGCATCATCGTTTACCTCGGCCACTGGTTCCCACGCAAAGAACGCGCCAAAGCCGTCGCCGGCCTCATCCTCGGCGTCCCCGTCTCTCAAGTCCTCGGCGGCCCCCTCTCCGCCCTGATCCTCCACTCCCTCAACTGGCGCTGGATGTTCATCCTCGAAGGCATCCCCGCCATCCTCCTCGGCTTCGTCACATTACGCTACCTCACAGACCGCCCCTCTCAAGCCACCTGGCTCTCCCCACCAGAACGCGACTGGCTAGTAAATCAGCTTGCCTCCGAATCCACCGCCAGCCCACAGCACGCCTCCCCCTGGGCCGCCTTCCGAGACCGCCGCATCCTCCTCCTGGCAATCTCGATGGCCTGCGTCAACATCGGCACCTACGCCTTTCAGCTCTGGGTCCCATCGATCATCCGCGCCGCCGAACTAAGCATGTCCGCAGCCAGAGCAAGCGCATTAGCCGCGCTCCCCTTCGCCGCCTCCATCCTCGGCATGACCCTCTTCGGCCGCTCCTCAGATCACACGGGCGAACGCCGTTTCCACACCGCCATCCCCATGTGGTTCGCCGGCATTTTTTTCTTCTTCGCCGGCCGTCCCAACCAGTCACTCGAAGTCGAAATGCTCTGGCTCTGCCTCTCCGGACTCTTCGTTTACGCCTGGCCCGGCCCCTTCTGGACTCTCCCCACTGCCGCCCTCGGCCAAACAGCCGCAGCAGCCTCAGTCGGCCTCATCAATTCCGTCGGCAACCTCGGCGGCTTTATCGGCCCCACCGTCATCGGCTACCTCCTCTCCGCCGGCTACCCCATGCACACCGCCCTCGCTTTCATCGCCGCCGCCTTCTTCCTCGCAGGCTGCCTCGTACTCACCGTCCGCGTTGACGATAAGATAAAACCCGCGACATGAAATACAGCTTCATCGTGATGGACACGCCCACCCGCGACACCTTCGCCACCCTCCGCGATTGCGGCTACGACGGCATCGAACTGAACATGCGAGAACCCTTCGACCTCGACGCTGTCGAGCGCAACCTCGAAGATCACCACCTCGTCATGCCCAGCTTCCTCACTGGTGAAGCCTACTTCGACGGCCTCTGCCTCAGTTCCCCACGAGCTGAAGTCCGCCGCCAAACCGTCGAGCGCCTCATCCGCTACGTCGACATCGCCCACCGCTTCAAATCGAGCATGGTCGTCGGGCTCCTCCAGGGCCTCCGCCGGGACGAGCCAGACCCCGCAATCGCCGCCACCCGCATCCGCGACGGGCTCCGCGCCGTTGCCGACGTCGCCGAATCGAAAGGCGTCGAATTTGTCATCGAACCCGTAAATCACCTCCAGGTCGGCTTCCACAATTCTGTCGCCGAAGTCCTCCAGCTCATCGCCGAAGTCGGCTTCCCTGCCATCCGGCCCATGGTCGACACCATCCACATGAACATCGAGGAATCTTCCCTCATCCAACCCATCCTCGATTGCGGCGCATCCTTGCGCCACATCCACGTCTGCGAATCAAACGGCGGCCGCTTCGGGACGGGCCACATCCCCTTTGCCGAAGTGCTCGCAACCCTGCGCACCATCCACTACCACCACTTCGCCTCCGTCAAGGTCTACCGCCACCTTGCTTTTGCAGAAGCCGCCAAATCCAGTATCGACTTCCTGCGAGCGATCGAAAACTGAGATGCCCTTCGATTTCATCGGCAAGACTGTCCTCATCACCGGAGCAGCAAGGGGCATCGGCGAAGCAGCCGCCAAAGCCTTCACCGCCGCCGGTGCCAACGTCATCGCCGTAGATCTCGATACAGTCGAGCGCTGCGACGTAACCAGCGAAGTCGAGGTCAACCAGACTGTAGACAACGCAATCGCCCGCTACGGTGCAATCGACGTCCTCTTCAACAACGCCGGCATCAACAAACGAATCCCCTTGGACGAATGGACCGAGCCCGATTGGCAAGCCGTCATCCGGGTCAACTTCATCGGTTCATTCCTGATGGCCCGCGCCGTAGGCCGCCACATGATGGCCCGCCGCTCTGGAGCCATAGTCAACATGTCAGCACTAGGCGGAGGCGTAGTAGGCCTCGGCCGCGGCACAGAGATCTACACCGGCACCAAAGGCGCGATCGTCGGCATGACCAGAGACCTGGCCGCAGAATTCGCACCCTACGGGATAAGAGTCAACTGTGTAGCCCCTGGCTGGATCGACACAGAGATGAACGCCCCACTGATGAACCACCCCACCGCTCCACAAAAGGTCCTGGACAGAATCCCTCTCGGCCGTTGGGGCAACGTCGATGACGTAGTAGGCCCAGTCCTCTTCCTGGCTTCCGACGCCGCCCGCTACATCACCGGCCACGTCCTCCCCATCGATGGCGGAGCCGCCGCCATCATCCGCATCACGTTCTAAAAGCCAATACAGCATTCAAGCCTCCAAACGCAAAAGAGTTCGACAGCGCCGCCCCAACTTGAACCCGCCGCGCCACATTCGCAATCACGTCCAGCCCACACTCCGGGTCCTCCGCCTCAAACCCAGCCGTGGGAGGCAACACTCCCTTCAGCAATGTAAGCACCGTAGCCACAGCCTCCAGCGCGCCAGCCGCCCCCAGCGCATGCCCATGCAGCGATTTAGTCGACGACATTGGCACCCTCTCTCCCAGCACCATCCTCACCGCCGCACACTCCGCCGGGTCATTCGCCTGCGTCCCGGTGCCATGCGCATTCACATACCCAATCTCGGATGCATCGATCCCCCCATCCCGCAAAGCCATCCGCATGGCAGCCGCAGCCCCCTCCGGCTTCGGCTGCGTTATGTGATGAGCATCCGCCGACATCCCAAACCCAGCTAGCTCCGCAAGAACAACAGCCCCCCGCGCCCGAGCATGTTCTTCACTCTCGATCACCAGCATCCCCGCCCCCTCCCCGAGACTCATCCCCTTGCGACCCAGCGAAAATGGCCGGCACACATCAGGAGAAACAACCCGCATCGCCTCCCAGGCCTTGAGCAATCCAAACACAAACGGAGCCTCACTCCCACCGGTAAGCGCCACATCCACCACCCCATTACGAACCATCCAAAGCGCCTGCCCCATAGCGTGGTTAGCAGAAGAGCAAGCAGTAGAAGTAGTAAACACAGGCCCCGTAACACCGTGCTCCATAGCGATCAAACTAGCCGCCGCATTCGCCATCACTTTAGGGATCGTCAGCGGATGCACCCGCGACTTCTTCTCGCGATAAACATCCCAATACCCGGCATCCTCCATATGCTTGCCACCCACGCAGCAGCCGGTAACAATAGCCGCCCCTTCCGGTAACTTAAGCCCAGCCTGCCCAACAGCCTCGCGAGCCGCCAGCAAAGCGAACTGAGCATTCCGGTCTGCCATAAGAAGGTGTTCCTTCCCCAACCAATCCTCAGCCACAAATCCCCCAAACTCAGCACCGGTAGTGATCTTCATCTCTGAGGTATCGAGAGTCTGCAAAGCTCCAATCGCCGCCACACCATTTTCCAGGCCAGACCAAAACAAAGGAACCCCAACACCATAGGCAGTCACTGCCCCCAACCCGGTCACCACAACTTTACGCATCTCCCCACTCTACAATCATGAAATGGATCCCCGTCCCTACCAACCCGCCGACCTCCAAGCCTGTCAGGCCATCCTGCCAACCCTTGAAGTCCCAACTCACTTACACGTCTTCGAACACAACGGCCAAATTCTGGCCTTCGGAGGCTACGAAATCACCTCCCCAACTACGGCGCAAATCAAGCAATACATGGTCCACCCAAACTGGCGCCGCCAGGGGATAGGCCGCTACCTGATCCTCTACCTCCTGAAACAAATCTCAACCCAGGGCCCTATCGCTCAAGTGAACGCCCAAACCACTCCAGACGCCAAAACCTTCTTTGAGAGGCAAGGCTTCCACCCGACGTCTCAAGGTAACTACATCAAAAAACTAACCGTCTGCACCTAATTGTTCAAGAACCGCTGAATCAAGCGCCACAGTCTTCACACATCAAAATCCACTCTCCAAACATGCACCGCACGACTTGCCATCTTCCCCTGACGGTCGCCAATCATCGCGGGAGTCCATTCTTCGGGATACTCATCAGCAATCGCTCGACTCAGGTAATAGTGGCTCTGCCTGTATTCCACAACCTTTGTTGCGTACTCAGCATTTCCAATTGCGCGATTCAGATTCGATTCAAGCAGACTAAGATTCCCCAAGCGGTAAACATTGCTCTCCATTTGCTTCTGCGGGAAATTCACTTCCCATTCAGGCGAGGCATTTTCAGGAAGAATATGTTCGATGGTGCCAGCGTCAACGTCGTCGCTAACCAGGGTCCCCCGGGCATCGGTCTCTAATCGCGACAAGATGTACTTCACAATTTTCTTACTCGCCCCTTGAGTCGCTCTCGACACACTGGCAAAATCAGATCGAAATCTGTCGTCTGTCACATATACCGAAAGCAAAAGCTCAAATACCCCCTTCGGACTCGAAACGCTACGACCCAGTACAGCCTTTGCGGCTGTATGATACACCGGTTCCAACTCATTTGGATTCATCTCTCCGATCACCGTATAGCGGAATGAAATTGCAGTCAGTATCTTCAAAACACGGGTAAAATCTTGAGCCGAAAATCTTTCCCACGCGGCAAATACAAGCGGAGTCATCTGCCGCACACCAAAAAGCTGCAATTGTCGAATGTAGGTTCGATTCTCAGGTAGATCAATCCAGAAGCCATGACTCACATCAAACAAAGCGCTATACAACTCCGCCCTGCTTTCGAGAGCCGTAATTAACTGAAAAACCTGTTCAGGTCGCTTCACTTCATTCCGAATCAATTTGAACAGTCGCTGCTGCCGAATCTGTCGATACTCGCAGAGTAAGTGGTATCGCAAAAATTCAGGAAACCGCTCCTGCCTCACCGTCCCCACTAGCACTCGCCAACGGCGATCCAGCGCCGCGAGGTCTGCCGGAGATTGTATGCGTGAGAACAAATAGTTCTTTAAGAGATCCGTCGACGACAGCTCAAGACCCCGAGCATTCAGCGTCTCGAAAACCGTATACGCATTCATGTCATCGTCGACTGTAATTTGAATAAACAGCAAGCGACGCGCCACAACTTCATTGAGCAAACTAGCCAACTCAATACCGCTCGTCGCCAATCCTTGGTCTTCTGCGATCTTTCGCCCGAACCACTTCCAACAATCCCAAAGTAGAGCATTAGACTTCGGCAGTGCCCTTGGGTTTACTGGTTCCCTCAAGGCAACCAAATTATCCTGATAAAAGTCTTTGTCTGTA
>JAYSVS010000144.1:0-83688 GCA_043718395.1 Acidobacteriota bacterium
CCCACAGCCCGGTATGGACAAGTGGCAATACCCAACTTCGGGTTTGCTGCAAACTCGTTCGATATAGTGGCAAGAAAACTCTCAGTAACACGGATGTCAGAATCCGACATCACCACCAACTCGTAGGCAGCAGCCTCACAAAGTTTTTCGAGACTCCACACCTTCGCATTGGCATATCCAGGCTCTCCCACCAGCAGCAGTCGGGATTGTACCTGCGGAAACTCTGCCTGCAACTTTTCGACAACCGTAGCCGCCGGGTCCTCTGCCGTCCGCACCGCAAAAAGAATTTCCCAATCACCCGAATAAACCTGGCTGAAAACGCTACGAAGATTCTCTTCAAGACCGGGATCAATACCCTTTAGCGGCTTGAGAACACTAATCGCAAGGGGGCTCAACTGCGCAGCCGGCGGCACGCTCAGATAGCGGTACACAGCCACCAGCACCAGAAAGCAATAAATGATTGCCCCCAGCGCCAGTAGCCAGAGTAGAGACACCATTTATTCGATCGGAGTCTTGTTGCGATTTACTTCGCTCAGCATCGCTGTGAACTCATCAAAGGTCTTGGCCCCAAGATCTCCATTGCGCCGGTTCCGTACCGACACAGTACCGGCATCTACCTCGCGGTCACCAATCACCAGCATGTAAGGAATCTTCATCAGCTGTGCTTCCCGGATTTTGAAGTTCACCTTCTCGTTTCGCTTATCGATCTCGACGCGGAAGCCTTGCGCCTTCAGCTTCGCCGCCAACTCGGCGGCATAGACATTCGCGCGGTCCGTTACGGGCAGCAGCGATACCTGCACGGGCGCAAGCCAGACTGGGAAGGCCCCCGCATAATGTTCTACTAGAATTCCAAAGAACCTCTCCACGCTGCCAAACAGCGCACGATGCACCATCATCGGCGTATGCTTGTTGCCATCTTCGCCGATGTAGTTGAGGTTAAAGCGGCGAGGCAGATTGAAGTCAAACTGCACTGTCGAGAGCTGCCATTTGCGGCCAATCGCGTCAACCAATTTGACGTCGATCTTAGGCCCATAGAATGCTGCTTCATCCGGCATTACCTTCACATCAAGACCCAGGCGCGACACAGCATTCTTCAATGCATTCTCGGCCAGCATCCACTCGTCGTGCGTGCCAACGTACTTGTCTGACTTGCCGCCATCCCAAGTCGATAGCTCCGCTTCATACTTTTCAAAGCCAAAGGTCTTCAGCGTATGGAAGGCAAAGTCGAGGCAACCAATCACTTCGTCCTCTACCTGTTCGGGCGTACAGAAAATGTGCGCGTCGTCCTGGCAGAATCCACGCACGCGCAACAGGCCGTGCAGTGTGCCAGAACGCTCATATCGATACACCGTGCCCAGTTCACCAAGGCGAACCGGCAAGTCACGATAGCTGTACTGCTTGTTGTCGTAAATCAAAATATGACAAGGACAGTTCATCGGCTTGAGCTGATAAGTCGCATCGTCCAGTTCCATCGGCACGAACATGTTTTCTCCATAGAAGTTCGCGTGGCCAGACACTTCCCAAAGCTGGCGGCGAGCCACATGCGGCGTCACTACCAGATCGTAGCCGCGCTCCAGATACGAATCGCGCATCCAGTCTTCCATGATTTTGCGCACTAGCGCGCCCTTGGGATGAAAGAAGATCAAGCCAGGGCCAGCCAGCTCCTGAATCGAAATCAGGTCCAGCTCACGGCCTAACTTGCGATGGTCGCGTTTCTTGGCTTCCTCGAGCTGCTTCAGAAACTCATCCTGGTCCTTCTGGCTATACCAGGCAGTCCCGTAGATGCGCTGCAACTGCTGCCGCGTCTCATCGCCCTTCCAGTAAGCTCCCGCAACTGACAACAGCTTAAACGCCTTCAACCTTTTGGTCGAAGGCACATGCGGCCCACGGCAGAAATCAATGAAATCCGGCCCCAGCGTGTACTCAGAAAAAATGTCATCGGCCTTGTCAGTGATCAACTCCACCTTCATTGGTTCATTCATCGCCTCGTACTTGGCTATGCCCTCAGGCTTGGCGATCAGTCTGCGTTCAAACGTAAGATCCCGGTCACGGATCTCTGCCATCTTCTTCTCGATCTTCTCGAGGTCATCGGTCGTAAATGGCTCTTTGCGATCAAAATCGTAATAAAAACCGTTCTCAATCGGCGGCCCGATCCCGAGCTTGGTTCCAGGGTAAAGCTCCAGCACGGCAACAGCCAGCAAGTGGGCAGTTGAATGGCGGTAGACGTCCATCGAAGCCTCGTCTTTGGTAGTCAGGATGGCAACAGAAGAATCGGCTTCCAGGGGACGGGTGAGGTCCCAGAGGTTGCCATTTACCTTTGCAACGACAGCATCGTCAGCGAGACGCCGCGAGATCGACTGGGCAATATCAAGGGGGCGAGTGCCAGCGGGAAATGCCTTTTGGCTCCCGTCTGGCAGGGTAACAAGGACTTCACTCATGGATTTTTGGGGTTCGATTTCAGCGTAACACGCGCTGCGAACGCACTGGGTTATAGTGAGTAAAGCAATGACATCCACGGAGCCACAAAGCGACGAACATTTGGTTGAGCTTGCTAAATCTGGCGACGCCACCGCTTTCCCTGAGCTCGTAAAACGTTATAGTCGCCGCATCCTTCGGGTCGCTCGTAACATCACAAACCATGAAGAGGATTCCGAAGACGTGCTGCAAGAGACCTTCATGAAAGCGTATACACACCTGGACGGCTTCCAGGGCAACAGCAAGTTTTACACCTGGCTGGTGCGCATCGCCATGAATGAAGCGCTCATGAAGCTACGCAAGCGCAAAACAGGCAAGCTTGTTTCCCTCGACGAAGAACTCAACACCGGCGACGATACGATTGTCCGCGAGATCGCAGTCTGGGAAGGCAACCCTGAAGACACCTACTCACAAGCAGAATTGCGAGAGATCCTGGACAAGACGATTGCGAGCCTGCCTGAAGGATTCAGAACAGTATTCATGCTCAGGGATGTCGAGGAACTATCAACTGAAGAGACAGCCGAGGCATTGGAATTAAGCATTCCGGCAGTGAAGAGCCGCCTTCTGCGAGCTCGCCTGCAGTTGCGCGAAAAACTAACCAGGATATTCAAAAGCAAGGGGGAAAACGCCTTTGCCTACATGTAAAGATTTCTTGCGCGAACTGAGCGACTATCTCGATTCCGCCCTCGATCCAGCCACCAAGAAAGAACTCGATAAGCATGTCGAAGATTGCCCCAACTGCTGGGTCGTCCTCGACACCACACAGCGGACTATCAAAATCTACAAAGGCTGCGAGCCCCAAGCCGTCCCAGCCGCCCTCGAGGATAAGCTCATGACCGCCCTAAAAGCCAAAATGGCCGAAAAGAACTGCGGCGGCGTTTGAGTTGCACCGCTAATCCGAGAGCCCTTCCAACCGCCTGTAAAACGTCATCAACTCGCGCTCAGTCATGCCGGAAATGCAATCTGAGGTGATTCTTACACGTTGAAGTTTATCGCCACCTAACCGTTTGAGGTCTGCACGCAGAAGTGGCGGAAACAGATATAGCTTTTCCTTCTCGGCGGCAGCTAAGAGTTCCTTGAATACAACACGGATTGCCTTGCGCTGACCTATCTGCTTCGACGCTAAGTCGGGATTGAGGATTACGTATTGCCACGTGAACTGCTTCAAAATCTCAACAAGCCGCCTTGCTCCGGGATCAATATCCACAATCCACTGCGCACTCTTCTGAATGAGCCTAATTGAATTGATGTAGGAACTGATCAAGGACGTTCCGAAACCATGGAGCTCAATATAGTCTTGCCTGGTTCCCTTGAACGGCTGGTCTGGTGCGAACGGAAACAAGTCAACAATACTGTAAAGAGAAGTTGCTACTTGATTCTCAGGGCCAAGCTGCGTGCCTTTCCGCGAAATTATCCCCTGCAATAACGATTCACATTCAACGCTTTGATCGCAAGGCTTGCAACGATCAATCGGAATCAGGCCAGCGGCGAAAAAATCGAGAAGATCGTGAATTGCGAAAGTGATGTCATCCGCCCAGTCCATGATTTCTGCAATTCGGGATCTGCGCTCAATTTTGGAACCCTGCCTCGTCCAATCGAAGATGTCACGCTCGCTCTCGTAATGTCCCCATTTGTGCTTTTGCTTTCCCTTGTCGCTTGCAGCACCCCAGGGGTATTTGAGCAGTCCGTTAAGCGTTGCCCGTGATAAGTTCAACCCATCTACCGGCTCCCCGTCGATTGCGGTTGCATCACTCGAAGCAAGCCTCGTGGCAATTCGGAAGCTTTGCGCGTTGCCTTCAAAACCATCTTTAAGCCCCGCGCAGCATACAAGTTTGTTAAGTTCGTCTTCGGCGATATGCCCAAACGGAGGATGTCCCAAGTCGTGTGCCAGCCCTGCGGCTTCCGCAACATCGGGATCGATCGGATTTTCATCCGTAGATGCCTCTGGGTATTTGACAAGCAGGCTCTCCGCGAGTCTCCGTGCAATTTGACCGACTTTCAAAGAGTGGGTGAGCCGATTATGTACAGTATGGCCCAGCGTCGGTGAGACTACCTGTGTTGTCTCTGCTAACCGAGCGAAAGCCGAAGAATAAAGGATTCTGTCTCGATCTTTTTGGCCTGCGGATCTCCTATCGACGGGAGATCGCTGTTCTTGACGAAAACGATCATCGGAAGAGATCGCGGGTGTCGACAATCGTTACGCCTCGGTGCTCGACTTCACTAGTTTCAAGTCGCTGGTGTACTGAAGCTCACCGCTGTTGATCATGGGATAGATCACAGATAGGATTTCAGAGTCCCGCCCACTAAATGACTTCGGCTCGACCGTACGAATAGCAGTTGCAATTTCGCGAAAACTTTGAGGATGGTTGACGCTGGTGTTGAGCAGCACCGCATCTCGAATTTCATTGCGAATTTCGTTCTTCATTACATCTTTACTATAGCGCCACGGACCCGCACGACAGCCGCCGAATCCCTTCAGCGCTCCACTTCACCCCATACCCAGGTCCTGTAGGAATCGTAAGCAACCCATCCGCATCGAGCGTAGGCGCCGTCTCAAACAACTCCTCCAGATAAGGCTCCGGCGTCAGATACTCTACAAATTTGGCATTCTGTGCCGCCGCCGACAAGTGCAAATCCGCAATCAGCCCCACACCCGTATTCCACCCGTGCGGCACCACCAAAATATTGTGATCATCCGCATACTGCCCAATCCGGTGCTGCTCGCTAAGCCCGCCCACCTTCGTCACATCCGGCTGCAAGATATCCACCGCCCGCCGCTCAATCCACGGCAAAAACGATTGACGCCGCGTCAACACCTCACCACTCGCAATATGCACCGGCGAATGCTTAGTCAACTCAGCATGCCCGTCAATATCATCCGGCCGCAACGCTTCTTCAAACCATGTGACGTTATAATCCTTCAACATCTTCGCCGTCTCGAGAGCCCACTTGTACCCATGCCCCCAAAACGCATCACTAGCCCCGGCATCCACCATAAGATAATCCGAATCTCCAATCGCTTCCCGAGCCGCCCGCACGATAGCTTCATCCTTCTTCGCCGAGTGCCGTCCAAACGGCCCCCATCCCATCTTGAATGCCCTGAACCCTCGCGCCTTGGCCGCCAGCAGCCGCTCCCCCATCAACTCCGGCTCCACCATCAACATACTCGCGTAAGGCTGAATCTTGTCCCTGTACTTACCCCCCAGCAGGCGCCAGATCGGCTGCCCCGTGACCTGTCCAAGCAGATCCCAAAGCGCCATATCGATACCGGATATGGCATGAGTCACACTCCCCCCACGCCCCTGCCAGAACGTATTCTGGTGCAGCATCTCGGTAGTTGCCGCCGGGTCAATCGCGCTAGCCCCGGTATACAAAGGCTTCAGCAACTCAAGAGCCGCTGCCACCAGCGGAGCCGAAGTATAAACACTACCCAAACTCGTCAGCCCCTCATCGGTAACAACTTCGACAAGCGTGCGAGTCTGTTCAAGCTCTCCATACCGTGCAGGCCAATCTTCGTAGGCCCTGCCGTAAAGAGGAATTGCGTGGATCGATTGGATTTTCATTTGCGTGCTATTGGTTTTACTACAACACCGTTCTTCACGTCATCTGACGGATTCACCACAACCTGATCGCCTTCACTCAAGCCGGAAACAGCTTCAACCTCGGTCCCAAAATCGCGACCCACTTCAATCTTGCGGAACTGAATCTTGTTGCCAGCTCCCACCACTGCCACAAAGATGCCCTCCGCTCGCGTCACGATCGTATCCCCAGGCACCAAAACCAAACGTCGAACGCTCGTAGTCTCGATCACAACCTGCGTATACATCCCGGGCAGCAACGTGCGGCCCGGGTTCACTACATTGATTTCAACAAGCAACGTGCGGCTCTGATTCTCCAGTGCATTGGAAGTCCGAATCACACTACCAGTAAGACTGGCATTGAGCTCAGGCACCTTCACAACGGCCTTCTGCCCAACCTTGATATCTCCGATATTTGCCTGCGGCACATTCACGAAAACGCGCAACTTCGACATATCGCTCAGCCGAAACAAATCCCGGCCAGCCGCGATCGACGACGGAGTAATCAGATTGCCAATCGCGCAATTGCGCTGTGTGATGATCCCGTCCCAGGGCGCAGTCACACGCTTGAAGTCAAAGAGCTGCGTAACCCGGGCCACCTCTGCCGCCTGCGCCTTGATCGCTTCATCCGCCGCTTGCAGATTGGCCTCTTGCGCCTTCACATCAGCCTTGCGGGCATCAAACATAGCAACCTTCTCATCAAGGTCAGCCTTGGCAACAATCCCGCTCTCCACCAACTCCTTCGACCGTCCGTAGTTCACCTCAGCCAGCTTCGCCGTAGCCTTGGCCTGATCAATTGCCGCCTTCACCTGCGATGCCGCAGCACGCAATTGTTCCAGACGCGCCTTAGCTGTCCGCAGTTGTTGATCGAGTTCCGGCGAATCAATTTCAACCAGCAGGTCGCCCTTCTTCACTACATCCCCGATATCCACCTTGCGAGTAACAATGTAGCCTTCAGCGCGAGCATAGATCGGCGTCTCGCCAATCGCTCCCACATTCCCAGGCAGCAAGATCTCGCGCACAGGCTTCGACATCTTCACCCTGGTCGTCGTAACAGCCAACCGCTCTTCGGCATTCGATTTTGCCTCGGCCTCAATCATCTGGATCCGCGCGTTACGCGGTATCCAGCCAACATAAAAAATTGCCCCAGCCAGTAGGCCCAAAAGAAGCAGGATGCTCAGTGCCCGAATCATTGTGTGTCCTCAGTTTCGTAAAACGCTGGCGGTGTCTTTCGCAGACCGCTGTACACCAACGGGACGATGAACAACGTGGCCACCGTAGCAACAATCAAGCCCCCAATCACGGCCCGGCCGAGCGGAGCATTCTGTTCTCCACCTTCTCCAAATCCAAGCGACATCGGCACCATCCCGATGATCATCGCCGCCGCCGTCATGATGACGGGCCGAAGCCGCGTCGACCCAGCCTCCAGGGCAGCCTCGCGCGAGCTAAGGCCCATCGGGCGAAGGTCATTGGCAAACGTAACCAGCAAGATTGAGTTCGCCACGCCCACTCCAATGCTCATGATCGCCCCCATCAGGCTCGGCACATTAAACGTAGTCTGTGTCGCGTAAAGAATCCAGATGATCCCGCCCAGGCTGCCTGGAAGCGCAGTAAGAATAATGAACGGATCCAGCCAACTCTGAAAGTTCACCACCATCAACATGTAAACCAGCAGAATCGCAAACAGCATCCCCAACCCAAGCCTCACAAATGAAGAATTCATCGTCTCCACTTGGCCGCGCAAATCGATCGTAACTCCCTTGGGCAACTTCGGCCTCATCTCGTCCAGTACAGCGTTCACATGCTTTTGCACAGACCCCAGATCGGAGTTCTCTACATTGGCGAAGACATTAAATGTCGGCTGAATGTTGTAGTGATTCACTACGGCCATTGAAGTAGACCGGCGCACCTCGGCCAAATTAGCCAGCAAACTGGTATTGCCGCCCCCAGGCGGGGTAATCGGCGTATGAGTAATATCTTCCAGATTCTCGATACGGCTCTGCGGCGTCTGCACGTTTACTGGATAACTCACTCCGTTAGCCGGGTCTAGCCAGTAACTTGGCTGATTCTGGCTGCTCGAACTAAGACTCACCAGCAAGCTATTCGCCACATCGCGCTGCGTAAGCCCCAGCATATCCGCCTTCGACCGGTCGACGTTTATCGTCAGATCAGGGTAATTGGGCACCTGGTGCAGATGCACATCGACAGCCCCGGGGATCCGCTTCACCCGCGTCTCAATCTCGCGAGCCAGTTTGATTCCCACCACCCGGTTCCGCGCTACAACCTGAATATCGAAAGGTGCCGGTTTCCCAAAGTTCAAAATCTGATTGATGATATTCGCCGGCTGAAAAAAGAATTCGGCATCGGGAAACGTATCCACCAACTTCGTCCTCAAGCGCCGCACATACTCCTTTGTGGGCACTTTCCGGTCCTTCAGACTTACCAGAATCTCGCCGTCAAAACGCCCAATCGTCGCCCCGTCCGAGTAAGCAAGATTCACGCCAACCACAGGCAGCCCTATGTTATCGAGGATACTGTCTAGCTCATTAGCCGGAACAATCTGCCGGATAACTTGCTCTACTTGCGCAAACAGTTCTTCGGTCTCCTCGATCCGCGCTCCAGCCGGAGCCCTCACATGCAGACGTAGCTGCCCGGCGTCCACTTCAGGAAAGAAGTCTTCACCTACCTTCGTAGAAAGCCATCCTGAGAAACCCACAAATAAAAAGAAACACGCAAAGACAATCGTCCGGTTCGACAAACACCAGTTCAGCGCCTCAGTGTAAGAGTTCTTGAATTTATTAAAGACCCAGTTGAAGCCTTCATGCACTCGCCAAATCACACCGCTCTCTTTATCGCCTGGCAAAAGCCAGTTAGACATCGCAGGCACAATCGTGCGGCTCAGCATATAGCTCGCCATCATGGCAAAAACCACCGCAAGCGCCAACGGCGTAAAGAGAAACTTTGCAGTACCTGTAAGAAAAATCACGGGCACAAATACAATACAAATCGAAAGTGTAGAAACAAACGTTGGTACTGCGATCTGTTGCGCTCCATCCAGAATGGCCCGTATCAGTGGCTTACCCATATGACGGTTGCGATGGATGTTCTCAATCTCAACCGTTGCATCGTCTACAAGGATGCCAACCGCTAGCGCCAGCCCGCCAAGCGTCATGACATTGATCGTATGTCCAAATAAATACAAAATCGAAATCGAAGTAAAGATCGAGAGCGGAATCGATACGCAGACGATCAGCGTCGAACGCCACGATCCAAGAAAGAGCAGAATCATCAAACCCGTCAAAATCGCCGCAATGATCCCCTCTTTAATCAGCCCGTCAATTGAGGCCCGCACAAAAACACTCTGATCAAACATGCGCCGGATCTTCAGCTCTTTTGGAATGACTCCCTCCAGCCGGTCCAATTCCTTCTGTACTTTTGCGATGATGTCGAGCGTAGAAGCATTGCCATTCTTCAGCACAGTAAGTAGTGCCCCGCGCGTCCCGTTCTGCCGCACCACATTTGCCTGGATCGCAAACCCGTCCCGCACCTGTGCCACGTCTTTCATGTAGACCATGGCTCCGTTCACTTCCTTGATCGGCAGGCGATTGATCTCGGCCACTGTTTCCGGGCTGGCATTCAGCCGCACGTTATATTCGCTCGGCCCAATCTTCGCGGTACCCGAAGGCAGCACCAGGTTCTGTGCATTCAACGCCGTAGAAACATCCACTGCCGACAGCCGCCGCGCCTGCATCGCCTCTGTATCAAGATCCACCATGATCTGCCGCACGCGCCCTCCATAGGGCAACGGCAAGGAAGCACCCTGCACATTGGCCAGCCCTATGCGGATTTGCGAGTTCGCAAGATCGTAGATTGCCTGCTCGCTCAACGAATTGCTCGACAGCGCAAGCTGCAGAATCGGCACAGTAGCAGCGTTATATCGAATCACGAATGGCGGAAAGATCCCCGGTGGCAACACTCGCGTAATGGAGTTGGCAATCGCGCCAAGCTGTGCTACAGCCAGTTCCACCTTTACCCCAGGGTGGAAGAAAACTCGCACCACACCATAAGCCGCCATCGACTGGCTCTCGATATGTTCAATGTCGTTAACCGTGGTGGTGCTCGCACGCTCAAACGAAGTGAGCACGCGCTTTTCCATGTCGTCAGGCGACATTCCGTTGTAATTCCAGATGACGCTTACAACCGGAATGTCGATGTTCGGAAAGATATCCGTGGGCATCGAGACGATCGAAACGCCACCCAAAATCATGATCAGCATCGCCATCACCGCGAAGGTGTATGGTCGGCTTAGAGCCAGCTTTACAATCCACATCTTGGGGTGTAAATAGGTTAACATTGCCACCATGAATCGACGTTCGTTCCTCGGCAGCTCAACTGCTTTAACCAGCGCAAAAGCAGCGGCAAAAATGAATGTGCTGTTCATCGCCGTAGACGACTTGAGGCCTGAAGCAGGCTGTTACGGTGCTCGCCACATGCACACCCCAAACATTGATGCCCTCGCGGCTCGCGGCACCGTCTTTACCAAAGCCTATTGTCAGCAGGCCGTTTGCAGCCCTTCGAGAACTTCGATCCTCACTGGCCTCCGCCCCGACACAACCAGGATCTACGACCTGCAGCACCACTTCCGCGGCACAGTCCCCGATGCCGTCACGCTTCCCGAGCTCTTCAAGAACAACGGATACACCACCGCAGGCATGGGCAAGCTCTTCCACGGCGGTCTCGACGATGCGCAAAGCTGGTCCATCCCCTGGTGGGGCCCCGGTCAGAAACAACCATGGAACTCGCCCGAAGCCGTCGAGCGCTCGAAGCAATTAACAGAAACTCTCAAGGCCAACAATTGGGCCTTGCCGCCCGCAGGTGCCCTCGTTCCCGGCTCCCGCCCGCCTTCTTGGGAAGCGTCCTCACAAAGCGCAGAAGAACTTCCAGACGGCAGAACCGCAGCACAGGCCGTTGCCGCCTTGCGAGAACTCAAGAACAAACCCTTCTTTATGGGCGTCGGCTTCTCCAAGCCACACCTCCCTTTCATCGCCCCCAAAAAGTACTTCGACCTCTATCCGCTCGACAAAATCGAGATGCCAGATTACCCGGAACTCCCCATCGGCGCGCCGTCCTTCGCAGGAACAAATTCTGGAGAGCTGCGAAGTTATGGCGACATCGGCAGCGCCAAAGTAAGTGCCGGAAAAGCCCGTGAACTCGTCAGGGCCTACTATGCCTGCATCTCCTACACCGACGCGATGATTGGGCAGGTGCTCGCCGAACTCGACAGGCAAGGCCTGCGCGACAACACTATGGTGGTCTTGTTTGGCGATCATGGTTGGCACCTCAACAACCACGGCCAATGGAACAAACATACAAACTATGAGAAGGCAACCCATAGCCTCCTCATCGCAGCAATGCCCGGTCAAAAGCGGCCCGGTGCCAAGTCGGACCGCCTGGTTGAGTTTGTCGATGTCTTGCCATCCATCGCCGAAGCCGCTGGCCTAAAGCCGCCAGCCCGCGCTGAAGGTACTAGCTTCTTGCCCCTGCTTTCCGACCCAAACAAAAAATGGAAGGCAGCAGCTTTCAGCCAATATCCACGCACTCACGAGAAGCGCAAATTGATGGGCTACTCCATCAGAGATCCACGCTTCCGCCTCACAGAATGGCACGATCTCGAATCGAAACAAGTAGTGGCCCGCGAACTGTACGATTATCAGGAGGACCCACAGGAATCAGTCAATCGCGCAGACCGTCCCGCCCTCAAAGGACAAGTCACTCAAATGAGCGCACTGCTTCAGCGCTTCATCGACCGGAAGATGCCGTAACTATCGGGCGCAAGCTCCGAGTGATTGAAGGGAATGTATTGGGTGCTGAACCCGCATTCCTTTAGTAGCTGTAGCCAAGTCGCTTTCGGGAAGAGCCCCTCGATGTGACGGTCATGTACCAGCGTCGGCACCTCATCGCCTTCACGAAGCACACACGCATAATCTACGATGTAGGTGCTGTCATTTGGGTCAGGATCGAAAGCCCATTCGAGGTAGCGCAAACTCCTCGTCTCTCCATCATGCCCTCCATGATCGGACGAGGCAAAGAACGTTTCGCTCACATAGTCGGGCACAAAAATCGCCCTGCCCCCTGGTGCAAGATGTGCTGCTGCTGTCTGGAATGCCGCTTTTAGATCATCCTCAGTCGTCATGTAGCAGATCGCATCATGAATGAAGACCCGGTCAAATACGCGGTTCAGCCGAATGCTTCGCATATCTCCAACCAGATGCTCACAATCCGGGTTGAGATCCTGGCTCACCGCCAGCATCTCTGCCGAGACATCGACCAACGTCATCTCGTACTCTTCCTTCAGCCACGAAGCGAGATTGCCACCTCCGCTCCCCAACTCAAGCATCGTTGCGCCATCCTTGCCGCCAAATTGCTTGAGAAAAAACTCTGCTTCTTCTTCATAATCTTCCGGGCTGGAGAGCAGTGGCCACCACGAGGCGAGTTCGCCATAAAGCTTTTCATTCATCTAGTCGTAGCGTAGAACATCAAGGGGGTTCACGAGTGTTGCCCTCCTTGCCGGAATCCAAGCTGCAACCAGCGCAATCGTCACAATCATCACCACGGCAGCGCCCAGCGTCAACGGATCAGTTGCCTTCAATCCGTAAAGCTGGCTCTCGATATAGCGCGATAGCAGAATCGCCGCCGGAATCCCAACGGCAATCCCTCCAACAATCAGCAGCAAAATCTCTTTCATCACCAGCAAGATCACCGAGCTGGTTTCAGCACCCAAAGCAATGCGGATGCCAATCTCGCGCAGCCTGCGAGACACCGCCAGTGAGAGCACTCCATAGAGCCCGATCGCCGCCGCATTCCCGAATAGCCATTGGCCGCTGGCTCGAGTTCCAGCCGGCCCTTAACAAAGCGATCCTTCACCTCGGGAGCCGCTGTAGCAAAAGCTGCATCTTTCACTTCCATTTGCCGCAGATTGGTGAATTGGATCTGCAACTGTGCTTGTGCCTGAGTAAGTCCAATCCCAGACTTCAGCCTGGCGAAAACCTGCACCCAACGCGACCTTCGGTCTTCCATGCCATCCCATCCTGGTGTCATCTGAACCTTCATCGCAATCGGAACGCGAATGCTCACAACCCTCGTTGGATCCAGCCCAAAATACTCCGGCGAACTTACCCCAATCACATTGAGGCGAGTGTTGTTCACCAGAATTTCCTTCCCAACAATATTCGGATCAGAAGAAAACCGGGTCTTCCAAAAATCAAAGCCCAGCACCGCTACTGGATGCCCCCCTTGGTTGCGTCATCGGCAGGGCTGATCAATCGCCCAAGATGTGCCTTCACACCCAGTACTTCAAAGTAATTGCCCGAAATCAATTCACCACCTGTTCGCTCAGAGACCCCCTCATCGGTCAAGCTCATGCTGATCTCGCGCCGTGCGATCATTCCCGCATGCATAGGAGACTGGTCCCGAAAGTCTTTGTACATCGGGTAAGAATTCATCCTCGGCCCGGAGTTAGATCCATAGTGCGACCCGGATTGAATAAGCTGCACCAGTTCCCCCGGCCGCTCTACAGGTAAGGTCTTGAGAATCACCTGATCAATCAAGCTGAAGATCGCTGAATTGGCTCCAATTCCGAGAGCAAGTGATGCTACAGCAACAACAGTGAATAGTGGGCTCTGGATAAAGCCGCGCAAAGCGGCCCGGATATCGTCAGTGATTCCTCGCATGTGGGGAATACGCACGAACCTCTCAAGCGTTTCCCTTAACCGTGAATTAGATCTGGGACGAAGCGGCTAGAAGCTAAATCGCAACGAAACATCAATACGACGATTGGCCGCTGACCCACCCCCGCCACCACCACCCCCGCCAGGACCAAAGCCACCTCCAGATACCGTTGAGGTAGAGACTCCAAAAAACGGGCTGCTGATATTGCCGTTTGGTGTTGCCAAATTTACCGTGTTCAGCAAATTGCGGGCCGAGACAGATAGATTCAGCGTGTACTTCCGGCCCGCACCACCACCTCCGCCGTCCATGCCACCCATGGGAGGCCCTCCGCCGCCACGCATGCCGCCACCACGGCCGCCGCGTGCTCCACCGCCACCGCCGCGCGCACCGCGTCCAGCACGCTCCGTTTCCGGGCCGAAGCCCCAGCTTTTGCCAAGCCGCAGATTCAGCGAATAATTGGCCGGGCCACGGCCATAGTTCCGTGGGATGATCACGTCGCTTAAGCCAGGATTCTGAATGAAATTGCCAAATCTAGTTCGAATTACTCCAACTGCATTGAGGTCGGTCGCAAACGCCGGACGCTCATTAAACAACGTGTCTCCGTTGGTATCCCGGCCAGTCGTGATATTGAAAGGAGATCCCGTATTGAACTGAAACATCGGGCTTAAGCTGATTCCCCATTTGCCAGCAATAGAGCCGCCAAACATGATCCGGCTGCGCGTATCGTTGCGGGCAGGGCCGTACTCATTCAACAAGTTATAAGGGTCTGCCGGGCCCCCGCCATCAGTATCGGAGCGAGCCCAATTGAGCGAGTGATAACCAAACAGCATCACCCCAGTTCTCAGCCGCGTCGAGAAGTTTGTCATCACCTGCTGCTGCCGTGAGAAGCCGGTAGACTCATTCAAAAACAAGTTGCCCGTATCTCCATAGGGTCTCACTCCACTGCCGCAATAGGTGTACCCCGCGAGAGAAGATGTAATTCACAGCAACATTGGAATTGTGAGGCAGCGACCGTTCAAGACTCACCGAAGACTGAATCAGGTAAGGCGTGCGGATATCTTCGTAGAGCTTCCGAATCGTAAGTGAATTTCGAAACGGCTCGAGTTCAATGGTAGATGGAATCGCAGGGAAAATATCAGGATTGCGAACTACATAGCTCACTTGGTTTATCCCATTGAATCGCCGTGCGTTTAGCGTCAGGTTGTCATCAACGCGATCATAGAACACGCCAGATCCAAGGCGCAAAATAGTCTTGGTCGGCTTTCTGTTGCCTCCATCCAGCGCAACAGCCAGTCCGACGCGTGGAGCCAGATTATTGTGGTTCGAAATGTTGGTCTGATCTTCCCAACGCAGGCCAGCAGAGAAGGTGGCCCGCTGTGTCACACGCCAGTCCCAGGTGGCAAAGAGCCCGATGTCCATCTGCGCCACGGCCCGTCAATCTTGATAGCGTGGGCGCGAATTGCGTAGGTCGTCATGTTCGAAAGCTCAAAGCGTTTATCGAGCGATTTCGATAAGCCATTCTGTGGTCCGCCGCCGTTGAAGGCATCTTTCACGTTAAGTGCGTAGAGAGTATTGTCGCCCAACTGCTCAGTGTTTGAACGTAGAAACTGGAATCGTGTTTCATTGATGGAGCGCGCCGAGAGAATGGCGGTCTCAGTGATCTGGACAGTATGGTCTGTATCTTTGGTATTAAAGGCTCGTGAAGGCAGCGCAAAGTCTAGGCGCTGCGTAATGTTGAAGCGGCTCTGAGGTGTAATGACAGTCTGACGGAAGGGTGCGGGCAGCAGTTGCGCATCAAGGATAGTGGCGTTGATGATCGCGTTTTCTTCGACGTTACGGCCTTCGATATCGGTCGAGTAAGATGCCTTCTTTGAAAGCGGTCCAGAGATTCTGCCGCCCCAAAACTTCGATTGAAAGGGTGCGCGAGTAGGTGAAAACGGATTCCGCGAATTCAGCGAAGAGTCAGAGATCCAAAATGCAATTCGCCCCGGAACTTGTCAGTTCCGGGACGTGTGAAAATCTCGATCCGACCGAATCCAACCCGGTCGAATTCCGCCGAGTAAGGATTGCGGTTGACGCGGACTTCGGCGGCAGCTTGCCGCCGGTCTGGCTGATGCGCACAACTGCGCCAGGGATCGCTGCTCCCGACGGATCCGTCACCTGACCTTTGAATGTGTTCAGGCCCGAGGCTTGGGCAAAGAGAAGCAGGAGATAAACCATGTTGCTTTAGTTTTGAGGCGGAGGAGGTCCACCGCCTCCACGACGGCCGCGCATCTGAGACTGGTACTTCTCAAACTTCTCGATCTGGTCTTCTTTCAGTATTTTCTTGATCTTCGCGCTGGATTCCTGGCGCATAGCCATCATCTTTTCGCGCGCTTCGTCTGTTGGGCCGGCTTCCATCAGTTCACGCTGTTTCTTCATCTGTTCAGCAAGGATCGGCTTGATCGCTTTTTCCTGATCTTCTGTCAGACCCACAGCTTCTTTCATCGCGGTCATCTGGCGGGCGATCATTTGTTCTGGATCACCGCCACGGCCGCCGCCGCCGGGAGGCTGTGCATAGCTAAGGGCCGGAAGCAAAGTGATTGCCGCGGCGAGGACGAACTTGGTAAATGTGTTCCGCATGATCTGATTCTGCAACGGCTGCGTAAAGGCAGTGTGTGAATCGCGGCTAGAAGTGTAAAGGTTGGGTAAAATTTTCCCAAGCAACGCAAAGGAGTGTTTAAGCTTAGGCTGGAAGAGCATGAGCGAAACGCCGCTGTTGATTATCGATGACGATGTGAAGCTGACAAGGCTTCTCAAAGACTACCTGACCCCGCTTGGCTACGAAGTTGACGTCGTTCATAACGGCTCGGCTGGGCTTAAGAAGGCTCTCGAGATGCCCTACGCGGCGGTGATCCTCGATGTGATGCTGCCGGGGATGAACGGAATGGAAGTCCTTCGCGAACTGCGCCGGGTCAGCGATGTTCCGGTTCTGATGTTGACAGCACTAGGTGATGAGCCAGACCGCATTGCTGGGCTCGAGGTTGGTGCCGACGACTATGTGCCAAAGACCTTCTCTACGCGCGAGCTACTAGCGAGACTCCGCGCCGTCTTGCGCCGTAGTCAAATGAATGCGCGCGTGCGCATGGAAGCGGACAATACAGTCATCGTTGGGGAACTGAAAATCGAAGTCGAGGCGAGGACTGCGGAGTTGCGAGGCGAACAGCTTATTTTGACCCCAATCGAGTTCGACATGCTGTTGAGTCTGGGCCGCGCCGCCGGTCGTGTGAAATCCCGCGAACAGTTGCTGCTTGAGGTAGCCGAACGTGACTTTGAAGTCTTTGATCGCTCAATCGATGTTCACATCTCATCGCTGCGCCGAAAGCTCGGCGACGACGCGAAGTCCCCTCGTTGGATCGAAACTGTTCGCGGTGCCGGCTACCGGTTGAAGAAGTCAGGAGCCGATGCATGATCGCCAAACCAAAGTTTCGATTGTTCACCAGGATCATGTTGCTCGCCCTTGGCAATGTAGCCTTGCTGGGGTTAATGTTCATGGCTTTTGTCAGATGGCAGTTGGGTCAGGATTTTGAAAGCTTCCTGATGACTACGGCTCGCGAGCGAATCTTGTCCGAAACGCGAAGCTTGGCACTTGAGATGCGAGATAGCGATGCCTCTACCTGGACTCAGATTCTAGCCGACCACAGTGCAACCCACGGTGTTACCTTCGCTCTTTATCGCGGCGAAGGTGAGCTGGTAGCGGGCCCCAGGTTGAGTCTTCCTGCCGAACTCAAAGCGCGCATGATGTCAGGACCACCGCCTGGACGCGGACGCGACTCGGGACGTCCCTGGGAAGGCACCCCGCCGCCAGCCAGAGTTTTGGCAAGCATGGGAGCTGGCCCCTTTTTGCTCAGTGCCTCAAGTGGGGACTTTAATTACTGGGTCTCGATGCGAACCTTCGTTCCTTCTATTGGTGAAGGAGGCCGCCCTTCCAGAGGCCTTCTGGTAATCGCGTCACCAAACTTGTTGACGAATCCCTTCTTCTTTCAACTGGGGCCGTGGCTCCTGATTGGCTTGGTCGCCGTAGGTGTCAGCCTCCTTTGCTGGCTGCCATTGGTTCGTGGTCTCACCAGATCCATAGTTCAAATGACAGAAGCTACGGCAAAGATCGCGGAAGGTGATTTTGATACTCAGCTCAACGTCAATCGGCATGACGAGCTGGGTTTGCTTGGCGCATCCATCAACCGTATGGCAGCACGTTTGGGTGCCTTTACCAATGGCCAAAAGCGCTTCCTTGGTGACGTGGCTCATGAGCTAAGATCGCCTCTTGGCCGCATGCAGTTGGCTCTCGGAATTCTGGATCGCAAGGTCGATGAAACCGGAACAGAATACGTCAAAGACATTGCCGACGATGTGAAAGTGATGTCGGGCTTGACAGATGGTCTACTGGAATTTGCCAAGGCAGAGTTGCGTCAAGGCACGGTGACTTTAGGCCCAGTTAACTTGGCAGATGTTGTCTGGCGCGCGGTAAAGGCGGAGGGCCGGCCGGGGGTCGAGGTCAACGTCGACGTGGATCCTTTGCTTGTGGTGAATGCCGAAACCGAAAGTCTATTCCGGGCGGTTGCCAACGTAATACGTAACGCGATCCGTTATGCAGGCGAGGCCGGGCCTATCGTAATCGGAGCCAGCCGGCAGCGCGGAGAAATCAACTTGACCTTTATGGATGCAGGGCCCGGCGTGCCCGCCGAGAGTTTAGACCAAATATTCGAGCCATTCTATCGCCTGGAATATGCGCGAGATCGAGAGAGTGGCGGCGCTGGGTTAGGACTAGCCATCGTCAAGAGTTGTATTGAAGCATGCGGCGGGCGGGTGAGTTGTAAGAACCTCTCGCCCAAAGGCCTTGAAGTGAGCCTGGTTTTGGCTAGCGTTTGAGCTGCTTTTGAAGGACTAGGTCCAACCGTAAATTGACTTCGCGTTAAGGCCGCGGATCTTGATCCGGTCCGCTTCGGTGGCAAAGGCGAAGAGCTGGTTCAGTTGATGTTGTGCCTTCTGAAACGCGGTGAGGTCCATGCCAAGCCCTCCCCAGACAATGCGATCAGGGCCGAAGGATTCAAAGACTTGTTTGACTCGGGCTGCAAGGTGGTTCGGCGAGTATTCGAGGCCCGAGAACTTCATGATGGTGTTGGGAAGGTCAGCGAGGGCGAGGACGTCCTGCCATTCGGCATCGGTGCCCTGGTTGTTGCGGGCGAGGTGGTCGAGGATCACTTTGGTGCTCTTGAATTCAGTGGCGATTTGGTGGATTGACTTGGCGTGTACCGGGCTGAAATGCATTTGAATCATGAGACCGCGATCAGCGACGGCGCGCCAGGTTTTGCGCATCTCGGGTGAGTCAAGAGGACGTTCGCGGATCGGGCCGCTTGTGAGGGGATCCTTCGTTACACGATGAATCCGGAGAGCCTTGATCCGGCTCGGAGAGCGCTTGGTGAGTTCATCAATGCGGCTGGGTGTGTCAGGACGAAAAGCATCAAAGAGACAAGTCCCCTTGAAGAAGTCTTTGGAAGGTTCATTCGCAAAGCAGTATTCGAGATAGCTGTGATCGTCCTGGTAGGGCTCGGGGTGAACGACGATAGCGTGGTCGATTTTCGCTTGCCGGGTGAAGGCGATATAGTCTTCGAGTGTGGACGGCTTGGGCTGGTAGGTGGCCCTCGGGTGGAAGGGAAATTTTTTCGTGTCGGCGGCGAAAAGATGAATGTGGGTGTCAATGAGCAGGGGCTTTGGTGGAACCGCCATTGCCAGGAAAGTGCGTCGCAGCATAAGCCAATGATATGCTCCAACCATCATGCGATTTTGGCTTTTTTTAATGATCTGTGCCGCAGGACTGGCGCAAGAGCCTTTGTTGCCTCTGCTTGCCAAGCAGTGTGGGGCTTGTCATACGGGCAAGCAGGCGCAGGGTGGACTGTCGATGGACTCAATCGACGCACTGAAGAAAGGTGGCAAGCATGGGGCTGCCTTGACTCCTGGTGCGAGTGCAGAGAGCTTGCTGATTCAGTATGTGACTGGGGAGAAGACGCCCCGGATGCCATTGGGTGGTGAACTGGATGCCAAGGCCGTGGGCGACCTGCGTGCTGCCATCGATTCGATGCCGAAGGGTGCGGTTGTGTCCAAGCGGGATGCTCATTTTGAGTGGTTGCTCAAGCAGCCAGGGGCGGTGCCGGTGCCGGGGGTTGTGCAGAAGAGCTGGGTGCGTAATCCGATTGATGCCTTTGTCATGGCTGGCCTTGAGCAGCAGGGAATGAAGCCGGCTGCGGAAGCTCCAAAGCGTGTCCTCTTGAGAAGGATCTACTTTGATCTGATCGGTGTGCCGCCTGGCCCGGAGGAGATGAAGAAGTTCGAAGCTGATACGGATCCGTTGGCCTATGAAAAGGCTATTGACCGCTTGCTTGCAGATTCTCGATACGGTGAAAGATGGGGACGGCATTGGCTTGATCTGGTTCGGTATGCCGAGTCTGACGGGTTTGCGATTGATGGGGAGAGGCCTACAGCGTGGCGGTACCGGGACTATGTAATCCGGGCGCACAATCAGGACAAGCCTTACAACGTTTTCGTGCAAGAGCAGCTTGCTGGAGATGAAGGTAAGAGCAAGAACCTGGTTGCCTTGGGTTTCTATCGTTTCGCTCCCTGGGAAGCAGATGCGAACTCAAAGAAGCTGTTGCGGCAGGACTTTCTCAATGACATTACAAGCACTGTGGGGAGTGTATTTCTGGGGATGACGACTGGGTGTGCGCAGTGTCATGATCACAAGTACGATCCGATCACGCATAAGGACTACTACCGCTTGCAGGCATTCTTTGCCGGGACGGCTATTGCGGATTTGCCAGTGGGTTTTGAGGAGGCCGAGCATCCGAAGGAGATGCGCCGCAAGATGCGGCAGCACGAGGATGCGGCAGAAGCCGGGCAGATAGAGCTGGATCGCCAGAAGGAAGCGCTGAAGACGCGCTACATGAGTCTGATCAAAGACGCAGAGGGATTGAAGAAGTTTCTTGAGAAGCTCAATACTCGCAATCTGTTCTTCCTTGAGCAGGACTTGCCTCTAGTCAAAGAGCCGGAGTGGCGCGAGCCGTTGCGGGTTTACTTTGAGACTCGCGATGGGGTGCAGCGGGAGCAGGAGTTGGCAAAGCGGCATCAGGCGCTCGCGTATGCGATCCGTGATGTGGCGCCGCCGGCAGCGCCGGAGATACCGGAAACCTATGTGCTGACTGGCGGGGACTTGAATGCTCGCGAGGAAAAGGTGAAGGCGGGGTTTCTGTCTTGCGTTGCCGGGACTGAGGCGGCAGAGATTCCATTTGCCGGAGGTAGTAATGGGTTGCGTCTGGCGCTTTCGGACTGGGTTGCTTCTGAGAAGAATCCGTTTACGGCACGGGTGATGGTGAACCGGATCTGGCAGCGGCATTGGGGTGAAGGGCTGGTGAGGACGCCTAGTGATTTTGGCAAGAACGGTGATGCGCCATCGCATCCTGATTTGCTTGACTGGATGGCAAACGAGTTTGTTGCCAAGGGTTGGAGCCTGAAGGCGATGCACAAGCTGATGCTCACATCGGCCACCTACCGGCAGGCGAGTGTCAACGCTGAGCAGAAGGCTTATGCGGCAAAGGATCCGGCGAACCGGTTGCTTTGGCGGATGAACTGGCAGCGGCTGGATGCTGAGGTATTGCGTGACTCGATCCTTTCGATCAGTGGCAGGCTGAACCCTGAGATGGGTGGGCCACCGGTCTGGTTTAGTGTTCCGGATGATGTGGCGCAGGGCTTTGAGTTCTTCAAGTGGTTCCCGTCGTCTGAAGAACAGCAGCGACGCAGGAGCATCTATCTGGTCCAAAGGCGGAGCGTGTTGCTTCCGATGGCAGAGACCTTTGATGCGCCGAATCTCAGTACGAGTTGTGCGCGACGGTTGACGACGATTGTGGCACCACAGGCTTTGACGTTGCTCAATGGGTCTTTGACCCGGACGGAGTCGAAGCATTTTGAGGACCGGCTTGCCGGTGCCAATGATGCAGTGGGTGAGGCGTTCTGGCTGGTGCTGGGACGAGGGCCGACGGCGGAGGAGCGGCGAATGAGCGAGAAGTTGAGCCTCTCATCGCTTGGTATTGTGTTGTTCAATCTGAACGAATTTCTGTTTGTGGAGTAATGAAATGAATCGAAGACAATTCACATTCGGACTGTCGGCTGCGGCGCTGAGCCATCTTGAAGCGGGGACGCATCATGAAGCGAAGGCGGATGCCTGTATCTTTCTCGCGATGCTGGGCGGAGTGAGCCAGATTGATACTTTTGATCCGAAGCCAAAGCTGGCGGATCTCGATGGCAAGATTATGGACTGGACTAAGGAAAAGAAAACGGATCAGCCGAATCTGTTTGCCAAGCCGAGGAAGTTTGTGGTGAGTCCGTTCAAGTTTCAGAAGTATGGGCAGAGCGGGCGCGAGGTGTCCGAGTTGTTGCCGCATACGGCGAAGATGGCGGACGAGTTGGCGGTGTGCCGCAGCGTGCAGTCGGATAATGGCAATCATCCGGCGGCTGTGTTTCAGATGAATACAGGGTTTATCATTCCGGGGAATCCTTCGATGGGTGCCTGGGTGACATATGGCCTTGGGACTGGGAACCAGAATCTGCCGGCCTTTGTGGCGATGCCGGATTTCCGGTCGATTCCTTTTAGCGGGGCGCAGCAGTGGGGAAGCGGGTATTTGCCGGCCGAGTTTCAGGGTACGGTGTTAAGGGCGACGAATGAGCCAATTCGGGATCTGGCATCGCCCAACGATGTTGCAACTGCATCGATTGAAGCCGAGCGCGAGGCGTTGCGCGGGATGAACGGGAACTTTGCCAATCTGCGGGCAGACCATCCAGACCTGCGGGCGCGGATGGATTCCTATGAGTTGGCTTACCGGATGCAGATGGAAGTGCCTCGGGTGTTGTCGATCGAGGCCGAACCGGAGCACGTCAAGGAAGCCTATGGGTTGAATGATCCGGTAACAGCTTCGTTTGGACGACGGTGTCTGATGGCCCGGAAGCTGGTGGAGGCGGGCGTGCGCTTTGTCGAGGTCTTCACACCATCGCAGAGCTGGGATGCTCATGGGGATATCCGGAAGAATCATCAGAAAAATGCTCGCGAGACGGACAAGCCGATTGCGGCCTTGCTTGCGGATTTGAAGCAGCGGGGGATGCTGAAAAAGACGCTCGTTGTTTATATGGGCGAGTTTGGCCGGACGCCGGATACGCCGGCCGAGCAAGCGACGCCGGGGCGGGATCACAATACTCGGTGTCAGAGTATGTGGTTTGCCGGAGGCGGGATGAAGGGCGGGTCGATGATCGGGACTACCGACGAGATCGGGCATAAGGCCGTCGAAAATGTTTATCACATGCATGATGTGCATGCGACGATTCTGAATCAGATGGGGCTGAACGATATGAGGCTAACCTATTACTTTGGCGGTCGAAATCGCCGGTTGACCGATCTTGGCGGACGATTGATCAAGGAGCTTATTGAATGAAATGGCTTTGTTTTGCCGCGATCAGTTTTAGTGCGCTGGCTGGCGTGGAGGACAACGCTCGCCGTGTCTTGGCATCGCGGTGCGGGGCTTGTCATGGGGCGACGGCAATGGGTGGGCTGCGGCTTGATTCGGCTGAGGGATTCCTGAAGGGTGGCAAGAGTGGGCGGCCTGTTCAGGAAGCATTGCTTGCTGCTGTTCGCAGCGGGGTGATGCCTCCCGGGGGCAAGCTGAAGCCAGAGGAAGTGGCGACACTGGAGGAGTGGGTGGCGAGCGGGGCAAAGTGGGCTGGCGATCACTGGGCCTGGAAGCCATTGAGGGCTGTACCGGGTTCGTTTCAATTTCCGGCAGATGGGCCGATTGCGGATCGACGGACACTGGTGCGGCGCTTGTATTTTGATATGACAGGCTTGCCGCCGACAGCGGCAGAGAAGGATACGAAGCCGGGTTGGCAGGGGCGATTGGTGGATCGTTTGATTGCTTCGCCTCAATTTGGTGAGCAGTGGGGCAGGCATTGGCTGGACGTGGCGCGGTATGGCGAGGATGACTTTAGCGGGACTGCAGTGCAGCCGTATCCGAATGCGTGGCGGTACCGGGACTGGGTGGTTGCGGCAGTGAATCGCAATTTGCCCTACGACCGTTTCCTGATGGCGCAGTTGGCTGGGGATTCGATTGGTGAACCGGGTGGTTTAGGTTTGACTGGTTTGGGGCCTTGGTATTACGGGATCTCCCAGCCGCCACAGGCGCGGGCAGATGAGCGGCATGACCGGGTGGATGTGGTGAGCAGGGGGATGCTGGGTGTGACAGTGGCTTGTGCCCGGTGTCATGACCACAAGTACGATCCGTTTAGCCAGAAGGACTATTACGCGTTGTCTGGCGTGTTTGCCAGCTCAGCTTATAAGGAGTATCCGCTGGTGCCGGAGGTTGAGGCGATGGCGTGGCGGGAGCAGAAGAAGCAGCTTGATGAGGCGGAGAAGAAGATGGAGAAATTTCTGGCGGCGCAGGCTGAGGTGTTGCGCGAAAAGTTTGCCGTAGGGATGTGGCGTTACATGATGGGCGGGCTGACCGGGGATGCGACAGGACTCAATGCCGAGCTTGTGATGCGGTGGTGCGATTACCTGAAGAAGCCGGAAGAGTTTCATCCCTATTTGAAGAGCTGGTTTGAAGGGCCAACTGAGGAGAAGGCGCGGGAGTTTGAGGCCCTGATGCTTAATATCGCTGCCGAGAAGAAAAAGGTGGATGAGGAGAACCGGTTGACGGTAGAGGCGGCGGCAAAGGTTGCGGTGAAGCCTAAGAGGACGATTGTCTTGCCGGGCGGATATCGCAGTGATGAGGATTTCAACCCGGGTGCGGATGTTGCGGTGAAGTCGATCGCCCGGGACCGGTATGTGGCTTATAACCGGACCTTTCTTGAGGGTGGAGCACCGATGCGTTTTCCTAGTGAGTTGACGGTGCGGTTGTTGGAGGGAGCGGCCAAGGCTGAGTACGAAGTGCTCAAGACTGGCCGGGATCGTTTGAAGAAATCGTTACCAGAAAAGTATCCGTACTTTGACGGGATTGGTGAGTTTGAGAGTTGGGATCTGAATCTGGACAAGCGGGGGAACCCGGAGGATCCGGGTGAGGTGGTGCCGAGGCGGTTCCCGATGGTGTTGAGCGGTGGGAAGGTGATTCCATTGAACCAGGGGAGCGGGCGGCTGCAGTTGGCCGAGACAGTGGCACATCATCCGCTGGCGGCGCGAGTTGCGGTGAACCGGATCTGGATGCATTTGTTTGGGCAGGGGATTGTTCGAACGCCATCGAACTTTGGACTCGCCGGAGATATGCCCAGGAATCCAGAGTTACTTGAATATCTGGCGGCTCGCTTTGTTGCCTTGAACTATGACCTGAAGGCTATCATTCGAGAAATTGTGTTGAGTGATTCGTATCAGCGCAGAGGCGAGCGGAAGCGGTTGACGGCGGAGCAGTTTCGCGATGCGATGCTGTCGGTGTCGGGCCGGTTGGATTTGAAGGTGGGCGGGGCTAGTGAAGAGTTGAAGCCCGGGATGCGGCGGCGGACAGTATATGCGAAGGTAGGCCGGTTTCAGGCTGATGAGACATTGTCGTTGTTTGATATGCCAACCGCAGCTGTTACTTGTGAACAGCGGGTGGTGACGAATGTGCCGTTGCAGAAGTTGTTCTATCTGAATTCGGAGATGGTGGCGGTTGAGGCTGTGGCACTGGGTGAGCGGTTTAAGAAGATGGGATTGAAGCGGGGGTATGAGCTGGTGTTTCAACGCGAGCCTAGCGAGAGCGAAAAGCGGGCGGCGAAAGAGTTTCTTGCCAATGGCGGAAGTTGGAAGCAGTTTGCTCAAGTCATACTAAGCACGAATGAGTTCAGTTATGTCGATTGATCGTTTGCCAATTCATGGGGCTCAAGTGCATCCGCGCTGGTCGCGGCGCGAGGTGTTGTCTCGTCTGGCTGGAGGATTGGGGTTGGCCGGTTTGGCTAGTGGCGCGACCCATCATGCGGCGAAGGCGAAGCGGTTGATTTACATCGTGCTCAATGGCGGGATGTCGCAAGTGGATACTTTTGACCCGAAGCCTATGTTGAGTAAGTATCATGGGCAGCCTATGCCGGGTGGGTCGCCCAAGACGGAGCGTGCGACAGGGACGTTGATGCGATCGCCGTTTGAGTTTTTACGTGGTTCAAAGTGTGGGACAGAGGTGTCGGAAATTTTCCCGCGGATGGGGAAGTTGATGGATGATTGCTGCGTGGTACGGAGCATGCACACGGATGTTCCGAATCATGAGCCGTCGCTGTTTATGATCAACTGCGGGGCGATACAGCCGGGGCGGCCGAGTCTGGGGAGTTGGCTAATGTACGGTCTGGGGACGGAGAATCAGAATCTGCCGGGCTTTGTGGTGTTGTGTCCGGGAGTGCCTGTGGTGGGCCCGCCGTTGTGGTCGAGCGCGTTTTTGCCGGCCGTGTTTCAGGGGACGTTTTTGAAGAATGAGAGTTCGGATCCGTATCAGTTGATCCGGCATATCAAGCCGCAGGCGGATTCTGCAGCGCAGCGGCGGCAACTGGATTTGTTGGCGCGTTTAAATCGCGAGCATCTGTCGACGAGGGCCGGGGATTCGCAGCTTGAGGGATCGATAGCGGCGATGGAGACGGCGTTTCGAATGCAGACTGAGGCACCTGATGCGTTTGATGTCCGCAAGGAGGATGAGGCGACGCGGGAGCGGTATGGGGATCACGATTTTGGGCGGAGCTGTTTGATGGCGCGGAGGCTGGTGGAGCGTGGCGTGAGGATGGTGCAGATTTATTACGGCAACAGTCAGCCCTGGGATAACCACGAGGATATTTTGGTGCATAAGCGGTTGGCGGCACGGACGGATCCGGGTGTGGCTTCTTTGATTGAGGATTTGAAGGCACGGGGTTTGTTTGAGGACACTCTGGTGGTGCTAGGGACGGAGTTTGGCCGGACGCCGGCAGTGGAGACGGGGGCGACGACCAAGTTGCAGAATGGCCGGGATCATAACTCGCACGGGTTTAGTGTGGTGCTGGCTGGTGGTGGTGTGAAGGGCGGGATCACTTATGGGGCGACCGATGATTTCGGGTTTCGTGCGGTGGAGAAGCGTTGCTATAACCACGACTTGAACGCGACGATCTTGCATTTGATGGGGATCGATCACACGAAGCTGACTTACAACTATAGCGGCCGGGATTTCAGGTTGACCGATGTTGGGGGGAGCGTGGTGCGGGAGATCCTGGCTTAGCCGGCCTGCGGGATTGCAGGCCGGTAGAGACAGTTTGGGCGATGGGTTTTGGGGAAGGGTTTAGTTGTCAAAGATCTTGGGGCTGTTGGGCCTGGTTAACTGGTTGCGGATGGCTTCGTTTGTCTAAATTGACTTCAAAGATAGCGAAGGGTTTGCCAGGAGGCAGTGTCGATTGCTGTTGACTGCGGAGCTGGCTGTTTTCATCCGCTTCTGTTAAAAAGTGAAGAAGGAGGCGCAAGAGCACCTCCCGACTTGATGATTAGCAAATTGAAGATCGATTCCGAACTCGAGGTGGCGTAAGTGATTGATTCGGGGCGAGAAATAATTGGTGACCGGGGTTGGTAGAATTTAGGAATGGCAGGCCTTCCCAGTTTTCCGCTTTGGACGGAGGATTCCTATCTGGAGTATGAAAATTTCAGTTCCACTCGCCATGAGTTTTATGCGGGGATGGTGGTGGCGATGTCCTGATTCAGAGGTGGAGGGTGGGCCATTACAGCTTCGGCTTGTGATCGAGATTCTATCTCCTGGCACGGCGGCGATTGATCGAGAGTTTAAGCGCCGAGCTTACCTGAATACGGTCTCGATTCTCGATTATCTGATGGTTAGCCAAGACAAGATGATGATTGAGCATGACACGAGGGTGGATGGGGATTCACCGTGGCGGCAATGCGTTTATTCTGCTTCTGAGGCACGGATTGAATTGCCTTCGATTGGGTGTGTGCTTGAGGTGGGCCGGGTGTACCGGCGAATGGGACTTGAGATTTCTTGAGACTCCGAACGGAGCTTTCGCAGCAACCCATCCAACAGTTGTTTTGTCGCTTTGCCATCGCAAAGGCAATATCTGAAGATTTCTTCGTTCTCGGCATGGGCAATCAAACCTAAGGTGAATCATCGGAAGCATTGCTCGTTTTGGAGCGGTGTTGTCTGAGAAGAAATGGACGATAGCTCCACTAGAGTCGTAAGGAACCTCTGCTGATGAATTATTCAATTACCATCGTTTTTCTGATAGCTGCAGTTAGCACAGCATTTGGGCAATCTTCGGTGCCAGGAAGGTTGTTGGTTGGATTCAAACCCCAGGTGAGCGAATCGCAATCGAATGCTCTGCTCGGTGGAATGGGGGCACGCAGCACCAAGAAGCTGGCCGGCCTCTCGGTCCACATCGTGGACCTACCCCCCACGGCCAATCCTAATGCAGTCGCTAACCAGTTCCGTGGCCGTCCAGAACTGGATTTCATCGAGCCTGACATAATCCTCGCTCCTGTGCAAGCCACCGTCGTTCCTAACGATCCTAGTTATACCAGCCAGTGGCATCTTCCTAAAATTCAGGCACCCGCTGCCTGGGCTTTTACTCAAGGAAGTGTGGCAATTAAAATTGCGATTCTGGATACTGGCGTTGATCCTACGCATTCGGATCTAATTTCACGAATCACTTCAGGCTGGAATAGCTACAACTCAAACTCAAATTCGACAGATATTCACGGTCACGGAACGCAAGTGGCCGGCACGGCGAGCGCAACCGGAAACAACAGCTTGGGCGGAACCGGAGTTTCCTGGAATACATTGATCATGCCGGTACGGGTCACCGATATTGCCGGATACGCCACATATTCGACGATTGCCAGCGGTTTGACTTGGGCCGCAGACAATGGAGCACGAGTAGCCAATATCAGCTTTGATGTGGTCGGCAGTTCAACGGTAAGCTCGGCCGCGCAATATTTCCAACGTAAAGGTGGTGTTGTGATTAGTTCGGCCGGCAATGCAGGAGCACTGAGCACACTGGCGGCAAGTCCTTACATCACAACAGTTAGCGCAACAGACCCGAACGATATGCTATACAGTTGGTCCACCACTGGGAACCGTGTGACGCTATCTGCACCAGGTTGCGTTTTTACCACATATAGCGGGAATAGCTACGGCACCGCCTGCGGAACATCGTTTTCCTCACCTGTTGTGGCGGGAGTAGCAGCTTTACTTCTTTCGCTTAATCCGAATCTCACACCAATCCAAGTGACATCAATCCTGGAATCCTCGGCAGATGACTTGGGTCCCGCAGGTGTGGACCTTCAGTATGGCCATGGACGGGTGAATGCTGCCAGAGCTTTGAGCGTTGCCTTTAATCAAACATCTGTGCCGATAAATCCGCCAACTCTGGATACGCAGATTCCTGTAATCCAGATATTGTCCCCGAAGGATGGGGCTACAGTATCGGGCAACGTACCTATCAATGTATCCGCTAGCGATAATGTCGCGGTAACGAAGGTGGAATTGCTAATTAATGGAATTCTGACTTCCACTTCCACAAACTCACCTTTTACTCTGAACTGGAATGTGCCAAAGCGAAGCAGGGGCACTTTTTTCTTGCAATCAAGAGCCTTTGATGCGGCAGGCAACTCAGGGCTGTCCGCCATCATACGCGTATACAGATGACGGTGACTGCCCCCTCGAAACGAAAAAATCCGCGAAGAGAAGAAAACCAGACTCTCTTCGCGGTTTAAACGCAGAATCTAAGGAACTAAGACCGATTGCGGCGATTGAAAAATGCTGTAGAAAGCAATCCAAGCCCAACAAGTGCATAGGTGCCGGGTTCAGGTATCACCGATGCAGGAGGTGCTCCGCCACCGACTACACGAAATGAAACCGTTTCGAGGGATCCCGTTGCGCTTGAGGCGTTGGACGCCACACCCAGAAACAAATTGGGAAATGCCGCTAGCAATTGGTTGGCGGACAACGCCTGGGGCGCGTCAAGACGAAAACCGTAGCCTGCATTCCCTACTCCCGAGAAAGCGTCGGCAATTACGTAGGGAGCGGCAGTATAAAAGGCTCCCAGTAAAGATCCGTTGGTTGGATTCCAGAGGGTAAGGGCAAGTAAATCTACAGTGATTCCCTGGTCTGCAGGATTGCCCGGCTCCGAAGCGTTAAAAATCAATTGCAGATTGCTGAAGTTCACCAGGCCCAATGCACTAGCTGAATATGTGTTGTTTACGGCCTGTTCGTTACCCCCCACAAATTGCGCCGGGCAAGCCGCGCTGCCCGTGATTTTAACACCACCAATGCCAGCACCGACACAGCCGGTTTCATTTGACGAATTACCTGGAGATGAAAATGTGAGAGCAGTTTGCACGGCACCAAGACCCGCACCTGAAATGGGGACGGGACCGATTGGTATCAAACTGCCAAAAATGAGATTGGAACTGGCAAAAGCCAATAATGTAAGTTTCGTTGAGATGTTCAAGCTGAACTCCTTTAAGTGGAATGATCCAACCGGCGGGTATTTTCCGCGTGTTGGTCTCATTCCCTAGAGCGATCCAGCCAAATTTTGTTGTCAGTACTAGTACTCTCAATTTTGAGGCAATCTCACACGGGAGAGTTGAGTGATTGAACCGAAGCTTTCTCCAAGACGACTATATCGTGAGCCCTTCAGGGCCTCACGGGGTCAAGCTAAAAAGGCTGTCGAAAGCACAATCTAGATGTTTTCCAATAAGCGCCGAGGTGGATGCAGGCTAACGCATTGATGAGCGGGCACTATTTAAAGCCGTACGCTGGCGGTGCGGGGGTGGCATTGGTGTTCTTGGATGGGCTAGTTGTACAGGCTCACATCAAAGATGATGACGCTGCGGTCGCCGTGTTGGCAATGGCTTCATAGTCGAATTCGTTTCTTGGGATTGCGGCTTTTTACATGAGGAATTGACGAACTGCCGACGGCGATCATCGAAGTATGGATCTGGCCGCTACAGTCGAGGTGGCGCACGCTGACTCCTGCGGCCTTTAGCGCGCCGACGAATGCGACGCCTTCATCGTGAAGCGGGTCAAACTCACAGGTCAAGATGGGCGCTTGGGGCAAGTTGGAAAAATCGCTGGCAAGGAGTGGAGCGGCCTTTCAATTCGTTCGATCTGCGGGATCGGCGTAGTGGTTCCAGAACCAGCGAAGGAGATCCGCTGTAAGCCTGCATCCCTCGCCGTTTGCGGCATAAGAGGGGCGGGTGAAATCAGCGCTGGTAACTAGAGTTATGAGCAACTGCCCTTCGATGCGAGGGCCACCCTTGTCGCGGGCGAACTGGCAAACGACAGTGGCGAGAGTGGCACCTGCACTCCAGCCGCACAGGGCGAGCCTGCCAGGCACTCCTCCCAAGAGTTCTTGGACGATCGATTCTGCAGGCCAGGCCGCCTGCGGTGCCTGGGATCATGAGGTCGAGTCGCTCTGTTACGGCTGGGCCTGGGGGCCTCGCGTTTCCATGGGGGGAAGCTTGAGGCTGGCGATGGAGTCGAGCATGGTCTCTGCACGTCGGGCTGAAGGTTGTTAATGACGCCGTCATTGCAGCGCACACCTGCACAACCCTCGAAGGAGAAGCCTAGGCCGTTGTTCCCCAGCCCTCTGGTGATTCAGGTGTGCGGATGGGAATGAGGTTGAGTTCGGTTAGGCCTTGACCTTCATGGCGATGGGATCCCATTGGACCTGGCGCTTTTCGAAGTAACTCATGTTGCTTAAGAGAGCCGGGGCGGCGGCGCGGAGGCCGAAGGTGGCGTCCTCAATGACGGGGCGGTTGTTGCGGATGGCGTCAATGAAGTTCGCATGGTGGGCGTATTGTTCCTGGTAGCCAGGAGGTAGCTTGTAGCTGTAGCTTGTGGAAGGGCGCATGGCGTCGGCGCTAGGCTTCTGCTCGGGGTACTTCTGCTTGTAGCTGGCGAGGAAGTTGTCGCGGACGTGCTTGGGGAAGGGTTGTAGGTCGTAGCCGGGGCGGGCTTCGCGCGGGGTGGAGGTTACGGTAAAGCCGCTGGAGACGTCGAGGGTGATGTAGCCTTCAGTACCCACAAAGCGGAAGCTCTGACCACCACCAGTGCCGGCTTCGAAGTTCACGCGGAGGGTGATCTGGTGCGCGCCGTGCTTGTCGGTCTTGGGGTAATCGTAGAGGCCGATCATGAGATCGGGTACGTCGCGGCCATCGTTCCAATAATAGGTGCCGCCGGAGGCGAAAACGCGCTCGGGGCCGTTGGAATCCATGACGTAATGGATGCCGCTGAAGAGGTGGACGAAGAGGTCGCCGGCGATGCCTGTACCGTAGTCCTGGTAGTTGCGCCAGCGGAAGAGGCGGATGGGTTCGAAGGGGCGCTTTTTGGCTGAGCCAATGAAAGTGTCCCAATCGATGGTGGCGGGCGAGGCGTCATAGGGGATTACGTACTGCCAGGCACCGAGGGCGGAGTTGCGATCATAGAAAGCTTCGATCATGCGGATCTCGCCGATCTTGCCTTCTTTGATGACTTCGCGGAGGCGGCTGTAGAGGATGGAGCTGACGCGCTGGCTGCCGACCTGGAGGATTTTGCCGGAAGCTTTTTCCGCGGCGATGACTTTGTGGCCATCGGCGGGGTCTTGCACCATTGGCTTTTGACAGTAGACGTGCTTACCGGCTTTGAGCGCGGCGACGGCTTGTGTGGCATGCCAATGGTCTGGCGTTGCGATAATGACTGCGTCGATGTCGGGGCGGGCGAGGATCTCGCGGTAATCGCGGGTGGTGAAGATCTGCTTGCCGAAGAGTTCCTTAGCGTTGGTGAGGCGGCCTTCGTAAACGTCGGCGACGGCGACGAACTCGACACCAGGGACGGTGGAGATGGTCTTGACGTCACCGAGACCCATGTTGCCCATGCCGATGCAGCCGACACGGATTTTGTCATTCGGCGATACCTTTTGGGCTTGGGCCAGATTGGCCACCGCGCCGCCGATGGCGCTGACTTCGAGGAACTCTCTACGGGAAGACATGATTTAATCTTAGGATATGTCAATCTCTCGTCGCGCCGCTATTGGTGCATCCCTTGCACCTTTGCTGATGGGTCAATCCCGCCAGAAAATCTCAGTCTCGAGCTATTCTTTCTGGCATTTCAAGGGTGAAAAATTTCCGCTTGAAAAAGTGATCGACCACGCCCAGACTATGGGTTTTGACGGAGTGGAATTGCTGCATCGCCAGTTCGCTTCCGAAGAGAAGAGCTATCTGAACGCTTTGAAGCAGCGAGCGTTCGACAAGGGACTGGCGATGCCGATGCTGTCGATTCACCAGGATTTTGTTTCACCGGAAGCATCAGAGCGGAAGAAGGATATCGACCATACCAAGCACTGCATCGACCTTGCGGCTCAATTGGGAATACCTTGTGTGCGACTCAATTCCGGCCGTTGGAAGACGATCAAGAGCTTTGACGATTTGATGAAGGCCAAGGGAGACGAGCCGCCGATTGCCGGTTACAAGGAAGCGGACGCGATTGGCTGGTGTGTCGATTCGATTCGTGCGATTCTGCCGCACGCCGAGAGTGCAGGGGTGAAGATGGCGCTGGAGAATCACTGGGGGCTGACAACGAAGATCCCGACTTTGCTTGATATCTGGAAGAAGGTGAATTCGCCGTGGCTTGGGATCAATCTGGATACGGGGAATTACCCGGACAAGTATTACGAGGGGATCGCGCAGCTTGCGCCTCATGCCTCGATCGTGCAGGCGAAGACGTATTATGGCGGCGGGGTCTGGTACACGCTTGATCTGGATTACAAGAAGATTGCCGGGATTCTGAAGGCGGCAAAGTTTGGCGGGTGGGTGAGTTTGGAGATGGAAGGCAATGAGGATGCGATGACGGCGGTGCCGAAGAGCTTAAAGTTGTTGAGGGAGTCATTTGCATGATCGATTTAGAATCATGATATTATCTTTCTCATGAGAGCCCCAATTCAGATACGGCGAGAGGATGTTGCCGAGGATATCCGTGCGCTGGCGGAGCTGATGAAGGTTTCGATTACGGATGCGGTGGGGGAAGTTGTACGTGCAAAGCTTGCGGAAGAGAAGGCGCGAGTCGAGGCCGCACGAACTGAGCGCAACCAAGAGATGAAGCGGCTGCTTGAGGAAATCTGGAAGCTACCGAGGGTAGGCCCAATACTGACCGATGAAGATATGTACGATGAAGATGGATTGCCGAAATCGTTTTGATCGTTGATTCCTCAGCCCTGCTCGCGATATTGCTTGAAGAGAGTGATTCGGGAACCTATTTGCAGAAATTAATGTCTACAGATAAGATATGGATCAGCCCGATGAACTGGTGGGAAGTAATGGTTCGCGTGCGGACGGTAATGGGCGAAGCCGGCGAGTTGCTTGCACAAAACTTGATGTCAGCAAAGGGTATTGAGATTGCACTCATTGGGCCGAAAGATGCGCTTGCTGCTTTTGAGGCATTCAAGCGTTATAGAGGCCGGCCGGCGCGGCTGAACATGGGGGATTGTTTTGCCTATGCGCTGGCTAAGCAGAAAGACATGCCGCTTTTGTTTAAGGGAAATGATTTTGCGGCTACCGATGTGAAGGTGGCTTAGAGGGATTCGCCTCGAATGAGATCTTGCCAGGACTCACGTTGTCTCACCACTTTGAAGGTGTCGCCGTCGACCAGGACTTCGGCGGCGCGGCCTCTGGAATTGTAGTTGGAGGCCATACCGAAGCCGTAAGCCCCAGCAGTTTTGACGGCCAGCAGGTCGCCGCTTTCGAGGGTGGGGAGGGTGCGCTTCTTGGCGATCCAATCGCCGCTTTCGCAGACCGGGCCTACGAGGTCGACTTCCATCGTGGGCTTGTCAGTTTCGATCACCGGGACTACTTCGTGGAATGCCTTGTAGAGGGAGGGGCGGATGAGGTCGTTCATGGCGGCGTCGATGATTGCGAATTCCTTACCGCCGTTGTTTTTGCGGTAGAGGACTTTGGTGAGCAGAACGCCAGCTTCGGCTACGATTGAGCGGCCGGGTTCGACCATTGCGACCAAGCCTGAGGATTCGATTATCTTTCGCATACTGACTACTGCTTCGAGGATGGAAGGGGTGATTTCGGTCGCCTCGTATTGGACGCCGAGGCCGCCGCCGAGATCGATGTGGTCAATGGGGAGGCCGCTCGATTTGAGGCTCATGGCGAGGGCGAGCAGACGTTCTACGGCTTCTACCATTGGTGCAGAATCGAGCATCTGGGAGCCGATGTGGCATGAGACGCCTGTGACCTTGAGATGGGGTTGGCTGGCGGCATGGGCGTAGGCCTGCTCGATGACGCTCATGTCGATACCGAATTTGTTTTCTTTGAGGCCTGTCGAGATATATTCGTGCGTTACCGGGTTGACGTCGGGGTTGACGCGGAGAGCGACGCTGGCGGTTTTGCCTGTTTGGCCGGCGACGCGGTTGAGGACTTCGATTTCGGCGAAGCTTTCGCAATTGAAGCTGTGGACGCCTTGTTCGATGGCGTAGCGGATTTCATCGGCGGTTTTGCCGACTCCGCTAAAGACTACGTTTGAGGCTTTGCCGCCAGCGCGGAGGACGCGAAAGAGTTCACCGCCACTGACGATGTCGAAGCCTGCGCCTTCATCTGCGAGGAGTGCAAGGACGGCCAGGTTAGAGTTGGCCTTGACGGCATAGCAGACGCAGCTGGGCATGCCTGAGAAAGCGTCGGCATAAGCGTGGTACCGCTCGCGAATCATGTCGGCGCTATAGACGTAGGTTGGGGTGCCGCACTGGTCAGCAATCTGAGAAAGATCTACCCCTTCGACGCAGAGGCGGCGGTTGCGATATTCGTAATTCATTCCTTATTTCACTTTCAAAATGAGAGCGCTTTGATCGTCATGGATTGGGACGGCGGCGCGGAATAGATCGAGCTCAGCTAGCATTTTGGGGAAGATGGAAGCGGGTGCAACCTTGCGGAATTTGCGGAAGTGGCGGGCGAGTTCGGTCTGGCCGAAAGGGTCGCCTTCTGCATTGGTCTGATCTTCGAAGCCGTCGCTGAAGAGGCCGATGCGGTCTCCGGATTTGACATCGTGAGTGATATCTTCGTATTCGCGATTTTCGAGGAGGCCGAGCGGGACGCCTTCGAGGTGGAGGCGAGTCACTTCGCCGTCACGCATCAAGAGCGGGAGACCGCCGCCGGCACTAGCGAAGGTGAGC
Source organism: Acidobacteriota bacterium (assembly GCA_043718395.1). Lineage (GTDB taxonomy): Bacteria > Acidobacteriota > Terriglobia > Bryobacterales > Bryobacteraceae > Bryobacter. Next base: position 35,979 of record JAYSVS010000144.1, read on the forward strand.
TTCTTTTCGGCTGCATCCCAGCGGACCAGCAGAAGGGTGACGTATTGGCCATCTACGCGACGCTCGCAGAGACGGTCATTGAGCACCTTCATCATCTTGGCTGGAGTGAGCCGACGGTAAGCCATGCTGCGGAGGAGGCCGGAGACCATGGCACCGTAAAGAGCTGCTGCCGCGCCTTTACCACTGGAGTCGCCGAAGGCAATGAGGGCGACCTTTTCTTCAATCTCGAAGACGTCGTAGATGTCGCCGGTGACTTCACGCGCCGGACGCATGCCCAGGCCGATATCGAGGCCCTGGATGTCTGGGGCTTCCTGGGGAATCAGAACGCTCTGGACGCGGCGAGCGGCGATCAGATCGTCTTCCATGCTTTTCTGCCGTGAGGCGACTTCCTGGTAGAGGCGAGCGTTTTCGATGCTGGCTGCAACCTGGGGAGCGAGGAGGCCGAGAGTGCGCGAGTGTTCCTCGGTAAAGAAGTTAACGCGTTCACTTTCGACATCCATGACGCCGATGACACGGTCGTTTACGATGAGCGGGATCGCTACTTCACTGCGAATGCCGCTGGCGGTTTCGATGTAGCGCTCGTCGGTTGAGGTGTCGGCGACACGGATGGCGTGGCGGGCTCGAACGGCTGCACCGGTGACACCACGGCTTAAGGGGATGTCTTCAGTTTTGCGTTCGTCAAAGCGAAGGCTGAAGCGATTCTTGAGTACTTGCTCGCCTTCATCGACGAGAAGGACACTGAAGCCGTCGTAGTGGACGAGGCTGCGTACGCCGCTGGCGATTTTTTCGAGCAGGGAATCAAGGTCGAGGATCGAGGAAAATTCTTTGGTGAGCTGCGTGAGTACCTTAAGAGTCCTATGGTTTTGCTCGACGCGTTTGTAGAGGCGGGCGTTATCGACGGCAGACGCAACGCGGCTGGCAATGAGGCTGAGAAGGGCTACTTCGCGCTTGCCGTAGGCATTGAGGCGGGTGGATTCGAGATCGAGAACACCAACGAGGCGGCCGCGGGCGACCATCGGTACGGCAAGTTCGCTGCGCACGGCGTCGAGGGCGCTAAGGTAGCGGGTATCGGCGCGGACGTCGCCAACGTTTACGGGCTGGCGGCTTTCGGCAGCGGTGCCTGCCAGGCCTTCGCCCAGCTTGATAGCGAGGGTTCGGACGAGTTCGTCACGATGGCCGATTGAGTAGCGGACCTTGAGATGCTTCGAGCGGTCGCTGTAGAGGAGGATGGCGAAAAGGTCAAAGCCGATGACACGATGGATGACGTCGGCGACATGATCGAGAACCTGGTCGAGGTCGAGGGTGGATGCGGTGGTGTCGGCGACTTCGAGCAAGAAGTCGAGGAGGTCGGCGCGTTCTTCAAAGCGGACATTTCTGCCGGAGGATTTCGGCATCAGTAACTGATTCCGCTGGCTGGTTTGCCTGTGACAATGGCGATACTCGCAGAGGCACCGATGCGGGTGGCGCCGGCTTCGATCATGCGTATGGCATCGTCATAGGTGCGAACCCCGCCGCTGGCTTTGACGCCCATCTTGGGCCCGACGATGCGGCGCATGAGCTGGATGTCTTCTACGGTAGCTCCGCCTTTGGCAAAGCCGGTTGAGGTCTTGACGAAGTCGACGCCAGCGCCTATGCAGATGCGGCAGGCGGTTTCTTTTTCAAGATCGTTGAGAAGGCCGGTTTCGAGGATCACTTTTAGTTTGCCGCCAGCGAGGTGGGTTATCTCTGCAGTTGTTTTGATGTCGGTTTCGACATCGCTGAAGAGGCCGCTTTTGAGGGCACCGACGTTGATGACCATGTCGATTTCGGCGGCTCCGTCCTGGACGGCGCGCTGGGCTTCAAACCTCTTAACGCCTGCTGAGTTGGCACCGAGGGGGAAGCCTGCGACGGCGCAGACTTTTATTTCAGAGCCAACGAGTGCATTGGCCGCGTAGGCGACCCAATAGGGATTTACACAAACACTGTAGAACTTGTATTGCTGTGCTTCATCGCATAACTGGGCGATATCGGCTTCTGTCGCGTCGGGGCGTAGGAGAGTGTGGTCGATCCACTGGGCTAAATCCATCCCTTATAGGATCGCGCAACCGGGCTAGCGAGTGCAGGCACGGATGATGTCGACCATGCTATGGTTGTCGCCGGTTGAGAAACTCAGGCGAGAAGCGGCGGTCATGGTATCCCGATCAACGCGCCGCCAGTCGAGGGAATAGCCGGCCTGGGCGGCGAGTTGCCGCAGGAATTCCCGTTGGGTGCGGCCGTTGCCTTCGCGGAAGGGATGGATGGCGTTGATCTCACCGAAGTACCAGCCGCAGCGGCTGGCGAAGGATTCCCGGTCGAGGTGTTGGATAAAGTTTTCGCGCGGGAGTTTTTCGAGGATACCGCCGAGCGCCATTTCAATAAACTGGGCAGAGCCGAAGAGGTTGCCACCTTTGGAAATGTTGACGGTGCGGAATTGGCCGGTCCAGTCGTAGACGTCTTGAAAGATGTATCTATGGGTTGACTGGATGTGTGCCGAGTCAAATTTGCACTTATTCGGCTGGATTGCGAGCTCAATCAATCGTCGTTGCGTTGAGTCTGCCTCGTAGACATCCAGAACTTGATAGTCGCGGATGTCGCGGCGATTTCTTAGGACACTAGTCCCTGGGTAAAGGTAGGGGTCCGTACTTTCGTTCATTCAGTGATTCGATTTCTGATCCCATTTCTTCGAGAGTGAGTTCGCCATCTGCGAAGCGGGCAAAGATCTGTCTGGCTTCAGGGCTTGACTCAAGGCCTTCGAGGTGATTGGTTGCGGCAGACTGGACGATTGCGTCGAGACGAGTATCGCGCTCCTGATCGGTGATGGGTGATTGGCCAAGAATCATGCGAAAGCTCCTCTCTTAATTATCGCCTATCAGGAGTTGCCAGGAGTGTTAGAATCGGGGCCAATTTACCCTATGCTTCTCTCTGTTGCGGCGGTCTTTATCGGGAGTCAAATGTGCAGGTCCTGCCACGTTGGGATCTTTGATGCATATGCTCAGACGGCGATGGCGAAATCGAGCGGACGGGTGGAGACTTTGGCGGCGGCGGAATTTACTGCTGCCGGGCATCGTTACAAGATCGCAAACAACAAGTTGTTCTTCGATGGTGGCTCCATAACAATGGACTACTTCATCGGTTCGAATGCAGCCGGCCGGAGCTATGTTCGGGCGCACGAAGGGCATCTGTTTGAAGTGCCCGTCACCTGGTACGCGCAGAAGCGGAAGTGGGATGCTTCTCCTGGTTACGAAATGGATGGCGAGATCAATCTGACTCGCGCGATTGAAACCACTTGTTTGCAGTGTCATAGCAGCCGTGTGCGGCCGGTGCTTGGGACACAGAACCGATTTGGTGAACCGCCTTTTCTTGAAAACGGCGTTTCCTGTGAGCGGTGCCATGGCCCCGGTAGCGAACACGTCAAAGCTCCGGCAACGGCGAAGATGGTGAACCCGGCGAAGCTTGAGCCGGAGCGTCGCGATGCGGTGTGCAGCCAATGCCACCTTACGGGAGAAGCCCGTATCGAGAGGGCGGGACGCAAAATTGCCGAGTATAAGGCGGGTGATCTCCTGTCTGATTATGCTTCGTATTTTGTCTTGAAGATGGCACGGCGTGACTTGAAGGTGACAAGCCATGTGGAGAAGCTAGCGGCGAGCGCTTGCAAGATGGCGTCGGGCGATGCGCTTTGGTGCGGGAGCTGTCATGAGCCGCATACGAATTCTGATAAGTCGCAGACGGCTTGCCTTGGATGTCATGCCGTAGCGCACCGGAAGGAGGAGCGTTGTGTGACATGCCACATGCCTCGTACCAAGGCGGTCGATGCCAATCACGGGGTGATGACGGATCACAGCATTCCCAAGGTTCAGAAAGTCGAAAGGGCGCCCGTTGCTGACGCGCTCACGTCATTTCTTGGGACAGCCGATGATCGTGCGCTGGGGCTTGCTTACGCTGAGCTGGGCGACAAACGGGCTCGTGAATATCTGCTGCGTGCCAGCCCGCAGGATTGGCCAGTGCAGCTTCGGCTCGCAGTGCTTGAGCCGGACGCGGCAAAGGCTGCGTTGCTCTACGAATCGGTTCTGAGGCAGAATCCTTACGAGACGGCTGCGCTTATCAACTTTGGGGCGCATCTTGCCAAGCAAGGCCGCACGGCTGAGGCTGGGCGATTGTGGGAGCGTGCGCTGTCGGCTAACCCTGCGTTAGAAGAGGCAGTGCTGAACTTGAGCCTGATCCGAACGGATAAGGAAGCGCAAGTGCTGCTGCGGCGCTATCTCGAAGTGAACCCGGTCTCCCGGAAAGCGCGGAAGCTGTTGGCTGAAATTGAACTTCGATAGCATTGGATCAAAGTGTTTCGCCTAATCGTAATCGTCGTCTTATGCAGCAGTGCCGCAGTTCCCGCTATTCGCTTTGAAGAAATTGCTGCCAGGGCAAGCTTGCGATTTCAATTGGAGAATGGCGAGGCTGGGGGATTTCATCAAATCGAGCTCACGCTGGGCGGAGTGGCTGCGTTTGATTACAACAACGATGGCTGCGTGGATGTGTTTTTTACGAATGGTGCGGAGATCCCGAGTCTTCGCAAGACAGGGGCGAAGTATTCGAATCGACTCTTTCGCAATAACTGCGATCTGACATTTCGCGATGTTAGTGCCGAAGCTGGTTTGGCTGGTGAGGGTTATTCGATGGCGGTAGCTGCGGGTGACTTCGACAACGACGGATTCACGGATCTTTTTGTTGCGGGGGTGAAGGGGAATACGCTCTACCGGAATCTTGGCAAGGGGCGGTTTGCCTCTGTGTTGCTGCCGAAGACGGAAACGCGATGGGCTGTTTCTGCCGGCTGGTTTGACTATGACAACGATGGATGGCTCGATCTTTTTGTGGCCAACTATGTGGAGTGGGAAGCGGCAAAAGAACCTCGCTGCGGCAGCTCTGAGCGGCAATATTATTGCCATCCGAATGCGTATCGCGGGCTTCCGAATCAACTCTTGCGCAACAATCGCGATGGCAGTTTTACTGATGTTTCGCTGGAATCTGGCATTGGCAGGCAGATCGGAAAAGGCATGGGCGTTGCGTTTGCCGATATGGATGGCGATGGCTTTACCGATATTTTTGTTGCCAACGATTCTGTGCGTGGGTTGCTGTTTCGCAATCAGGGGAATGGCAAGTTTGAGGAGATTGGCCTGGAGGCTGGAGTGGCGTTTCGCGATGACGGACATGCCATTGCGGGCATGGGTGCCGATTTTCGGGATCTTGATAATGATGGCCGCCCGGACTTACTGGTATCCGGCATTTTGAATGACTCGTTTTTGCTCTTTCGCAATCTTGGCGGACGCGATGGGTTTGAGGATCTTGCGCAGCGCAGTGGTTTGCTGATGAGCACACGCCAGCTCACCGGGTGGAGCCTGGGTATCTTTGACTTTGACAACGATGGATGGAAAGACTTGTTCTTTTCACTGGCGCATCTGCTGCAACTGGATCGCTATCTGGGGCGTGAGTCGGCCTTGCCCAATCGGGTGTATCGCAATATCGATGGCAAGCGGCTGGAAGATGTTTCTGCTGGGCCGGCTTTTCAAGGGGCGGCCTTGCATCGTGGCGCTGCCTTTGCTGACTTTGACAATGATGGGCGGGTGGATGTTGTGGTGAGTGCCCTGAATGGGCCCGCGAAGCTTTTTCATAACGTTGGATCAGACAAGGCGCATTGGTTGGGGATTCGATTGCGAGGTGTGCGATCCAACCGGCAGGGGCTTGGGGCTGTTGTTCTCGTACATTTGGCGGATGGCCGGGACTTGTATAACCACGCGACGACGGCTGTTGGGTATGCGAGCTCTAGCGAGGCTGTGGTGCGGTTTGGGCTTGGGGCGAGTCTTGTGAAGTCTGTTGAGATTCGATGGCCTGGCGGGGGTGTGCAGAAGCTGGACAATGTGGCAGCGGATCGAATTGTTGAGATCACAGAAGATGTGAAGCGATGAGAGTTTGGATTTTGTTGTTGCTTGGGGCTGTTTCACCGGGGCAGCCGGGTTACGAAAAAGCGAACGAACTCTTTATCGCCAAGAAGTTCCCTGAGGCATTGGCGGCTGTAGAGGAAGCGATAAAACTCGATGCCCGGCTTGTGCCTGCGCTCACACTCAAGGCCAAGCTGGCCATGGCGGCCAATCGATGGGACGTGGCTGGCAAAAGCCTCGAACAGGCACTGGCGGTAGACCCGAAGGCACCTTATGCGCAGTTTCTTTACGGCATGGTGGCTTACATGAATAACGAGATGGGCGCGGCATCGACACGATTTCAGAAGGCACGGGAGCTGGCTCCGAAAGACCCTCGTGCCGCTTTGTATCTGGGTTTGACGATTGAGAGTGTGGGCAAGCCCGGGGATGCGCTTGCACTGTATGAAGAGGCGATCCGGCTAGAGCGTGCGAGCGGCCAGGAGCAGGCCGATACATTGTTGCCTGGAGCGCGATTGTTGTTGTTGTTGGGCCGGTTGGAGGAGAGTGAGCTTTGGATTCGCCAGACTTTGAAGTTGTCGCCGAAGCTGCGCGATGCGCATTTCGAGATGGCTCGGATTTTGCTGAAGAAGGGCGCGGCGGCTGAGGCTGCTCTCGAAGGTGAGCTCGCGCTTAGCTTGCCCGGGGGCAGTGTTCCGGATACGTCCATTCACTATTTGCTAATCAGAGCCTGGCGGCAGGCGGGGAAGCCGGAGCGGGCGGCCTTTCATGCCGGCGTACTTCGAGCCAGAGAGAACTAAACTACGCGGCGCTTGCGGAGCTCGTCGAAGCTGACGGCGAGAATGATGATGGCACCGATGATCACTTGTTGCCAGTAAGGCGAGATGCCTTTGAGGTCGCTGCCGTTGGAGAGCAGGCCCATGATGAAGGCCCCGACGAGGGTGCCGACGACGCTGCCTTCGCCACCGCGCAAACTGCCCCCACCGATCACTACGGCGGCGATTGCCTGTAGTTCATAGCCGTTGCCGGCTGTGGGTTGGCCAGTCATCAGGCGGCTGGCTTCAATCATTCCTGCCAGCCCTGTGAGGGCTCCGCAGATGGCATAGACGCAGGTGAGGTGGAAGGCAACGGGGATGCCCGCGTAAAAGGCGGCGTCCGGGTTGCTGCCGATGGCGAAGCTGTAGCGGCCGAGCTTGGTGTGTTCGAGCAGAAAGTGGACGAGTAAGGCGCAGATCAGTAGCACCCAGAGGACGAAGGGGACGCCCAGAATGATTCCTTCGCCGAGGAAGCTGAAGCCGGGCGGGATCTGGTGGACAGGTAGGCCGTTTGAGATCACGAGAGTGAGGCCACGGATAATGCCTAGTGTGCCGAGGGTGACGATGAAGGCGTTGATCTTGAGACGTGTGGTGAGGTAGCCGTTGATAAAGCCGCAGAGAGCACCGACCAGGATGCCGACGACAATGCCAACGATGATGGGTTGGCCCTGAGCCATTGCCATCGTACCGAGCAGGCCGCCCATGGCAAGTATGGAGCCTACGCTTAAGTCGATGCCGGCTGTGATGATCACCATCGTCATGCCGAGGGCCATGATGTTGATCACGGCAGTTTGACGGATGACGCTGAAGAGATTGGTTTCGCTGCGGAAGTTTTGATCGAACAACAGGATGACGAACAGAACGATTAGGGTTGCAAAGGGCAAGAGGCGCTGGATCATGATTGAGTCTCTTCTTCAAAGGCGGCAAGCGCCATGATTTCTTCTTGGGTGGTGCGGCCAGGGAGTTCGCCCGAGAGTTTGCCTTGACGCATGACCAGGATCCGGTCGGCGACCTGGATCAATTCAGTGAGTTCGCTTGAGACCATGAGGATGGCTGCGCCGTCGCGGGCGAGGCCGTCCATCACCTCGAAGACTTCGGTCTTGGCGCCTACGTCGATGCCGCGCGTTGGTTCATCAAAGAGGAAGATGCGTGCGCCTTGGGCGACCCACTTGGCAATGACGATCTTCTGCTGATTGCCGCCGCTGAGGCGGACGCTCTTCTGCGCGGGGCCGTCGGTTTTGATGCGTAGCCGGTCGATGAATTTCTTTTCTGTGGCGTTGAGTTTGGCGCTTTCGAGGATGCCAAACCGGGAGTGTGCGCCGAGGCTGGTGAGGGTGAGGTTCCAGCCGACTGAGAGTTGCGTGGCGAGGCCGGTCTTTTGGCGGTCTTCGGGGATGAGGGCGATGCCTGCGTTTACGGCGTCGCGGGGGCTGGTGAGTTTGACGGGCTTGCTGTCGACGATGAGTTCACCGCTATCAACAGCGTCGATGCCGAAGATGGCGCGGCAGAGTTCGGTGCGGCCCGCGCCCATTAGGCCAGCGAGGCCGACGATTTCGCCGGCGCGGAGAGTGAAGTTAATGTCTTTGAGGATTTTTGCGCGGCTGAGGTTTTTGACTTCGAGCAGGGGCTTACCGGCCGGGTAGGGCTTGCGGCTGTATAGCGCGCCGAGATCGCGGCCGACCATGTGCTGGATCAATTGGGCGCGGGAAAGGTCTTTGAGATCGCCAGTGTGAACGGTTGCGCCATCGCGCAGGACGGTGACGCGGTCGCCGATGGTGCGAAGCTCTTCGAGGCGATGGGTGATGTAGATCACGCCAGCGCCTTTTTCTTTGAGCTTCTTGACGATGGTGAAGACTTCTCTGGTTTCGCTCTCGCTGAGGCTGGAGGTGGGCTCGTCGAAGATCAGGAGCGAAGTGCCGTTGGCGATGGCGCGACAGATTTCGACCAGTTGCCGCCCGGCGGGGCTGAGCCGATCCACTCGCCAGTGGGCCTGAAGCGGGAAGCCATGGGCTTCGATCAGCTTGGCTGCGCGGCTCATCATGGCAGACCGGTTGACGATGCCGAAGCCGCTCAATTCTTCCCGGCCCAGAAAGATGTTTTCGCCCACTGTGAGGTGTGAGGCGAGGAGGCTCTCCTGATGCACCATGGCGATGCCGCTTGCGGCGGCGGCTTTTGGGTTGGCAAAATTTACCGGCTGTCCGCGAAAGAGCATTTGTCCGCCATCGAGACCCTGCATGCCCGCCACGATCTTCATCAGGGTACTTTTGCCGGCACCGTTTTCGCCCATTAGGAGATGCACTTCGCCTTCGCGGACGGAAAGATTGCCGTCGCGAAGGGCGGTGACTCCGCCAAATCGCTTCTGAACCGATTTCAACTCAAGCAGCATCGAAACTACTTAGTCTATCGAAGCTTCTAAGGTACAGTGTCAGAATTTATAAGTTCCATTTACATACATGCGCCAATCGAAAAAGTTTGGGCCTTTCATGAGGCTCCTGATGCGCTAGAGAAGTTGACGCCGCCAGGGCAGGGAATCGAAGTAGTTTTCCAGAGCGGTGGTATTGAAGCGGGTGCGAAGAAAGTGATCCGGATTCCGGTGCTTGGGTTTTTCAAAACCGAATGGCATGCACTTCATACCGTTTATAAGCCTGTATCACTCTTTATCGATGAACAAGTGAAGGGGCCTTTTGCGTATTGGCATCATGAGCACCGATTCACAAGAAGCAATGAAGGAACTCAAATGACAGACGCCATTACATTCCGGCTGCCTGGGGGACCAGTGCTCAATTTTCTTGGAACTCCAATTGTAAAGCTGCAGCTTCGGACATTATTCAAATTCCGTCATGAAATTACGAAGAAGTCTTGCGAGTAATTCGGATAGATGCCTGATAGGATGCTCTAAGCTCGCTCCTTCGCTCGATCATGCGCCAATCCCTTCGTATTGCAGGTCAAATTCGCCGCTCAGTCTTCTATGAAGGCTGGCATGGCCCGGCTGTGCTGGAGGTCCTGCATGAGCTTGAGGCGGCCAAGGCTGGCGCACGAACTCCAGTTGCGAATCATTCGATCTGGGAACTGGTGCAGCACATGCGGTGCTGGCATGAGGCAGGCTTAGACGCGCTGGGTGGCAAGCGGCTGCCACCGGCGGAGGATGCTGATCGAGTGGGGTGGCAGACGATCCCCGATTTGTCAGAAAAAGAATGGCAAGTTGAGGTGCAGCGGTTTCGAGATTCTGCAGAGAAGCTAACACAACGTACGGCAACGCTTGAGGACAAGAAACTCACCGAGCAAGTGCCTGGCCGGGCTTACGATAATGCCCATATGCTGTTGGGGATTGCCAGTCATAACACCTACCATTGCGGGCAGATTGTACTGCTGCATCGATATTTGTACCTGCACTAAGCGAAGAGTTGTCATGTGCAGATATTATAATTAATGAAGTGAAGTTGTTTTCCCTTCTGGTATAGCTAATTTCGCCATATCTTATTTATTATCAACAAGCTATCGCCAACATGCCCTCTGCGGATATCACGCCAAAGGGTGGGCATTTTTAAACGCATGAAACGCAGTGACGACCTCAGGCGGCGGGAAGGTATTGGGATGGAACCAATTTTTATGCCTACGGCGTTGGGAAATCGACAGAATTGGCGGTGACTTTCTACAACTCGGGAGGCCCGAGGGCGCCAAATTTTTCAACAGGTATCGGGTTTAAGAGTTCACCACAGATTTTTCGCAAGACCCGAGAATCGCTGGAAATGAAGCTGACTGTGGGGCAGATGGCCGTTTTGAACCATCGCGGGAAAGGCTTAGGGAGCTTCAGTTATTCACACTTCAGCATGAGAACGCCAGGGACGCACACGAGGCTGACGGCTGGGGGCTTTCATGGGACGCGGCAACTGTTTCTGAAGAATACGCAGAACTTCCTGGCTTCGCTCGAGCAGCCATTGTTTCATCATAAAATGCAAATCGTGGCCGAATGGATGCGTGGCAAGCACGATTTGGGATTCTTCATCCCTGGCGTGAGTTTTCATTTGCCGAAGAATCAGGTGATAGTTGTGGCTTACAAAATTGCGAACCATCCGAGCAATGGCAAGAATGGCCTGGTGCTGAAGTATGGGCTAACGTTTTAGTGGTGCGGCGATCCGGGCGGGGTTAACGTCGACGGGAACAACGAAATCAACGAAGCCGGCAACCATTTCTTCCCAGCTCTGATCGCCCCAGCGGACTTCTGCCTTTGGGTCTGGATTGAACTTGTTGTTGGGGGAGTTGTCAAACCAGGCGGTGGCCCGGAGTTTTGTGCCTTTGGGGAGGAGGACTGGTTTCTCGAGCTGGTAGGTGAGCTGCCAGTTGAAGTCGTAGTTGGGGACTTTGAGCAGGGTTTGCGATTCGCCGGTGGGGTATGTGGCGACGTATTCGAAGGCTTTACCGCGCAGGTGCATGTGTGGCATTAGCGACTGAAGTCTGGTGTCCTGGTGGATCTCGACGTTGGCATCGACGCGGTAGGCAGGGTCGCCGGGTGGGATGACGAAGCTATCGTTGCGGACGTAGGCGTTGACTACGCGCTCCTTGGGAGGAGCTTTGGCAAAGATGAAGCCGACACTGCTGCGGTCGAGGGTTTCCTTGCCGGTTGAGACATAGTGCATCTGGAAGATGAGATCGCTCCCGGCGGGGATGAGCCGGGCTTGGCCGGGATTGGTGCCGTAGGCGAAGCCACCGGGGACGTAGACCGACAACATCTCAATGAAGCTATCGGTGAGACCGACAAAACTGCCATCGCCGGATGCCTTTTTGCCGGAGATTGTAGGCTTGGAGTTCGGAATGTAGGCGACGCCGATGGGTGCGTCTTTGAGATAGGTGGAACCCTTGGGACGGTTGAGCACAATGCTGTGGTGGACGACGCTGGCGGCACCGGGACGGATTTCAATTTTCTCGACCCACTTGTCTTCTGTAAAGCCGGTAGGAACTACGAAGTAGGTGTAGTCGATGGTGCCGGTGGCAGGAACTTTGTGGGCGGCAGGCATTTCGATGACGAGGTCTGGTTTGCCGATGGTCCAGCCCCTGGTGAATTCTCTGAGGGCTGGAGCGTCTTTGGGGTCGCCTTCTTTGGCCCCCGAGTCGGCCCAAGTGGAGAGAGTTTCAATTTCTGAAAGTAAGAGGGAAGTGTCGTTAGAGAATTTGCCGTGCTGGCGATCAGCGAACCAGGGGGGCATCTTCTTGCTCATGACTGCGGCACGGATGGCACGGGCGAAGGGGCGGGCTTCTTTGTATGTGAGCAGCGGCATGGGGGCGGCTTCGCCTTCGCGATGGCAGCCCTGACAGTGGTTCTGCAGGATGGGGAGGACGTGCTTTTGGAAGGTGACTTCTGCGGCAGAGGCCGGGAGGCAGACGAGGATGAGGGCTGCGGCTGCTTTCACTTAGCCGATAGTGTAGCAAAAGAAAAGGCGCTGGCCTTGCAGCCAGCGCCTTTTGTAATTGGACTAGTTGGAAACGTCAGAAGTGTTTGAGAGCTCACGAACGGGAAGCCAGAGCTTGTACCATTCCTTCTGCTCGGGGGAATCGGTGTACTTCTTGAGGGCTTCTACAGATTCGAATTCCATGACGAGGACGTGGGTGAATTTGGAGGGGCCGCCCTGAACGAGGATCGGGTTGAGCCAGACGTTCTTGATGCCTTTGTACTTGCCAGCAACGGTTTCGATGGCGGCAATGGCTTTGGCGACGTCTTCTTTCTTTGCGTCTTCTTTGAACTTGACGTTGATGACGTGGATGACAGTTTTGGGCTTGGCGGCTGCGAAGGCTTGGCCGACAATGAGTGTCGCCAGCATGGTGACAGCGATGAGAAGTTTGTACATTTCTAAATGGTTCCTTTGATTTCGTTTCGTTCTAGGCCACTCCAGTTTTGTGTTAGCACCATGGAGTTGGCCGGGTTGGTTGTGGAGTAACGCACGGTGACAGGCCCCAGCAGGTTGCCGAAGCGGGTCATATCCGCGCCTTCAATTGCACTGACGTCTTGAGCGGCGTGGTAGGTAACCCCGCGCACTTCGTACGTGAAATAGAGCAGGTGCTCGACAGTGTCGGTGAGCATGCCCTCAATACTTCTGCTGTTGGTGAGGAGCGCTTCAAGCCTGAGCCGCTCCTTTTCTGCCGGTGTTGCACGCCGGAACAGATTGAACATGGGAACCTACTTCTTTTCGGCGAACGCCTTGGCGTAATCTTTGAGGAAGATCTCGAGACCCTTGTCGGTGAGGGGATGATTGAACATCATGTCGAGAGTCTTGAACGGCATGGTGCCGATGTCGGCCCCAATTTCAGCGGCCTGAGCGACATGCAGGGGGCTGCGGAGACTGGCGGCGAGAACCTGGGTGGTGTAACCGTAGTTGCCGTAGATGGTGCAGATGGATTCGATCAGTTCCATGCCGAGCTGGGCGATGTCATCAAGACGGCCGACGAAGGGGCTGACAATGTAGGCACCGGCCTTTGCGGCGAGAAGCGCCTGAGCGGGCGAGAAGCAAAGAGTGACGTTGGTGCGGACGCCTTCCTTTGAAAATTCAGAACAGGCTTCGATGCCGTCGCGGGTGAGCGGAACCTTGACTACGATGTTCTTGTGGATCTTAGCCAGTTTTCGGCCTTCGATGACCATTTCTTTTGCTTCGGTTGAAACGACTTCAGCAGAGATGTCGCCGTCGATGATGTCGCAGATGCGAGCGACTTGCTCTTCAATTGCGATACCTTCCTTGGCGATGAGTGATGGGTTGGTGGTGACTCCGTCGACGATGCCCCAGGCAACGGCTTTCTTGAGTTCATCCAGGTTTGCGGTATCGAGAAAAATCTTCATGTGAGTGGTTTCAGCCCTTGATTACGGTGTTGGTGAGCGACCCAAGGCCATCGATTTCGATCAAGACTTGGTCGCCGGGTTGCATTGGCCCCACGCCTGCCGGAGTCCCAGTGGCGATCACATCGCCGGGTTCGAGGGTCAGAAATGAGCTTACGAAGGCGAGTATAGCACCCAAGTCGAAGATCATCTGGGAGGCAGTACCCTCCTGCTTGAGCTCGCCGTTGAGGCGGGTGCGGAGTGTGGTTTTGCTGAGATCGAAGTCTTCTTTGGCGACGATCCAGGGGCCGACCGAGCAGAAGGTATCAAAGCCTTTGCCGCGGGTCCACTGGCCGTCCTTCTTCTGCAGGTCTCGTGCGGTGATGTCGTTTACGCAAGTGTAGCCGAAGATGTAATCCATCGCTTTGTCTGCCGGGATATTGCGGCCTTGCTTGCCGATGATGAGGCCGATTTCGCCTTCGAAGTCCACACGGCTCGACTGGGGCGGGTAGACGATATTGTCGCCGTGGGTGATCAGCGATGAAGGAGGCTTCAGGAAGATCAGCGGCTCGGTGGGGACATCGTTGCCGAGTTCCTTTGCGTGGTCGACGTAATTGCGGCCGACGCAGACGATCTTGGACGGCATCACGGGTGGGAGCAAGCGGACGTCAGAGAGCTTGTGATCTTCGGCAAATGTCTTGCTGAATAGTGCGGGAGTCTCGATGACCTTGTCGCCTTCGAGGATGCCGAAGAGGCCGTGGGTGGTTGTAGGTTCGGCGTCTTTGGATAGGGCAAAGCGGATGTATTTTGTCATGGGATGAGGATCTCTACAGGTGCAGATTTTGGACTTTCGTTTCCTTTTCGATCCACTGCTGTAATCAGGTATCGATAAGTTTGGCCAGCGGTGATCGCAGAGTCGCGATAGCTCGCAGAAGTTGGAGATTCGGCGATTCTGGTGAAATCGCCGATTATGGACGCGCGGTAGATGCGGTAGGCCGCGAGGTCAGTTTCCTGGTTGCGTTCCCAACTGAGTTGAACGGCGCTGGGGCCTGCCAGAGCAGAGAGGCCCTGCGGGGCAACGGGCGGAAAAGTGTCGACGGGGGTGATGTTGACTGGGTCGCTGGTTTCACTGATGGCCGATTCTTCAATGGCCTGGATTGTGTATTGATATGCCGCTTCGTATGAGGCACCGATGTCGGTGAACCTGGGAGTCTTAACCGTAGCCATTTCGATCGCTTCTGCTTCCGTGCCGGCTTTGCGGAAGATCTTCCAGTTAATGCCTGGGCGAGAAGAGCTTTGTGCCCAATCGAGATCGATGCCGGACGCGGTGGCAACTGCCCTTAATTGGGTGGGTTTGTCTAGCTGGCCTACTATTTTGAGCGTGACGAAATTAGACCAGGGCGAGACTCGCATCTTCGAGTTAGCGATTCGGACGCCGAGGACGACTTCCTGACCGGCCCAATCTTTGGTGGGAACTTTGGCTTCCACCTTGCCGGGCACTTGGGCTGCTGCGTCAACCGTGCGGGCTGTTGCGCTCCAGGTATCCGGGTTAAAGGGTTGCGATGCGCTCGCGCCGATCTTGAGATCAAGGCCACCGAGCTTTTTGAGGTCAAGGCCCTCTTGTGTCACGGCGGGAATTGTGAAAGCGATGAGCAGATCAGGGCCAACCTGGCGTGCGCTTAGATCGGTGACTGGCGCTGGGATCTTGAGAGCCGGCGGGAGAGGGTCACCTACATAGGCGCAACCTGCCAAGGTAAGCATCGCAACTGCGGTGAAGAGCAAGCGCATTAGAGGATATACCGGCTGAGATCCTGATCTTTGACGATGCTCATGAGCTGCTTGCGAACGTATTCGGCATCAATCGTCACTTTTTTCTTTTTAAGATCAGGGCCTTCAAAGGAGATCTCTTCGAGCACTTTCTCGAGAATGGTGTGAAGGCGGCGGGCACCGATGTTTTCAGTGGACTGGTTCACTTCGGCGGCAAGCTTGGCCATCTCGTTGATGGCGTCGTCGGAGAATTTCAGTTTGATGCCTTCGGTTTCGAGCAGGGCGATGTATTGCTTGGTGAGCGCGTTCTTGGGCTCTTTGAGAATGCGGACGAAATCAGCGTGGGTCAGGCTCTGAAGCTCGACCCGGATCGGGAAGCGGCCCTGTAGTTCTGGAATCAGGTCTGAAGGCTTGGCGACGTGGAAGGCACCGGCAGCAATGAAGAGGATGTGGTCTGTGCGGACAAAGCCGTAGCGGGTGTTGACAGTAGTGCCCTCAACGATGGGTAGAATGTCACGCTGAACTCCTTCGCGTGAGACATCGGGGCCGGTGCCGCCTTCGCGTCCAGCGATCTTGTCGATTTCATCAAGGAAGATAATGCCGTTACGCTCGACACGGTCGAGGGCCTCTTTGGTGATCTGGTCCATGTCGATGAGTCGCTCTTCTTCCTCTTCGGTGAGGTAGTCGAGAGCATCGGGGACTTTCATCTTGCGCTTCTTCATGCGAGGGCCAAAGAGGCCGGGGAGCATTTCCTGAAGGTTCGCGCCCATTTCTTCCATGCCGGGCCCGGTGGCCACATGGACCTGAGGCACTTTTTCCTTGACGTCGATTTCGACTGATTTGTCGTCGAGCTTGCCGGCTCTTAGCTTCTCGCGCAGCTTGTCACGAGACTTGCCGTTGGCCTTCTCGTCGGGCTCAGCGCCTTCGGGCAGTGGCGGCGTAAGCAGATCGAGAAGGCGATCTTCGGCGTTCTGCTCGGCGCGCTCGGCAACTTCATCGAGGCGCTCTTCGCGTACGAGGTCGATGGAAATCTCAACCAGATCGCGGATCATGCTTTCAACATCGCGGCCGACGTAGCCGACTTCGGTGAACTTGCTGGCTTCAACTTTGAGAAAGGGAGAATTGGCGAGTTTGGCGAGGCGGCGGGCGATTTCGGTTTTACCGACGCCAGTCGAGCCGATCATGAGGATGTTTTTCGGCATCACTTCTTCGGCCATTTCGGGGTCGAGACGCTGGCGGCGGATGCGGTTGCGTAAGGCAATGGCAACGGCCTTTTTTGCGTCTGCCTGGCCGACTACGTATTTGTCGAGTTCGGCGACGATTTCGCGCGGCGTTAGTTCGTCCAGCAGAGGCGCATCATCGTTCTTGAGGTTGGGCAGGTAGATCACCATTTAGTTGAGTTCTTCGATTGTGACGTTGTGGTTGGTGAAAACGCAGATGTCGCCGGCGATTTTCATGGAGCGTTCTACGATTTCGCGGGCAGTGAGTTTGGTGTTCTCCAGCAGGGCGCGGGCGGCTGCCATGGCGAAGGGGCCACCGGAGCCGATGGAGGCGACCGAGTCATCGGGTTCTATGACGTCGCCGTTGCCAGAAAGGAGAAAGGTGCTTTCGAAGTCGGCGACGACGAGCATGGCTTCCAGGTGGCGGAGCATTTTGTCGGTGCGCCAGTCTTTGGCGAGTTCGACGGCAGAGCGGGGAAGCTGGCCGTTGTGCTGTTCTAGCTTGGCTTCAAAGCGGGCAAAGAGGCTGAAGGCATCGGCTGTGGAGCCGGCAAAGCCAGCGAGTATTTTGCCGTTATAGAGACGGCGCAACTTTCGAGCACCGCTTTTGAGAACTTCAGAGCCTTGCGTCACCTGGCCGTCGCCAGCCATGACAACTTTGCCTTCCCGGCGCACACTCAGGATTGTAGTTGATCGTATCCGTTGTTTCATTCCAAACTCCAGTGTAAGATCAATGGCATCCCTATGATTGAACTCAAAGTCAACGGTCAGCCGCGCAAGTTTGACGGCGATGGCGAAATGCCTCTGCTGTGGTACCTCCGGGAAGAGCTTTCTCTCACCGGTTCCAAGTTTGGATGTGGCATGGGTCTGTGTGGTTCCTGCACGGTACACCAGAACGGCGAAGCGATTCGCAGTTGTGTCACACCGGTGAAAAGTGCAGCCGGAAAAGAGATTACAACGATTGAGGGATTAAGTCCCAATGGCTCGCATCCCTGCCAGGTGGCTTGGGAAAAACATGGTGTGGCGCAATGTGGCTATTGCCAGGCCGGTCAGATCATGCAGGCAGCTTCGCTTCTCAAGAAGACACCGAAGCCAACCGACAACCAGATTGATGCGGCGATGAACGGGAATATTTGCCGGTGTGGCACCTATACGCGCATTCGCGCTGCGGTGAAGTCGGCAGCGGGGGTAAAAGCTTAATGTCCAATATTAACTACGGTGAGAGCTGTCCAGCTCCTGAGAGAATTTCTGAAACAACGCGGCTGGCCAAGGATGCTTATTCGCAATACGACCAGAGCGTGCAGTTGCTGGATCGTCGCGGATTTGTTGGCACAGTGTTGTCGGCAAGTGCTCTTGTTTTGGGTGTGAGTGTGACTTCGAGCGAAGCGACTGCTGCTCCGGCCTTGTGGGAGCCAAGCGTCTATCTTGGCTTTGAACCGAATGGCACGGTGGTAATCATGGCGCATCGCAGCGAGATGGGCACTAGCAGCCGCACGACATTGCCGATGATGCTGGCCGATGAACTCGAAGCCGACTGGAAGAAGGTTCGAGTCGAGCAGGCGCTGGGCAATGAGAAGTATGGCTCGCAGAACACCGATGGCTCATGTTCGGTGCGCGATTTTGGCGCGGCGATGCATAAGGCCGGAGCTACAGCGCGCACGATGTTTGAACGTGCGGCTGCGCAGAAGTGGGGTTGCCAGCCGGGTGACGTTGCTGCTTCACAAGGCACCGTTGTAAACGGGAAGACAAAGAAGAAGCTGACCTACGCCGAGCTGCTGCCCGTAGCGATGAAGATGGAAGTGCCGAAAGAGAATGAGCTTCGCTACAAGACTCCCGATCAGTACAAGCTGATTGGCAAGAAAGTGCCGATGCTGGACGACCACGACATCGTGACCGGCAAGGCTACCTATGGCATGGACGCGAAGATGCCTGGGATGCTCTATGCGATGGTCGAGCGCCCGCCGGTCTACGGCGGCAAGGTAAAGAGCTTTGATAACGCTGCTGCATTGCAGGTGAAGGGTGTTACGCAGACGGTCGAGCTGCCGATGTTTAAGGCACCGCATCTGTTTCAACAATTGGGTGGAGTGGCGGTGCTTGGCAACAGCACCTGGGCGGTGATGCAAGGCCGGAAGAAACTGAAGATCGACTGGGAACAGAGCCCGCATGAGGGTTACAACTCGGCAGACGAGAAGAAGTTTCTGCTGGATTCAGTGCAGAAGCCGGGCAAGGTGGTTCGCAATCGCGGGAATGTGGATGCGGCCTTTGCCAAGTCTGCCAAGACACATGAAGCAAACTACTATGCACCGTTGCTGTCGCATGCTCCGATGGAGCCGCCGGTGGCAGTGGCTGAGTTTAAGAACGGCAAGGTAGAGACCTGGTGCCCGACGCAGAATCCGCAAGCTGTACAGGATGCTGTGGCGGCGGCGATGGGGATCCCGAAGACCGATGTGATCTGCCATGTGACTTTGCTTGGCGGTGGATTTGGCCGCAAGTCGAAGCCAGATTATGTGGTGGAAGCTGCGTTGCTCTCGAAGGCAACCGGCAAGCCCGTGAAGGTGGTTTGGACTCGCGAAGACGACATCAAGTTTGACTACTATCACACGGTTTCCGGCATGCATATGAAGGCCGGAATGGATGCGGACGGCAAGCTGAATTCGTGGTTGTTCCGCTCGGCGTTTCCGCCGATTGCCTCCACGTTTGCTCCTGGCGCACAGTACGGCGCGGAGTTTGAAGTGGGCATGGGGTTGAATGAGTTGCCTTATGATGTCCCGAATATCCGCGGCGAGAATTGTCCGGCGCCGAATCATTTGCGCTTAGGTTGGATGCGCGCGGTGGCACACGTTTATCATGCTTTTGGAATTCACAGCTTCCTCGACGAGTTGGCTGCGATGAACAACACCGATTATGTGACCTATGTGCTGAAGGCGCTCGGGCCCGACCGCAATGTCGATCTAAGCAAGGATGGCGTGAAACCGTGGAACAACGGCATGCCAATTGAGAAGTTTCCGATCAATACCGGCCGCTTGCGACGTGTGATCGAGATGGCGGCAGAGCAAAGCGGCTACGGCAAAAAGAAGGCGACTAAAAACCGGGCGCTCGGGTTTGCCGCTCACCGGAGCTTCCTCAGCTATATCGCGAGTGTGGTCGAAGTAGAGATCGACGACAACGGCAAGCTGACCATTCCGAATGTCTGGACGGTTGCCGATATTGGCACCGTAGTAAATCCAGACCGCGTGGTTGCCCAGTTTGAAGGTGCTGCGGTGTTTGGAACCGCTGTTGCCATGCTGGGCGAAATTTCGGCGATGAACGGCCGCGTGCAGCAGTCGAATTTCAACGACTACATGGTGCCTCGCCTGACGGAATCTCCACGTAACGTCCATGTGCATCTGGTACCCAGCAAGGAGCCTTCCGCTGGTGCTGGCGAACCTGGTGTGCCGGTGATCGTACCCGCGATTACCAACGCGATCTTTGCGGCAACGGGTAAGCGCATCCGCGAATTGCCGGTGCGGCGTACCAAGCTGGTTTAGACTAGCGTACATTCTCCAGCTTGCCCGGGTCATGGCAGGATTTGCAGGAGATGTTTGTGCGGTCGCGCAATGCAGGCTCGGAGGCCCACCTGGCGAGGAGTGCGCCATAGGAAGTGCCTTTGAGCGACTCTTGTGCGACCGGAAAATACTTATCGAATGTGGCTGTATCGCCCGCGCGTTGCGCAGCCTGGACGATGCCCGTCAGCAGTTCGCCGCGATTGTGCAGCGGCAGCTTGGGCAAGATCGATTCCTGCATCTTCAGCAGGGATTTGTACATGGCGAGTGTGGTCTGCCAGAGCGGCTTGCTTTGTTCGGAGGGGAATCGGTCGGCAATGGTGACCCAAGTGCCACCCACGACGGCGATCACCCCCACAGACTTCGGAGCTTTTGCGAGTGCTTCATTCTGCAGTTTGACGGCTTGATCAAGAAGCTCGTTTGCATCGTTCGTTTTGCCTTCTTTGAAGGCGTTAGCGGCCCGCAAGCCAAGCACAGAAGACTCCCAGGCTTGAATTTCAGGCAGATCGGCAGGACGGCTCTTCTTCAGGGCTTGGAGCTTTTCGTAGCCTCTGGCGCTACGCTCCATGTCACCGGAAAGCAATCCGGCGAAGATGTCTTCTCGAACCAGAGTGTGGATGGGAAGCTTGGAATCGTCTTGTGCGAAAAGCGTAACGGCAAAGAAGCAGGCAAAGCGGCGCATGGCAAAAAGAATATCAAAAACGAAGAGTGGATTTGCCGTTAGGGCTTGCCGGTTGGTTCGAAGCGGGCGAGGAAGCGCCGGAAGTGGTCGATGTGAAACGGCGTGAGCCGTGGATATTCACGGCCGTAGCCGGGGACGCGAAAGGTCTGATCGGCCTTCGGAATGACGGAGATCTGATAATCTTTGCGCTTCTGTTTGGTGAGGGCCTCGCGCAAGTCGAAGGCGATCTGACGTGTGCCGCGCTCAAGCTTTTCGTTGCGAGAATCGGATTCGCCCAGCAATACGAAGATTGGACACTGGAAGGCAGCCATTTGTGGGATGCGATCGTGGCTGGGGCTGAGCAGCATCACGAATTCTGGACCGTCAGTTTTGGGTGCCTCAGGGATCGACATGTCTTCAGTGAATACCCAGCCCGACTTTGGCAAAGGCTTGGCTGAAGTAGCAATTCCCAAGCGGGCGAGGAGGTCGGCATTGAAATGGGCGAGGGCCTCGTTTTTGCTGAAGATCTGAGCTCTGGCGCGTGTGGATCGCTGGGTCGGAATCAAGTCGGCGGGGCCGCTCTCACTATATGGCTGCGAAGGGATTCGGCCCAGGCGGCGGAGGTGCAACTTCTCTTCGGCGGCTTTGTTTTCGACATCGAAGGTGGGGCCTCCGAAGCGGCCGGTATAGCTGCGCGGGCCCTCGACCAGGGGCAGTGTGAAGCTGAAGGCAGAGCCTTCGAGTTTCCAGCTTTGCACAGCATGCGTCATGAGGAAGAGGTCGCGGCAGGTGACGCGAAACTCAAAGGTTTTATCGAGTTTCTGCTGGAAGTCAAAGTTGACGTTCATCGACGAAGCGCCGTTGGTGAGCTTACCTTCCCAGCGGCCTTCGATGGCGCTTGCCGTGCTACGGCGTCCACATGCTGATAGAGCGGGAATTGTATAAAGGAAATTGCGGCGGTTCATGGCTTTTCAAAGAGGTAGTGGCAGACGCCCCATTCGGAGCCGTCACGATAGGCGAAGAGTTCTGCACAGGCAAGAAAGAACACGCGCCAACGGACCATCCACTTGGTCTCGTTGTCTTTACCGTAGCATTTGGCAAAGAGTGGCCGGATGGTTGACCCATGGGCATCCATGTTGCGCAGCCAGTCTTCGCAGGTCTGGGCGTAGTGGCGGCCGTTGATGCGCCAGGTCTCCACGTGGTGCAAGTGATCCTGGAATTCAGTGAGCAGAGTGTCAGAAGGCATCTGGCCGCCGGAGAAGAAGTGCTGTGCCATCCAGTCGTCATTTTGGCCGGTCTCGAAGGGATAGGCGTAGTTGCGATGAGTGAAAATATGAACAAATAGCGTGCCGCGTGGTTTTAGCCAGGTGGAGATGCGCTTTAGCAGTTCCTCGTAGTTGCGCATGTGCTCGAACATCTCGACACTAACCACGCGATCAAATTGCTGACCTGGGTCGAAGTGGATCATGTCGGCTGTGCGGACCTCGAGGTTGTTGAGAGAAAATCGATTGGCCTCAGCGTCGATAAAAACCTTTTGCGTCCGGGAATTTGAGACAGCTACGATCTTTGAGTCTGGGTAGTGTGCGGCCATCCATAAGGACAGCGAGCCCCAACCGCAGCCGAGCTCAAGGATGGAATTGCCGTTGCGCAGTTGCGCACGTTCACACGTGATCTTGAGCATGGCAATCTCTGCGTCGCCAAGCGACTCTTGGCCTGTCTCGTACCAGGCGCAGGAATACTTGCGACGAGGGCCCAAGGCGGCGAGAAAGAATTCCGTCGGTACTTCGTAATGCTGGATGTTGGCGTCGGGGGTATGAATCGCGAGAGGGCTCTTTCGAATCTCGTTACGCCAGGCGGTTTGGTCGCGGCGAGATTCGTCGACCAATCGTTGCTCAAGCAAGCGGCGGATGCCGATGCGAATCAGAGAGTCTGGAATCCAGTTGCGGTCGAGCCAGGATTCGTAGAAAGCCGCCATCAGGATTCGGCCTGCATTTTTGGTGGCATGGGGACGAAGACACTAACCTCTTGCTGGTACTTGCGGTATTGGTCGCCTCTGCTGCGCAAGGCCTGTTCTTCAGTGGGCGGGATTCCAGTTACGTTCAGAACAAAATGCAGGATCAACGCCGGGGCAATCATGCCCAGAAAGCCCCAGGGGGCGGTGAGCGCGAATAGGCCAAAGCTCAACCAGACCAGCCATTCAAAAAAGTAATTTGGGTGACGCGACCAGCCCCACATTCCTTCACGGCAGACCATGCCGCGGTTTGCTGGATTCGACTTGAACCGGTTGAGTTGTAAGTCGGCAATGGTGACTCCGGCAGTGGCGAAGATCCATAGGAGGACTGCTGCCTTCTCGATGAGGTTGAGGTCTGGGTTGTCGTTCATACAAGCCAAGAGGAAGGGGATGGCAAGGAGCACGCAGCTCACCGCCTGGAGCTGATAGAAGAGAAGAAATTTCCAGGCGATGTGTGCACCCCACTTGCGCCGCAACTCCAAGTAGCGCCCTTCTTCTGGATGGCCAATGATGCGATTGATCAGCAGGTGAAAGCCCAGGCGGAGGCCCCAGATGAGAACCATGGTGGCCAGCAGCCAACGGCGCGGGAATGCACCAGAGGCGTTATAGGCGTAAAAGACTCCGCAAAAAGCAATACCAAAGGCCCACCCGGCGTCGACGATGGCGGCATTTCGGATTGCAAAATGCAGAAGCCAGAGCAGAAACATCCAGGCGCAGACGATCAACAGCGACTGCGTGGAAAGATCTAGAAATTCTTTCCAGAAGGGGATCGGGTTTAAAGGATTCATTGCGGCAACTCAATTATATTTTGAAAGTTCAGGTCGGCTGTCCACCCAAAATCAAGACGATTTATTCCTTGCGAGAACTGAAGAGCGCGGATGGGGATTGACCAAGCTTAAGTTGGAACAACTGAATCAAAACATACAGGCTCATGGCGATGTTGCCGAGTGCCATGATCAGGATGAACCAGAGGATCCTGCCAGCCATTCCAGTTTCTCGCCAGGCGACCCAAACATAAAACGTCAAGAAGCCGAAGTAGGCATCCCATAAAGTAGCGACCGCCCAGGGGTTGTCTCCAAAAGTAGAGAAAGCATCCCAAATCGGCATTTTGAGGCTTGTTAACGCCGTCAAGACGAACATCCAGATGAAGATACCTGTAAAAAAAGCGATGAGGAAAGTTTTCATAATAGTCTGATGCGCATCGCGGTGATTGGGAGTGGAATTTCAGGTCTGGCGTGTGCCTGGTGGCTGAGCCGGAATCATGAGGCGCATCTTTTTGAAAAAGACGACCGGCTTGGCGGGCATACCCACACACACACCATAGAAACGAGCCTGGGGCCAAAACAGATTGATTCCGGGTTTATCGTTCACAACGAGAAGACTTATCCAAACCTGATCCGGCTCTTTGCGGAGTTGGGTGTGGTGCGTGAAGACAGTAATATGAGCTGGGGCGTGACTGGGGATGAGACCAGAATCGAGTACTCCAGCCGCGGACTGGGAGGATTCTTTGCTTCGCGCAGGCGCTTGTTTGCTCCGGGCCAGTGGCAACTACTGAGGGACATTGTGCGCTTCAACCGGGAAGCCTCCAGTCTATTGCATGAAGGCGAAGCGGAGAGAATGACGTTGGGAGACTTTGTTGAGGAGCGTGGCTATTCGCGCATCTTCCGCGACTACTATCTCTTTCCGACGGTGGCGGCGATCTGGTCTACTGCTCCAGGGAAGGTGCTGGAGTTTCCTGCGGCAACGCTCATCCGTTTCTTTGAGAATCATGGTTTGCTCGCGCTGAATGCTCATCCACAGTGGAAGGTGCTCAAAGGTGGATCGAGTGTCTATATCGGGAAACTGATCGCACCACTGGGAGCGAATATTCACAAGGGCAAAGCCGTTGTGAGAGTGACGCGGGAGCCTGGTGGCGTTGCAGTGAAGTGTGATGGCGAACAGAGTCAATCATTCGATCAAGTAGTGCTTGCAACGCACGGCCCGCAGGCGTTGCGGATGCTTGCAGATGCCAGCTCTCACGAGCGCGAGATTCTCGAACCGTTTGGCGTCTCAAACAACGAAGCAATATTGCATACGGATCTAAGCGTACTACCGAAGAGGAAGGCTGCCTGGGCCAGTTGGAACTACCGGATTCCCGCTGAGCACGGGGCACCTGCCACTCTCACATATGACATGAACCGGCTAGAGAGTCTGGGTACTCCAGAGCGTTATCTGGTTACACTGAACTCGGCGGACCGTTTGGATCCTCGAAAGATACTGCGACGCATGAACTATCAACATCCCCTGTTCACTTTGTCTGCTGTTCGCGCTCAATCACGATGGGCCGAAATCAGCGGCGTAGATCGAGTGCATTTTTGCGGTGCCTATTGGCGGAACGGCTTTCATGAAGATGGCTACTGGAGTGCATTGCGAGTGGTTCAGGCTCTGGGAGTTCCATGCGAGATTCTTTAGGGCCAGGGATCTACACCGGCAGAGTCAGGCACAGGCGGCTCAGCCCAATCGAGCATTGCTTTGAATACACGATGTTCATGGCCTACTTTGATATTGACCGGATTCCTGAAATGATGAGCGTTTCGCGATGGGCAGGCTATGAAAAGCGTGCGCTTGTTTCTTTTCGGGAGGCGGATCATTTTGGCAACTCTTCGCTCTCTCTTCGCGAGAGGCTGCGGCAGGACGCGGCCGCCAATGGGGTGGAAATCCCGGGTGGCCCGATCTATCTTCTGACGCATTTGCGATACGCCGGCTATTGCTTTAACCCCATTTCGCTTTACTACTTTTACGAACAAGGCGAACTTGACCCGAAGCTTGCGATGGCTGAAGTGCATAACACGTTTGGTGAAAGTCACAACTACTGGCTGCCCAGTTTGCGCGTGGATGGGGTGAAGAAACAGTTGCACGTTTCTCCTTTTAATACGATGGACAACCAGTACGGATTCCGGCTCACGGCACCGGCTTCGAATTTAGTAGCGCACATTGACTCCTTTCGCCAAGGGCAGAAGTTTTTCGATGCGACGCTGACGCTGGACTGGATTCCATGGACGGAGAACAATCTGAAAAAGGCTATCTTCTCGTATCCATTAATGACTGTGAAGGTGATTGCTGCCATTCACTGGCAGGCGCTGAAACTTTTCTTCAAGCGGATGCCCTTCGTGCCGCATCCATCAAAGTTATAGAGAGCAGAGAGGGCGATGGAACGGAAGCTTTTTGAAAAAATTCTGCTGGGACTGAAGGGCGGGCGATTGACACTGGCCGAAAACAGCCGTGTCAGCACTTATGGAGATGATGCGCCCGATGGGCTTGAGGCGATGATCGAAGTACATTGTCCAGACTTCTACCGGGCAGCGGTGTTTGGTGGTGAGATCGGCATGGGTGAGTCTTATATGGACGGCCATTGGTCGAGCCCTGATTTGCCGAGTCTGGTGAGGCTTGCGGTGCGGAACTTGCGGTTGATCGATGGGGCGAATCCTCTCTTTAGTTTCATCGCGCGCAGCCTGGCTCGCTTTGCCCACCTGCGGCGCAGCAATACGGTGAAGGGCAGCCGCAAAAATGTTCAAGCCCACTACGATCTGTCGAATGATTTTTTCAGTCTCTTTCTCGACAGCAACATGATGTATTCGTCGGCCCTGTGGGAGCGGGAGAGCGAGACTCTGGAACAGGCGCAGTACAACAAACTGGAGCGCATTTGCCGCGTGTTGCGGTTGGGCCCGGCAGATCATGTTCTTGAAATTGGCACCGGCTGGGGTGGCTTCGCGTTGCATGCAGCAAGCCGTTACGGCTGCCGCGTTACGACGACGACGATCAGCCGCGAGCAGTTCGCCATGGCCCGGGAGCGGGTGAGGGATGCAGGGCTTGAGGACCGCATTACTGTTCTGCTAGAGGATTACCGGCACCTGCGAGGCAGCTATACCAAGGGTGTTTCGATCGAGATGTTTGAAGCCGTGGGCCTGCATCATTACGACGAGTTCTTTGCCACTTGGGAACGCCTGCTTGAGCCTGGGGCTTCTGTTTTGATGCAGACGATCACGATGAATGAGAAGCAATTTCCGGGTTACCAGAAGAGCCCAGACTGGATCCAGAAGTACATTTTTCCTGGTGGGGAGCTATCGAGCATCATTGAAATTCAGAAGAGTCTCGCCCGCACGGGCAGCTATCAGTTGATGGATCTCAGTGACATGGGCACCCACTATGCGTGGACGTTGCGAGAGTGGCGGCGGCGCTTTCAAAAGCGTATTGAAGAGGTGCGGCAATTGGGGTTTAATGCCCGTTTTGAGCGTATGTGGGACTACTATCTTGGCTATTGCGAAGGGGCCTTCCTTGAACGGTACATCGGCGTGGTGCAGCTTCTGCTGGTGCATTCCAAGGCCAAGATTGGGGTGCATGGCGAACCTTGGGCGAAAGTTGGCAGCTCACGTGCAAGTGGCAAGTATTCCGAAGGGTGAGTACAATGAAAGCGTTACCTTACATGCGAATTCCAACGTTCTTGATGTTTTTGGCCTGTGCCGTTTTTGCGGCAGAAGTGGTTGTTGTGGAACAGATCGTTGCCAAAGTCAATGGCGACATCATCACCAATAGCGATCTGGCGCGCGCCCGCCGGCAGATTATAGAAGAGATGAAGGCCCGCAAGGTGAGTCAGACCGAGATCGACATGACGCTTGTGACTGCCGAGAAGAATATTCTGCGAGACAAGATCGACAGCCTTCTGTTGGCCAGCAAAGGCAAAGAGATGAGCATCAGCGTCGATGGTGAAATCAGCAAGTACGTCGCCGATCTGATGGTGAAGACGAAGATGGCAAATCAGGAAGATCTTGCCAAGATGATCACCGAGCAAACCGGACAGTCATTTGAAGACTGGAAGAGTGAGATGCGCACGAATATGATCACCCAGCGGGTTGTGCGGCAGGAAGTGGGCGGCAAGATTAACATCAAGAAGGAAGATATCGCGAAGTATTACGCAGAACACAAGACAGAGTTTGTGCGCGAGGAAGAGATTTATTTGCGTGAAATTCTGTTTTCAAGTGAAGGCAAGAGCCCAGCGGAAGCATCTGGACTTGAGAAGAAAGCCAAAGACACAGTGGCCCGGCTGCGTAAGAACGAGAAGTTCAATGTGCTGGTTCGTGAGTTGAGTGATTCCCAAACCCGAAACGAAGATGGCGACATCGGCTGGATGAAAAAAGGCATGCTAAACAAGCAGATCGAAGATCTCGTGTTTAAGGGGCAGAAGAACTTTGTCACCGATCCGATCAAGTTGCCCAACGGCTGGCTGATCTTGCGAGTGGAAGATTTCCACTTGGCGGGACAGGCTGAGCTCGAACAGGTGGAAAACGAGATTATGGAAAAGATGTACATGCCCCGTTTTCAACCGCAGATGCGCGAATACCTGACCAAGTTGCGCATGGATGCCTTTTTGGAAATCAAAGAAGGCTATCTCGATTCAGGCGCAGCACCGGGCAAGAACACGGCCTGGACCGACCCTGCTCAGTTGAAGCCCGAAACGGTTTCGAAAGAAGAAGTGGCTAGCCGCCGCCGGATGAAGCGTGCATTGTGGGTGGTTCCGATTCCCGGCACCAAGACCAGCGCCACATCCAAGTCTCAGTCCGTCAAGTAAAGTTTTATTAGAGAGGCATGAATCCTCAGGGATCATGCGGGTCTGCGTCCATGAAAAGTCCATTTGTCAACGAGTTCGAAGCGAACTCTGATATTACTGCTGTCTTGCTGGTTCTTGCCAAGGACGTGCGTCAGAAGAAGTCTGGAGAGCCTTATCTTTCGCTCACGCTGGGGGACCGCAGCGGGGATATCGATGGAAAGATGTGGGACAACGTCGAGGAAGTGCTCGATGGCTTTGATCGCGATGATTTTGTGCGGATCCGGGGCCGGGTACAGATCTTTCAGAACCGGCCGCAGTTGACGGTGCATCGCTTGCAGAAAGTGGAAGACCGCGAAGTGGATCTGGGTGATTTCTTTCCGGTTTCTGCTCGCGGTTTGGACGAGATGTGGGCCGAATTGATGGCCCTGGTGGCCGGACTATCCAATGCCCACCTGAAGGGGCTGCTCTTAGGGCTTTTTGCTGATCAAGAAATTGCTCGTATGTACAGGATTGCTCCCGCTGCGAAGTCGATCCATCACGCATGGCTTGGTGGTCTAATTGAGCACGTGTTGAGCCTGGCACACCTGGCACGCCTGACGGCCGCCCATTATCGCGAAGTAGATCTCGATCTGCTGCTCACTGGTGTGGTGCTGCACGATATTGGCAAGATTTATGAGCTCAACTATGAGCGTGGGTTTTCGTATTCCACCGAAGGACAATTGCTGGGGCACATCATCATTGCGCTGCGCATGATCGATGCCAAGCTGGCTGGATTGCCCGATTTTCCGCCGCGCTTGCGAACGCTGGTGGAACATATGATCGTTAGCCATCATGGCGAGTTGGCCTATGGCAGCCCGAAAACGCCGATGTTTCTGGAGGCGCTTTTGCTGCACCACCTGGATAACCTTGATTCAAAGATGGAATCGATGCGGCAACATGTGCGTAAGGATAAGACGGTGGCTGGCGTGTTTACTGGCTTTTTGCCTTCAATGGAGCGAACGGTGTTGAAGAAGGAGAAGTTTCTTGCCCCTGCGGAAGCACTGCCCAGTGCTATTGGTGCAGCCGCAGCACAACCTCGGCGGCAGGATATCAGCTCCCCCTTTAGCGACAAGCTTAAGCAGGCGTTGACGTAGATTCGCCTGCCTTTTAAGGCAGATATCTCAAAGCAAGAAAGCCCCCCGTACGGGAGGCTTTCTTGCAAACCAACGATTGAGGATCCAGTTTAAAAGAAGTACTTCAAACCAAACTGGATGGTACGTGGATTCTGCACCTGCGCACCGATTTGGCCAAAGCCACCCAAATTCGTGAGGTTTGCTCCGGGAGGCGCAAAGCTCACGTGGTTAAGGGCATTGAAGAATTCCGTACGGAATTCAAGGTACTGGCGTTCGGTGATCGCGAAGCGCTTGCCAATCGAGAAGTCGAGATTGAAGAAGCTAGGTCCGCGTTCGGTGCCGATTCCCGCATTGCCAAACTGGCCATCACCGGGGTTCCCATAGGTGCAAGACCCATTGTTGGCACCAGGGGTTAAGCAGAAGAAGCTCTGCCGGGCCGTGGTGTCGGTGGGAAGACCAAACCAGTTATCGACGTTGCGAGCCGATGCGTCCACCTTCAACGGCTTGTAGTAGTTGGCGCGAACGTTCCCTCGAACGGCCTGACCAGTGCGGTCCTGGGCTCGAACCGTAATCGGCAGACCCGAACGGGTAGCCATGTTGAAGTTCAGACCCCAGCCGCCGAGCACAGTGTCAGCCAGCTTGTTGCCATCGAAGTTCCATTTGCCATTCTTGCCGAAGGGCAGGTTGTAAAGACCACCGATCGTGAAGTTATTGCGGATGTCGAAGAACGACGGGCCACGGTTGGAGCGGCGATCATAGGCATTTTGCCAATAAGCACCTTCACCCTGGGTGAATCCCGAACCGTAGTAGCCGAGGTTATCGGTGAGTGTCTTGCCATGAGTAAAGGCGGCGATAAACTCGAGTCCAGCATTGAGACGGCGACGGCCGGTGATCTGCAGCGAATGATAGTCCATCGTGGCTGAAGATTCAGTGCGGGCGATGTTGCCGAGGTTTGGCAGCGCGCGAATCAGCGGACGGCGATCATTGAGTGGAGCCCAGGTCGAGAATGCACCCGTGCCCGGCAGCGGCTGGTTTGCTTCCACCGGGGCCACCAGATGGGTGCCCTTTTGGCCAACATAGCCAGCTGAGAATGAAGTGCTGTTGTCCAGCTGATACTCAACTGTGAAGTTGTATTGGGAGGTGGTCTGCGGACGCAGATTCAAATCCCAGGCGCGTCCCTGGAGTTGCGGATTGGCGGCTCCAGCCGGTCGCGGCATGTCGAGCGTGATGTTCTGAGTGGATACATCGGCGAAGCCATTGCGGATCGTGCTCGGAGTGCGCGGGTCATAGGTGATGTCGGATTCGACAAAGAGCGGCGGATTGAGCGGCAGGCGCAGGTTGGCCCCAGTGCCTTCCATGAAGCTCTGGTAGGCGTAACCACCGCGAACCACCATCTTGTTGCCAAACATGCCGGGCGTCCAGGCGAAGCCAATGCGGGGCATGAACTGCAATGGATAACCCTTATAGAGGGCGCGCCCATATTCGCCTCCAGGGCGAACCAACTGACCGGTAAACGTGTTGACGTTGATCTGGCGGTCGGCGACTTCATAGATTGGCTGCATGTATTCCCAACGCAGGCCAAGATTGATCGTGAGGTTGCGGGCAACCTTATAATCGTCCTGAACGAACAGAGCCGAGCGCCAGAAGCGATGGCCCCATGCGCCTGTAAGCGCGCCACGGCCCTTGGATCTCAGCGCATCAAGCAGGAAGTCTGAGTAATCGAGACCCGAATAGGTGCCGTCGTAGCGGAACAGACCAAGCACACCGTTATTGCCCGAATAGTATCGGTTCTGCTGATAGCGCATAAACTGACCACCCATCTTGAGAAGGTGCTTGCCCTTTTGCCAGGTGAGGTTGTCGTAGAAAATGAATTTGTTGTCAGCCGTGTTCGAGGTGACACCACTGGAACCGATGCCGCTCAGACCACCGCCAATGCCGATGCTGCTCAATCCGGCAAAGGGCTGTCCGCCCGGGATGCCGAAGCGCTGGTTGCCGTCGGCACCAAGCTGGCCCGACCAATCGATCGCGCGGTCGTTGATGATGATGCGCGAATAGGCGGCGCGAGCTTCATTCACAATCGTCGCGCTCATGGTGCGGTTCCAGTTCAGTACGAACGACTGGGTCGGGTTGTCAGTGCCGCCGGTCATAAACACAGGCAGCGCAGCCTGGCTGCCCAAGGTCTCATAAAAACCACGCGAGTAGCGGCCTGAGATGGAGTCTTTGTCGCTGGCACGCCAGTCGATCTTGACGTCGCCTTGGTCGTTGTTCTGCGTGTTGCGGAAGGACGAACCATAATTGTTGGTCTGGCCGAGCGCGCCGACTCCGGTCTGATTGGGCAGCGGGTAAAGCGCTGCGTTGGAGAACAACGCGCGTGCCACAGGGCTGAACCGGGACTGCGGAATCTGCTTGTTCGGGAACTGCTGGCCATTCGTCGGGTCCACGATTGTGTTCGGGAAGATGCTGAGATCGCCATTACGCCAGGCAGCGGGAGCCACCGAAGCGTTCGTCGGACCACCCGAGCGCACCTTGGTGCCCTCGTAGTCAACGAAGAAGAACAGCTTATCCTTCTTGATCGGGCCACCGAGCGTACCGCCAAAGATATTCTGGCGAAGGTCGGCACGACGCGCCGTTGCGGCGCTGCGATTGCGGAAAAAGCCATTGGCGTCCAGTTGATTGTTGCGCAGGAATTCAAACACGTTACCGCGGAACCGATTCGTGCCGCTCTTCATGTTCATTACCACAGCTGCACCGCCCGCGTTGCCGAATTCGGCTGCGGCGTTGCCGGTGACCACCTTGATTTCTTCAAGGGCGTCCACGCTTGGCGAGTAGCCGACGCGGTTGTCGATCGAGTCATTCACGTCGACGCCGTCGAGCATGAAATTGTTGGTCTGTTCGCGGTTGCCGTTGACATATGGGCGCGCACCCAGGCGGCTATTCATGCCTTCGGGATTCGGCGACACCGCACCGGGAATCAACAGCGTCAAAGAAACGAAATTGCGGCTCTTCAGCGGCAAGGAAGTCAGCTTCTCAGCCGACAGATTCTGACCGGTATCGGTCGATTCGGTCTGAAGGATCGGTGCAATACCCGTCACTTCCACCGACTGCGTGATATCGCCGATTTCCAGCTTGATATCGACGCGAGCCGTCTGGTTGACTTCAATCTTGAACGGCCCCAGTTGGGCCTTCTTGAAACCCTGCATTTGCGCAGCCAAGCGATATTCGCCGATCGGCAGGAACAACAGATTGTAGATCCCCGCATCATTGGACGTAGCGTTGTATCCGATATTGGTCCCCGTATTGGTCGCGGTGACTTTTACCTTTGGCAGCACAGACCCGGACGGGTCGGTCAATGTACCAGTAAATGTTCCCGTAATGGTTTGAGCATTGGACATGGTTGACAATGCAAACAACATCACGCAGACAGTTAAAATCTTCTTGCTTATGGTTCTCATAAGACTCCTCTCTTTTTTACCAACCTAACAGATCTATCGGAGGTCTACAAAGAAACTGTGACGAAGTGGTGAAACTTAATGTCAATTTGACTATTTGCAGCCAGAGGAGGCCTGTAAATTCTAGATTTGGAAGGAATTATACGGATTTTGGAAGGACTTTCGGGCATCTAGCTGAGTAGCTTGCGACTCCTTAAGTGCATCCGAAGATTCTCTTCCCCAGTGAACTGCTCCGCATCGATTCCGAAGCCTCTGGCTCCCTCAACATAGCGCTCGATGTCATCGGTAAAGAAACACTCCCCTGGCTCGCATTGTGCGTTGGCTACGGCCGCAGCATAAATGCGATCATCAGGTTTCATCGCCTTCACTTCGTAGGAAAGTGTGTAGGCGTCAAAGTGCCTCAGGATCGAATAGCGTTCCCTAAGCCAACCATAGTGCAGCTCGTTGGTGTTGGAAAGTAAGACCAGCCGGTAGCGATGCTTGAGGTCGAGAATCAGTTCCTCGCTGGTCGCAGTTTCTGGCAAGAAGATCGAATTCCACATCTCGCGAAACTGATGATGCGAACAATCGAGCCCCAGCAAACGGCTGAAGCGGTTGCGAAAGTCATCTGTCTCGCAAAGGCCCGATTCATAGAGCGGATAGAGGCCTGAATCCTTAACCCGGCGTGCTACTTCCTCCTCGCTGAGTCCGGAATTCGCAGCAAGCGCATCGTAGCCGCGATGGATATCGAAGGGCACCAAAACATTGCCTAGATCAAAAAGAATAGAGCGAATCACATCCTCAATTATGCCGCTCACCCCTTCCCAAAAACTCACCTATAAATAAATCGAACTATTTTGTCCCACTTTCCCTCTCTTTTACGCTTTCTTAAATTGGAGGGGGACAATTACTTGTCTCAGCAAAACCTCCTTGAGCTCAGAAGCGGTGTTGAATGGGACGAGACAACATCGCTTTCTGAGCTCACTTCTTTTGTGCCGGTGACTTTAATGCTGAAGTGCGATCCTAGAGCTTAAGATGTCACTTTTTCTAGATGTCGAGCGGCGTGGCCGCCTTCTCGAAATTACCCTCAACCGGCCAGACAAGCGGAACGCGCTCAATTGCGAAATGTGCGAATCCATCGTCGAGCAATGCGAGGCGGCTGAGGCCGACGATTCGATCGGTGCTATCTATTGGCGGAGCATCGGGCCTGTTTTTTGTTCTGGCATGGATCTGGACGAAGCCATCTCAGACAATGCTGTCGAGCAGACCGCGATCCACGGCCGCTTGTTCTCACTTGGCTCAAGACTGACGAAGCCGATCATTTGCTCCGTACAGGGGCCAGCTCTGGCCGGTGGCCTTGGGCTGGTGGCCAACGCGCATGTTGCAATTGCGGTTCATGGCACCACCTTCGGGCTCACAGAAATCCGCATCGGCATGTGGCCATTTGCGATATATCGTGCAATGGAGTTGGCAGTTGGCTCGCGCCGCGCACTCGAACTGACGCTTTCGAGCAAGATCTTCAATACACCCGAGGCGCTGGCCTGGGGCCTGGTGCAAGAGGTCGTGCCGCCTTTTGAGCTCGAAGAGCGAGGTGAGGCGATTGCACTTGCGCTAGCCAATGCCCCGGCCGACATCGTTCGGCGCGGCATGAGTTTTGTTCATCAAAGCCGGTCGCTCGATGCAGCTTCAGCGATGACACTCGCTCTAGCCACTCGAGCCGGGAGTTTCAAGAGTCTCGATTTTGAAGAAGGCGTAAAGGCCTTCCACGAAAAGCGCGCTCCGCGTTGGCCGTCTCATCCCTAAACCCTGATGCTCGACTACATAAGCCCCGTCACCCTTGTAGAGTGGGTTGAAAATACTGCTCCGTTTCTTTTTGCCGGTTCGACTCCGCCGCCGGCCAAGCGCCTGATTGATCTGGATTTTTCCGATATTCTGCGCTCTGTCCGGCAAGGATATGTCTGGCCTGAGACGCTAGCGGAATACGTTGAAGACTACTTCGCTCTTTGCCTGTCAGCCCATCACTCGACCGTGGCAACTTTTATCCCGACTGATGTCGATTCCAAAATTCGAGGCTTGCTTTGGAAAGACAGTAAAGAGCCAGAGTCGCATCGCCGGATGTTTGAGTTCGCCTTGCGAGCGATGAAGTGGCCACTTGAGAATGTCTCGCGCCGCTACACGCAGGTGGCTGCTCTTGGGCCTGTATCGGGTCACAATGGGGAGCAGTTGAGCGTACTGATGGGAGCGCTGCAAGCCTTTCTCAAGAATGAGGATGCAGAGTATGTGGCCAGGGCGCGGGCTGCGATTGATGAAGAGTTGAGGCGCGAGGCAATTGAGTTTGTGACGGCTATTGAGACCAAAGGCCTTGAGCTGGATGCATTGCGGATCGTGGCTTCAATTACGCACAACGTCGGAGACATTGATCAGGGGCTTACTTATTGGTCCAAGCACGAGATGTATGACGGCGTTCGTTCTGACTACGGGCGGCTGGCTCATGAGAACACCAGGCCCTTTGGCGGAATCTTTGCGCAGGCGGCCAAAGTATATAAGCGTGTGATGTCGGCCGAAGGCCATCGTCACTATCCCTTGCGATCCATCCGTGGCCTGCGGCAGAGTGCTGATCTGCTTCTGCCCCTTGGGCCCTTCTTCGACGAGTGGGGGGCGATTGTTGCGACACACCGGCAAGTCAACGACGAAACACGCGCTGAGACTCTGGGGGCGATCGTCACAGGGTCTCGCAAGATCGCCGGGCAAAAGGGCTATTTCAGGGCGATTCGCGGAATGCAGGACGCGCTGGGACAAGCAAAGATTCAGGCGCTTCTTGTGAAGCTGCCCAACTCCGTGCGCAAGGATTACGAAGATGCCGAACTGCGCAAGGCTGTCGCGATCTCGCGCGAGAGCTTTGAATCGAGCATGAAGAAAGCGTTGCTGGCAGCGCTCTAGCGGTAGGCGGGAATACCGGTGACGGCTTCTCCAATGACAAGAGTGTGAATATGGTCAGTGCCCTCGTAGGTCTTGACGCTTTCGAGGTTTGCCATGTGGCGCATGATTGGATACTCTTCCATGATGCCGTTTGCCCCTAGCAGATCGCGACTCGTGCGCGCACAATCGAGAGCGACGGCGACGTTGTTCCGCTTGAGCATGGATACCTGCTCTGGCTTCAGGCGGCCCTGATCCTTGAGCCTGCCGCAGTGCAGGGCGAGCAGTTGCGCCTTTGAGATTTCGGTGATCATGTCAGCAAGTTTTTGCTGAACCAATTGATGCGAGGCAATCGGTTTGTGATCAAACTGACGCCGCGCCATGGCGTATTGCCGGGCGGTCTCAAAGCAATCGAGAGCCGCTCCGATGACGCCCCAGCCAATACCGAAACGCGCCTGCGTCAGGCAAAGCAGAGCAGACTTCAGGCCCTTGGCTTCGGGCAAGACGTGTGTCGCGGGAATGCGGCAATCCTCGAAGGCAAGGCTGGAAGTGACCGAGACACGCATAGACATTTTGCCATGCAGGTCACTAGTCGAATAGCCCTTCATTCCCCGCTCCACCAGAAACCCTTGAACACCTTGTGGTGTTCTGGCCCAAACCACGGCAACGTCGGCAACGCCTCCGTTTGTGATCCAGCTCTTCTCTCCATTCAGTACCCAGCCATCGCCATCAGGTTCAGCCCGTGTGAGCATTCCTGCGGGATTAGAGCCGAACTCGGGCTCGGTAAGACCAAAGGCCCCGACCAGTTTACCTTCTGCCAGTTCCGGCAGCCAGCGCCGCTTCTGCTCTTCGGTGCCAAAGCGATGGATCGGGAACATGA
The DNA here is from genome assembly GCA_043718395.1 of Acidobacteriota bacterium. Classification (GTDB taxonomy): domain Bacteria; phylum Acidobacteriota; class Terriglobia; order Bryobacterales; family Bryobacteraceae; genus Bryobacter. The sequence continues at coordinate 72,659 of JAYSVS010000144.1, forward strand.
CGAGCGAGCCTTGCACGCTGGCGAAGCTGCGGATGCCAGAATCGCAGCGTTCGAGCTCCTGCAAGATCAAACCGTAGTCGATATTGGACATGCCGGCGCAGCCGTAGCCGTCGAGGTTTGCTCCAAGAAAACCCATTGCACCGAAGGCGGGAATCAACGCTTTTGGAAACTCACCCTTTGTGTAGGCGTCACGCATCAGGGGCTGGATCTGTTCGGCGGCAAAGCGACGGGCCGAGGCCCTGACTAGCTTTTCCTCATCACTCAACTGGGAGTCGATGTCGAGATAGTCTGCCGGAGAAATAGAGCTGCTCATAACACCCTTATTCTATAAATCTTCCCGGGCGGGTAAAAGGCGCAGTGCATTGCGTTAGAATGCCGCAAAAAGTCTGCGAATAAATGCTGCTGCCGGGCACTAAATCCTTGCACTCCGATGTTTCGCATCACTCGACTCGCCGTTTTTATCCTCGCTGTTGGCTTGTACGGGCAACAATCCGGCATTCAACTGCTCAATCAGGCCTACGCCCATTTGCAGGCTTCCCGATTGGCGGAAGCTCGTTTGGCATTTGAGTCGGCACTGCAGGTTGTGCCAGATCATATCAATGCCAGACTAGACTACGCCTATCTGCTGCTTCGCCAGGGCGAGACAGAGGCGGGGCGCGAACAGCTTAAGAGAGTGCTAACGGTGCGCTCAGAGGACGAGCAATTGCTGCTCGAATATGCCTTTCTTGCCTACGAAACTGGGAAGCGGGCTGAAGCCTTTGAGATCTTTCTTCGCTTGCAGCAGGCGAAAGACGAAGCCATTCGGCAAAAAGCTACCGAGACCTGGACTCGCCTTGATGCTGATCTACGGGCAAGCATTGCCCGCTGGACTGAGGCGTCCCACAAGACTCCAGACAGCTATAGCGTTCATGAAGAACTTGCCCGTCACCTCGAAGATCGCAATGATTGGGTTGCTGCTGCTGCCGGGTATCGAATTGCCTTTGGGCTGAAGCCAGACAAGCGCCGGCTCTTGCTCGATATCGCCCGCGTAGAACACGAAGCACTACGGCCAGACTATGCCCATGCCGCGCTGATTGCCGCCTCGCGCGGGACGCCGGTCATGATTGCCGAAGAGGCTCGCGAGGTATTGTTGCCCCGCTATCCCTACGTTTACGAGTTTGAGATGGCCGTCGAAATAGATCCACTCAACATCCCGTTGCGCCGTGAGTTGGGTTTCCTGCTGCTCAAGATGAATCGTGAACGGGAGGCGATAGGGGTCTTTGAAAAGCTGTTGAAGCTTGCGCCCGGCGATGCGCTTAGCGTAGCGCAGTTGGCGTTCTTGAAAGTGAAGCGTAGTGCGCCTGCGGCCCCGGCGAGCGTTGGGCTCTCGGCCGTGCGGGAACTGGCTGACCGAAGCATCGAGAAGGGCTATCTAAATGACGCGCTGCGGTATCTGGAACAGTTGCATGAAACCAACCCGGAGGACGACGCGACAACTCTGCGGCTTGGATGGACTTACAACATGTTGAAGCTGGATCGCGATGCTGTCAGGTGCTTTGAAATCGCACGTCGCAGTCAGAACGGCAAAGTGGCAGCCGAGGCTGACCAGGCCTATCGCAATCTACGGCCGTCGCTCGCAGCGATAAGAACTACTGCCTGGGTGCTGCCCTTTTATTCTTCCCGTTGGCGTGAAGTCTTCGCCTATGGGCAGGTCAAGATGGAGTTCCGCTTACCTTTCACCAAGCTGCGTCCTTACCTTTCGACCCGATTCATTGGTGACTTGAACCGCAGCGGTGGCTTATTGCGCGGGCCTGCCGGCCAGGCCGCTCCGCAGGCTTTGAGCGAAAGTGCTCTCGTAGTTGCCGCCGGCGTTGCCACGCCCAGGCGTCACGGCTGGATGGCCTGGGGAGAAGCTGGTGGATCCTGGCAATACTTTTCGCAGAGGACCAACACAGCCGCGATTCGCTCCGACTACCGGGGTGGCTTCAATTTCTCACGCGGTCTTGGTGCTGCCAATCTTGGCAGCGAAGGCGGCTGGTTTGCCACCTCAAGCGTCGATGGTGTTTTCTTGAGCCGCTTCAACAACAACACACTCTTCTATGGTCAGAACCGTATCGGATATCACGCCCGAACTTCGCCGCTTCAGTTCTATGTCAATCTCAACCTCACTACGGACCAGCGTCGAATGGATTGGGCAAACTACTATGAAGCCGGCCCGGGCGTTAGATGGCGTTCGCCGGGTCTACCAAAGTCGCTCTTCCTATTCGCCGACTTTGTCTATGGACGCCACATGCTGAAAGGGGATCCGTCTAGAGCGCGAGCCTACGCTGATTTCCGCGCTGGAGTCTGGTATGCGATTACTTACTAGCTTGCTTTTGATTTCCTGCCTTGAGGTTAATGCCCAAACCTTTGAATTGCACGGAATTGTGCCGGGTTGGGATGCTGTTCTACGCTCTCTTGGGCAGGTTCCGTCTCAGTCAGGCAAGCCGCAGACGGTTTGGATGGAAGGAAGTGAAACCCCCGAGGCTGCGCAATTGCTCCTCGATTCGGGTGCTCTGATTTTGATCGAAGGCCATTCGGAGCTTGCTGCACACTTCGGGATCACCGCCAGCGATGCATCGGCTACGATCCGGCAGATTCGAGATCTGGCGAGCCCTGATTTGCCCATTGTCTGGGAATCAGAACAGACAGTCCCGCAGGCCAGGCTGGCAGAGTCCTGGCAGGTGAGAGCAAAGGACCGCTGGACCGGTGCCCCCGCTCTGGCGATTCGCAAATTGGCTAGCGGATCCATCTTGTGGACTGTCACACCCATTGGCTTGTCCGGCTATGAACGATATCCATTCCTGCCTCAGGCTCTGCTCGCTGCTGGCCTAAAAGGCCTTGTGCGCGGCACGGGGCTGTGGGCTTTCTTCGATGCCGGTTATAGGCAGCGAGCGGATCTGGCCTACCTCGTTGCGCAGTGGAAGATTGCCGGGCTTGGTGCAATTCATGTCACCAGTTGGCAGTTTGATGGGGCAGAGCCCGCGCGGGCACAGTGGCTGGCGAAGCTGATCGCGCTCTGCCATGAGAACCTGATTCAGGTCTACGCCTGGGTGGAACTGCCTCATGTGAGTGAACGCTTTTGGCTCGAGCATCCTGATTGTCGAGAGCGTACGGCATCTGGGATGGAAGCCAGTCTCGACTGGCGCCGCCTGATCAATCTGGTAAATCCACAGTGCGCGAGTCTTGCCGAGACGAGTGTGTTGAATCTGCTGAAAAGTTTCGATTGGGATGGGGTTAACCTCGGCGAACTCTATTTCGAATCTCTTGAAGGTCACCAGAATCCCGCACGATTCACGCCGTTTAATGACGACGTGCGAGCCGAATACCGGAAGCTGCATGGGCGCGATCCTTTAAATGATCTAGCAGGTGCAGGGCTTGCCACGCTTCTTGAATACCGGGCCAATCTGGCTGCACGGCTTCAGTCTGACTGGCTGAGCAAGCTCGAAACGGTGCGCCGGGACAGGCCCAACTTCGATATCATTCTCACCCATATTGACGACCGTTTCGATACGAGCATGCGCGATGCCTTAGGCGCGGATGCCGCGCGGCTTTTGCGCGGAACAGAAGGGCAGGGAACCGGTTTTCTAATTGAAGATCCGGCAACCGTTTGGCACCTTGGCCCGGCACGGTACCGGGAGATCCGCAAGCGTTACGAAGGTCTCACTCAAGAGCCAGAGCGGCTTTCGATTGATCTCAACATTGTGGATCGCTATCAGGATGTCTACCCCACTCGACGGCAAACCGGTGCCGAGCTGGCCCAACTGGTGCATCAAGCTGCGGCAAGTTTTGATCAGGTCGCACTCTATTTTGAGTATTCATTGCGGCCCGTGGACCTGCCGGTTCTTGGGCTGGCCTCGGCTAAAATCGGGGCATGGAAGCAAGACGATGGAGTGGTTGAGCTAGAGCTATCGGGGCCCGCCCGGTTGCGGTGGTCCGGGCCAGCCCGCGTCAACGGTATCTTGTGGCCGCTCTACGATGGAGAATCACTGATGCTGCCTCAGGGTATATGGCGCGTGGAGCGAAGTGCCGAGATGCCAGCGGAGCGCATTCGAGATCTCAATGTGCGCCTTGAATCAGTAAAGCTGGAGGATGGCGGCTACACAATCAACTACACATCTCGAGCCAGAGGAACACTGCTGGTTGAGTCTGCACGGGGTGTCGAGCGCGTGGCTCTAGCCCGCGGCAAGGGCAGCTATAGGCTTAGCGCGAAGCCACTTGCGGCTGGGGCTGCGAGTAGTTCAGCGCGACTTCTTCGCCAGCGTTGACCCCGGATTGAATTACAATCTGCGTGTCATTCATCTCGCCGGTTTTTACTTCACGCTTAACGAAATTGACGCCCTGTTTGGCGAATACGTAAATCTTGCCGTCCTGCTCATGGATTGCGCCGCGTGGAATCACCACTGACTTGCCGTCGCTGGTAGCTGTCAATATTTCGGCCGCTGCGGATAGGTCAGGAATCAATTTCGGATCAAAACCTTCGATCGCAACACGCACAGGAATCGTGCGAATAAAGCTCTGCTGACGGCCACTCATTACTGCGAGTGCGCCAACGGAATAGAGCCGCCCCTTCAAACTCATTCCTGGGAAGGCATCGACAGTAATCTTTGCTGTCTCGCCAATGCGGAACTGGCTCACCTCTGTCTGGTTGATGTTGCCCTCCACTTGCATGCTCTTCGGATCCACAATCTTGACGGCAATCTGTCCAGGGGCGACAATATCGCCAACTTTGATGGTGTCGTTTTCAGAGCCGCGGAAAACTGGCTGGACTACGGCAAGCCCGTCCATTTGCGCCGATACTACAAACTTCTTCAGGTCGACCTTGTGACGATCACGGTGACGCATGTGGCGTTCCATCGTGAACTTCAAAATTTGCATTTCCGAAGCCTGCGATTGCTTCTTGAAATCCATGTCCTTAAGCAACTGGTTGTACTTGGCTTCGGCCTCTTCCACTGCCAGTTGCAGCAATTCCTGATCGAGAGCGGTGCGCAATTCCTTCGTCTTTGCGTCGAGGCGCACCTTGTCCAGTTCAGATTTAGCTACGCGAACATTCTGGTTCAGGTTCTCGATATCGAGCGCCTGCTCCGCCTTGCGTTTGACGATATCGCCTTCTGCCTGCATCACGGTTGCGTGGACGTCGTCGACGTGGTCTTGCAATGACTGGCCGTCAATCTCAAGAACGATCTGGCCCTTCTTCACCATCGTGCCGCTAGTTGCCATCTTCAAGATCGTCATCGGACGATTGCCTTCAGGGCCAGTCAGCTTGGGCACGGTGATGTTGGCAAAGTTGCGTGCCGTAGTCACGCCGGTGATCCGAACCGTCTGATGCAGAGAAGCCACGCGGGCTTTTGCCGTGCGCACTGCTGGAATTGCGGCCAATTTTTCGGCTTCCTGTTGTGCCGAATACCACTGCCACGCCGCTATGCTCGCCACCAACAGGACAAGCAGTGAGCCCCAGATCAACCAGGCCTGTTTGGTCTTAGGCTCTTCGGGCGAGGGAACCAACGCCGGCTTTTTTGCCGGCCCTTGCGGTAACGGGAGTGGATTCAGATTGGCGGACATCAGAGCCTCAATTAGCTGGAACAGTAGATCATCTCTATATTACTAGAGGTTCACCTGTAGAAAAAGGCGCATGAAGATTGGAATTCGTTACCTGTATACTCATCTAGATCGTGACTGCTACACCAACAGAATCTCGCGCACGCTGGCTTGCCCTCTGGGCCGCAATGCTTGGCTTTATGCTGGACGCCATGGACGTTCTTCTCTATTCCTTCGCCCTTCAGAGCATCCGGGCCGAATTTGGACTGAGCAATGAACAGGCGGGTTTGGTTTTCACCTACACTCTCGTAGCTTCCGCCTTTGGCGGCATACTGAGCGGCCTTGCTGCGGATCGCTTTGGCCGTCAGCGTACCCTTATCGCGACGATTCTGCTTTACTCTTTCGCCTCAGGAGGCAGCGCTACCTCAGGCAGCCTGGTGGAGCTTCTGTTCTGGCGCTCGCTAGTGGGCTTGGGGCTTGGCGCGGAGTGGAGTGCTGGCGCGGTGCTGGTGGCCGAGTATTGGCCTGGCGACAAACGAGCGCGGGCGATCTCTCTGATGCAGAGCGGTTGGGCGATTGGCTACATCCTGGCCGCCATTGTAGCGGCCACGATTCTTCCTGTTTACGGTTGGAGGGCGATGTTCTGGATCGGCGTGCTTCCCGCGTTGATCACGGTTTGGATTCGCCGCAATGTTCCGGAGCCACCTGTCTGGTTGAATCGCACCGAGCCGGCTGGCAGTCTGTTTGAGATTTTCCGCAGCCCTTTGCGTCGCGTCACGCTGATCGCTACCGCGCTTGCTACTACTGTGCTCTTTGCCTACTGGGGTGTTTTTACCTGGTTGCCTGGTTTCCTCGCCGCGCCTAAATCTGCTGGTGGCGCTGGCTTCGGGATCGTCAAAACCAGTGGCTGGATCATTGCGATGCAACTGGGTGCCTTCGCAGGCTACAACTGCTTCGGCTTGCTGGCCGACCGGATTGGACGTCGAACCGCTTTTGCCATTTACGTTACCGCCGCCGCCTTTATGACGATCGCCTATGGCAGCGCGCCGCGTTGGGCCGGTGACTCTGCTCCAGCGGTGCTGCTCATCGCAGGCCCGCTGCTGGGCTTCTTCGGTACTGGCTTCTTTGCTCTGTTTGGCACGATGCTAGCCGAGCTTTATCCAACTTCGGTGCGTGGTGCGGGTCAGGGTTTTGTTTACAACTTCGGGCGTGGCCTCAGCGCACTTGCACCGCTTACGGTCGGTGCTGTGGCTGACAAGAGCGGCCTCGATCTGGCGCTGGTTCTCAACGCCGGCTATTTCTTGCTCGGCGCGGCATTGGTCTTTTTTCTTCCCGAAACCAAAGACCGCGACCTCAATGCTTGACGCGGTAGTTTTCGTAACTGCCCTCGCCATAGATCTCCTGATATATTTTCACGCCTTCGTCCTCCGATGGCAGGCGCAAGCCGTCAGTAAAGCGATTCATGTAGGCGAAGTTTGCCGTTTGCATGACCACTTCAAGGGCACCTTGTTCACCGAAGACTTCTTTCAGCTTGTTGAAGTCTGCATCGGTAGTCGAGTTGGGAGCGCGTGTCAACTTGCGCGCGTATTCGACAGCCGCCAGTTCGCGTGGTGTGAGCTGTGAGTCGTCCTTCTTCATCGCCAGCAACTTGTTGGGGTCCACTCCCGCCCTGCGCAGGCCGATCACTTGATGCACCGTGCAGTAGCGGCAACCGTTCACCATCGAGACTGCAAAGGAGATGTGCAGCTTGAGAGGGCGATCCACTGATGCATACTCGCGGCTCGCGTTGCCGTAGTTACGCCATGCAGTGGCACCTGCGGGATTGAGGAACATCGCACGCATGGAATTGGCAAAGCCAACACCGAGAGTATTGTTCTCGCGGAGCTGTTTCTGTGCGTTCTCCACGGCATTGATCTGTGCATCTGAGATCAGCGCGATGCGCGCTTCGGGTTGATGGTAGCCGCGCTTTGATGCATCCTCGGCCTGAAGTGCCCAAGGCTCCACCGGCAGCGCAAGCGCTTCCACAAAGCGAACCAGATAGTTGAACATGCAAGTAGTGGTTGTAAGTTCAACAATCTGGCTGTCGTTGTAGCGGGCCTTCACCGCAGCAAACTGTTCATTGGTAACCCCCAAAACGGCTTTCGTCAGCGACTCGCCATAACTAATCGCCAACAATTCAGCTGTCTTCGAACCAGAAGCTATTGGTGTGGTACCCAAGAGAGCGAGTACTTCGCGGCCACGCCCGGTCGAGCGTAGACGCCGTTCGGTGTGCAGCGCGAGGTATGGGCTGTTGTAAATCTGAGCAATGCGTAGGCCAATCGCCAGCTTCAATTCCGGCTCCACGCCACCTTGATAAATCATCGTTTCGAAGAGATCTGCCATCGGTTGCTGTGCCTTTGGCGCGAGCGCCAGGGCTCGCACGAAATTAGGCGTGTGGCCACTCGGGTCTGCCGACAGAGGCACGCGGGCAGAACGAGTAGTGGCTGTCTTCGATTTCTCGATCAGGCTTTGTACCGTGGGGTAGCTCGACTGGGCAGCCGCCAGCGGCAAGAGCGCGAAGCCGGCGATCAATGTACGAATCATGTTTTTATCCATATCAGAATTGAAGACGAAGTCCTATTTGAATTTGGCGCGGGTCAAAGGCTGTTGTCGATTTCCCGAATGCGCCGGGTACCGATAGATCACTGTTCGGCAGGGCGAGGCTGACCGTGTTGAAGAGGTTGAATGCCTCCGCTCGAAATTGCAATGCGCGCCTTTCGCCCAGCCTGAAATTGCGCGTCACGGCGACATCATTGGTGAACTGTCGCGGGCCGCGAAAGGTGTTGCGTCCTAGCGCACCGTTCATTCCACGCGCGGGTTTTGGAAAGTCGCTCACTTGAAAAATGCCGCTCAGGAATTCTTGTTTGCCATAGCCGCGAATCACGCCGCTGGCCGGAGCATCGGGCCGATCGTAGAAACCACCGCCCACTGCACCGCCGCCGCCGTCGGCATTGAAGTCGCCGCCAGCCTGGAACGATGCATTCGTCCAGACTGAGAACGGGCGTCCACTCTGAGCGCCAAAGATCGTAGATAGCTGCCAGCCGTTGGCAAGTTGCTGCAGCAATTTGGACGAGACTCCAACTGTTGGGGCCCAGATCACCATTCCTGTGAAGCGATGCGGAATGTCGAACATGGATCGCGAGCGCTCCAGGTCTAGCCGGCTTACGTCTTGTGCGCCTTTGCCCGGTTCGGCGTTGTCTGCGAACTGCCCGGTGGATGTGTCAGAAGAATTATCAAGCCACTTCGACCAACGGTAATTTACCTGCATAGAGAGCCCGCGTGACATGGGCCGCCGTAGTTCAAGCGTCATCCCGTGATAGTCCGAGCTTACGCCGTTTGAGACAAAGAGAAGCGGCCCAAAGTTGGGATTGATGCGGTCTTCACGGCCATCGAGCAAGTCACCGGCAAAGCGGTTTACGTCGTCAATCCGTTCCAGATTCACGCCACGTGTCGCGATATAACCAATCTCGCCGACCCATGAGGCGAACAAGCGGCGCTGGATGTTGGCAAACCAGTTGATCGTGTATTGAGTCTTTAGATCTGGGTTTACGACAAAACCCGTTGGCCTCACTCGCGGTGCACCGGGTGCTGTAATGACACCACCATTCGCATTCAGGCCCGTGGCGAATTCCGGATTGAAAGGTACCGGAATTCCGTACCGGATGCTGGTACCGATCCCGACGTTGGGCTGCAAGATTCCTTGCAAAGCATCAGGAGGCAAGGCTCGGGCTCCACCGACAGATTGTCCATGATGCGGTTGATAGGCGAGCCCTCCACCGGCTCTCATCACCAGTCTTCCGTCCCCTTTCAGGTCATAGGCGACGCCACCGCGCGGGGCGAAATTCATTCGCTGCGGGCGGTACAAACGCTCGACTCTTGTCAGCGACGCACTGGCCAGTCGATCAAAGTAATTGCTGCCTTGCCCGAAAACGATCGAGGAAAGAATGCCGTTTCGTTCTTGTGGATCGCCAAAGTAGTTGTAGCGAAGCCCCACATTTGCGGTCAGCTTAGGAGAGATCCTCCAGTCGTCCTGAATGAAGAGCCCGGCCTCATGGACGCTAAAGTAGCGCGGAAAGTTTGTTGGCTGGCCTGTGCTGGGGTTCACTGTCAGAGTTTGGCGGAAGGGACGGTCCCCTGCGAAATCCGCGAGGTTATTAAAGTTGAACGAGCCAGCAGTGGGTGGCGCAATAGACAGGCCTTTGAAGATCCGCCGAAATTCACCACCAAAGCGAATCAGATGTGGCCCTTGCTGGTACGAGGTTGTGTTGCGGAATTCGTAAGTACGAAGCTTCGTCTGGTTCTGAAAGACATCCCCGAAATTAGCGGCCAGCCCAGTGATTGCGATCTCTGGAACGGCAGCTTTTGGATTGCCTGTCGCGGTGCGAATGGTTTGAAAAGAAAATCGAGCATCGTTGACGAGTCGACTGTAGACCTTCGTATAGCCGAAGTTGCCATTGCCGAATACGCCATCAAAGGCACCACGGCTTCCGCGGATCGCCCTTCCCAGAACGCTGCGGCTCGATGAGGTGCCGCCGTTGTTGGCCTGGTCTTCTTCAATCCAGCGAAAGGTCAACCGGTCCCGGCCTTCGTGGAACGAGTGGTCGAGCTTGACCATCCATTGGTTGAATCGAATATAGTCCTTAAGATTCGATGAACTGCGGCCCAAGGCTGGAATTAAGCCAGCAGGGGTTGAGAGATCCACTTGATCTGCATATTTGCGGGTGCCAGAACCAGGCAGTGGAGTGGGCGCGGGGAAGTCTGATAACACTCGTGAGGCGATGCTGTTTGGGTTGATGCCACGCACGTAGTTACGAAATTCAGGGGTCTCGACTTGAAATACTTGCGCTGTGCTAACAGCATTGCGGGTGCCTTCGTAAGAGCCAAAGAAAAAAGTCCGGTTCTTGATTACCGGCCCGCCTGCATTGCCGCCGAACTGGTTGTAAATTAGTTTAGGGCGCGTGGGCGCAAAGAAGTTTCGTGCGTTCAGCGTTGTGTTGCGGTGATAGCCCCAAAGCCGTCCATGCAATTCGTTTGTGCCGGACTTGGTGCGTAAGTTCACAACACTGCCATTGCCCCGGCCAAACTCACTCGAAAAGTTACCGGTCTGAATCTGAACCTCTTCCACTGAATCCAGTGTTGGCACAATGGCCGGCTCGCCCGTGTTGTTTGGGTTCACGTTGATCGCTCCGTCGAGCACATATTCATTGCCCCTGTAGCGATTGCCATTTACGGTGATCACTGGTGAATTGGAGAGCTTGGTGGAGGAGGCTGCCCCTGGGATTGCTGTTGCGCCTGCGTTCAGCTTTGGCAATCCAAAAACATCGCGCTGCGGCACTGGCAAGTCGATCAGTTGGCTTTGCGTGAAATTTTCTGAGAGCCTTGCTTCGCTTTTTACCGCAAGTTGAACGGACTCTGCCGTTATCTCAACGCGCTCC
>JAYSVS010000145.1:0-4393 GCA_043718395.1 Acidobacteriota bacterium
GCAGAAAGGCCGGCAACACCACTCCAGACGTACTGCTATACGCACTCACCAACCCACTCACAAAAGCTACCACCGCAGTGATGGAATCCACTTTCGAGAACCGCGCAATCGCCGCCGAAAACAACTCAAGCCCTCCAGTGCGCTCAAGCATCGCAATCAAGACGCTCATCCCCGTCACCATAATCATGATGCCCCACGGCATCTTCGACACTACCGTCGCCTCGGGTGCAGCACGCAAGACGGTCAACAGCGTCGCACCTGCAAATGCCCCCAGCCCCACCGGCACCTTCAATACCACCACTGCCAACATCAGCGCCCCAATCACAGACAAGGTAAGCCAATGCCGTGCCTCCCAATTAAGCCGCACCACTTCTACCTTTTCTGAGCGCTGCCGCCAGATCGCCCACCCTCCCAAGACCACCACAACCAGAGCAGTGATCACAAAGTGCGCAACCAGATGATTCCAGAATACGCGCCAATGCGCTTCTCCTAATCCCGATCGCTCCAGCGTCTTGTCAACGATTACTCCGATCGGCGACAGCGGCGAAAGATTTCCTGCATTGGCACCGTTGCCAACAATGATCGCCATCAGGAAGTGCGAGATTCCCGCCCTGCTAGCCGCACCCATCGCCAGCGGCGCTGCCAGTGCAGCGGTGGCAATTGCTCCAGCCCCCATTGCAGACAGAATGGCCGCCATCAAAAAGAAGAGTACAACCAACCAGCCGGAGTTGCCGCCGGCCAACCTTGTCACAGCAGCGGCTACGCGCTCTAGCGTCCCATTCACTTCAGCCTGCGTGAAGAGCAGCGTTACTCCCACCAGCGTAAGAAACAAGGATGAGGGGAACCCCGAAATCACCTGATTCGCATCAACGCCGGCATAGATCCCCACCAGCCATGCAAACGCAATGGCCACAAACCCTACATTTAGTCTGGTCACGCAGCTCAACAGGATCACCACCAGCAGCGCGCACAAAGAGATCGTCGCAATCACCCATTCATCCTACAAAGTTCTCTCCCCTTTCTTGACAACCCCTTTCCAGACTGAGTATTGTGAGGACATGCAGTCCAGCCCAGATCTTCTACCCGGAACGCTCTTCCTTCTGATCCTGCGCACCATCGCCCGTGGTCCGCTCCACGGCTACGCCATCGCCAAGCGGATCAAAGAATGTTCCTCGGGCGTGCTCGAAGTGGAGGAAGGCTCTCTCTACCCTGCCCTGCAACGGATGATGATCAAAGGCTGGCTCAAGGCTGAATGGGGCGTTTCCGACAGTGGACGCCGGGCTCGCTTCTACCAGCTCACAGCCGACGGACGTAAACAGCTTGCCAGCGAGCGTAAAGGCTTTGAGCTCATGATCGGCGCCATCACAGAAGTATTGGAGACCGCATGAGAGAGCTATGGCGCAAGCTGCGCACCAATCGAAGACAATTGGACGAAGACCTCGCCGAGGAATTGCGCTTTCATCTGGAGGAACGCTCCAGTGAACTGGAGGCCAAAGGTATCCCGCAGGCGCAGGCTCTGCGCCAGGCTCGCCTCGAACTTGGCACGCCTGTGATGATACGCGAAGAGTCGAAAGACCAATGGTCACTCGGCTGGATGGAAGACTGGTACATCGACACGCTCCACGCCGCGCGCAGCTTCGCCAGGCAACCCGGCTTCGTTCTCGCCGCTGTACTTTCCTTCGGCCTCGGCATCGGCGTCAATCTGGCTCTCTTCGGCATCGCATCGCATTTGATCTTTCGAGACCCCAGTGTGGATGACCCGGCAAACCTGTTTGCCATCCGGTTGGCTGGCTCAAGCCACCTCGAGGCTAACGTATTTCGCACACTGAGCGAAAGCAGCCTCATCCCCGAAGTCACAGGCTTCACCCTTGCCGATGACCTCAACTGGCGCTCGGGCGAGGAAAGCGTGCGTCTATTCGGCATCGCTGCCGCACCAACCTATTTCAAAGTCACTGGCACGCCGCTGGCGCAAGGCCGGGGCTTCAACGCCGGCGAACCCTACACGGCAGTCATTAGTCATAACTTCTGGAAGCGCCGCCTCAATTCCGACCCGCAAGCACTTGGGAAGCCGCTCTGGCTCAACGGAGCTGCCCATCTCATCGTTGGCATCCTGCCCTCCGGCTACCGCACGCTCACCGGCCGCGGCTTTGACCCAGACATGATTGTCCCGCTCAATCGAGCGCAACACGTGCAGGTCCTCGCCCGCTTCCCTTCTGGCACAGCACGGCAACAGATTCTCGACAAGCTAACAGCATCGGGCCGTTCCCTCGATGCAGCTCATCCTCTGCCGCAAGGCAGCTACACGGAATTCATCACGTTCTCAAGCTTCGCTGGCATCGAGCGGCTACAAGAGATGCTGGGCCCAACCGGCGCAGCCGGAATCGCACTGGTAGGAGCAATGTTCCTCCTAATCCTTTTCATCGCCTGTGCCAATGTCGCCAGTCTTCTGCTGGCCCGCACTTCCGCACGCCGTCAAGAGCTGGCACTGCGCTGCAGCCTCGGGGCCACACAAGTGCGTCTGCTTCGCCAGCTACTGGCCGAGACTCTCTTGCTTTCCTTCGGAGGGGCGCTAGCCGGCATCACGGTGTACTTCGCCTTTACCCGAGTCATCGGCAGTGTCTCCCTGCCCTTACCGATCCCAATCCATCTCGAAGCTGAAACGAATTGGGCTGCCCTTGTTTATGCCCTTATCCTGGCCATACTTGCGGCTCTAGTCTCTGGCCTTCTGCCCGCCTGGCGAGCCAGCCGGAGCAATCTGTCAAACACACTCAAATCATCCGAACATCAGGTGGCAGCACCAGCACTCACCATGCGCCGTTGGCTCTTGGGAACACAGATCGCAGCGTCGATTCTGCTGCTCTCGACAGGTCTCCTCTTTTTGCGCAACCTCTCCCGTACAACCTCGCTGGACCCGGGCTTTCGCCTCGACACACTCTGGGCCCGAATGACCCTGGTTCCATCTCAATTCGATAAGGGCAACAATGTCGCGTTGCTGGTTGAACAAGGGCTCACCCGCCTTCGCAGCGACTCTAGAATCGAGTCTGCCGCCTTCACTCTCATCGTTCCTTTCAACGACGAATCTAATCGCCGAACCAACATCAGAACGGAAAGCACCAGTGCTCAGTCCAACATCCGCTTCCACTTCAACATCGTCTCGAGCGGCTTCTTCACAACTCTTGGTATTCCACTGCTTGAGGGCCGCGAGCTGAGAGACACCTCTGACGATAGAAGCTCCATCGTTCTCAGCGCAGCGTTCGCGCGCCGTTTGTTTGGCACCCAAAGCCCCATCGGCCGCAAGCTATTTCTAAACGCGGGTGACGGAAAAGAAGACTTCACGGTGGTGGGTGTATCTGGCGATACCAAGCATATGGCACTGGGTGAACAAGACGCCCTCACGATGTACCATCCTGTTGCATACACGAGCAAATGGCGCACACAGTTGGATTTCATGGTCCGGCCTCGAGCAACAACCGCAGATGCTTCGCGAGCGCTGAGAACGGTTCTGCTCGATCTCAACTCATCCAGCGCCGTCGCAACGCGCAGGCTTGCAGATTCACTCGGCATGGCGCTCTTGCCCAGCCAGGCCGGTGCCCTCGTTTTTGGTGCGCTCGGTCTGTTGGGCCTCATCTTGTCAGCCGTCGGCCTGCACGGTACGGTCGCGTTCTTGGTACGCCAGCGCAGATCAGAGATCGGCCTGCGGATGGCCCTGGGCGCAACCCCGTCACAGGTACTCGGAATGATTGTACGGGAGAACGTCATGAGCCTCCTCCTGGGCAGCGCCGTGGGCCTTGCTCTGGCAATTGTGATCGCCAAGCCCCTGGCTATCATCCTGGTCCCGGGACTGCGTCCAACTGAGCCAACAAGCATCGCTGCAATTCTTCTAGGCATTGCCGTGGTAGCAATGATCGCCATTCTAGGCCCAGCACGCCGGGCCATGCGCATCGACCCGCTTGAAGCACTGCGGAGCAGTTAAAGGAGCATCACTTTGGTCTAAACCCAACGCAGTGGAAATCAGTTGGCCTCGATTACCCGCAATGTCCTGCCTGGCTAGCTAACTTTCTTAAGAATTTCTTCGACGGTGGTATCGAGATGCACTGCCGCATCCTTGATAATCGCTGCGAGTGTTCCAGGGGGAATGGGGCGAAGCAGGGGAACGGTTAGATGCGCCTGCTGAGGAAGCGAAATTGTCATCCGAACGTGGCTACCAGTCTGGCGGGTTTGTTTGTAGCCGAGGCGTTTAAGCACTGTTATGAGTTGACTGCCGTTCAAGTCTCGTGGCAGTTTCACGCCTGTATCGGCGCGAACCGGAAGGTTGGGTGACAGAACAGACCGGAGGGTTGGGTGACACATTGAAGGCCGGCAGCCGATAGGGGGTAATGCCCTGGAAAGAGAG
>JAYSVS010000146.1:0-14198 GCA_043718395.1 Acidobacteriota bacterium
TGAAGTTTGGCGCGTAGCCCCACTTCTCCATCGCCTGCCCTGGAGATCAGAACCCGCGCAAACGATCCGAAGATGCGCCACTCAACGAGCGACAACGAATAGAAATTCGAGTCGCCGGGTTGGGCAGGCGAACTCAACGCTTGCGCACCCGGCGCTTCAACTCGGCGGCATCCACAATCACTTCATCGTCTTCTGCAACAGGTGTTGAGTCCAACGCCTGGCCGGGATGGCCAGACTCCGGTGCCCCATACTCGGTTGCCAGATGGAGGAGCAACTCGACCGCAGACGGGGATGACGGATGATCACGAATAACCTTGGCGGCGTGAACCATTGTGGTCAGTCCGCCCTGAAGGCGCTTGGCCTCGCTTGCTAGTCCGACCAGGAATTGGAAGTCTTAGTCTCGAAGAAGCCGGAACACCCCACCTTTCGTACGGAGTAACTTATTGATTATATTGGTGCGGATGAGAGGACTTGAACCTCCACTCCCTTGCGAGAACTAGAACCTGAATCGA
This sequence comes from Acidobacteriota bacterium, assembly GCA_043718395.1. Classification (GTDB taxonomy): domain Bacteria; phylum Acidobacteriota; class Terriglobia; order Bryobacterales; family Bryobacteraceae; genus Bryobacter. The sequence goes on from JAYSVS010000146.1 coordinate 513, forward strand.
ATGCCAGCCCAGGCCGCGCGTGGAGCGCCTGGGGCGTAGAAGGTGGCTTGCTGTACTGGGAACTCGCCCCGAATGGAAGGGAAGGGGCGGGCGATGAAGTTGCCTGCTGCCGTGAAGCCAGTTGGACCCAGTTGGGCGGCACTGTAATAGCGGCGGTCTAGCAGATTGTTGAGTTGGAGGGAGAGTTGTAAATGATTCGTAAGTTGATAGCGCGCTCCCAGATTGGCTACTGCATAGCCTGGCGAGTAACCGGGGCCGAGATAGTAGCGGCCGTCTGCCTTGTGCTGGTTGTTCTCGTTGCCTCGGGCAATCATGCTTGAGATTGCTATCGCACCAATGTCGATAGTGAATTTACTTGTCACCTGGACCTCGGCGTAGGCTTTGCCCATGTGCCTGGGGACGAGAGGAATTCGTGCGCCTGGAGCAATTTCGATGGTGCCATCTACTCCGGGGATGCCATCCTGGGCCTCTTCGTTGCTGCTGTTGCCGGTGCCATTTACTTCCTCTGGGCTTTGGAAGGTGGCATCAAGCCAGGTGTAGTTGATGCCGGTATTGACTCTGCGAACTCGACCGCTGAGCGAAGCTTCGAGGCCCTGGCGGCGAGTTTTGCCGAAGTTACGGAAGTAGCCGAAGCCAGTTTGCTCGCTGGCAACGAAGAGGAGGTCGTCGCGATTCTCTGCGCGAAAGATGCCCGCGTTCCACTTCCAGTTGCCTTCGGTGCCGCCTCGCAGGCCAGCTTCTACGCTGCGTGTTACGACCTGCTTTAGCGGTGGGTCGCCTGCCAGGGCGTTGGGTAAGCGACAAGGAGAGTTGGGGTCGGCGCAACCGAGTTCGATTGCGGTTGGGGCACGATTGCCTTCGCTGTAGCTGAGGTATGCGTTGATGCCGGCCGGGAGCTTGACAGTGGCCGCGATGGCTGGATTGAACCGGGAGTAAGTGTGGTTGCCATCGAGGGAACCACGGCCTCCGCCAGGGATGATGCGGTCGCGATTCTGGATCGCTGTGCGGTTGAAGCGGCCTGAGAAGGTGAAGTTCCAGCGGTTGCCGGCCCGCATCGTGTCTGTGGCGAAGACGCTGCCAGTATGGATGCTGCTCTTCAGCTTGACGCGGTTGTCGAAGGGCTCGCCATCGACGTCGCCGCCGGTTACGCCATCTGCGAAGGCAGGCAGACCAACAACGCCGCGATCAGGACTGAGGTAGCCGAGTTGGGTGGATTGATTGAATCCGACTCGGTTTCCGTCGAAGGCTGCGCCTGCGGAGAACTGGTGTTGCGCGTTAGCAAAACTGAGTTGCCCAGCAGCACCGTAGTTGTGCTGGTCTGCATTCGAGCGATTGAGCAGACCATTACACTTCTCGGCTGGTTCGTCCCGCAGGAGGACGTTGGCAATACAGCGCCAGAAGGGGAATGGGGTGTTAGCTGCATTGGCACCACTGGTAGGGAACCCAGTGTAGCCGGCGGCCGTCAATGCACGAATTTCAGCGGCGCTGGGTTGATAGACAGCTTGATTGAGTGAGCCTTCGTTGATGTCTCCGTTCAAAGTGCTTGTGTCGATGTAGCGGTAGTAGATGTTAGAGGAGGCGCTCCAGTTTGCGGTGAGCGCCCTTCGCCCGCGTAAATTGAAGAAGGGACTGCGGTGGTTGGTGATGTCAGGCTTGGTGTAGATGCTCTTGAAGTTGCGGACAAGGAAGCGCTGCTCCTGTAGCGCGTTACCGACCACGGAGTTGTTGGCGAATGCAATGGTGAGGCCAAGGGAGGTCTTCTGGCCTTGCCAACCTAGCTTGCCGAAGAACTGCCGGACATTAGAGGGGGAGCTGTCGCGCCAACCGTCTTCAAAGAAGAAGCTGGTGGCTGTGTACCAGTCGAGGCCCCTCTGGTTTGAGCCGCCGTGTTCGATGTCAGCCATTTTACGGCCGAAGCTTCCACCAGTGAGCGCGATGGATGTGCCGGAATGACGGCGGCCATCTTTAGTTTCAACCGCAAGGGCACCGCCGAGAGTATTAAGGCCGAAGAGTGGATTGGACCCGGGCACCAGAGTCATTTCCGCGATGGCAAGTTTTGGGATGAGGTCCCAACTGACGACATCGCCGAAGGGTTGATTGAGGCGGACGCCATCCATGTAGATCGAGATACCCTGGGGGGTGCCCAGCAGCGGAGATGCAGTGTAGCCGCGGTAGTTGAGGTCCATCTGGAAGGGGTTGCCCTGGATCTCGTTGAGGTAGACACCATTGAGGCGGCGGTTCATGAAGTCTGGCAGATTAAGGGCACCGCTGTTTTCGATGCCGGCGCTGGTGGCGAGTTGGATGGGTGAGGCTATTTCGTCGAGGGATCGTTCGATGCCGGGTAGGGGGGCTGTGCTGGCGACATCAAGACGATAGTTGGCAGCGCCTACGGTCATCAAGACTGTCTTTTTGAAGTCGACGTCTTGTCTTAGGCTGAGGTCGAACCTTTGAGTTGTGAAGCCGCTTTTGAAAAGGTCTATGCGATAGCGGCCTGGCGATAACCCTTCGAAAGTCTTCTTTCCATCAGTGGTGATTTCGAAGGAAGTTACGATGCCTGATCTGAGATTGACGAGGCGGCCGGTGGAGGACATTGGTGCGCCAGAGCTGTCTTTGACCTCAAGCCGGATCGAGGTGGCAAGATAGAGAAGCAGGAAGAACGGCATAAACTTGAATATTCCGGTCGTGTCGTTGTTGTTCAGTGTTTTTGTATGTCTGCAATTCGTTCACAATTCGTTGGATGGGTCTGGCCTCAGACAGCAGCAAAGGAGTCGCCGGTTGCTGAAGAAGTGAGCCAGCTATTTGAAGAGTTTCGTAGTCCTGTGCTGCGATACATCCTTTCGCTTGGCCTGCCGATGCACGATGCTGAAGACATTCTGCAAGAGGTTTTCCTGAGCCTCTTTCACCACCTATCGAAGGGCAAGCCGAAAGATAACTTGCGGGGATGGGTGTTTCGAGTTGGACATAACCTTGCCTTGAAGCGCAGGCAGTCGCTTAAGCCGACTGATCCGCTTCCAGAAATGACACTCACAGATCCAGGGTTGAATCCCGAAGAAGAGACCGCTGCGCGCCGGGAGCAGGCGCGGATGTTGAAGATATTTGCTGCGCTACCAGAGCGTGATCGGTGTTGTGTGATGCTGCGAGCCGAAGGGTTGCGCTACCGGGAGATTGCCGCAACACTCAATGTGTCGTTGGGGACTGTTTCTGGGGCTCTGGCCCGGGTGCTTTCTCGCCTTGAGGTGGAGTCTCGATGAAGCATCATACTCACTACACAGATGATGAGCTGCTTTGCTTGCTTGATGGAGAGGCAAATCCGGTGGAGGTGATGCATTGCTGGCAGTGCCGTGTGCGCATGGCGGAGCTGGAAAAATCGGTTGCGGCCTTTGTTCATTTAAAGCAAGAGAGGCTGGATGTCACGCTGCCTTCGGCTGAAGGGCCTGCTTCATTGCTTCGAAGACGAATGAATTTGGAGAAGCCAGGGTGGCATTACGGGCATTGGGGTATGGCTGGCTTGGTTCTTGCGCTGTTGCTTTTGTGGCCCTCGCGAAAGACAGTTGAAAGTTACTTGCCTGACAACCGGATCACTCCTGGAGCTACGCGCTTGGTTGCCAGCGATCAGGTTTGCGTGCTTTCAGCAAGTGAGGATGATCGTAAGCCATCGCAAGCCCTGGCGATGCAGGTCTTTGATCTTTACGGCATTCGCAATCCGCAGCCACGCGCTTTTGAAGTGGACTTTTTGATTGCTCCTACGCTTGGTGGCGCGGATGATGTTCGCAATCTTTGGCCGCAGCCTTACACAGATTCGATTTGGAATTCGCGGGTTAAGGATGCGTTGGAAGATTTGTTGCGTGCCAGGGTTTGCAATGGCGAGATGGACCTTGCATCCGCGCAGGCAGAGATTGCAAAGAACTGGGTATCGGCCTATCAGAAGTACTTTCGGACGGCTGTACCGATTGAGGCTCATGCACTCTTTGTCAAAGACAAACCTTGGGAATAATTTAGTGACCGAAAGGCAGTTTCGAGTAGATTGCGATTTACGCGGCCGTCGCGGAGTTGGAGAGACTGCGCCAGGAAACCGCCTTCGAGCCTGGTTTGATATGCAAGCTTCTTACCAGAAGCGAAGTAGGCGCGATTCTGGTCGAATGCGTTGAAGGGTAGCGGGACGTTGGTGCGGAGCAGATAGCGGAAGCGGTTTTCATATCGTTACGAGGCAACCTCATAGCCGCCGACAGGACTCAATACGGTCTGAGCGATGTTGCGGAGCTCAAGGCGAAGGCGGTTGGTCCATTCGGTCTTGCGCCATCTCGAGGCAATTTGAGCCTGTTCATAAAAGCGATCTGATTCGATATCTTAAATAGATCATGTCGATCTATTCACGGCGGTCTATCCTTGCAGCACCTTTCTTTATCAAGAATCTGATTTCAGCTCCACCAAGCAGCCGTGTCCGGCTTGCTTCGATGGGGGCGGCGGGCATGGCGTGGGCGACGCTGGACGGTATCGCTACGCACTCGTCAGTCGAACTGATTTCCGTTGCTGAAGTAGACACCCTGCGGAACAAGCGTGTCAGTGAGAAGTATCCTAAGGCCAAGCTTTATCAGGATTGGCGCAAGATGCTCGATCAGGAATACAAGAACCTCGACGGGGTTTGCGTTGGCACTCCCGATCACATGCACGCACCTCAGAGCATGGCGGCCATGCGGCGCGGGCTGCATGTCTATTGTCAGAAGCCACTGACGTCGCATGTGCATGAATCCCGCAAGGTGGCTGAGTATGCGCGGTCGAAGAATCTGGTAACTCAGATGGGGATTCAGATTCATTCGAATGCTGAATACCAAACAGCGGTGCAGGTGGTCCAGGCAGGAGTAATCGGCAAGATCAAGGAAGTGCATGCCTGGAGCAATAAGAAGTGGGGGGATACGACGCTGCGGCCGGCAGCTACTGACGCTGTCCCCGCGACACTCGACTGGGACGGTTGGATCGGCGTTGCCAAGACTGAGTCTTACATCAAAGACTATTTCCACCCAGGAAATTGGCGGAAGCGGCTGGAGTTTGGCACCGGTACATTTGGCGATATGGGCTGTCATATTTATGACCCTGTCTTTGGAGCGCTGGGTGTGACGTCTCCTCTGACGGTGAGGGCTGAGGGTCCTGCGCCGGGTGAACACTCCTGGGCGATCAACGCGATTGTGAAGTATGTATTTCCTGGCACTGCCTATACTGCGGAAAAAACGGTAGCGGTAACTTGGTATGACGGCGACGAGAAGCCGCCGATGGAGATTCAGGCTTTGATTGAGGGTGCGGCGCTGCCTGGGCAGGGTTCGATTTTTATCGGGACGAAGGGTGTAATGCTGCTGCCTCATATCTCTTTCCCGATATTCTTCCCTGTGGCTTCGTTTCAGGATTTCAAGCTGCCAGAACTGAAGACGAACGATCACTACCACCAGTGGGTGGACGCGATTCTGGGCAAGGGCAAGACCTCGGCTGGCTTTGATTATTCGGGACCGCTAAGCGAAACTGTCTTGCTGGGTAGTCTGGCTACGCGCTTTCCCAAGACGACGCTCGAATGGGATAGCAACCGTCTGAAGTTCAAGAATGAGAAGGCGGCGAATGCGTTCCTGAAGCGCAAGTACAGGCAGGGTTGGAAGGTAAGGGGGATTGGTTAGAAGTCGATTTGGGCGCGCTTGGATTCAATAGCACTCATGCTGATGCCAGGTACCTTGAGCAGGTCATCGATCAACTTGAAGTTGCCAGTTTTATCGCGGTGTTTGACAATGAGGCGGGCCTTTGTCTCGGTGATTCCGAGGCCGATGGCCAGCTCGCGGACATTGGTCTGATTGACATTTACTCGCGGAGATGGTGTGTCCTTTGAGAGCTTGGTAGCAAGGTAGTTGTTGATTTCAAGCACCTCATCGCCGTCACCCTGCATTCCGCGCCGGAGCATGTCTTCGACGAGTTCGGCCCATGCCTCTTTGGTCTCACGCCTGTTTACGAAGGTGTTGATGCCGTGGCAACCACTGCAGAGCTTTACAGTGGTCGCCTTACCAGGAGCTTCCGGTAACGTTATCGCAAAGAGAGCAGCACAAAAGAAATTCATGACCTGATAATGATTATAGAGAAATGAAGTTCGTTGTCTTGGTTTTGCTGACCCTTTGCTGCTGCAAACGGACGCCCGTGGAGGTGCCTGGGCCGCTAGGATTGCCGCCGCTGAAAGTGGAACGGGTTGCAACTGCGGATGAGATTGCGCTCGGCAAGAAATTGTTCTTTGATACCAAGCTCTCTCTCGACAAGACGGTGTCCTGTGCGACTTGCCACAACCCGGAGACTGGTTTTGCCGATGCTCGCAAAGTTTCGATTGGGGTAGGTAGCAAGGCCGGCAAACGAAACGCACCAACCGTGCTGAATGCCGCTTACTGGCGAGTACAATTCTGGGATGGGCGGGCGGCGAGTCTCGAAGAACAGGCAGCAGGGCCGATGGGCAATGAGCTTGAGATGAACCATAAGCCCGAGTTGCTGATTGCGAGGCTGGCTGCCGATCCAGACTATGGGCCGATGAAGTTGACGATCGAGAAGGTACTCTTTGCTATCGCCAGCTATGAGCGGACCCTGCTGAGCGGCAACTCTCCGTTTGATCGTTATACCTATGGGGGCGACAAGTCAGCGTTGTCCGGGCAAGCGATTGAGGGGTTCAAAGTCTTTGGCCGGCATTGCGTGATCTGCCATACGATTGGGCCGAAGGATGCTTTGTTTACGGATGAGCAGTTTCATAACATCGGCATCGGCGTGGATGCTGAAGGCGTGCTGACCGATCAGGGACGTGGCAAGGGTGAGTTTAGAACACAATCGCTGCGGAACATTGCCAGGACTGCTCCATACATGCACGACGGGAGCTTGAAGACGTTGCGGCAAGTGGTGGATTATTATGTCGGCGGCGGAAACTCGAATGAGTATTTAGACCCACTGATTCGGCCGATTGAGCTAAGCGGGCAGCAGCGGGATGCATTGGTTGCCTTTCTGGAATCGTTGAATGGAGTGGACCCAAAATGAAATGGCTCATGCCAGTCTTGCTGATACTTTGGGGGTGCGCACCCAAGGCGGTTGAGCCTCCCGGCAGTGTGACGGGACAAGTGAAGTTTGCGGGCCAAAGAGCAAAGGCATTAATGATTGATATGGATCAGGATCCGCAGTGTGTGAAGCTTTACCCTGAAGCTCCGCGCGAAGAGCAGCACATTGTGGTGAGCCCGGAGGGCGCACTTGCAAGTGTTTTTGTGTATGTGAAGAGCGGGCTTGAGGGCAAGAAGTTTGAAGCACCAGCAGCGGCGGTGAAGATCGACCAGAAGGGCTGCTGGTTTGAGCCGCGGGTGGTTGGCATGCAAACCGGGCAACAGTTGCAGGTGACTAATTCGGATCCGGTGACGCATAACATCCATCCAGAAGCGAAAGTGAACCGGGAGTGGAATCAAAGTCAGGCCCCTGAGGATGGGCCGCTCTCTCGACGATTCGCCCGGCCGGAGGTGATGATCAGGGTGAAATGCAATGTCCACAAGTGGATGCGCTCCTGGATTGGAGTGGTTGCTCACCCTTACTTCGCCGTGACGGCTAACGACGGGCGCTTTGAGCTGAAAGACTTGCCAGTTGGCACCTATCAGTTGGTGGCTTGGCACGAAAAGCTGGGTTTGCAGGAGAAGACTCTGACCATCACTTCTGGAGGCAAGAGCCAAATCGAGTTCAGCTTCAACGGAGAGTGAAATAATAAACTTCATGATTCGATCTCTTCTTTTGTTGCTGGGTGTATTTCTGGTTGGGTGTAGTCAAGATAAGCCTCGCGGGTACCGGGTGTATGTGACCAATGAGGTAAGTGGTGACCTGACAATCATCGACTCGGAAACGATGAAAGTAGAGGCGAGAGTGCCGCTGGGGAAGCGGCCGAGAGGAATCCATGCGAGCGCGGATGGGAAGACGATTTATGTTGCGCTTAGCGGATCTCCGATTGCGGGGCCTGGAGTGGATGAGAGCAAGCTGCCGCCTGCAGACAAGAGCGCCGACGGCATTGGTGTTTTTGATGTGTCGTCACAGATGCTGTTGAAGGTGATCCCTAGTGGGTCGGATCCTGAGGAATTTGACCTAAGCCTGGACGGTAAACTGCTCTATGTTTCAAACGAGGATGTAGGAGGAGTTACGATACTCGATCTGACCTCAGGAAAGGTAGTGAAAGAAATCAAAACAGGCGAGGAACCAGAAGGCGTGACGGTGAGCCCTGACGGAAAGCTAGTGCTGGTGACGTCCGAGGACGCGGGGACGGTGGCGGTGATTGATACGGCGAGGGCGGAACTGGTGAGCAGCATCAAGGTGGGGAGGAGACCTCGGTCAATTGCTTTCTTGCCTGACAAGAACCGGGCCTGGGTGAATGCAGAAAACGACGGAGCGATTGTAATGATTGATGTATTGAAGAGATCGCTCACACAGAATATTCAACTAGGGGAGGCCGGAGTGGTAAAGCCAATGAAAGTATTGTTGTCGCCGGATGCCAAAACACTTTTTGTCAGTACTGGCCGTGGCAAGAAAGTGTTCTTTCTTGATGGGGAGACGGGCAAAGTAAATGGTGAAGTTGAAGTGGGCCGGAGGCCTTGGGGGCTTGGGCTTTCACCCGACGGGAATACACTTTTCACGGCGAATGGGCCGGGCAACGATATCACCGTAGTCGATGTGGCGACAAGGGCTGTGGTGAAGAGAGTCGAATCTCCGGGCTCGCCGTGGGGCGTATTGATTCTGTCGCGCTAGTCTGTTTAATCTGTGCGAGATATTTTGCAGGCGGCGAATGCGGCGAATCGTTGGGCTGAGCTCATGCGTTACCATGATGCCCATATGATTTCCGGTCTACCGCAGCCGTCCGACTACGCCCCCTACTTTGGCCGCTATGTGTCTCTGGTAACTTCAGACGACGTTGTGCAGCATCTTGCCAGTCAGATGCCACTTACGATTGCGGCTTTGCGCACGCTGGACCCCGGCAAACGCTATGCGCCTGATAAGTGGAGCGTGAAGCAGGTCTTGGGGCACATGATTGATACTGAGCGAATTATGGCTTATCGGGCATTGCGTATCTCGCGTGGAGATACGGCGCCGTTGCCAGGCTTTGATCAGGATCTTCTTGTGAATGGGGCGCGATTCGATGAGCAACCGATGGATCAGTTGCTGGAAGAATTTGAGTGCGTGCGCAAATCAACTCTGCTACAGCTTCAGGTGCTAACGCCAGAGATGTGGGGCCGGGTTGGAACTGCATCCGGGCACTCAGTATCGGCTCGGGCACTCGCGTACATCATTGGAGGACATGAACTCTACCACCTCGGCTTACTGGAGAAGCTCTACTTTTGAGCCGTTTCTGATCTTTTTGATCCTGATCTTTTTGATCCTTGTCTTGGTCATAGAGATGTGATAGACCTCTCAGCATGAAGATTAGACTTTTCTGCCAGATCTTGCTTGCCTGTAGCACTGCCTGGCCACAGGCGGTTACTGCCAACCTGGTAGGTACTGTAACGGATACAAGCGGGGCCATCGTGCCAAAGGCTGCCGTGTCCATCCTTGAAGTCAACACGGGATTGACTCGGAAAGTATCTACAAACGACGATGGTCTTTATAGTCAGCCCTACTTGCCACCCGGAATTTACCGCGTGGAAATCGAGCGTCAGGGCTTCAAGAAATTCAGCCGGGACAAAATCGATGTAAATGTTGCAAGTACTTTGCGAGTGGATGCGGTGCTTGAGCCAGGACAAGTTAGCGAGGTAGTTAATGTTACGGCGGAGGCTCCCTTGCTGCAAACAGACCGTGCGGATGTGAGCCGGTCGGTAACAGGGCAGGCTGTGAGGGAATTGCCTGTACCAAACCGGAGCTTTCAGGCCCTCGTAGGATTATTGCCAGGCGTCTCTGTACCCGTTGCCAACTTCACAGCACTTGAAGATCCTCAACGGACAACTTTCTATCAATCCAATGGGCAGGGTAACAGCGCGAATAATGTTCAAGTGGATGGAGTTGACAATAACAATCCGACTTTAGGATTGACAATTTATATTCCGCCTGCTGAAGCCGTTCAAGAAGTAAACATTTCGACATCTAATTACACAGCTGAGTTTGGAAGGGCTGGCGGTGCCGTGGTGAATGTGATCACGCGCGGGGGCAGCAATCAACTGCACGGGGCTTTCTTTAACTTCTTGCGGAATCGAGAACTGCGGGCCCGGAATTTCTTTAATTTTGTGCCCCAACCCAAGCCTGCTCTGGCACGCAATCAATATGGGGCGACGCTGGGCGGGCCGATCCGAAAGAACAAGACATTTTTCTTCGGCTCGTTTCAAGGTATGAATCAAAGGCAGGCGACCACACAATTGAACACCATTCCGGTGAGTGATTGGCGGGCGGGAAACTTCTCTGGAGTTCCTGGATTGACCCTTTACGATCCAGCCAGTGGAAACGCAGATGGCACCGGACGGACACCGTTTGCCAATAACACAATCCCGGCAAACCGGCTGCATCCGGTGGCACGGATTCTGACGCCACTGATCCCGGCAACGAATGTAGCGGGCCTGAACAACAATATCGTTGGCAACGTCCCGTTCACTCAGGACGGGTTAAACTACGACGGTCGTGTAGACCATAACTTCAACGAGCGCAATTCGATGTTTGTGAAGTACAACCACTCACCATATGAAGTTGCGCAGGGGGCATTACTTGGAGCACGGGTTGGGGATGGTGTGTTGTCTCGCGTGCGGACGCATACCGTCTCCTTGAATTTTACAAGGCAATGGTCGCCATCCCTTCTGATGGAAGCGCGGGCGGGTTACAACCGCTATTTCGCAAACGTGAACGGCAACAACATAGACGACCCTCTGGCCAGGGAATTGCCAATCCGGAATCCGAACCCAGATGCCATTTCAACCAGGGGCACACCTCGCTTTCAGGTTAGCGGCATGCCGGCGATGGGTCCTCCTGTCGTCTATCCGCTGATTAACTCGGACAATCTTTTTAACTTCGTAAACAACTGGACCAAGATCTCAGGCAAGCACACTTTGAAATGGGGCGCGGACCTGCGCCGGATTCGTGCAGATCGATTTCAGCCGCAAGGATTGAACTTTGGGCCCCGCGGGCGTTTCGATTACAACCCCGGGACGACGGCAATTCCAGGACAAACGCTGGGTGCCTTTGGGACACTTGGGAATTCCTTTGCCGCATTCCTGTTGGGAGCTCCTGATCTGACCTACCGGACATTCCAGACGGTCACTCCGACGAACCGGTTGACGCAAGCGTTCTTCTTCGTACACGATTCCTGGCAGGTGAGCAAACGGCTCACCTTCGATCTTGGATTGCGCTATGAAGCACACACGACGGTAAAGCCTCGTTATGCGGGCGGCGCGTCCAACTACGATATTGCAACCAACAGTCTGGTGGTGGCTGGTGTGGGCCCGATCGGATTGAGTACGAACGTGGACTTCGATTCGAATCAGTTCGCTCCGAGACTGGGATTGGCCTACCGGGTCAACGAAAAGACCGTGATTCGCGGCGGGTATGGACTCAGCTTCTACACAGGCAGATTCGGATTTACCGGAGGCACTTTGTCTACGCAGTTTCCGGTGATATATAACATTCAGGAAGGCGTTGCGGGCAACTTCCGAGTGGAGGGTTCGGCCGATACACTGCCGGCCTTTTCACTGATTCCGATTCCGCAGAGTGGGACGATCAGCCCGGCCCCCAATCAAGGCTACTTTACGGTGCCGAGGAACAATCCAATTCCCATGGTGCACAGCTACAGCCTGACTGTACAGCGGCAACTGATTGGCGGATTGGTAGCCGACGCAGCGTTTGTCGGAACGCTAGGGCGCCGGATCCCTGGCCAGCGTGAATTAAATTTCGCCCTGCCGGGCCAAGGTGCGGCTGGCCTTGCTTTCAATCAAAGATTCGGGCGTACAGCAAGTGTCGCCGAAAGAGCGAATGCGTATAACAACAATTACAGTGGATTGCAGGTGAACGTACAAAAGCGATTCTCCCAAGGCCTTTCTTTCCAGGCGGCATATACGTATTCGAAAACGCTGGGAGTGGGCGACGATCAGCCCGGTTTCACCATTCCTGGATTTGTACGCGAGCGGCACTATGGCCCTGCCGGGTTTGACCGGACACACATGCTGACGATTAATCACATCTGGGAGCTCCCCTTTGGGCGTGGCAAGCGCTTTGCCCAGTCTGGGCCAGCTAGTTGGCTAGTTGGGAATTGGCAACTCGCTGGAATCGCCAGGTTTGTAACGGGTGCCCCGTTCTCGATTATCGCCGACGCTGGGCCGTGCAACTGTCCTGGAAACGGCAATTTTGCCAATGTTCTAAGACCGACCACCATTCGCGGAGGTTATGGCCCAGGCCAACTCTACATGGATACATCGGCCTTCGCGGCCCCGGCCCCGGGCACCTTCGGAAATGGCGGAAGGAATAATGTGCGAGGCCCCGGCTTCGGGAACTACGACTTCTCAGTGTTCCGGTTCTTCAATCTGCGAGAAGGAATGCGGCTTGAGTTGCGGGGAGAATTCTACAACCTGACCAATACTCCGCGATTTGCAAATCCCGTCAACAATGTGAACGCAGGGAACTTCGGGCAGATCACCGGTACGTTGTTCGGAGAGGGCGAACGTGATGTGCAGGTCGGATTAAGGCTGACCTTCTGAACTGCCCCAGGCCTGCTACTCAAGGTTGAGCGACTGCTCACGAACTCGTTCGATTTCGGTCTTGATCGCAAGGCCGATTTCGGTGAGCTGCAAGCCGAAGTCGCCGGCGTTGTTGGATTTCGAGAGTATCGTGTTCGTCTCGCGGTTCATCTCCTGTAACAAGAAGTCGATCTTCTTGCCGGCTTCCCCGCCCTTGGTCAAGAGGGTCTCAAGGTGCGTGCAGTGAGTCAGTAGCCTGGTGACTTCTTCCTCAACATCGCCACGGTCAGCCAGGAATGCAGATTCTTGAGCAATGCGGGCTGGGTCTATCGCTTGGCCAGCCAGCAGATCAGTGATTTTAGCTTCAATGCGCTGGCGGAGGATCGGGAGAATTTGAGTGCGAAGGCCTCGCACCAGGGCTGCTTGCTCGCGGATTTTTTCGTTGTAGGCGAGCATTTGCTGAACTAGTGAAGCACCTTCGCGTTCGCGCTGGACGTTGAGTTCAGTGAGGGCTTCTCCAAGACCGCCGAGGATCGCCTCTTGAAGGGCTTCAGAGATCTCATCTTCGCGCGACTCAATCAACATGCCAGGAAGGCGCAAGGCTTCGTTCAAGTTGGGCTTGCCCATCTCGCCAAAATGGTTTTCGAGATTGTGAAAGAGATCACGATAAGCAGCCAAGAGCGGCGCATTGACGTTGATCGTTTGCTTTGCTGCTTCGCGGGCAATGGAACAACGAATGTCGACGTGGCCACGGTTGATCTGCGTCTTGGCGAGAGTGCGCATAGAACCTTCGAGGGGATCAAAGAAACTGTTCATGTGGAAATGAAGATCAAGCGCGCGGTGGTTGACCGCCTTGATCGAGAGCGTGAGCTCGCCTTCAGAGATCGAGCGCCGGACGCGAGCGTAGCCAGTCATACTGCGTATGTTCATGAGTTTTCGAGTGTTGTTGATTCTTGGAATTGAAGTTCGTGGAGGCGGCCGTAGAGCCCCCCCTGTTGGATGAGCTGGTCGTGAG
>JAYSVS010000147.1:0-42404 GCA_043718395.1 Acidobacteriota bacterium
GTTGGGTGGAAGGGCCTGATCAACGACCCTGGGCTTGATGAGAGCTTCAACATCAATGAGGGCATTCGCCGGGCCCGCAAGCTATTGCTCGACCTGGGCAATATGGGCTTGATGTCGGCCACCGAGTACCTCGATATGATTTCGCCGCAGTACATCGCCGACCTGATTGTGTGGGGTGCGATTGGCGCGCGTACCACAGAGAGCCAGAGCCATCGCCAGCTCGCCAGTGGCTTGTCTTGCCCGGTTGGATTCAAGAACGGCACCGACGGCAATGTACGCATCGCGATTGATGCGATTCGTGCAGCTAAGGAAGCGCATCACTTCTTGAGTGTGACCAAGACGGGGCATCTCGCGATTGTTGAAACCGATGGCAATCCGGATTGCCACCTGATCTTGCGCGGCGGCAAGTTGCCAAATTTCGATGATGAGTCGGTGTCGAGTGCTCTCGATACTTTGCGTGCACAGAAGCTGCCTGATCGTTTGATGGTGGATTGCTCGCACGCTAATTCGCAGAAGCATGCGGCCAACCAGACGATTGTGGGCCAATCAATCGCAGAACAGATTGAAGCCGGTCAGGCCGGGATCTTTGGTGTGATGATTGAGTCGAATATCGTAGCTGGCCGGCAGGATCTGCTTCCTGGCAAGCCTCTCACCTTTGGGCAGTCGATCACCGATGAGTGCATCGATTTGCCCGTCACGCAACAGATGCTTGAAAGGCTGGCCGAGGCATGCCAAAAAGCGAGAAGCTAGTCCGGCTTGCCACCTGGAATATCAACGGCATTCGTGCCTGTACACGGTCTGGTCTAGCTGGCTGGATGCGGACTCACGATGCCGATGTGGTGATGTTGCAGGAGGTGCGAGCCGGCCAGCACCAGATTCCTGAGGAAGTAACTTCGCTGGGGCACTACTATCAACAGTGGTTTCCGGCTACGGTGAAGAAGGGTTATAGCGGGACGGCAATTCTTTCGAAGGTTGCTCCGCAGAAGGTGACGGCTGGCTTTGGGTATGAGGAGTTTGATAGCGAGGGCCGGGTGCTGACAGCGGAGTTCGACAATTTCTTTGCCGTAAGTGCCTACTTTCCAAACTCGCAGGAGGCGGGCAAGCGCCTCGACTACAAACTGCGGTATTGCGATGCGATGGCGGCGCATTTGGCGAAGTTGAGCAAAAAGGGTAAGCCTGTGGTGCTGGGTGGGGATTACAACATTGCACCCTATCCGATTGATCTGGCGCGACCCAAAGACAACGAGAAAAATCCCGGATATTTGCCCCAAGAGCGCGCCTGGATGGATCAGTTTTTGAGATCCGGCTGGACGGATACGTGGCGGAACCAGCATCCGGATGAAGTGAAGTATTCTTGGTGGAGCGTGCGGTTGGGGGCAAGAGCAAAGAATATCGGTTGGCGAATTGACTTCCATGCACTTCAAAGTAAAGAAGTTGGTCGATTACGGGCAGCCGAGATGCTGAATGATGTTATGGGTAGCGATCATTGCCCCGTGACCGTAGATCTGATCGTTGACTGAGTATACGTGCGCAAGTATACTTGTGTACGTGGCACAGTTGAATTTGTATGTTCCCGATGCGATGGCTGAGCAGCTCCGGCATGATGCCGAGGCTGCTGGCAAATCTTTGTCCAAGTTTGTAGTGGAGCGGTTAACTCTCCAAACAGGATCGGCAAAAGTCTTCGGGCCAGAGTTTTGGAAGAAACTGGAGGCGCTTGGGCCACTCCCTCCTGATTTTGTTGCTCCACACCGGGATGATCGGCAGCCTGAGCCTGAGTGGTCATTTGATGACTTACCTTCTTGATTCCAACATCTGTATTGCCGCCATGAAGAGAGAGCCGCTGGTTATGGCCGCATTGGACGAGTTGCCCGTTGGAAGCGTTGCGCTGCCATCGATTGTGGTTGCCGAGCTGTCTTATGGCGCTTCAAAAAGCCAAAATGTAGTCAAGTCATTGCAAGCGCTGGCTCTGTTGACTGATCACGTCCCGACTGTGCCATTTGATTTTCGTGCGGCTCACTATTACGGACGCACCAAGGCATTGTTGCAGCGCGAGGGTACTCCAATCGGGCCGAACGACTACCTAATCGCAGCTACCGCGCTTGCCTTGAACGCGACTCTGATCACGCGAAACGTTCGCGAGTTCGCGCGGATCCCCGGTTTGCGCTGGATCACGTTTTAGTCGGGAAGTGCAAGGCTGTATAGCACCATGCCCGAAGCTACCGCGATGTATTGCTTGCCGTTGACTGAGTAGCTGATCGGGGAAGCGGCCGTGCTCGCACCGGTTTGCATGCGCCAGAGCGGGGTGCCGGTTTTTGCTTCGAGAGCGATGAGGTTGCCTTCACTAGTTGCAGAGAAAAGTACGCCCGCTGCGGTTGCGAGGACGCCTGCTGCGAGCGAGCCTTTCGAGATTTTGTAATCCCACTTTACGTCGCCAGTCTTGGTGTCGATTGCTTTGATGCCTGTGACGGGAGTTTCCCCGGTTGATACAGAGCGCCCGCCCCAATACGCTTTGCCCGGCTCATAGGTTGACTTCTCGCGGATGTATCGTTCAGCCCCATCTGCATAGACTACGAAAAGATAGCCAGTGGATGAATCGTAGGATGGGCTCTGCCAGTTGGTGCCGCCAACCAGGGTTGGGTAGACAACGCGGCCTTCGGGGCTTGAATCCGTATCTGGAATTATCTCCGGTCGGCCATTTGCGTCAAACCCGGCATTCCAGGTTTGACGCACGTAAGGCTTGCCGGAGATGAGCTTGCCGTTAGTGCGATCCAGGACGTAGAAGATGCCGTTGCGGTTGGTCTGAACCAGCAGCTTGCGTTTGACGCCGTCGATCATTTGCTCGGTTAGGACGAGGTCCTGGTTGGCATCCCAATCGTGGCTGTCGTTGGGGGTGAACTGGTAATGCCACTTGCGTTTTCCTGTGGCCGGATCGAGCGCGACTACAGAACAGGAGAACAGGTTATCGCCCTTGCGGATTTCGCCGTCCATGTCGGGGCCGGGGTTGCCCGTAGCCCAGTAGAGGGTGTCGAGTTCGGGATCGTAGCTGCCGGTGAGCCAGGTGGGTGCGCCACCA
Organism: Acidobacteriota bacterium; assembly: GCA_043718395.1. Classification (GTDB taxonomy): domain Bacteria; phylum Acidobacteriota; class Terriglobia; order Bryobacterales; family Bryobacteraceae; genus Bryobacter. The sequence goes on from JAYSVS010000147.1 coordinate 3,074, forward strand.
AGCTTCCAACTCTCGCCCTTCCAGGTATCGTGGCCCATCTCTCCAGGGCCGGGGACGGTATTGAAGCGCCAAGCCCGTTTGCCGGTTACGACGTCATAGGCATCGAGAAAACCACGGATGCCGTGTTCACCGCCAGCTACTCCTACGATCAGCTTGTCCTTGACTATCAGCGGCGCAACCGTGATGCTGTAACCTTCCATTGTGTCTGCGACCTGCGTTTCCCAAAGAGGGCGTCCAGTGCGGGCGTCGAGGGCGATCAGGGCAGCGTCGAGAGTTCCGAAGAAGACCCGATTACCCAGGACGGCGACCCCGCGATTGTACCGGTTGCTCTCAAAAGCGTTGACCTTCTTTTGCGGCCGCTGATACTTCCAGATCTCCATGCCAGTGCGGGCGTCGAGGGCAAAGACCTGGCCTGGCATTCCGGCGGTGTACATGATCCCATCGACGACGATCGGCGTAGTTTCGAGGATCGAGTCGCCTGGCATCTGTACGGCCCACTTCGTCTGCAGGCTCTTTACGTTTGTGGCCGTGATCTGGTCGAGTTTGGTGAAGTGGTGCCCTGCGTAATCGCCCCAGTAGGTGAGCCAGTTCTGTGCTTCGTTAGTTGCGTTCTTAATACGCTCGTATGTAAGTGGCCCGGCTGGGATTGCTGCCTGGATGGTCTTTGAGAAATCGCGACCGTTCAGGGTCTTGAGGTAAGCGACGATATCTTGCAACTCGCCTGCGGAGAAGCGCTTGGCGAAGTCTGCCGGCATCATCGAGACTGGCTGGTCTTTGCGGGCCCTGAGCGTCTGCTTATCGAAGACATGTAGCTTGCCTGTGCGGTCAGCCAGCATCAGGGTAAAGCTGTCTTCGTTGCGGCGGATGCCTTCTATGGTCTCGCCTGTTTGAGTTGTTACTGTGATGGTACCCACGCGTGGGCCGCGACGCTTTTGCTGAACATCAGTGGGGTCGATCAGCTTCTTGAGTAACGCTTCGGCGGGCCTGGTAGCGGCATCGGATAGATCAGGCCCCAAGATTCCGCCGCGGCCGCTCACTTCGTGGCAGCTCACGCAAGCGGCCTTGCCAAAGAAGAGGTTTTCTCCATTCCTTGCATCGCCAGTGACTACTTCGTTGATCTTGACGCCTGCTCCGTTCAGACTGCGAAGATAGCTCACGATCTGCCAGACCTGCGTGATTTCGAGCTTCCCAAATGCGGGCATTTTCGTGCCGGCAATTCCGTTGCGGATGTTGAGAAAAAGCTCGCCATCCTTTGCACCGTGCTTAAAAGCGCCGGTCGAAAGAGCAGGCCCGCGTTCACTACCCGCTGCGTTGCCCCCATGGCAAGCCTGGCAAGCTTGGCCGTAAAGTCTGCGTCCCGCAATCGCAGCCGTCGCATCTGCGGCCAAAGGATTCTTTTCGTTCTGCGGAGTGTGCTCTTGTGCGGAGACTACTGCCAATGCCAACACAAATAATGCAAATCTTGAGACGACACGACAAACCATCCCTCCAGTGTCTCACTGCCTCGTCAGCTCCTTGATTTCCTTCAACTCTCCCTCGGTCAGAATGCGCCAAGTGCCGGATTTCATGCCATCCAGCGTAAGCGGACCGATTTTGATCCGCACCAGCTTCAATACTTTGCTCTCCAGTGCTTCAATCATCCGGCGCACCTGACGGTTGCGACCCTCCGTAATCGTCAGTTCAAGAAAAGTCTTAGACTCTGCGTCTCGCACACGCTTCACCACGGCCGGCCGAGTCATCCCGTCCTTGAGTTCCAGCCCTTCTCGAAGCTGCCGCACTTGCTCATCGCTCAAAAGCGTGGCGCACTTCACCAGATAAGTCTTCGCAACGTGAAAGTTGGGATTCGTCATGCGCTCGGCCAGCATCGTGTCGTTGGTAAGCAGCAGCAATCCGCTCGTATCTTCATCCAGGCGCCCCACTGTGCCAACAAAGGAAGGTATGTCCTTCAAGAGGTCATAGACGGTAGGCCGCCCTTCCGGGTCACCCTTGCTTGTGATGTAACCCGTGGGCTTATAAAGCAAGACATAAAGCCGCTTGACTGTTTTGACAAGCCGCCCATCCAGCTCAACCCGGTCCTTCACCATGTCGATCCACTGCTCAGGATTTTCGACGATCTTCCCGTTTACTTTTACCCGTCTTTCATGGATCCAACTCCGCGCATCCGTACGCGACCCCAACCCAGCCTTCGACAGAATTCGCTCCAGCGTCTTTAACGGTCGTTCCATACACTCATCTTCGTTGTGAATCGTGCCATTGCTTTCGTCCCCCACATCTCATTTATTGTAAACGCAGATCACATACACTAATTTCAATGCGAAATGTTCTTATCACCGGTGCCAGCAAAGGCATTGGTGCAGCCACCGCTCTTGGCTTTGCCAAAGAAAAAGCGAATCTCTTTATTCACTATTCCAGCGACCGTCCGGGAGCGGAAACCGTTGCCGCACAGGCCCAGGTCTCCGGCTCAACCGCCACATTGATCCAGGCCGATCTGGCCACTCTCGAAGGGGTCCAGGGCTTCACCAGCCAGATCCAGAATCTTCATATCGATGTGCTCGTCAACAATGCCGGTTCCTTAATTGGCCGTCATAAGATGCCTGACATGCCATCGGCCCACTGGGAACAGACGATCATGCTAAATCTGTCAAGTGTCTTCTACATCACGCAGGCTGTGATTCCGCATATGGTGTCGCAGAAGAGTGGGTGGATCGTCAATGTTGGATCGGTTGCGGGACGCAATGGCGGCGGCCCTGGTGCTGCGGCCTATGCAACAGCCAAGAGTGCGGTGTCAGGGTTGACCAAGGCGATGGCAAAAGAACTGGCTCCGTCTGGAGTCCGGGTGAACTGCGTCGCGCCTGGGGTGATCGCCACCAACTTCCACGAAGTGTTTTCCACGCCACAAATGCTTGAAACGTTTAAGGCCAACGTTCCTGCCGGCTATCTTGGCACCAGTGAAGAGACCGCTGATGTCATCCAGTATCTTTGCTCAGTCAAGGCCAATTACATTCATGGCCAGACGATCGAAGTAAACGGCGGCCTCTACTTCGCCTAAGAAGTATTTTCGGTTTTGTTCAATACCAGTGCCATCAGCTTTTCCAGCCGGTCCAGCAATGAAGCATATAAAATAAAGTCAAAATGATACGGGCATTGCTGACTTTAATTTCGTTTGCTGTTTTGTTGCCGGCGGCTCGCCCGGTCGAGTTCAATCGTGACGTCCGCCCGATTCTTTCTGACAAGTGTCTGGCCTGCCACGGGGCCGATGCCAGGAACAGGAACATTCCTCTGCGGCTGGATATCGAGGCAGCGGCCAAGGCCGACCTTGGCGGCCGGCGCGCGATCATACCGGGCTCTCCTGAGACCAGCGAATTGATCAAGCGTATCAATACAGAGTCCAAAACGCGCAAGATGCCGCCTGTGTTTACGGGTCACGCCCTGACCGAAGCTGAGCGCAGCATCCTCTCACAGTGGGTTTCAGAAGGTGCCAAGTGGCAGAAGCACTGGAGCTTCATTACGCCACAGCGTCCGGCCCTGCCCGCAGTTTCGGCCAGGCAATGGCCTCGAAACCCGATAGACCGGTTTATCCTCGAGCGCCTGGATCGCGAGCAACTCAAGCCCTCTGCCGAAGCTTCGAAAGATCGTCTCATTCGCCGCGTCACGCTTGACCTCAGCGGCCTGCCGCCCACTCCCAAAGAAGTTGATGCCTTCATTGCTGACAAGTCTCTCGACGCTTATGGCAAGCTGGTGAATCGCCTCCTTGAGAATCCACGCTATGGCGAGCGTATGGCCATGCGCTGGCTTGACAACGCGCGCTATGCCGATTCGAACGGCTACCAATACGACGGTGAACGCATCATGTGGCGCTGGCGTGATTACGTTATTGAAAGCTTTAACAAGAACAAGCCCTTCGATCAGTTTGTGGTGGAGCAGATTGCCGGTGACTTAATTCCCAACGCCACGATGGAGCAGAAAATGGGCACCGGCTTTCAGCGTAATCATCGCGCCAATACCGAACTGGGGATTGTTGCTGAAGAGTACAACGTGGAATATGTGATTGACCGTGTCGAGACCAACAGCGCGGTCTTTTTGGGGTTGACCTTTGGGTGTGCCCGCTGCCACAACCACAAGTACGATCCACTGACACAGAAGGAAATGTATCAGTTCTACGCCTACTTCAACAACGTCCCTGAACAAGGGCGCGCCATGAAGTACGGCAACTCCCCGCCCATGATTTCAACTCCTACGCGTGAGCAGCAGGCCCAGCTTGCGCAACTGGTTCATTTGATCGAACAGACTCGCGCAGCGATCAAAGTAAGCCCCGCTCAACTTCGCGCCTGGCAGGCGGGCATCTCTCATGATTCAGTCGACTACTGGCACCCGGGCTTTGATCTGAAGCGTAAGCTGAGCCTGGAGAATCCTGACGAGACCAGGGCAAATGCCGGCCAGGTGGAATTCGTCCCGGGCCGGATTGGCAAAGCTGTTTCACTCAACGGCACTACCTATCTGGACGCTGGCTTCCATGCCGCTAACTTTGACATGGAAGATCGCTTCACCATCGCTCTTTGGACGCAATCGGGCAAGCTGCCCGATGGCACACTCTTTTCGCGTATGAACGACAAGCCGCGTGGGCGCGGGTTTGCGCTTGAGACCCGAAAAGGTCACATTCATGTTCATTTCACTAGCGATTATGATGACGACGCAATCCGGATGACATCCACCCTGCCCGTATTAAAGGCTGGGCCTTGGCAGCATGTGACTCTTGCCTACACGGGTTCGCGCATGGCCGAGGGCGTGCACGTCTTTGTCGACGGCAAACCAATTGAGTTTAAGGTCGAGCTCGATAATCTGTACCGGCCACTGAACAATGGCGGCACAGAATTTCCCGAACCTCTTCGTATCGGCTCTGGCGGCGGCCCAACTCGCCGCTTTGCAGGCAAGATCGATGAGGTGCTGATCTGGTCGCGAACCCTCGCCCAGGACGACATCACGCTGCTTGCGCAGGGCCAGACCCTGAAGCAGTCAGACCCGCAATCCCGCCAGTTGCGCGAAGCCTATCTCGAAGCAGCAGCCCCTCAGGCACAAAAACAGTTATGGTCGAAATTGGTTCAGCTTGAACAGCAACGCGAAGCCTTGGAGAGAGCTTTCCCGACGGTCATGATCATGGCTGAAAACCCGCAGCGTCGCGATACACATATCCTGATTCGTGGCGAGTACAACAAGCCGGGCGAGAAAGTAGAGCCCGGCCTGCCGGGCTTCTTGCCGCCGATGCCTTCTGGCACGCCGAATGACCGGCTCGGCCTGGCCCAATGGCTTGTGGCCAAGGAAAATCCACTGACAGCGCGCGTGAACATCAACCGCCTGTGGCAACTTCTCTTCGGCACCGGACTCGTCAAAACAACGGAGGATTTCGGCAGCCAGGGTGAGTATCCATCGCACCCCGAATTGCTCGACTGGCTTGCGACCGAGTTCGTTGAATCGAAATGGAATTTGAAACATATGGTTCGCCTCATGGTGACCAGCGCCGCCTATCGGCAGGACTCGCGCACGACGCCAGATCTGGTCCAGCGCGATCCTGAGAATCGGCTGCTGGCGCATGGCCCCCGGCTGCGTTTGCCTGCCGAGGCGATCCGTGATCAAGCGCTGGCCGCCGCTGGCTTGCTTAACGCCAGGCTTGGCGGCCCCAGCGTCAAGCCCTATCAGCCGGCGGGCTTGTGGGAAGAGCAATCGATGCAGAACATGGATTACAAGCAAGACCATGGTGCCGACCTCTATCGCCGCTCACTCTACATGTACTGGAAGCGAACCATCGCCCCGCCGATGATGACTAACTTTGATGCCTCCACTCGCGAAAGTTGCACTGTTCGCGAGTCCCGCACTAACACTCCGCTCCAGGCATTGAACCTCATGAACGATGTGACCTTTCTTGAAGCTGGCCGGCAGATTGGCCGCCGCATGTTGACTGAAGGTGGCACAACTGACGAATCGCGGATCTCTTATGGAACGAAGCTGCTGCTGGCTCGTAATCCAACCGCCAAAGAGTTGGTCATCTTCAAGGCCAGCCTCAACTACCATCGCGATTACTTCGCGACGCATCCTGGGCGCGTCGATACCTACCTGTCAAAAGGCGAATCGCCGCAAGCGCCACAACTCAAGCCTGCCGAACACGCCGCCTACATGGCTCTTGCCAGTCTGATGTTAAACCTCGACGAAACGGTCAATAAGGACTAACCGATGCATCCACTGCTCCAGACCCGCCGTCATTTCTTTCAAAAGTCCGCCACAGGCATCGGTATCGCTGCACTGTCTTCGCTGCTCCACGGTGAAGATCAGAAAGAAGTTCATCCCAGGCTTCCGGGTTTGCCCCATTTCGCTCCAAGGGCCAAGAACGTCATTCTGCTCTTCCAGCACGGTGCTCCAAGTCAACTTGATCTCTTCGATTGGAAGCCCGGCCTTCAAGCTCGCCGTGGTGAGAATCTTCCCGATTCCATCCGCCGTGGTCAGCGCCTGACAGGTATGTCGGCCTTTCAAGAGAGTTTCCCGACTGCTCCGACTGTCTTCAAATTCGCCCGGCACGGTCAATCGCAAGCCTGGTTCAGTGAGCTTGTCCCGCACATGGCCAGGCAAGCTGATGATCTCTGTTTCATCAAGAGCCTCAATACAGAGGCCATCAACCACGATCCTGCGGTTACGTTTTGCCAGACCGGTTTTCAACTGGCAGGCCGGCCAAGCTTTGGTGCCTGGGTCGCCTATGGCCTGGGCAGCGAGAATCAAAACCTTCCGGCCTATGTGGTGATGGTGAGTCAGGGTGGAGGCAATACGCAGGCCCTGGCAGATCGCGCCTTTGGCTCTGGCTTCCTGCCCACAAAGTTTTCAGGCGTGAAGTTTCGGGGCGGGGCAGACCCGGTTCTTTACTTGTCCGATCCCGAAGGTTATTCACGCGAAGCCCGCCGCCGCTATCTTGATGACCTGGCCAAGCTGAATCAGATCCAACTCGACAACTATCAGGACCCTGAGATCGCGACCCGCATCTCGCAATACGAGATGGCTTTTCGCATGCAGTCGAGTGTGCCGGAACTGAGCGACCTGTCGAAGGAACCGGACAGCACGGTTGAGCTTTACGGGCCTGATGCGCGCAAGCCGGGGTCTTACGCGGCCAATTGTATCCTGGCTCGCCGGCTGGTAGAGCGCGGAGTACGCTTTGTGCAACTCTTCCATCGCGGTTGGGATCAGCACTCAAACCTGCCCAAAGAGATTCGCGGCCAGTGCAAAGAAACAGACCAGCCCTCGGCCGCACTCGTCGAAGACCTCAAGCAACGCGGTTTGCTCAAAGATACCGTGGTGATTTGGATGGGTGAGTTTGGTCGCACGGTTTATTCACAAGGCACGCTCACTGAAACGAACTATGGCCGCGATCACCATCCTCGTTGCTTCACTGCCTGGGTGGCCGGGGGTGGATTCAAGGGCGGAACCACCTACGGCGAGACGGATGACTTCTCCTACAACATCAATGAGAATCCGGTGGACATGCACGACCTTCATGCCACGCTGCTGCATGCACTGGGCGTGGATCACAGCAGACTGACGTTCAAGTTCCAGGGCCGTCACTATCGGCTTACCGACGTGAAAGGTCACGTAGTCAAGCCGCTGCTATCCTGACCGCCAATATGGATGCGACGAATTATCTGGTGCAAATTGCCGCAGCCATGGAGGAGGCGAAGCTGGAGGCTATTCTCATCGGCAACGGAGCGGCTGCCTTGCAGGGAGCACCTGTCACCACGATGGATCTCGACTTCTACTATCGAGATACCCCGGCCAACAGAAAAAAATTGAGCCTGGTCGCCGAACGTGTCTCTGCCAAACTGACGCAGCCATCTCCTGACTTGTCCTCGGTTTATCGCCTCGACTATGGGGCGGTGGACTTTCATGTAGACTTTCTGCCGATTGCTGCTGGTATCTCGTCACTGGCAAGCTTGCGAAGCCGGGCAACTCTTGTTGAAATAGAAGGAAGAAGGTTGATGGTCGCCAGCTTGGTGGATATCATCCGCAGCAAGCGATCATCTGGCCGTCCCAAAGACAATGCGGTTCTCGATGTCCTCGAAAAAACTCTCCTCGAAATCAACGCCCAAGCTAACCAAAGCCGAACAACTCTCCCTGCTGTCCAAGGCGAATGAGGCTCTGGAACTCGACATGATTCGAGCCCGGCTGGCTCTGCCTATGCACAAGCGCACAAACTTTCTGCGTGTTCGCATTGCTGGTGCTCCAAACAAAGGGACAGCACTTTAGCCGCCTCTCTTCCGTCGCATCAACAAGCCTTGCCCCAGCAGGAACAATGCGGCCATCGAGCAAGCCATCGTGACGCAACCAATGCCTGCGGTGGACCCAAACAATTGCTTCATCAGCACTGGCGGAAAGTTGGCCTTTGCCGCCATCAGCCCAGTGAATCCGTTTAATGGCATTCCCATCATCATGCCGCCGGTCGCCATCAGCATGAGCGCAGGCTCGGTCCACCGGATGCTCTTCAGGATTGCACCGGCCAGCATTCCAACCAGCAACAGAAAAACCGGATCCTGCAATTGCAGGAACGAACCCACCATCAGCAGCAATCCTGTCGCAGGGGCCATGTACTTGATGGGCAAATTGTCGCGAAACGGCGCGGCAGCCATTGCAAGCAAAACGATCCACTTCCCGTCGAAGCAGACGCGATCAGTGAACCAATAAACCAACTCCCAGCCCCTTGCCGCAGGCGGTTGCGTCACAACTCGCCGCAGGATTTCGGTTGCGATCAACCCTCCGAGTGCAAAATAGGCGAGGGCTCGCCAACGATTTCGTTTCTCAATCGCATCGGCTGCTTCTTCCAATATGTCAAGGACCTCCATGCCCATTCCACCGGCCCAAAGCGAAAGTATCGCAGCCATAGCGGACTCAATATCAGGTTAATCGACCACATCGAAAACACAACAAACAAAAGTTGATGCCTTTCGAGCGCCCCGAATTTGCCAAGCCCGTAGCCATTGAAGAACAGGGTCATCAGGATGCTCGTCAGCAAATAGTTTGTCAGTGCCATCTGCCCAACTTTCGAAAGCAAGTAGGTGACCGGTTTCAACCAACCCAGCCTGAAGATCAAGAGCATTAGCCCCAGATGCCCAAGCCCAACTGCCAGGCGACCGTACTCATAGCTGGCCATCAGCCAAACTTCTGTCCAGGGGTCCCAATTCGAGCCGACCACCACCTTTGTCACAAAAGCCAGCGGTGGGATCCCAAGCAGGTAGCCGCAAGCTGAAAATGCGGCGTAGAAGGCGGCACTCTTCTCAGCCGACAAGACACCAGCCTTATAGAGCGCCATACCCAGCAACATGGGGAACAGTACATCCCAGAGCAGAAATTTCAGCATGCTGACTGTCTGTAGTTGAAACGTACCCTGGGCGCGATCTTTGAGATTATCCACATACCCCTTGCGCCTGTTGGTGATCTGCTCTTCCATCTTTACCTTGCGCTTGACGATGTCTTGGCTTTCGAGAGATTCCTGGTAAGCTTCAAACGCTTTCTTCTGTTCTTTAGAACGCTTCTTCTCTTCTACCTTTGCTGCTGCGATTCCTGAATCGCGATTGTCAAATTGCGAAAACACAAAGCCCGCCGTACTGATATTGATCAGCAGGAATACCACTCCCGAAGCGATGAACAGTTTTTTCACCGGGAGAACCCGGAACACAAACAATCCCAGGCCGGCCATGCCGTAGGAATACAGAATGTCTCCGTCCCAGATGAAATAGCCGTGAATCATCCCAAGTAACACGAGCCATAAGTTGCGTCTAAAGTAGATGTCCGCAGTTGCAATCCCTGCCCCGCGCCGCTCTGCCCGTTCGGTCAGCAGTACTGCTCCTGCACCAAACAGCATCGAGAACAGAAATCTCATCTTGCCTTCAAAAAAAATCTGATTGGCACACCAGTAGTAGAGGTTCCATCCTGTGTCGCCTGCCCAAGCCGAAGGGTTGCCATATGCGGCACCAGGTATCCCAAAGTTCTGGATGTTCATCAGTAAAATACCAAGCAATGCAAATCCCCGCAGCATGTCGACGGAACTGATTCGATCTTCGGACGTTACTGGAGCTGTTTGTTCCATAAAATGATTCTAGGGGGTTTTGTCATTGGAGAAAGCACATGCGGTACTGATCTGGATGATGTTTCTGCTCGCAGCGAACACGGGTGTAGTTCTTACTCTGTTGCGTGAGCGAATTGCCTTCCGTCGAATCCGCGATGAAATTGCCGGTTTGCTTCCCCCCGGCTACAACCCAAAAAGTCTCGATTACCCCTACATCTTCCCCTTCACTACACCGCCTGCATGGGCTCGTGCCCTTCAGGATCATGTTGAGAAGTTTCCAGAACATCAACCACGCGTCTCCTGGCAGCGATTTGTATCGATCCGGAATGTCCTGATGATTGGCGAAGTAATTACTTTAGCTGCCTTTGTCGGCTGGATGCTTCTGGGTTAAACTGGTGAGTTCCAATCAATTATGAAGCCCGTCGTCACCTTTGGTGAGATCATGCTCCGCCTGGCACCTCCAGGAATGGAACGCTTTTTACAATCCCCTCAATTCGTCGCTACTTTTGGCGGGGGAGAAGCCAATGTCGCTGTCAGCGTAGCTGGCTTTGGCTGGCCCGCCCGTTACACCACTGCGCTACCCGATAAGAACCCGATCAGCGATGCCTTTCTTGGAGAGATGCGCCGCTTCGGTGTCGATGTCTCTGCAGTCGTGCGTGGCCCGGGCCGATTCGGAATCTACTATGTAGAGCCTGGTGCCAATCAGCGTGCTTCAAAGGTCCAATATGATCGCGAAGGCTCGGCCATCGCCATCGCCAAGCCCGGCTCCATCGATTTCGCTAAAGTCTTTGAGGGTGCCGGTTGGTTCCACATCACTGGGATTACGCCTGCGATCAGCTCCTCCGCCGCCGAGCTCTCGATCGAAAGCGTCAAGGCGGCCAAGGCCGCCGGTCTCACCGTCAGCCTCGACTTGAACTTTCGCAAGAACCTCTGGAAGTACGGCAAGAAAGCTGCTGAAGTCATGCCCAAACTTGTCGAGTATACCGACGTCATCATTGCCAATGAAGAAGATTGCCAGATGGCGCTTGGCATCGAAAGCGAAGCGGATGTGCATTCGGGCAAGCTCGATCATTCGGCCTATGAGAAGCTCAGCGCGAAGGTGCTTCGCTCTTATCCGAACGTCAAGACAGTAGCCATCACCCTGCGGGAATCTTTCAGTGCCAGCCACAACGGCTGGTCTGCCTGCCTCAACCAGGGTCACAACTTCATGGTCAGCAAGCACTATGACATCACCAACATCGTCGACCGCGTCGGTGGGGGCGATAGTTTTGCTGGTGGGCTGATCTTCGGCCTCCTTGCTCTCGACACTCCTCAGGCCGCGCTTGAATTTGCCGTTGCAGCCAGTTGCCTGAAACACTCTATCCCTGGAGACTTCAACCGTTTCAGCCGCCAAGAGGTGGAAGGTCTCGTCACTGGTGGCGGTTCTGGCCGTGTGCAACGCTAGGTAACCCTTTTCCACTGGTACCCATTTTTCACGGAGCGCCGTTACAATAGAAGTTGTTTCAAAAGATATGACTTCACGCCGTCACTTTATGCTCGTGGGACCGGCGTTGCTAAACGGCGCTCCTTTTTCTTCTTTAGGGGCCGCGCAGGCGACAAAAACTCCCAATCTCTCCATCTCGGTCAACGAGGTGATCGTACCCATTACTGTCACCGATGAGAAGGGCAAGTTCGTCAGTGACTTGAAGCAATCTGACTTCAGGATCTTCGATGAAAATAAAGAGCAAAAAATCTCTTACTTCAACGCAGAGCGCGAGCAGCCCGTCGTTGTAGGTTTTCTCCTCGACATGAGCAATCTCAATCGCCTGCACTGGAAGACCTTCGCCGAGGCAACCGAAGAGCTCGTTCTTGCCCTTCTGCCTCAAGAAGGCCCAAAGAAATTTTCAGGCTATCTTGTGACCTACTCGACGACGGCCGAAGTAAGCGTCGACACTACAAGTTCGCCCGACAAGATCCAGGAGAAGATCCGCAAGATCAAGCCGGGTGGCGGTGCCGCCCTTTACGACGCCCTCTACCTCGCCTGCACCAATCGCAAGCTGGTTCGCGGCGAACCGATTGAACCGCGCCGCATCATCGTCATCATCGGCGACGGTCACGATTCGGCTTCTAAGAAGGGCCTCGATCAAGTGCTCGAAGTGGCACAGCGCAATCTCGTCACTATCTTCGGCATGAGTACGGTCGCTTTCGGTTTCAAAGCCGAAGGCGAAAAGAACCTGCAGCGGCTGGCAGAAGAAACTGGCGGTCGCGTCGTATTTCCTCTGGAAGGCCTCTACAAAGACGTCTCAGGTTATCTCTCTACTCCATCAGACGAAGGAAACTACGCCTTGAAAGTTGGTACTGGCCAGTACGCCGCCGAGCTAGCCAAAGGCATGTTCAATGCGGTCGCCGCGATCCAGGGTGAGGTTACCACGCAGTATATTATTCGTTACGTGCCAGAATCCACCGATGATCGCAAGGCCTTCCGCAAGATTCGTGTGGAGGTGCCGGGCATCGCCGGCCTCAAAGTTCGATTCCGTTCCGGCTACTACCCAGCCAATCCTTAACCGATACGATAGCCATACCGCCTCGATACACAAAGATGACATTCTCCCTTCTCACTCTCGCCCTTCCTGGCCGCCCGGCAGAGCCTGCGGGAGTCATCGTCTTTGATCCCGAGACCGAAAAACTGGGCGTCAAACTACGCCGGGACTGGAATCAGATCGCCTCACCTGACGACGCCGAGCTTCTATCGGGGATGGAAACTCATCTCCAGCAACTTTCCACCGAGATGGGCGCTAGAGGTGCGATGGAGTGGCTGGAATCTACTCTTTCCAATGTATTTCAGCTCAGCGAGCGCAACGAGGTCCAATCGAGCGCACTTGATTTCACGCTCCACAAGCTCTATCGGGAGCACATAACAACCCCCGTCCAACCCTTTGTGAGTCATCTCCCGCGCTACGCCCTGCGCTCAGCCGCAGGCAGCTTTGGCGAACAAATAGCCGATCCAAATGAAATTGCCGAATGGGTAGAAGCACCCCAGAATCTTCGCCTCAGCACAGACATGTTTGTCTGTGAGGTTTATGGCCGCAGCATGGAACCACTGGTCCCCTCCGGTTCGCTCTGTGTTTTTCGCAAATTCGGCGCGGGATCTCGCAATAACAAACGAGTGCTGGTAGAAGACCGCTCCGGCGCAAGCAATCGCTATACGCTCAAGGTCTATAGTTCTAAGAAGCAAGATTCCGGCGAGGATGGCTGGGCTCACCAGTCTATCGATCTGGCTCCGCTCAATCCAGAATTCCCAGTGCTCCATCTTGAGCAAGATCAAGACCGCTACGCAGTTCTGGCCGAATTCGTTTGCCTCTTATAGCTCGCGTTCGTATTGCCAATCCACCTGCGGGTCGGTTCCAACCATAAAGATCTTCTCCCCGGTTTTAAGAAAGTCCCACTTTCCGTAAAATTTCTGGGCCCGGTAGTTCTTCTCCCAAACTCCCAAATAAATTTTCGTGTAGCCCAGCTCCTTTGCCAGGTCCAGCGTTGTCTCCATCAGCGGGTGTGCCGCACCAGTCCCGATTGCGCGCTGCGCCATATAAAAACGCACCAGTTCAACGCGGCCAGACTCTTCTCCGAGAATCCGGCTATACCCAAGCGGGCCTGAACCATCCTCGAGGACAAGAAAACGAGACAGGGGATCGCTCAGTTCGCTCTCCAGCTTCACTTCCGCATAGGACGTTGCGAGAAACAACTCCATATCGGCATCGCTGCAAGTCCCGGCGAAGGTGTCGAAAAAAGTTCGCTTTCCAAGCTCCACCAGTAGGTCGCGATCAGCCAGCGTTGCTATTCGAGTCTGCACAATGGGTCTCCCACGATCAGACTTTGCCAAGAAAGGCTGGGTAGTGCCAGATAGAAACTCTCCGCCAGGTTTCTGCCCGCCAGATAGGCTGGAAACAACTGGTCTGGCCGCACGGTTTCGATCAGATAGGGCTCGTCCACATTTCCGGCGATCCCGCTCACGCCCTCCCAGACATAGTCGAGAATCATCGATTGCGGCGTGCCGGCAAAAAAAGTCCGCGGGTCGGTCCATGAGCCCAAGGTCCAGGTAAAGGGTGGCATCTTGAAGGTGCGCGCATTGCTGGAGACATACTCGCTGGCAATAGCACCAGCCAGCCATTCCATACCGCTGAGACGGCTCTTGCGAGCCCTGTCGTTTGATCCCCAACTGGCATACCCGATTACCTGCTTTTCCTCCGTCACAACCTTTGGTGAAAGCTCCAGCACTACTCTGTTCTCTGGCAGCAATATCCCGGCATTTCTCAGCCAGGAATTCCCATCATCATCGTTATCCGCTTTGAGATCCAGCACCACCCGGCCCCGGTTCTTTGCCCCTCTGCATCGCTCCACTGACTTACGCGCATCTTCAAAGCTGTAGCCTGCCAATCGAGTCACCAGATAAACCGGTACGGCTGGATGGCTGAAGGGCTGATCCTTGCGGCGGTAAAAAGGATTTGGCAGCGGGCCGGCACGCTCGATCCTGGTGCCATGAATTTCAAGATAAAGCAGTGCCAATTCGCTATCGACGCTGGCCCCGTCGGCCTTGGCACCCCCCTTGACCCGAATCGGCATTCCTTGCGTCAACACCAGATAAAAGGTCGACTCGACGCGGCCGCTGCGCCGCAGGCAGTCCCCTAGTGGGCCTGAAATTTGCTTCTCAAAGGTGGCGCGATCCACAGATTCTTCTTCAATTGTCGTGATCCGGCAGACTTGGCTAGGGCTCAACCCATGCCAGGCGGCATAGAAAGTTCCTAACCGCTTCGACAGCGTGGATTTCTCATTAACAACGAGAGTCACGTTGCTTGCATCGCCAGCAATGGCCAGCGATGCAAAAACAATCAACGAGGCAACAAGGATCTTCAAAGTATTTCTTCAATGCTTTCAAATGGCTTATGGATACCAGATTCAAAGGCTAAAACCACTACCTTCCCAACTCTGATGAGGCCCATAATCAAATGCTATACTTCTAGGAACCAACCCCGCAAGTTTAGCCGCAGGAATCCCATGGACCTTGACCAACTGCACACGTTTCTGGAGATCGTCCGGCTTAAGAGCTTCTCTAAGGCCGCACAGACGTGTTTCCGTACCCAGCCTGCGATCAGTGCTCAAGTACGCCAGCTAGAGCAGGAATTGAACGCGAATCTCTTTGAGCGCCTTGGTACCCGTATTGCCTTGACCCCGGCCGGGCGAATCTTCGCCGAATACTCCGAACAAATTCTTGATTTACGCCGCCGTGCCCAAGCATCGATTCAGGAACTGGAGCGGGTACCCCGGGGCGAAGTGATTATTGCTGCCAACGAAGCTACTTGTATCTATGTACTCCCTGATGTATTTAGCGAATACAAAAAGCAGTTTCCCAATGTCCAGCTCCATGTGGACCGCAGCTATGGCTCACGTGTTCTCCAGGCGGTTCAAGACAATCTTGCCGACTTTGGCATCACACAACTTCCTGTAGATGCCAAGAAATGCCAGATCGTCAAGATCCACTCGGATGAGATCCGCGTCATTGTCCCTAAGGATCACCCCCTTTCTCACAAGCGCCAGATACTTGCTGCCGACATTGCGCCATTCCAGTTGTTGTTGCCAAAAACGGGAACCACACGTGCAAAGCTAAACTCCTGGCTCGAACCGGTCGAACAACAATTACAAGTGTCAATGGAACTCGACTCAACCGAAATGATCAAGCGCTTTGTGATGGCCGGCCTGGGCATCAGCTTCCTTGCAGCATCTCATTGCCGTGAAGAAGTGGCTGCGGGTAAACTCGTCACTCTGTCGCTTGGCCCGGAACAAATGATTCGCCGTCTGGGCCTGATCTACCGTAAGGACAAAGCACTCAGCCGTGCTGCTCTCGGTTTCATTCAAGTCATCCTCGACCAGGCCGGCGACAGCCTTCGGCCATTCGGCCTTGTTGGAGTTGGCGATTGACCACCATCAAGCGAACCACCGTCTTCATCTCCATTGGCACCAGGACCGAAGTCTTCCGGTCTCCCGATGAGATTCCAGCGGCTTTACGGAAACAACTTGTAATTTCCACTCGTGGCATGAACAGCGCCACCATTCTGATTGCCGATCGTGGCGGACGTGCAGAAATTCAGAAGATCCTCAATGGCGAGCCAAGCGCTCTCAAAAGCCGGTTGAGAGCAGACTTTCTCAAGCGCAGCATTGGCAACTCGTCGGCCGGGCCAACTCACACCCCGGTAAGTTACAGCAGCTTCTGGCTCACCTTGCAAAACTGGCGCTGGCCGGGTTGGGCAGAACTTTTGCTCCCCGGTGCTGTGGGTCTTGGTCTCTGGCTACTTTTCACCTGGAAGTAGAATCACTGGAATTTGTTTCCTGTGCGGCGATAAGTGCAGTGTGACCTTCCTCCTGGCAAAACAAAGAACTCTTCATGTCTTTAGTGACAACGGTAAGTCGATCCCCGTCTCTCTGAAAGAGCGGGATGGCAACGTAGCGGTGGTTGAATCTTCTGAGCCCATCCCGGTTGGAGTTTTTGTGGAGTGGGCCGGTCCGGGAGAATTGAGCCGGGGTCAGGTCTTCAATTGCCGCCCCGTCCCACACCCCGGCGAAGAGAAAAACCTGCTCGAGATCAGCATCGAATTCAAGCCCTGATACGCTTATATTTGCCATCATGCAAGTAGCCATCTTTGGAGCCGCCGGCCAACTCGGCGTCGAACTCGTTCACGTATTCACCCAGCGTGGACACACCGTACATAGTTTCCGTCGCGCCGACGCAGACATTACCGATTCCACCCAACTAGAGGCGAAACTCGCTTCCCTCGATATCGATCTGGTTCTCAATTCAGCCGCTTACAACAAGGTGGATATCGCTGAGACTGAACCGCAAGTCGCTTACGCCGTCAATGGACTCGCCGTGCGCAACCTCGCCGCTGCCTGCCGTCAACTTGACGCCCGCCTCGTTCACTTCTCCACAGATTATGTCTTCGACGGTACCGCCGGCCGCCCTTATCGTGAAGACGATCCCGTGCGGCCAATCAGCGCATATGGCGTCTCAAAGCTGGCAGGAGAATTCTACGCCCAGGCGTATTGCGACTCTGCTCTGGTTCTTCGTACATCAGGTGTATTCGGTCCTGCCGGGGTTCGCACCGCCGGGGGCAACTTTATCGAATCGATGCTTCGTCTTGCAACCAAGGGCGGCCCCTTGCGCATCGTCAATGATCATATTGCTTCGCCCACTTACGCCCCAGAACTCGCCCGTGTCACCGCAGAACTGGTCGAGCGCAACGAGTCCGGTGTATTCCATGCCGGTGGCGGCCAGCCCATCTCGTGGTTTGACTACGCGGCCAAGATCTTCAAAAAGGCGAATCTCAGCCCCGAACTCAAGCCCACCACTGAGCGCGAATACCGGACTCCCGCGCGACGCCCCAAGTATTCCGCTCTCGAAAACGCCCGATTGAACCGCACCGCAATCCTCCCCTTCGCTTCGCTCGACGATCAGATAGATCGCTACTTTACTGCCCGAAAAGTTTAGCCCCCGGCTCCATAGTAGCCGCGCCGCGCCTGCACCTTCAGGCTTGAGTCTTTGGTCTTGATCTCCACTCGCCGGAAGGCCCCGTCCTTCTTGTCATTGGCCGGTGTGTACGACAATGCATACTGGCTGCGCATCTCTTCTTGCAATTGCTCAAACGAGCGATCAAGACTTCCGCGTTTGGTCACATCGAAAACCCGGCCTCCGGTGTCGCCGCTCAATTTCTTGAGCGCACCTTCATCGCTGCCGTACATCGGCTCGTAGTAAAAGAAGCTATAAATCACCGCGTCTGAGAGATGTGTCTGCTTGAGCGCGTCTACGGGCTTGTAGAAACTCCCCTGATCGGCCCCATCCGTCAGCAGTACGATCACCTTCCGCCCGGCCTCATTCTTCAACTTCTCTTCGGCCGCCAGATACACCGCATCAAACATTCGTGTTCCGCGTTGCGTAGTTGGCACCGGCCCCTGCGTCATCACACGTATCGGTCTTTGACCTTCTACCTGGCTTAGTCCCTTGTCGAGCAGGCTCACTGAAGAAGTCAGATCCTGCAAAAGCTCAAGCTCCGACCCAAAAGTAATCAGGAAGGCCAGATCCTTCGGGCGCAATACTTTGCGAAAGAAATCAGCGGCCGCCCGTTTGCCAGTCCCAATCACGTTATACATCGATCCCGAAATATCGATCAGCAGCCCGATCGTAAGCGGTAAATCCGTATCGCGCTGAAAGCGATTGATCTCCTGCTGCTTGCCGTCTTCAAACACTGTGAAGTCATCTTTGGTGAGATTTCCCACCAGCCCGCCCTGCTTGCTGCGCACTGTAAAGGTAATGTTGACCAGTTGCACATCCACTCGAATCACTGGGTCCTGTGCCAGCAACAACGGTCCGGCACCGAGCCCCGTCAGCAAACTGCGCCGGGTCAATCTATCATGGGTCTTCATATGGAACTTGCTCTCCGCCATCTTCGCCGTCGCGATCCTCTACTAAAACAAATCATCTCGCAAGTTGGTCCCTTTGCGATGCAATACCATCCGCCTACCTTCGAGGCGCTTCTTCGCTCCATCGTCTTCCAGCAGCTCAGCGGCAAGGCAGCCTCGACAATTTTTGGACGTTTCAAGGATTGTTGTGGGGTACGTACACTCAATCCTGCTGCAGTCGTGGCTGTTTCTGAACAACAAATGCGCTCTGCAGGCTTATCTGGACAAAAGGCCAGATACATTCGCGACCTCGCTGAAAAGACCGCTTCCGGCGAAGTTCGCTTCGGCAGGCACAAGAAGATGACCGACGAAGAAATCATCGCTGAACTGACCCAGGTCAAAGGCATCGGCGTCTGGACTGTCCAGATGTTTCTCATGTTTGCTCTACAGCGCCCGGATGTCTTCCCCGTACTCGATCTCGGCGTGCGCAATGGTATGCAAAAGCTCTACCAGCTTGACTCCAAAACCAAGTATGCAGACTACGAAACCATCGCCGGAAATTGGCGGCCCTATCGCAGCCTCGCTTCCTGGTATATGTGGCGCAGCCTTGAACTGTGATCACTCGTCCCGGTCCAGTTAGAATTTAGTTGTGTTGCCGCAGCATGAGTCCAGCGACATTACCGCGCTCCTCCAGCACTGGCAGTCTGGTGATCGCCAGTGCCTACAGCGAGATCGCCTTCTTTCGTTCCAGAAAAAATCGAAAAGCCGGAATCGAGGCCTACCGCAAGGCCGTCGACCACTTTGACCGTTCGCCTGACGCCGACCCCACCCAGAAAGCTTATGCTCTCAAACGCTGGGGTGCCCTGCTTCTGGTTGAGGATCGTGTTGAAGAAGGTGCTGCCCGTTATCAGGAGGCCCTCAAGACCGAACGTGCCAACAAAGCCAGCCCTTTTGATATCAGCTTTACGCTTTCCGATCTTGGCCTTGCTGCACGCAAACAAGGCCGTTTCGCGGAAGCCTTGCGTTACTACAATGAGGCGCTCGCGATTCGTGAAGCGGCGCACGAAAAGGATCCCGGTGATGTACGAGTCATGGGCAGCTTGAGCAATACCTTGAACTACCTCGCCTGGGTTTATGCTGATTCTGAAAGCATCGACAAGGCTATTGAGGCTGAACGTAGATCTATTTCCATCCTGGAGCGCACTTCCCGTACACTCGACAATAAACAAAAGCTTGCCTGGGGTAGGCTATTTCTTGCGCATTTCCTCTTGCGTGGCGAAGCCAAGGCAGAGCTTGCCGAGTTGCGACAGCTTTTGTCCAGCATCAAGCAGAGCTTGGCACAACATCCAGATCCAGTGCTCGCGCGTGAATTGATCCCTTATGCCGGAATCCTCTGACTAGAGATACAGTAGTAGTAACTTCCTGCCAAGGTGAGGTGTCTGTTGCTCAAGAAATCCCTGATTGCTTCTCTGATCCTGTTGTGGCCAATGGCTGCACAGCCCCCAGCGAGACCGCCAGTTCCCGCTCCCGCATTCCGGCGCCCGCCTGCTTTTCCAGAGCGCCCACCTGCTGACGCTGTTTTGCTCGAAAGTGGCAAAGCCCTCTACGGTGTCCACTGCACCTTCTGCCATGGCGTGGATGCCCGCGGCGGCTCAGGTGGCCCCAACCTCATCCGCACCTCCGTTGTTCTCAACGACAAGAATGGCGAACTCATCGCCCCCATCATTCGTGAAGGCCGTACTGGCATGCCCAAGTTCGATCTCTCTGACACGCAGATCGCTGGCATCGCCGCATTCATTCATAGTTTTAAGGTTGGCGGCTACGACGTCTCCCGCATGACGCCGCCCACAATCGTCACCGGCGATCCCGTCAAAGGCGAAGCCTACTTCATCAAGACCTGCTCAGGTTGCCATTCCATCACCGGCAACCTCAAAGGCATAGCCTCTCGAATCACAGATCCGAAGCAACTGCAACAAACATGGCTCATGCCCGGCACCGGCGGTGGCCGTGGCGGCCCGTCTGCAACAAGAGTCCCCCCAGTAACTGTGACTGTCACCACGGCCCCGGGCAAATCGATCACCGGGCTGCTCAATCGCATCGACGACTTCTTTGTTGTCCTTACCGATAGTGAAGGCACCCCGCGCACCTTCACTCGCGATGGCGACATCCCCAAAGTGGTCATCAACGACCCGCTCAAGGGCCATCGCGATCTCCTGGGTTCTTACACCGACAACGACATCCACAATCTCACTGCCTACCTCGTGACCATCAAATGAAATTCCTATTAGTGCTCTCCATCACCACGACACTAGCCGCCCAGGCTCTCGACCCCGCACTTTTGGTCAAGCCTCTGGGGAACGAATGGCCTACCTACAGTGGCGACTATTCCGGCAAGCGCTACAGTAACCTCACCCAAATCACTCCGGCCAATGTGAAGAACCTCACCCTGGCCTGGACCACCCGCGTCACCTCTGGCATGGGCACACCCGGTGCAGGCGGATTCCGCGGTGGCTTCAATCCCGGCCCGCCTCTAATCATTGGCGGAGAAGGCAGTGCCGAACTGGCAGCAAGCTTTGGCGGCGGCACCAACATTCGCGCCTCCATGCTAATGGTCGACGGTCGCATCTATTTCTCGACTCCAGACAATGCCTGGGCTGTTGACGCCCGCGATGGCCACGTCCTCTGGCATTACTTCTGGAAGACTAAAGGCGGCACACACATCGGCAATCGCGGCCTCGGCATGTGGGGCAAGTGGCTCTACATGGAAACTCCCGACGACTACCTGGTCTGCCTCGATGCCCTCACCGGCAAAGAGCGCTGGCACAAACCCATCGCCGACTTCAACCAGCAATACTTCTCCACCATGGCACCTGTCGTCATCGGCAACCACGTCATCATCGGCACCGGTAACGATCTCGACGCCCCCGGCTACGTACAAGCCCGCGACCCCGAAACCGGCGACGTCCAGTGGACTTCCTACACAGTGCCGATGAAGAAAGGCGACCCTGGCCTTGAGACCTGGGGCTCACTTGAAGGCGCACGTGTTGGCGCTGGCAACGTCTGGATCCCCGGTGCCTATGATCCCGAAACCAAGCTCTACATCTTCGGCACGGGCAACCCTTCACCCAGTTACACCAATCCCAAGAGCCGCGACGGCGACAATCTCTACACCTGCTCGCTGGTCGCGTTGAACGTAGAGACCGGAAAGATGGTCTGGTATTACCAACTCAATCCCCACGATACGCACGACTGGGATTCCAGCGAAACTCCGATTCTGGTCGATGGAGACTTCAAAGGCAAGCCGCGCAAGATGGTGCTCCATGCCGACCGCAATGGTTACTTCTATGTCGTTGACCGTTTGACCGGAGAACACTTGCTCACCAGCAAGTTTTCTGACACCGTCAACTGGGTCAAAGAAATCAACGCCAAGGGTCAGACCATTCGCAACCCCGAGAAAGATTCCACGGTTCCTGGCTCACTGGTCTCGCCCAACAACTACGGCGCTACCAACTGGCCACCAGCCGCCTACAGTCCCAAGACCGGCCTTTTCTATGTCCCTCAAAGCGACACTTACGCGATGTACTATCTAACCGAAACTGACCCTCGCGGTGCCATGGGTCTGGGCGGCAAAGACGAACAGATGGTCGCCTCCATGGGTAGTTATTTGACGGCTATCGATTACAAGACCGGCAAGATCGCCTGGCGACATCGATACCCTGGCGTTGGTGGTGGCTTCGGCGGTGGCAATGGCATTCTCACCACTGCCACTAATCTCGTATTCGCTGGCGACATCAGCGGCAACATCGTCGCTTATGATGCCGTCAACGGCAAGCCCTTGTGGCATTCGCGCATTGGTCAGGTCTCAAACGCACCTCAAACCTATATGGTAGACGGCCACCAATATCTCCTGGTCGCTGCCGGAGACCAGATTTTTGCCTTCTACTTACAATAAGCACCAGAGGTATCAAGCCGTACTCCTACAACGTGCTGATATAGTTTTTAATCCTTCGAATCCGCAAGGCCTACAAGAGCCTTGACGCACGAGTGATGCAACTTGGGCAAGTCTTGAACGATGATCTCCCATAACCGATCCTCTTATATCGAATCGTACTCGTGCCGGAGACGATTCCCAAAAGCACGGATACTTTGCCACGGCACTTCAGGCATCACTAGGTCTTACGAACTTCTTTGAAGTCTTCAGAAGTCATGCCCAAGGTCTACGAAATGATAGCCTCAGCATTTTCGATAATGTCTCTTAGTCGCCGGATAGGCTTATTAGAAGGCAACGGCGCGATCCCGGCATCCCACAAACACCTCAAAATCTGAAATGATATGGGCAGTGATGAAGCTATGTTTTTTCGCGATCCTCGCCGTGGCCGCTGTCGCGCAGGTGCCTGACGCCCAGATCTTCGACGTGCAAGTCCGTCCCATTCTGCGTGCTAATTGCTACGGCTGTCACAGCGAAGCCAACTCAACGAGCGGCCTTTCCCTCCAAACCCGCGATTCCATCCTTAGGGGCGGCAATCGCGGTGCTTCGCTCGACATCATCCTCAACGCCGCACGTCACGTCGGCGATCTCAAGATGCCGCCCAACAAGAAGCTAACGGATGAACAAATCGCCACGCTCGAAAAGTGGTTCGCCGCAGGCCTTCCTGTGCCCGAAAACCTCGTCAAGTCCAAGCGCCCCGGTGCCAATCACTGGGCCTTCCAGCCGATCAAGCCACAGCCCATTCCAGTCGTCACCAACTCCACCTGGTCTCGCAACGCAATCGACAAATTCATCCTCGCCAAGCTCGAAGAAAATCAACTCGCCCCCGCCCCAGAGGCCGACCGCGCCACACTCCTGCGCCGCCTCAGTCTCGACATCACCGGCTTGCCTCCAACCCTTGATGAGCTCAACAAGTTCCTCGCAGACCGCAGCCCCAACGCCTACGAAAAACAAGTGGACCGTCTCCTCGCTTCCCCCCATTACGGCGAACGCTGGGGCCGCCACTGGCTCGACATTGCCCGCTTTGCCGATTCCGATGGCTACACCATCGACGCCCCACGAGACATCTGGATGTACCGCGATTGGGTCATCAACGCTACCAACGAAGACAAGCCTTTCAATCAATTTGTGATCGAGCAAATGGCCGGTGATCTCCTGCCCAATCCCACCAATTCACAACTCATCGCCACTGGCTTTCACCGCAACACCACCAGCAATTACGAAGGCGGCATCGACTTCGAACAATACCGCGTCGAAGCCGTAGCCGACCGTGTCGCAACAACAGGTGCTGCCTTCATGGGGCTCACTCTAGGCTGTGCCCGCTGCCACGACCATAAATACGATCCCGTCTCGCAGCGCGAATACTATCAGCTCTTTGCCTTCTTTAACAACACCGATGAGGTCGACAAGGAAGCAGAGCGCAAGTTCTTCAACAAGCCCTTCCTCGAAATCGGAACCGACGCGGAAAAAGCCGAGTTTGCCGACTGGAACAAAAAGGTCATCGACGCAGAAGAGCGCATGCGCATGCGCCTCCAGGTTTTTTCCGGCGACCTCAAGAAGGACCCCACCCTCGTTGCGATCGATAAAGAACTCGCCGATCTCCGTGCCGCCAAACCCAAGCTCCCCCGCACGATGATCATGCGCGATCTCCCCACTGCGCGTCCTGCCTATATCCATCTGGGCGGCGACTTCATGCGCAAGGGCGCACCGGTCACACCTGGCGTCCCAGGCATCCTTCCGCCACTTGGCAGCAAACCTCCTAACCGCCTCGCACTCGGCGAATGGCTTGTTGATACGAAGAATCCGCTCACCCCACGTGTCACCGTGAACCGCATCTGGCAGGAATATTTTGGGCGCGGCATCGTTGCCAGTGAGAGCGACTTCGGCACTCAGGGCGACAAACCTACCCACCCCGGACTCCTCGACTATCTGGCCCTCAGCTTCGTCGAAAAAGGCTGGAGCCAAAAGGAACTACACCGTCTCATCGTCACCTCGGCCACTTACCGGCAATCCTCCACCGCCTTACCCAACGACCCCGAAAACAAATTCTTCTCGCGCCAGAATCGCCTCCGCCTTGATGCCGAAATCATTCGTGATTCTTCCCTGATCGCAGCCAATCTATTCGCCCCCAAAATAGGAGGCGAAAGCGTCTATCCGCCCCAGCCAGCCGGCGTCTATCAAGTCACTCAAGTCCGCCGCGAATGGAAGACATCGACAGGCGAAGACCGCTACCGCCGTGGCATGTACACCTTCTTCCAACGCTCTGCTCCTCACCCCAGTCTGATCGTCTTCGACGCACCAGACTCATCGGTAAGCTGCACCCGCCGCAACCGCTCCAATACTCCGCTCCAGGCGCTCACCCAGCTCAATGACGAATCGTCAACCGAGTTCGCCGAAGCCCTCGCCAAGCGCATGACGAGCTCCGGCCCCAGCGACCCTTCGCGCCTCGCTACCGGTTACCAGATCACCCTCAGCCGCTCTCCTCGTGCCGATGAGCTCGAGCGTATGCTCCGTTTCATCCGCGTCCAG
Source organism: Acidobacteriota bacterium (assembly GCA_043718395.1). GTDB lineage: Bacteria > Acidobacteriota > Terriglobia > Bryobacterales > Bryobacteraceae > Bryobacter. The sequence continues at coordinate 28,108 of JAYSVS010000147.1, forward strand.
CGCGACTCTCAACTCGACCCCTGGCCCGCCGTAGCACGCGTCCTCATAAATCTAGACGAATTCCTGACCCGCCCATGAACCCACTCCTACAAACTCGCCGCCATTTCTTCCGCGCCTCCAGTCTCAGCCTCGCAGCCACATACCTCAACGCCGCCACTCGTCATCATGAGGCCAAGATCGACCACGTCATCTACCTCTTCCAGGCCGGTGGCCCAAGCCAGCTCGAACTCTTCGACTACAAGCCGGAACTCATCAAGTACGACGGCAAGCTCGCACCAGAAGAACTCCTCAAAGGCAAACGCTTTGCCTTCATGGACACCTTCTCCAAAGAGCCCCCGAAAATGCTTGGTAGCCGCCGCCAGTTCAAACAGACTGGCAACTCCGGCATGTATTTCTCAGAGATCATCCCCAACATCGCAACCGTAGCCGACGACCTCACCATGTTCCACGGCGTCTCGACTGAGAACTTCAATCACGGCCCGGCAAAGCTTTTCATGAACACCGGCTCCGTGCGTGCCGGCCGGCCCAGCATCGGCTCTTGGGTCACTTATGGCCTCGGCAGTGAATCGAAAGACCTCCCAGGCTTCGTCGTTCTTCAATCCGGCCCCCGAGGCCCTCGTAGCGGAGCACAGCTCTGGTCCAGCGGCTTCCTCCCCACCGGCTTTCAGGGCGTTCCTTTCCGTTCGACAGGCGACCCGATCCTCAATCTTTCCACACCTAAAGGCGTCACTGCCGGGCAGCAGCGCCAGACCATCGAAGCCCTTCGCGATCTCAATGCGCTAGAGAAGACCCACACCGGCGACACCGAAATCGACACCCGCATCTCGCAATACGAAATGGCCTTCCGTATGCAAACCTCTGGCCCCGAGCTCATCAATTTCGGACAGGAGACCCCCGAAACAATAGCAATGTACGGAGCCAACCCCGGTGTGCCCGAACACGCCTTCGCCAACAATTGTCTACTCGCTCGCCGCCTCGTCGAACGCGGCGTCCGTTTCGTCCAGCTTTACCACACCGATTGGGATCATCACGACGATCTGACCAAGCCGCTCGAGCAAGTTGCCCGTGAAGTGGATCAAGCATCAGCCGCTCTGATTAAAGACCTCAAGCAACGAGGGCTCCTGGATCGAACACTCGTCATCTGGGGCGGGGAATTCGGGCGCACCCCAATGGGCGAAGTCAGGGAAAAAGGCAAGATCGGTCGCAATCATCACATCGACGCCTATTCGATCTTCATGGCCGGAGGCGGTCTCAAGCACGGCACCATCATCGGAGGCACAGACGACCTGGGCTTCTCACCCACAGGCGGCCATCTCCATGTTCACGATATCCAGGCCACCTTGCTTCACCTCCTTGGCATTGACCACAAGAAGCTCACCTACCGCTACCAGGGCCGCGACTTCCGGCTCACCGATGTAGCCGGCGAAGTAGTTCACCGCGCACTAGCCTAAACTGGAGAGATATGGCTCAAAAATCTTATCCGGCCCCGCCGACGATGTCGATCAATGTCAACAAGTCTTACACTGCGACTTTCGATACAACTAAAGGCAAGATCGTTGTGGAACTCTATCCAAAGAACGCTCCCAACACCGTTAGCAACTTCGTCTTCCTTGCCAATGACGGCTTCTACAATGGCACAACTTTTCATCGCGTCATCAAGGATTTCATGGTTCAGGGCGGCGACCCCGAGGGCAGCGGCCGTGGTGGCCCCGGCTATCGTTTTCCCGATGAATTTTCTGGCAATGAGTGGCTTCGCCACAAAGTAGGCAGCTTGGCTATGGCCAATGCCGGCCCTAACACCAACGGCAGTCAGTTCTACATCACACACATCAAGACCGATTGGCTCGACGGCAAGCACACCGTCTTTGGCCAGGTTCTCGAAGGTCAGTCTGTAGTCGATTCCATCGCTGGCGGCGATACTCTCACCAGCCTCACTATCATCGAATCTTAGTGTGAATGTTTGGCTTGGGAATCGCGGCCCTTTACACGGTCATACATATGACGCGGGTTCGTGGTTCCCAGGCTGGTGTTGTAGAGGCTGTCGTGTCCAAGGCCTTCGCGCAAGTCTTCCTGAAACTCATGCAGCTCCCGCAACTGCTCTGCAAGTGCCGGTTCTTTCACGCCCGTTGGAGTCACAAAGAACATCTGATAGCCCCCGTGCGTCAGTTCCCCTATTTCGTGCCCTACCACCACTCCCGCCCGTTCGATCCCGATCTTCTCGCCTTGGTCCAGCAGCACTGCTGCACAACCTTTGCGCATCACAGGCACCTTGCCATTGGTGGTCTTGCCAACGGCCATGCCGTACTGCTTGAGGCTTTCCAAATGATCTTCAAATGTGAGAACAACAGGCTTTTCCCGGCGAAAGAACATAATCTCAGTGTACCGTGAGGTTATGAGCTTCCTCGACAATCTCGAGAACAACCTGAAGGCGCTTGAGTCGCGCGAAGAAAAAGACCCTCTAAAACAGAAAGAAGAACAGGCTCGCCGTGAGGCAGACCGTCAGGCTGCTTTGGCTGCTGCCCCTGTCGCTGAGGCTCTCAAGTCTGGCCCCTTCACTGAAAAGTTTCTGACGGCCTGCCGTCTCATCGGTCATCAGCAACGCACCATGGTCCGCTTTACCTGGCTGGACACAACCCTTCGGCTGGAAGCAAAAGAACGCCGCCTCGACCTCAAGCCAACAGCTCAAGGCGTCGAAGCGACTTTCTATGTGGATAACGAATCAACAGCACAACAAATGCTGACACTCAAGGAAGACCCGGAGGCCCTAGCCAGCCAGTGGCTTAGTGCTTAGCCTCGTGGCTCTTCTCATGAGACGCTTCCGTATGCGAAGCCTCATGCAGTTCATACGGCTTTGAAGGAATCGTGAAGTAAACGTACAAGGTAACCGTCACTGCAATAGCTCCTACCAACAGGGGCCCTATCAGGAACTTCTTCTCTTGATCTGTATACGCGTTCGAGTTATGTGAATTGCCAGCCATACTCTCAAGTTAAACTAAAAGTTCCTCCTTGTGATCACGCTACAAAATCAATTCGAGCAAAACTTCATAACCACCTCGGTGGATTATGTCTTCAATTGGGCACGCAAGTCTGCGATTTGGCCCTTGAGTTTCGGCCTCGCCTGCTGCGCCATGGAAATGATCGCCAGCACCACCGGCCGCTTTGACATGGCTCGTTTCGGTGCTGAAGTCTTTCGTCCCTCCCCGCGTCAGGCAGATCTCATGATCGTCGCCGGTACCGTCAGTCTCAAGATGGCTCCCGTCCTCAAGCGCATCTACGATCAGATGCCAGAGCCCAAATGGGTCATCTCAATGGGCGCTTGTTCCAGCGTCGGCGGCCCCTTCAATACCTATTCTGTGCTCCAGGGCGTCGACAAGATCATCCCCGTCGACGTCTACATCACGGGCTGCCCTCCTCGTCCGGAAAACCTCTTCTATGGCCTCATGAAGCTTCAGGACAAAATCGACCAGATGCGCACACTCACCAGAAAGCCAACACGCGTCCGCTTGAGCGAAGATATGTTGGCTGAATTCGAAAAGCGCGTTAGCCTCGTTCAGCTCGGATGATCCACGCGCCTACACTCAAGGAACTCCCCGAGGTCGAACACGGCTTTGGCACTCGCGACGATGATGCTTGGCTCCCGGAACAAGGCCATGCCTGGGTCAAACAGATCCACTCTGGCAAAGTACTTCGAAGCAAAGCTGAAGGGTTGCAAGGCGAAGCTGACGCCCTCATCACCACCACCCCTGAACTCTGGGTCTCCGTTCGCACCGCCGACTGTCTGCCTATCCTTCTTGCCGATCCCGCCGCAAGAATCGTAGCAGCTGTACACGCTGGCTGGCGAGGCACAGTCGAAGAAATTGTCGCAAATACCGTTCACGAAATGCTGGCTCTTGGAGCTGAGCTTTCCAGTCTCAGCGCCGCCATCGGCCCGGGCATTGGTCTCTGCTGTTTCGAAGTCGGCCCTGAAGTCTCATCGCATTTTGGTGCTGAAGGGAAGACCTGCATCGATCTCGCCGCCGCCAACGAACGGCAACTCCTCGAAGCCGGTCTCGATCTTGATAATATTTGGGTTTCTAAACAGTGCACCAGGTGCAACCCGGATCTCTTCCACTCGTTCCGTAGAGACTCAGATTCCGCTGGCCGCATGGTAAGCGCAATACGCATCATCTAGCCCATGCCTGAACAAGTAACAATTCTTCTGCAACAGTGGCGCGAGGGCGATCCTTCCGCTCTCGAACTTCTTACCCCGATCGTCTATGACGAGTTGCGCCGCCTCGCCGCTAGCTACCTCCGTAAAGAGCGTGACGGCCACACTCTGCAGCCCACTGCGCTCCTCCACGAGGCCTATGTCAAGCTCGCCAACCAGGACAACCAGGATTGGAAGAACCGCGCTCACTTTTTTGGCGTCGCCGCCCACCTCATGCGTCAGATTCTCGTCGACCATGCCCGCGGGCGCAACCGGGTAAAGCGCGGTGCCGGAGTCGCCAACGTCCAGATCAACGAGGCGATCGATGCTTCCCACCAGCGCCCCGATATCCTCGTCCACCTTGATGATGCATTGATCGAATTGGATAAATTCGATCAACGCAAAGCTAAGGTAATTGAGATGCGATTCTTCGCCGGAATGAGTGTCGAAGAAACCGGCGAAGCCCTCTCCATCAGTGTTGCCACCGTAGGCCGAGAACAGCGTATGGCCGAAGCCTGGCTCGGCCGCTACATAAACCCGGCCAAGACATGATCAACTGAAGGATTGATGTCTCCTGATCGCTGGCAACAGATCGAAGCTGTATTCCAGGCCGCAGCCGACCTCCCCACAGCCGGTCGCCTTCCCTATCTCGATCAAGTGTGTGCAAACGATCCCGAACTCCGCGCTGAAGTCCTCTCCTTGCTCGACTCAGAAGGTTTAAAACACATCAGCCCCGCTATCGAAGAGGCCGCTCAATCCGTCTCCAGCCTCAGTACACTCCTAGGCCAGCGTCTCGGTGCATACCAAATTCTCGCAACCATCGGCGAAGGTGGCATGGGCACTGTCTATAAAGCCGTCCGCGCCGACGGGCAGTTCGAGCAAGAAGTTGCCATCAAGATCATTCGTGCCGGTGCCAGCAGCGCCCTTCATGCCCGCCGCTTTCTCGAAGAGCGCAACATACTGGCCCAACTCCAACACCCCTCCATTGCCCGCCTGATTGACGGCGGTGATCATGCAGGCATTCCCTATCTCGTCATGGAACTCATCGACGGCGTGCCAATCGATCACTACTGTAAGCAGCAATCCCTTACCGTCAAAAAACGCCTCGAGATTTTCATTCAGGTTTGTGATGCCGTCCAGCACGCCCACGCCGCTCTCATCGTCCATCGCGATCTCAAACCATCGAACATCCTTGTCACTGCCGAAGGCACCCCCAAGCTCCTCGATTTCGGCATTGCCAAGCTGATTGTCGAAGGCCAGACTTCCACTCAGACAGGCTGGATGATGACTCCCGATTACGCTAGTCCCGAACAGGTTCGCGGCGAGACGATCACTGTTGCCTCAGACGTCTATTCGCTAGGTATCGTTCTCTTTGAACTCCTCACTGGAGAACGCCCGTACAAGCTAAAAAGTTATTCGCCGGCCGAGATCCAGAAGCTTGTCTGCACAACCGAAATCCACCCTCCTTCCCATCTCGTCCCTAACGAAACACGCCTGCGAAAGCAGCTTGTTGGCGACCTCGACAACATCCTCCTCATGGCCTTGCGCAAGGACCCAGGCCGCCGCTACGGGTCTGTTGCCCAATTCGCCCAAGACATCCGCCGCCATCTCGCAGGCGAGACCGTCATCGCCCGTCCTGACACTTTCACCTACCGCTGGTCCAAGTTCGCTCGCCGAAACCGTCTGCCCCTCGTCCTGGCTACCCTGTTGGTTGCTGCTGTCACCATCGGCGCTGGCCTCACCGTCCGCGAAGGCATCCGTGCCCAGCGGCGTTTTGATGAGGTTCGCAGCCTCGCCAACAGCCTCTTGACCGAAATTGATCCCGAGGCCGCAAAACTGATGGGCTCAGCCAAAATGCGCAGGCTTCTGACCGAAAAATCGCTCAGCTACCTCGACCGGCTTTCCTCCGAATCAAGCGGCGACATTCCGCTTCAAAAAGAACTCGCACGCGCCTACCACCGTGTCGGCGATATCCAGGGTCACGTCCGTTCTGAAAGTCTTGGCCTCTTCAATGAATCACTCGAGAGCCATCTCAAGGGCATTGCGATCGAAGAGCCACTGCTCAAGCTTTCTCCCAACGACTCCGAACTCAAGCGCAGCCTGGCCTTGGGCTTTGCCCACGCTGGTGACCTTCACGCTCGTCGCGGTGATGCAAGGTCTGCCGGGGCGTTCATCCACAAGGCCTACCTTCTAGCCGATAAATCCGACCTTAAGACTTACATTGATGTCCGCGTCTCGATGAATCAAGCCTGGATGCTCGAAGGCCGCTTCGAAGATTCGTTCCGCGTGGGGACAGAGGCGATCGAAGCGGCACGAATCCTCTCAGATCCAACTCGCCTCATTACGCTTTACATCTACATTTCCGACGTAGCCCTCTTCTCTGGCCAAGCTGCACAGGCCCTGGCATTCAACCGCCTTGGCCTTGAGCTCACAGGGGAAAGAAAAAAGCTGGGTGAGCTTCGCAACGACGAGGAGCTCAGGCTCGCCTCTCTGAATTACAAAATGGGCCAGCTCTTGGGCATGCACGATCAACCCAACGAAATGCGGCCTTGTGATGCGATTCCATACCTTCAAAGCTCCATCAGCCCCTACGAGCAACGGCTTCGGCTCACCAATCATTCTGTCAATGCCACAGTGCTTCTCACTTCTTCTTTGCATAGTCTCTCAGCCGCCCAGGCTCTTTGCGGCCTCAAAGAAGCAATATCGACTGCTGAGCGTGCCAAAGCAGCTTACGGTGCTGAACGTGCAAGTTCTAACTCCAATCTCGACCTTGCTTTGGGCTTCGCCCACTTTCAGGTCGGCGATCTCGATCAGGCCAAACGCTATCTTGAATCAGCTACAGCCCGGAGCATTTTGGCTAGTGAGCATCTTGCCGAAATCGCAGTCAGAAAAGGAAATACCGCCGAGGCTCGCCAGCTCCTGGCTAAGGCAAGAAAAGAGCGCGAACCTCTCCTCAAGCAGCCTTCCTTTAATCAGCGCTTCGACATGTACCGGCAGGCCGCAAACATCTCAAGGTCAATTGCACTGGGTGATAGCACCCCTGGCCTGAAACAACAAGCCCTTGACCTCCTTCGCGTTTTCCCGCTCAAGGGTGCCGCCGCCTCGGTCGATAAGCTGCGCACCCAACTTCAATCGCTAAAATAAGCGAGATTTTGCCAACCGCAAAGCTCTACACCAAAGCATGAAGCAGTGAAGTGCCAGCTTCAAGCGGCACGCCAAAAATCTCTGCCACGGTTTTCCCCAGATCAGCCAACGTCTCCCGGGTCCCAAGGTCTTTCCCTTGTGCGATGCCTGGCGAATAGGCAAGTAACGGCACATACTCGCGGCTATGATCAGTCGACGCGGTCGTCGGATCACATCCATGATCTGCCGTCAGAATCAGAAGGTCATCCGCCTTCAAAGCCGCCATCAAAGCAGGCAGCGCCGCATCCGTCTCCTCAAGCGCCTTCGCATAACCCTCAACATCATTCCGGTGTCCATAGAGAGAATCAAAGTCCACCAGATTCGTAAAGATCAATCCGCGCTCAGCCTCACCCAGCGCCGCGATCGTCTTGCTCAAACCTTCAGCATTGTTCTTCGTCTTGTCGTAAGTCCTGATCCCACGGCCTAAAAAGATATCGAAAATTTTCCCCACGCTATGCACCGGCACATTCGCACGGTCCAGCGCATCAAGCAACATCTTCGGCGGCGGCACCGCATAATCTTTACGATTCGAGGTACGCGTATAGTTCCCGCTGACCCCCGTAAATGGCCTTGCAATCACGCGGCCCACTTCAAGTGGTCCACTCAGCATCTTCCGCGCCAGCTCGCACATCCTGTACAACTCAAAAAGCGAAATTACATCCTCATGCGCCGCAATCTGAAACACGCTATCGGCGCTTGTATAAACAATCGGGTCGCCACTCCGCATATGCTCATCGCCCAGCTCCGTAATAATCTCTGTCCCGCTCGCCGCCCTGTTCCCCAGCGTCCCCCGTCCAATCTCAGCCTCAAACTTGGCCATGAAATCCGCAGGAAACCCATTCCCAAACAAAGGAAACGGCTTCTCGAGCAAGATCCCCACCATCTCCCAATGCCCAGTAGTTGTATCTTTGCCCGGGCTCTTCAGCGCACAACGTCCATAGCTTGCCAGCGGCACCTCTGCGGCAGCCAACCCAGCAAATTCACGAATATTTCCCAGCCCCAGCCGGCAAAGATTCGGCAGCACGAGCGGCCTCTGCCGCGCAATATTGCCCAGCGTATCGCTTCCCTCTGGATCTCCGTATGAAGCCCAGTCCGGCATCGCCCCAATCCCGGCACTATCGAGAACTACCCACACAACCCGGTTGAACGTCATTCCAATTTCTTCCTCGACTCCTCAAACATCGCCTTCATCCGAGCCGCCCGGTCCCGCGCCATATTTAGGTAACTGTCGTTCTTGATGATTCGATTGAGCAGCGGGTAATAAACCTCATAGCTCACCAGCCGCTTCTTGTCCCAGGCCGCCTCCAGATGCAACAATGCCCTGTCCACGCCGAGCCGTTCAAACTTCGCCGTCCGCTCCAGATCAAAGTAAAGATTCACTGTCTCGGTCATTCGCTCAAACCAGTCCTGCAGTGCATTCGCATCAAGGTCTTGCGAATAGTTAAACTTCACCTCGTGTTTGGACGCCCCGTTCGTATAGCGATAAGTCTTCTCGCCCATCCGCGCTACTGGCAGTCCACTCTCCAGCTTCCTCTGAAAGAAATCAACCTTTGCCGCCAACCCCCATACCGTCTTTACTTCATCCGGCAGCAACTTGAACTTTATTGGCTGCTCATCCTCGGCGCTCTCTTTGTAGATCGCCTCACCCGTTGGCTCAACGATAATCTCCATGTACTCGGGCTTCGATTTCGGAAAGTTCTTCGAATAAAAGATCGTGCCTTCTTGTCCGGCAAGCGGCCACACCCACAAAATCAACCAGGCGAAACGAATCATACTCTTCTCATTGTCGCTCGACAAATGGCTGCCGCAAGCGCATCGGCCGCATCCTCGGGCGGATCCTTCTCCAGCCCCAACAATGCCCTCACCATCAACTGCACCTGGCTCTTTTCTGCATTGCCGTATCCAACCACCGCAATCTTGATCTCACGCGGGCTATACTCATGCACCTCCATCGGTGCTTCCCGGGCCATCACCATAGCCACACCACGCACCTGTGCCAGCTTCAGCGAACTCTGCGTGTTCTTTGCGACAAACACTTCTTCGATCACCGCCTCTTCAGGCCGGTACTCGGCAATGATCTCCCGCAAGCCTCGCGCAATCACACAAAGCCGGTCGGCCATCGGCTCCCTCGGATTGGTCTTGAAAACGCCGAAAGCGATGGCCGCATGACGCTTGCCATCGCTCTCGATAACTCCGTAACCAGTTCGTTCCGTCCCGCAATCGATCCCCAGGATTCGCAAAGCGTATCCTACGACATCGCCGCGATGGTGCTCTCATCAGGCTCGAAGTTCGTATACACGTTCTGTGTATCGTCATAATCTTCAAGGTTCTCAAGCAGCTTCATCATGCTCGCGGCATGCTTGGCATCGATCGCCATAGTGTTCTTGGGAATCAATCCTACTTCTGCCGAAAGCGTCGGAACCTTCGCGGACGTTAGTGCCGCCACAACGGCATCGTGTGCTTCAGGCGCGCTCAGCACACTCCAGCTATCGCCGTCGTTCTGCACATCGTCTGCTCCGGCCTCAAGCGCAACTTCCATCAACTGGTCTTCATTCGTCTTATCGCCTTCAATAACCACTTGGCTCTTACGCTCAAACATCCAGGCAACCGAATTCGGTTCTCCCATGTTTCCGCCAGCCTTGCCAAAGATGTGACGAATATCACTCACCGTCCGCACGCGGTTATCTGTCGCGCACTGCACGATAATCGCCGCCCCGCCCGGCCCATAGCCCTCGTATGTCACTTCTTCAATCGTCGAGCCTTCAAGCTCTCCGGTGCCGCGCATGATCGCCCGCTTGATATTATCGGCAGGCATCGAAACAGCCTTTGCCGCCACAATCGCCGTACGTAACCGTGCGTTTGTCTCTGGGTCGCCGCCATTGCGTGCTGCGATAAGAATTTCTTTTATCAGACGGGTAAAAATCTTCCCGCGCTTGGCGTCGATTGCCGCCTTCTTGTGTTTGATAGTGTGCCATTTAGAGTGGCCAGACATAATGAAAAAAACCTTCCACCAGTATCCTATAGCAAGGCGTCTAAAATTCAGTGGACTTAAACAACCGTAAAGATCTCGTATACCTCATCCTCGCAGGCCTCTTCGTGGCAAACGCACTTCTTGGAGAAATCCTTGGCGGCAAGCTGATCGAAGCTGGTGGCTATATCATGAGCCTCGGTGTCATCCCCTGGCCTGTCGTTTTCATCACAACAGATCTCATCAATGAATACTATGGCAAGTCCGGCGTCCGGCGGCTCACCCTCATCACTGTCGGCCTTATTATTTACGCCTTCGTGATCATCTTCATTTCGATGGGCATCCCCGCCTCTAGCGTCTCACCCGTCAAAGACGAAGCTTTCAATGCCGTCCTCGGGCAGTCCCAATGGATCATCGCCGGCAGCATCGTCGCCTTCGCCGTAAGCCAACTCGTTGACGTCGCTGTCTTCTGGCTCTTCCGCGATGCCACTGGTGGCAAGATGCTCTGGCTGCGCGCCACAGGCTCCACCGCCGTCTCGCAGTTGATCGATACCTTTATCGTCCTGGGCATCGGCTTCTGGCTCCCAGGCAAGATCAGCACTGAAAATTTTTTCAATCTCGCCTTCACCAACTACACCTATAAGTTCGGCATTGCCGTTGCTCTCACGCCTCTGATTTACGCGGCACACAGTGCGATCAACAAATACCTTGGCACTTCACACCACGGCTTCACTCCGCCCAACCCGCAAGTCGTCGAAGGCTAAAAATTAAACCGCACTGCTAGCTGAATCCGTCGCGGGCTTCGGGCCGACGTCGGCTGCAGAAACAAGGTATCTGTCTGTGTCGTCGTGCCAGCCGTATCGAATCGAGCGGTCGTCGACAGGGCGGAGAACTGCGGATGGTTCAGAGTGTTGTAAGTTTCCAGGCGCAATTCAACATTGCGGCCTTCCTTAAAACGCACATTTCGAAACACTGATAAGTCCCAGTTAAACCACCCTGGCCCGCGCAGCACATTCACTCCAAGGTTTCCGCCATCGCCCCGCACCGGTGCCGAGAATCGATCTGTTGCGGGTGCCTTCGCATCCAGCAAATTCAAGCGCGCCCCCTCTGTTGGCGTCCCCGTGATATCAACTCCCGTCGTAAGCGTATAGCCCGGTGTGATCGGGGCTCCACTCTGCCCACGCGAGATCCCAGCCAATTCCCAGCCATCCGTCACCAGCCCTACCCAGCGGTTGTCCAGCTTCTTGCCCAGCTTCGGCACTCGCATCGTGTACCGGAAGTTAAAGACATGGTTGCGGTCAAAATTAAGTGGCCCGTAATTGCGATCCTTGGGGGCAAAGAACGCGCTCACAGCGGTTGTATCGGTACTGGCAGTGCCGAGTGCCTTTGAAAACGTGTAAGCCACCGCCCAAGTCGTTCCGTTGCGAAACCGCTGCCCCGTCGAATACTGCAACGAATGGTAATTCGAATTCGAAGCAAACTCATACTGGTTGATGTTGCCGTAGCCCTGTATGGGTCGCAGAAAATTCGCCGGATAGGGGCGCGCACTCGTCGTAATCGACAGGTCACGATTCTGTGGATTGATATCCAAATGATTCGCTCGCCAGGCTACTGGATTGATGTTGCGAACCCACAACAAGTGATTCGACACAGACCCGACATAAGTCGCCTCCATCATCAGCGTCTTTGAAAACTGATGCTGGATCCCAAAGCTGAAGTTATAAGTCGTCGGTGGGCTCTGCCGCCCCAGCATGCTCGTCACTGTGCCGGTTGGAGCAAGAATTCCACTCCCGCCTGTCGCCGCAAGGCTCTCCAGCTTCCCGTAATAAACCGTCGGATTGAAAATCGTCGGAGGGTTTCCCAACAAGCCCATCGTCGGGTTCCCCTGCACACGGTCATAGAACATTCCCGCGCCTCCTCGAATGGCTGTCCTTGACTGCCCAAACGGATCCCATGCAAACCCTATGCGTGGCGCAAAGTAAAGCGGAGCTTGCGTGTACATCCCGCGCGGCACCCCATTTTTGCCACCGGTAACCATGCCTTCGGCGTAGTTGCCTCGTCCCGGCGCATAGGTGCCGATAAACCCTTCCGGGTACGTCTTCCCCGATACCGGATCTTGTGCCACCCGCAATGCCCCAAGCAATCCCGGCCGCAACAAGACTGGCGCATTCGCCGGGTTGTAATCCCCCAGCGAGAAGCTTGCCAGTTGTGACCGGGCATCATACTGCGGGGCATCCAAATACATCCGCACGCCATAATCGATCAACAGTTTGCGGTTCACTCGCCACGCATCCTGCAAAAAGAACTCCAGGTTCGTAAATCGAAACTGTCCCTGAGGCCGGTCTGTCGCCTCGGTATAAAAATCGTAGGTCCCGATCAGTGCATTCGAATACGCGTAATTCGTATCCAGCGGATTGTTGCGGTCCCGGTCAAAACTGATTGACCCGCGCGTCGCCACACTCGCACTCTGATCCTTCCGCGTCCGCTCAAAGTAAACTCCAAATTTGATCGTATGCGTACGCCAGATTTTTGAGAAATTCTGCACCAGCGAAAAGATCGTATTCGAGTTGTAGTAAGGCACTCCGTTGTTCAGAGAAGGGTTCGCGTAGTTCGGCACACTGGCAAACGTCATGTTCGGAATAAAGTCTTCCGGGTTCAAATCCGGTCTCCACTGCGCGATATCGATCCCTCGATCCTTCCTCCTCACTGCTGCTTCATCCTCTGGATAAAAGAACAGCTTGTTCTGGCTCACCCCAACGATGGTCTCTACAAAGAAAGTCGGCGACAGCGTCAAGACATTCGACCAGGTCGCAGCCCTCCCCGGCCTCTTATAAGTGATGTTGGTCAACGGATAGTTCACGCTCCCATTCACCCAGACTCCATAGGGCGGTGCCTGATTCTCAAAGCTGTTGCTGATGCGCAAATACGTCTGCATGTTTTTGCGCGCTGCATAATCGATGCGAGCCGTCTCGGAGTGCCGCTTAAAGCTCCCGCTCTGGTTTGAAATGTAATTCCACTGGTTCCTGCGGCTAACCAATGGATCGACAAAATTTGGCAACGGGAACAAGTCCAGCACTTTCCGGCCCGGCACGCTAAATCGCGATGCCGGAATTCGGTTCCCCGGAAACTGCGTCTGATTCGCCTCCGGGTCATAGACAGGAATGATACGGTTGCTCGTGTCAAAGGTCTGTGAGAAGTCCCCGCTTCGCTCCAACTCCGTCGGCACTCGCACCGTCCGCGCCGCACCCAACACTACCTTTTGTTGTTGCAACTCCTGGTTCCAAAAAAAAGAACAATTTTGAACGATCGCGATTGAATTTCCCCGGGATGTATACCGGCCCGCCAATCGCATAGCTTCCAATGTTGTATCGATAAGGAGGCCGTTGAATCCCGTTCCGGTTGTTAAAAAATTCGTTTGCGCTAAACGATTCATGGCGGTGAAAGGCACCCACAGACCCCCGGTACTTCTTGCCCCCACCCTTGGTGATTACCGTGATGCTGCCTCCCGAATTACGCCCATACTCCGCCGCATAGTTCGACATCAACACGCGTACCTCGCCAATCGAATCCATCCCCGGTGTAGTATGCATACTGCCATTCGACCCGGTATCGAGACTCGTCACCCCATCGATCGTCACGTTTTTCGATGCACTGCGGCCACCTGCGATATGAAGATTTCCCACTGAATCTGCCCCCGGAGCATCGCGGTTATCTGCCACATCCACAACGCCCGCCATCAACCCCACTGCATCAAAAAAGTCCCGCCCCTTGAGCGCCATCTCATTCAACTGTGTGCCCGTCAGCGTCCCTGATCGCTCGCTCGATCCAAGCTCCACGCGAGTCGATTCTGCCGTCACTGTAACGCTCTCGCTCGTATCGCCCACTTGCAGCTTCAACTGCCCCATGCTCCGTTGCTCACCTGAGGCGATGTCGATCCCGCGCTGCTGATACTTCTTGAAT
>JAYSVS010000148.1:0-42273 GCA_043718395.1 Acidobacteriota bacterium
CTGCTTTGAATCGCCTCAACTGCGAAAGTCGGGTTAGCATCAATATGGCTCCAGTAAACCCCTGGGACCTCGCCTTTCCGCACAAGGTCATCCCGTCCATCCCCGGCAACATCACGTCAAGAATCAGAAGATCATACTTTTCCACCTGCTTCGGTTCTCTCACCACTCCGCTCAAAAGGTTATGCGCCGCCCCGGTAATGACAGTCAACGGAGTTCTAAGTTCATGCGATACTCCTGCCACAAACTGCAACTGCATAGCTGCCAACTCACGCGTCTTCCTCGTGTAATGCAGCAACGCTACCCCAGCCACAATGCTGCCCCTGTCAGGAACGGCTGCCCCATTCTTTGAAAACAGCCCACGCTCGCCTGTCCACTTTGCCAGACGCTCACGATACGCTCGCTCCCGCCCAAGCAACTCGATCTCTTCGAAACTTGGTGAGATGGCCTCCAAGCCTCCGCTAAAGTCGGAACTCAATTGCTCGACCCACCGTCGCACCTGGTCCTCTGCCTGTCTCTTTAAAAACGACTGCTCGGCGGCACTCACTTCTCCAATCCAGTAATACTGAAACCCCGCAAGCCCCCTAATACTCCTTAACGTACAAAAGTCACTATTCCCCACTTCTCCGGGACATGCATATTGATCACGCCTTGCGGGCTCCAGACCCAGTTGTCCTCCTTTAAGCCCTTCCGCTTCTCATACTTCCCGGCGACAACATCGAGCACCCACTCCACCCTCGAAAAGTTCACTCGCCACTTCTCGCCATCCTTTGGAGCAACTGCGGGCCGGGGTCCACGATTGAGTGTCGACCAGGGAATTGCAATTTCCAGGCTCCACCCTCGATCTTTGTCTTGCGGCCGGTTTAGCGTTCCTCGTAGGTGAACAGCGGTTTTCAGCCCGGGCATCTCATAGCTGTCATCGGCTTTCCCGCCATCTTTGTATGGTTTGGCCAAGTAGAGGTCCCAGCCTATATTTCTGGCATTCATCTCAAACTCGAAGTAATGTAGTCCATCTCCATCAGGATCAAGGAATATTTCAAAATCGTGTTGATGAAAAATCACCATATCGTGTTTGTCATAGGTGGCCCAAAGGTGAGGCTCTTCCATTTCCGCGGCTACGTAAAAATATTCTTCGTCCCACAACATCTTTGCCCGCGTCCAGAATCTTGGTTTTGGCTTGGCACTGCCTTCGATATCGACGAAGTCGTGCGTCCATGGCGCTGAAGACCAAGCTTGTTCATTTATTTTTCCATTTATTTTCAATATTTTATGAATTTTATTGCAAGTATATTCTTGCAGTGGATCGATTGCACTTGCCGAGACCGTAGCCAGCAGCAACAAAATAATTTCGCTCTTCACCCTACGATCCTATCAATAGCTCTAAAGCCGTTAAGGTAAACCACCGATTTCTTTAGCAGAGCCGAAACTCTATTTTGGTTACAAGCCCAAATTTCTGAGTCCGGCCAAACGACCACATGACCTGTTTATATTGCGGCAAAAAGCTCGGCTTCTTTTCGCGCTACAAGGACACACCGTTCTGCAGCGAAGAACACCTGCGGACCCATCAGGAAGAACTTGAAAAAGCACTGATGGAGCGGTTGGGCTCGAAATCAGTTGCACCAAACAAGTCTTTAAGCGATCTCGCAACCCCCGAACCACAGCAGGGCAAATCGAGCCCCAGCGCGTTGCCGCCGGAAGTTAGCGCCGAGCCCCCTGTTCCGCAAGCCTCCAAACAGTCACAGAAGGAATTGAAGCAAGAAGCACGTCAAGCAGCGAAAAAAGAGGCTCGACAGGAATCCAGTCCCACGCCGAAGACAGCTAAGCCATCGGCAGCAGTTGAAGCATCGCCGCAGGCCTCGGATGCCCCTGCACCGTTGCATGAAGATTATCTCTTCCTGATGCTGAGTCCGCTGTCCGCGCTGAACATCGAGAACCCGCTGGTGCCTCCAGCCAGCTTCGCCATCATCGTCCAGGCAGACTGTTGCACACCATCTTTACCCGCTTCGACGCCTGATATTCACCTTCCGCTTGACAGCACTGAATTTGAAGTTGACGCAGAATCGTTACTCTATGGCACTACGTTTGGCTCCCCTGCAGAACCGACAGCCTTTGATGAGGATGGCTTCGGTGAACCTTGGATAGAATTGCCATCTCCTGCGGATACGAATCTCGAACTTCAGTCTGACTTCATTGTCAGTGGCGAGCAGATTCCACTTGAATACGAAGCGATCTTTACCGCGATGCTTCATTCTCCGATGGGGAATCGCAATGAAATCGAGCCTCGGACCAGGCTTCGTTTCCCCTACGCAGGCAGTCAGGTCGCCTCAACCTGGAATGTACTTCCAAAGACAGAAGAAAGCTTTCCTTTGACTGTCGCTGAAGACTGGGATGCAGTAATCCCTTCTGTAAGCCCAGAGTTCCGACTGCATGCCGCATTTGCATTGCCAGCAGAAGTTGCGCCCTTTGTCACTGTACCCTTGACGATCAAATCACTTATCAGGCTGAATCTGAGCGCAGCAGAGGCAGCGGACTTTGGCGATTCCCTCGACGTTTTTGCACAAGCTTTGGCCGATTCCGCTGGTTTGTCTGCGGATTGTTCTGCCAGCACCTGGGATTCAACCGTTGCCTTGCCTGGCCCGTCAACGAACCGGAATTTTCGCCCTCGTTGGCAGCCTGCTCGTTCTGCGGACCGTGTCCCTCCGGTTCCGTTTCCGTCCTTGTTTCAAATCGGTCCAGTGCTCCCGCCGCGACCAGAAAGCCCGGCAGGATAAGACAGACGAACCATGGCCAACGCAGCACGCGCACCCAAAATTATCGAGATGCCGCTCAAGCGGAACGGAGACTATCAGGAGTCATTCGTACCTGCGAGCCTTCCTAGCGAATCACCAGCAGCCATCGCCGCAAGAAAACTGGAAGCCCTCGCGCACTTCCATCTCGCGCTCGAAGAATTTGAAGAAGCTCTCGACGCATTCCGTCGTCTCCTCAAACTGGTTCCAGCCCGGCCCGACCTCCTGGTTCAGACCGTCGCTTGCATGGAGCGCCTGGAGCGCTGGCAGGAAGGTGCCGATCTGCTGCAGCCTGAGATTGAAATGCACCCGGATTGGACTGAAGCTGCGCTAGCGCTCGGCATTTGCCGCCTGCATATCAACCAACCGCAGGAAGCTTTCGAAGTTTTCCGAGCAGTCGAATCCCGATCACCGGGAAACCAGGTAGCCAAAGAAGGAATCCGAGCCGCTCAAGCGCTCCTCGGGCCGCCGCCGCCGCCCAGCCGGGCAGCCGATTGGGAGACACAACTTGCCGATCTTGCCGCTTCGCAGCAATGGGAACGACTCATCAACGCTTGTGAGCCACTCGTCCTTGAAGGCGAACCTTCAGCCCACTTCTTTACAGCCTATGCTTCAGAACAAATGAGTGAAATAGAAACCGCACGCACCAACTACGAGAAGTGCCTCGAAGCCTCTCCCAATCACCGCGAAGCTCGCTATAACCTCGCTTGCCTTCTCCTTCAGCACGATCAGTATGAATTGGCTGCCGATCACCTGTCTTATCTCACCAGTATCGACTCAGAAAACTCGAATGCCTGGTGGAACTTCATGCTTGCCGCCGAATTCTCCAGGAGGCACAACGACGCCGTATCTGCGGCTCAACATCTGATTCGCCTGGATGGTTACACTCCTGAGCTTCGCTTCCGTCTTGGCATCAATTGCCTGGAGGCAGGCCGATTCGATGAGGCAGCGCGCCACTTCAATCTTTGCTGCGAGGAGAATGAGTTCTGGACAGAAGCCCGCATCAACCTCGGCCTTGCATTGCAATGTCTATCAAATTTCGATCAGGCCCGCGCCATCTTCGAGAAGACTCTCCGCGAACAGCCCGCGAGCCGCGAGGCCGCAGAATGCCTGATTGGTCTTGAGCTCGACCAGGGCCGCATCGATAAGGCTGTCTCCATCTTTGAGTCACTTAAAAACCGTGACATCCCTCTCGCACCGATCAGCCTCCGGCTTGCCCGGGCCTTTGAGGCGCGAGACCAAATTACAGATGCACTTCACTACTACGAGCTGACGCTCCGTACCGAGCCAGGCTACGGAGATGCCTATTTGCATCTGGCTGCCCTCTACGAGCGAAGCAACCAGCAAGAAAACGCCCTGAAATGCCGCCAAATGGCAATCCGCGTTCAGACCTCCATAGCAAAGTCCTACTTCGAGTAAGCACAATGATCAACAGCAGCCTTTCTGGAATATTGCAAGACTCGATCGGACGTCAACAGTGCCGCCAGATCCTCCTCGTCAGCCGTGTAGGCACGATGGTTGCGAGTGCGGTGAAAGACTCGACACCAATCTCCCAATCGCTCGGACCAATCGTCGCATCGACTTTTAGCTCAGGTGGCGAAATGAGCCGTCGGCTTGGATTGGGAAAGCAGAATTTCCATCTCCAGCGAGGTCGCCGTCGAGACCTGCTGCTTTGCCCGATGCCCGGCGGCATGATCCTTGCAGCTACTTTTCCGACCGAGATTGAAGAAAAGAACGTGCTTGCGCTCGCCAGCGATCTCATAGAACAAATCGAAGCGCTTACACCTGCTAACGAAGCTTATTCCGACCGGCAGACACTTGAACCAGAACTGCTAGAGGAAGCCAGCGTGCTCATCGATCAGCTATTTGCTCCTGCATAGCTAACGCCTCCTGCGATAGACTCAAAATTCGACAAGCATGCCTCAACTTCGCGATCAACTCCGTGGCGTTTTCGGTTTTCCAATCACGCCTTTCCACAAAGACCTTACTCTCGACTTAGCCTCACTTGAAAAGAACGTCGATGAGATGACCCAACACCCTTATTGCGCCATTGTCGCGGCTGGCGGTACGGGAGAAATCTATTCCATGACTGCTGAAGAGTCAGCCGAAGTGGTACGTGTTGCGGTTCAGGCAACTCATGGCCGTATGCCTGTTGTCGCTGGTGTAGGCTACAACACTGCGATTGGCACGGACATGGCTCGCCGGATGGAGAAGGCCGGTGCAGATGCACTGTTGGTCATGCCACCGTATTACATCAATGCGCCAGAGGCAGGCTGGATCGACTACTACAAGACGATTGCAAACTCGACAGGTCTCCCACTCGCACTGTACTCCCGTGATTGGGCCGCCTTCAGCCCAGATCAAGTAGCCCGCCTCGCCGACGCAGTTCCTAGTCTTCAAATCTGGAAAGACGGTCAAGGCAATATCCGCATGTACCAGCGCATCATGGCCAAACTCGGCGACCGCCTTGCCTGGGTCGGCGGGCTGGGTGACGATTGTGCCGGCGGTTACTGGTCGATCGGCGTGCAGGCGTTTACCAGTTCTATCTCGAACGTCAGCCCCAAGATCGCGCTTGCCATCTCGGCGGCCGGCCAGGCTCAGGACTTCACCAAAATGAATGAGATCCTAGTCAAGTATGTTCATCCACTTTACGCCCTGCGCGACAAGATGAAGGGCTACGAAGTCACAGTCATGAAAGAAATGATGGAACTGATGGGCATCCCTGCCGGCCCTGCCCGCCCTCCGCTCTGCGCCGTGCGCGATGAACACAAGGCCGAACTCGGGCGTTTGGTTGAACTCTACCGTTCTTACTAGCCAGCTTTTGGCTCGGATTGCACCATTGGCTGCAGGGTGTTCTCTACATACTCAACCAGGATTTGTTCAGGCTTGTAATTTCCAAAAGCCTCCATTGCTGCCTCCCGCCCCAGCGTGCGATAGCTCTCAAACTGGTCTTCGGAATAGAACTGATCTCCCGTGCTCTCGTGAGGGAAGCACGGATTGGCGCTTCGATACTGTTGCACAGCTTCGGCCTCGTTTCCTTTCCAGCTCGACTTGACATAAACAAGCCATCCTTGCGTGTCGTCAATATAAGTGATCCTGCCAACAGCACAATGAGCCCTGCTTCTCCCCGTCTTTTGGTAGGGCCTAACCGCGCTGAGATCGATATCGATCCTGGCGTGAAAATCAACTTCACACATCCGCAAGAGTCTTCCTACGCCTTCAAACCCATAATCTGCATCCGCTTCTGCATCGCTGCAGATGATCACCCCTATACGGCGTCTGATCAACTCATAGACAGCCAGATTCTCAAAATGCCCACCGTCTGAAACCATCAGGTAGGCTGAATCCGGGGTTGCCGATGCCAGAAGCTCGACCGCAAGATAACGGAGACTCAACCACGGCGAAGAGTCACCTTTTCTTTGCTTGGACGGGTTCCCGAACCACCAACCCAGCCGCACATTGAACATCGTGAGCAGGAATGCGACGGTAGTCGAGCTGTGGTAACCCATGTTCGGGCTTGCTGCGGCACCGGATACGCTTACGACCTGCGCCAAAGTGGGTGTGGCGTTCTTTTCCAAGCCGGAATAAGCTTCGGTATCCATCAGTTGCACATCCCGGCGATTCGAGCCGCAGTGGAGGGCGGAAAACTGAAAATTTGCCGCCTGCCGCGACTGAACTGCCAAGTCACCTGCTCCACCCAGATTCAGTGCGCAGTTCACGATATGCAACGGTCCGCGGTAGCCATTGGCAAACTTCAACTGCTTTAGACTGACATCGTCGTCATCGTCAAAACCGGTAAAGGGATGCGGACTACGAGTGGTGCCTTTCAAATCTGCTTCTGAAGATTCTCCCTGATCGAGGCGAGAAGCACCTAGATAGCATCTACCGAGCCTGCTGCGGTAAAACGCATTTAGACTGAACTCGTTGAGGTCAACCCGCGAGGCAAAACCCAGCGCCAGCAAGAGCGAGCCCATAAACAGAGTAGGTAGCAGAAAGAGGTGATAGCCAAAGACCTCTGCTATGTAAAAACCGGACAGCGAGTGAAGCCTCTGGGAGTAGGACGTAGCATTCCCGCCACCGATCTGTGCTTCCACCAGATAGAGCAGCGTGGCAGTGCCACCGAGAAGCCCGGCAATGAAAGCAAAGGGAGCAACTCTGGCAATTAATTCCAGTTTCGGGTTAGCCGCTTTGGCTTCGTTTGTTCCGTTTTTGTCAGAGCTTGTTGATCTCGATCCACCCGCCCACAAACCGGTAATCGTCGTTCCAACCAGACCGGCCAAACCACCCGAAGCCTTTGCGGTCCCAAGCCAGAGTACGGCCCAAGGTGCATAGACAGAGAAAGCAGACAATAATGTCCACGCCAGCCCGTAGATGCCAAGCCAGGCACCCATCCTGCTCCACCACTCCCGGGCACCCTCTGTGCTGGCATTTCCGATCATTCCGATCATCACCACAACACCAATCGAAAACGCGTACAAGACCAATGCCGGAATCAGGATTTGGCAATGCCAGTCTGCCGATTCGGCCAAGGATCCTGAATAAAATGACCTGGCCACGAAAATGATCGCGCAGAGCAATAGATAGAGAACAGCAGATGCACCGCTCACGCTCATCGCAACCGCCCAGATGGCTGTTGCCCCTGATCCTTTTTTGACAAGACACAGCGAAAGCATCAGAAAGGTAAAAACAGCAAAGCTGAACGGCAGCCACCAATGCCCCATCGCCTCGGCCAGGATTGCGGAATAGCTATCCTGGCCGAAAACCCAGTAGGCTTGAAAACTCATCACGGAAGCAATCAGATAGGCCGCAATCATCATTGGAACCACAAGCAAAATCTGCGTGAGAGCTTGCCCATACCGGATCCGTTCGGCCCGCTTGCCTTCTTCGATCCCAAACCACCTTTGGCCGAGTGCGTACAACTTCACAGCGACGGGCAATAGAAGAAAAAGACCGCACAACAAGAACGCCGAGATCGCGACATCCAGCCACCACACCCTGGCCCAGGCAACGTAAGCGTAAATCGCGATTCCGAGCGGAATACCACCAACGAGAATCGAAGCATTCCAGTTCTCCGCCTTGAGCACCCAACACTCGGGCCGGTGCATTTCGAGCAGATTTCCGGCCGCTCCCACTACCCCCACGCCGAAGAGCACAAAGGTCAATAGGCGCAAGCCTTCTTCGCCAGGCCATTTTACAAACAGATCCAGACAAATTTGAGGCACGACAAACAGAGCCACCAAAGCCAGCACTATCGTCATCTGAATCAGCATTGTATTGCGAATCCAGATGGTTGCGATCGACCAGCTATCGGCGCTGAAGAAGCCCATCTGTGGCGAGAGATAGTTGGAATAGCGCCGTAGATGCCGGATTGAGGTTTCCCAAAATCTGCCCTTCTGGGTCCAGCCCCATCCGCCGTTGCGAAGACAATTCGCGGTCAGCCAACTTCCGATATATCCGCCGCCTGATACGGTGGAAAGATAGTCGATCTGCTTCAGAACGCCTTGTTCTTTAAGCGCCTCCATCACTCCGAGACCGAATGTAGCGCTACGAATTCCTCCGCCAGAAATGGCTAGCCCAACTGTAGGCGCTCCTACGACCAACTTGCGCGAGTCGCGCTGCAAATTGATCTCGACGTTCTCTTGAGAGAGAACCTCAGGGCTTAATTCATGGCGGTCAAAAACGTCGACGCCTTTGGGCGCATATATTCTGGGTAACTCGCTCATTTTAAGTTCCTCAATTCGTTCGTGTAGGAGGCACAAACCAGCTCCGCATCAGATTAACCAAATCAACTCCCACGCCCAACCGGTAGTTGTCTCGCGTGCTTGCCAAGCCCACCACGGTAACGTCGGGATCATAGAAGTTCTTCACCGTGCTATTACAACTCAAATTGGCCAGCTTTGCATCCGTACAATAGCGTTCCATCGCCAATGGGGTTTGATAGGAAGTGCGGGCGAGCTTCATATTCACGGTTCCAAATAGGAAAATACTTTTCCAACGGCCATCTGCCTTGCCTATGGGAAGGGGGTAAAAAACGTCCAGCCGCAAGACCGGGCCCTGGTATGCGCCACCGGTTATCATCTGGTCCTGACCTACCGTGACCATGTAGGTTGCCGGGGGCGACAGCCTTTTGCGGGATTCGAAGGTCATCAAACGCAAGCCTCCACCATAAGAGCGGTAAAAGCGCTCGCGATCCGCCGGAACAAGAGCAATGAATGGAGTGGCTACTTTGTGGCGGCGATCAAACTCGGATCGCGACGGCGTGTTTGGGGCGGGCACCTTGAAAATGGCGCCGCGCGAGAAGGGGTCTGTAAAGCTGCCATTACCGCCGAAGAAAGCCACGGCTTCCAGCGTGCGTATGCGGCCTCCGCCTTGTTGAAACTTGGCGAGTCGAAGGCCGAGCCCGGTCAGGAATTCGACGCTTTGCGCCATCTCATTGACTGGGGTTTGAATCAGGCTGCTTACAAAACCAGGCGCAAATTGGGACACTGGTACAGAAATCTGACGGGGGCTGCTGGCAACTCTGACATTGCCCCAGAGGTTGACGCGTGCATCGGCGAGATTTTTCTGACTGCCCAAGCCTCGCATGATGGAAAAGTCGAAAAACGCATTTTGGGTTGAGGGTGCGGAGCTCGCCCCGGCCTGGTGAAATCCAACAATGGCGCGGCTTTCCCACTCCGGCTCTTCTTCAAAGAGGCTCAGCTCTTGCGGGGCTATTGGAGCGCGTTCTACCCGGGCCTGCGACTCTCTTACGCACCCGACCGCAGATTCAAGTGCCGCCATCCGATTCTTCAACTCCGCAATCTCCGACAGGAGCGAATCGTAATAGCCGGCTTCTGCCTTCTCGAAAAGAAGTCTCTTCGCCTCGAGCGTCTGGCCCAGGCTTGCGGGGCTGCCCATCAAAAGCGCAATTCCGATAATAACGATGTATTTTTCCACGGCATCTCCAAATCTAATACTTCGTTATTATTGTAATTATATTTAACTTAAAGTCAATTCCTTAGGCTAGCGATCACCAAATATGGAATTGCGGCTGATTGATAACTAGTCTTTCTTATCATGATTTTACCAGACCATAAGGCATGGTGAGAGTTCTTCACGCAGTAAAATATTTAATCTATTTTTTATGTGAATGCTTCGATTAACTCTCTACATTTTTTCTTTTATTCTAAAACTTAATTGGGCAGAACGTAAATGTCGCCATGTGAGTCGACGCAAGCGACTAGACTAAAGTTTTGAGTAGAGAGCGAGAAGTCTGCTCCATGCCTTCTCGGCTTGGGGTTCATTGTAGACACCAGAGTCGGGTGGGCACCAGCCATGCGCTGCACCAGCGTAGACCTCGATTTCAGCGGAAAGTTTTGCCTGCTCGAAAGTTTCTTTCAGCGTGGTCTTATCGTTGGGGGAGCGCGCGTCATCATTGGCGGCGATGGCCACCAGGAACTGAGCCTTGGTTTTTGAGGCCTGCAGGTGTGGGCTGCTGGGGTTGTCTCTTACGAGGCCACCACCGTGGAAGCTGGCGACGGCTCCGACGCGATCCGGAACTGCGGCAGAGGTGCGGAAAGCGATTGGGCCGCCCATGCAATAACCCTGCGTGCCGATTTTTCGATTCCTGGCAACCGACGCCTGCTTGTCAAGCCAGGCGATGAAAGCCTTGGCATCCGTCATGTGAGTTGATTCGTTGAGTGTCTGTGCCAGGGGCATCACTTGCTGGATTGGAGTGGCAGAGCCAGCTTCAGCAGTGGGGGCTTTCTTCGTGCGGTAGAAGGGATTGACTACCAAAACTGAATAGCCCGATTCAGCAAGCCGCTTGCCCATTTTACGGAACGAGGGGCGAAGGCCGAAGATGTCTGGCCAGATGAGAACCGCAGGGGCCGTACCGGTGGCAGGATGCACGAAGTAGCAGTCGGCGTCGCCATCGGGCGTTGTTACCGTCACTTCCGCTTCAACGACTGCGGCAGCGTTAGCCACTTGCGGCAGTATCATCGACATTCCCGCGCTGAGCAGGACTCCGAATTGCTTTCTTGTCACAAGATCAAGAGATTCGAATTCTTTCCGGTCTTCGTCAAAATGGTTTTGATCGCACATATACGCTCAATTCTACATGTCTGGGAACTTGGATCGGGGTGTTGCCGTAGGAGGAGTATGTACAAAATCCTCACGCTGTTGGCTCTCGCCACCGCCGTCTTCGGCCAATCCCAGCCAACCAATGCCGCAAAGCCTGGCGAAGCACTGTTTGAGGAGATGTCGAATCTCGACAAACGGATGTTTGATTCTTACAACGCCTGCAGGCTGGATGAGTTTGCCGCCACATTCGGAGAGGGAGTTGAGTTTTACCATGATCAAGGCGGTGTAACGCTTGGCGTGAAAAACTTGGTGGATTCAGTGAAGACGAATATCTGCGGGAAGGTGCGGCGTGAGTTGATCCAAGGGTCTTTGCAGGTCTACCCCATGAAGGGCTTTGGTGCGCTGTTGGTGGGCCGCCATCGCTTCCATCCGTCCGCGCCGGGGTCTGAAGCAACTGGAGTGGCACAGTTTATTCATCTCGCGCAGAAGACAGCGGCCGGATGGAAGGTAACTCGGGTTTACAGCTTTGATCATGTCGGTCTGGCAACGCTCAAACGTTGAAGCCTTCTTATTTGGACTTGGTATAAATACGCGATTCGTCGAGAGCTTGCGGACTGGTTGCGCAGCGAAGCTGATTGTAAGCGGTGGGCCAGTTGGCTGGAATCTTGAGATCTGCCTGATAGACACCAACCAAGCCTGGTGCGTAGATTAGGGTTGGAACTTGCAGTTCCACCGGAGGGGAATCGAGATCCAGATTGCGTAGGGTGCAGCGGATCGTTGCCAGAGGTTTGGCAGGTGGGTTTGCGGGGCCGGGTTCACCGGTGGCGACAGGCTGGTCGAGTGGGCCAAGAGCGCCAAGGTAGACATGAATGATAGACCCGGCGGGAGCAGGATTGTCCTTGCCCGATAACCTGGAAAAGTCCTGAAGGGCTGCAGCGACTACGAAGCCGCGTGCGGCTGGATCGAAAACGTTGAAGAAACTGGCGGTTGGCTCTTGCAGGAATGGGAGGTCGTACCGAAACAGAAATGGAGAATCTGGACGAATAGCAAGAATCACTCCGCTATAAGGATGGACGTCCCAGGGGATCTGGACCAATAATTCCTGAGCTTGAATTGAAGTGTCTTTCAAGCGCAAGACGGGAAGGGGCTTACCTTCGAGGGTGATCTCGGTGCGCTCGTCAAAGCCTGCCGCAGAGAAGAAGACTGCCGAGCCAGGATAGGCAGTACGGCCCATCGGAAGGAGTCGCATTGGTGTGGCTGGGTAGAGCTCCTGGGTTTCACCACCGGCAATTCTGCTGATCGAACCATTGTTACGTTTAAATGCGATGGTAGTGCCATCATCGCTGATCGTGGCGGCAGTGATGAGGTCTGGTGTGTCGGCCAGCCGCTCAATTGTGTTCGAGGCGCGACTCCAAAGGCTAATCGCCTGGAAGTAACGGATCAGGATGTGGTTGGCGTCCTGGTCGAGCATGAAGTTGAACTTGTCGTTCTGTGTCTGAAGCAGTGTGCGCCGAGCGAGTGTGCTGACTTCAATCTCAATGAGCGAAGAAACCCCACTCGATGAATCCTCGCGGATAAACACATAGCGACCGTCTGGACTTATGGCTGCGCGTTCTACAGGGCCGCCTTCGTAGAGCTTCCGGAACGGCTCATCGGGTCGAGCCAGGACAACAACATTCGAGTTCAATAATCGAGTGACTAATGTGCCGTTATCGCTCAGGGCATTGTGATCGTGCAGCGGGGAGAGGATGGGCATCGGATGAGTGGTGCCAGTCTCAAGATCACGCAGAACAAGAGCGCCATCTGCCTGGAAGATGAATCGACCGTTGCGGCTAATACGAGATTGTGCGCCTCGAAAAAAGCTCTGGTTCAGACAGACGCCGTCAAACCCGATTGGGCGAATACCGACGTTCTCAACGCGGTTGCAATATTGAGCGAGAGTGATGCCATCGCTGGCAAGAAAGACACCCGACAAACGCACCACGCTTGTTCCTTCAACTTCTATTTCGGGCTTATCGGGAGCATACCTGTAAATCCGGCCTCGTTGAATGGAGTTGGATGGTTCGCCACGAAGAAGAAGTTGTGAGTGGAAGAACAGTGTCTCTCCATGGGGAGAAAGGGCGAGCGATGCCACGTTTTGAGCGAAGAGGACTTGAATAAACAAGTTCGCGACTAAGAGTGGGCGTAACAAGCCACAGGATAACAGCCAAAGAAGACTCTCGCCAGCTTTGAGGCGGGCGGGGTTTTGTGCTTTGAATTGAGACCGGGTTACTCTACGTCGTCCATGCCGATTGGGTCGTCGTCATAGGCTGACAACGAATCCAAGATGTTCTCCGGTTGCTGTTCGACGGACTGGCCCACATCCTTGCCAGCGATCTTCGAACGACGGTAGTATTCGAGACCGATGCCGGCCGGGATGAGACGGCCCATGATGACGTTTTCCTTGAGACCACGCAAGTAGTCGACCTTGCCGTTGATGGCGGCTTCGGTGAGGACTCGCGTGGTTTTCTGGAAGCTCGCTGCCGAGATGAAGCCGTCTGTCTACAGGGACGCCTTGGTGATACCCAACTCGATGGGATTGCTGCGGGAAGGACAACGGCTGATTTCATCGATCTTGAGCAATCTCAGCATCTGTCGAAACTTTTGGGACTCACGCTGAGTGATTCACCAATCAGCGTTTCTCTAATCGCCGAAGAATCGAGCGAAGTCTGCGGGAGAAAGCTCAAAGTCGCGTACAATTCCGCGTAAGGTACCGATCTTTAGCGTTACTCCTGCATGAACAGGAACTACTGTTCGAAGTTCTTGACGCGATAAAACGTGGTGACTCCCAGGGATCCGTACGACCGAGTAGCCTTGAACTACAAGAAATCGTAGTATTTCCTGGCCTGTAGGCCGTGGAAGTTTAGGCACGCACCAATTTGTCCAGGTGAAAGTCAATTTGACGTAGCGAACTTGGAGCGTTCAACCGGCTGATAGCATCATCCAACCCAAAGGCTTCAATATAAGCGGCCAAAGCTTCTTTCAAATCGTCCATCGCAGCATCTTCGGTACTGCCTTCTCCATAGGCGGGGACATCCGGGACTCGAGCCGTGAAGCCGCCCAGTTCGATGTCCGGGATTAATTCAACAGTGAGACGCACCATGACCCAAATTCTAACGCTGGGCAGAAGCTGAACTAAAAAAGACCCCGGCACCGTAGGGCGCCGGGGTCTTTTGTTTGGTTTGTGACAGGGTTACTCGACGTCGCCCATGCCGATTGGTTCGTCGTCGTCGAGGCCACCGGCGAAGAGGCTCTTGGCGTCGTCGTCATAGGCTGACAACGAATCCATGATGTTCTCCGGCTCCTGTTCGACGGACTCGACTACATCCTCACCGGCGATCTTCGAACGACGGTAGTATTCGAGACCCGTGCCGGCCGGGATGAGACGGCCCATGATGACGTTTTCCTTGAGACCACGCAAGTAATCGACCTTGCCGTTGATGGCGGCTTCGGTGAGAACGCGAGTGGTTTCCTGGAAGCTGGCCGCCGAGATGAAGCTGTCTGTCGACAGCGACGCCTTGGTGATACCCAGCAGGATTGGATTGCCGCGAGAGGGACGGCCGCCGCTTTCGATGGCGCGTGTGTTCTCGGTCTTGAACTTAAAGCGATCTACCACTTCCTCAGGGAGGAATTCAGTGTCGCCGATCTCGTCGATCTTGACCCAGCGCAGCATCTGGCGAACGATGACTTCGAGGTGCTTGTCGTTGATGTTTACACCCTGGAGGCGGTAGACTTCCTGGATTTCATTGACCATGTACTTCTGAAGTTCGGTTTCGCCGAGTACCGCCAGAATGTCGTGCGGATTGCGGGGGCCATCCATTAGAGGATCGCCGGCCTTAATGCGCTCGCCTTCCTGGAAGTTGATGTGGACGCCGCGAGGAATCGAGTATTCCTTGACGGTGCCGTCATCGCCCGTGATCGAGATCTTGCGGAAACCCTTGACGAGTTCACCGAAGTGGATAGAGCCATTGATCTCGGCGATGATAGCCGGATCGTGGGGCTTGCGGGCTTCGAAGAGTTCGACGACGCGGGGGAGACCACCGGTGATATCTTTCGTCTTCGTTGTCGCTCGAGGCAGTTTAGCGAGGACATCGCCGGCGTGTACTTCTTCACCGTCACGCACCAGCATGTGGGCGTGGGTCGGCATGAGGTAGCGCCGTTCGTCGGCCTTGGATCCGCCAGCGTACTTGATGACCAAAGCAGGAACGCGCTTGTCGTCGGTAGAATCGATGACGACAAACTGGCTCATGCCTGTGATTTCGTCAACTTGCTCGGTGATGGTGACCTGATCGATCATGTCCTTGAAGTGAACGGTACCCGAGACTTCGGTAAGGATGGAGAAGGAGTAAGGATCCCATTCGAGGATGACCTGGTTTTGCTTGACGGGTGCACCGTCTTCGAGAAGAACCTTGGCACCGTAGACTACGGGGTAGCGTTCTTTTTCGCGGCCCTTTTCGTCGACGATCACGATGATGCCGGAGCGGTTCATCGAGATCATGTTGCCAACCTTGTCCTTGACGAGGAGGATGCCGTCGTACTTGATGAAGCCGTCGGTCTTGGCGTCCTGTGTGGACTGTTCGGACTGCGAAGACGCGGTGCCGCCGACGTGGAAGGTACGCATGGTGAGCTGCGTGCCGGGTTCGCCGATGGATTGAGCGGAGATGATGCCGACTGCCTCGCCGCGTTCTACCATGCGGCCAGTCGCCAAGTTGCGGCCGTAGCAGAGCTGGCAGACGCCGCGCTTGGATTCGCAGGTGAGCACCGAACGGATACGGACGCGTTCGATACCGGCACCCTGGATGGCAGAAGCCTTCTCTTCGGTAATCTCTTCGTTGGCCCGCACGATGATGCGGCCTTCAAAGTCGATCTGGGCTTCTTGAGCCACGCGGCCAATGATACGGTCGCGCAGTGGCTCGATGATTTCGCCCGCTTCGATGATGGGCTCGACGTAGATGCCCTCCATCGTGCCGCAATCGAGTTCGGCGATGATGACGTCCTGCGCCACGTCGCAGAGGCGGCGGGTGAGGTAGCCGGAGTCGGCCGTCTTGAGAGCGGTGTCGGCGAGACCCTTACGGGCACCGTGCGTTGAGATGAAGTACTGGAGTACGTTCAAGCCTTCGCGGAAGTTGGCCGTGATCGGGGTTTCGATGATTTCGCCGTTTGGCTTGGCCATCAAACCGCGCATACCAGAGAGCTGACGGATCTGTTGCTTGGATCCGCGGGCACCGGAGTCGGCCATGATGTAGATCGGGTTGAGATAGCGGCCGGTGCGGTCGTCTTCTTCCATGAGTTTGAACATGGCGTCTGAGACCTGATCGTTGGCGCGCTGCCAGATTTCGATTGTCTTGTTGTAGCGTTCGCCGTTAGTGATGGCACCGTCGTTGTATTGCTGCTGCACTTCGATGACGTTCTTTTCGGCATCAGCAACAAGCTTGGGCTTAACGCTGGGGACGACCATGTCGTCGATGCCGATGGAAACGCCGCCGCGTGTGGCGTAGTGGAAGCCGAGGGCCTTCACGTCGTCGAGCATGGCAACGGTTGCCTGGAGACCAAAGCGCAGGTAGCAATAATGCACCATTTGCGTAAGGCCCTTCTTCTTGAGCAAGCCGTTAAGATAGGCGATCGGTTCGGTGGTGAGCGGCGCGATAGCGCGCTGCAGCACGTCATTCAAGATGACGCGACCCACCGTCGTATCCATGTACTGCTTGACGTACTCGATCGGCTCGGTGTGCATGACGTTCTGCGAGTCGAATGCCTTGGTCAAGTCGATCACCTTCCCGGTGTAGCGAAGGCGGATCGGCGAGAGGGTTTCGACTTCGTTCATCTCGAGCGCAATCAGGACGTCGTCGACGGAGGCGAAGGTACGACCTTCACCCTTAGTACCCGGACGGGCCTTGGTGAGGTAGTAAAGGCCAAGCACCATGTCCTGCGAAGGCGTTGCGATGGGCGCGCCGTGAGCGGGGGAGAGGATGTTGTTGGAGGCGAGCATCAAAGTGGAAGCTTCGATCTGCGCTTCGGGCGAGAGCGGAATGTGGACGGCCATCTGGTCGCCGTCAAAGTCGGCGTTGAAGGCGGTACATACCAGCGGGTGGAGCTTGAGCGCCTTGCCTTCGACCAGCACCGGCTCAAAGGCCTGGATGCCGAGACGGTGAAGGGTGGGAGCGCGGTTGAGCATGACGGGGTGATCCTTGATCACCTCCTCTAAGATGTCCCAAACTACCGGGTCCTGTTGCTCGACGAGTTCCTTGGCTTGCTTGATGGTGGTGCAATGCCCACGCTGTTCGAGGCGGTGATAGATGAAGGGCTTGAAGAGTTCGAGCGCCATCTTCTTGGGGAGGCCGCACTGGTGGAGCTTGAGCTCTGGACCAACGACGATCACCGAACGGCCCGAGTAGTCGACGCGCTTACCGAGAAGATTCTGACGGAAGCGGCCCTGCTTACCCTTGAGGGTGTCTGAGAGCGACTTAAGCGGACGGTTGTTGGCACCACGAAGTACGCGGCCACGGCGGCCGTTGTCGAACAGCGCGTCGACGGCTTCCTGGAGCATGCGCTTTTCGTTGCGTACGATGACGTCAGGAGCGTGCAGTTCGATCAGCTTCTTCAAACGGTTGTTGCGGTTGATGACGCGACGGTAGAGGTCGTTCAAATCGGAGGTGGCAAAGCGGCCACCGTCGAGCGGAACGAGCGGGCGAAGGTCAGGCGGAATCACTGGCAGTACGTCCAGAATCATCCACTCGGGCTTGTTGCCCGACTTGCGGAAGCTCTCGGTGACGCGCAGACGCTTGGCAAACTTCAGCTTCTTTTGCGCCGACTGCTCGGTCTTCATGCGCTCGCGAATTTCGACTGACAACGTGTCGACGTCGATCTTCTTGAGAAGTTCCTTGATGCCCTCGGCGCCCATCATGGGGGTGTAGCCGCCGGGGAATTCCTGATCAAGTTGACGCTTGCGTTCGTCGGAGATCACTTCGCCGCGCGAGACAGAGCCATGCGCTTCGCCGGGTTCGACGATCACATAGGCTTCGAAGTAAAGGACGCGTTCGAGTTCACGCAGGGTGATATCGAGCAGGTAGCCGATGCGCGACGGGAGGCCCTTGAAGAACCAGACGTGCGAGCAGGGGCTGGCGAGTTCGATATGGCCGAGGCGTTCGCGACGGACGCGGGAGAGAGTGACTTCTACTCCGCACTTGTCGCAGATGACGCCGCGGTGCTTCATGCGTTTGTACTTGCCGCAGAGACATTCCCAATCCGCTACCGGGCCAAAGATGCGGGCGCAGAAGAGGCCGTCGCGTTCTGGCTTGAAGGTGCGGTAGTTAATGGTCTCGGGCTTGGTGACTTCGCCGTGGGACCAGTTGATGATCTTTTCGGGCGAGGCTAGCGAAATGCGGATCGAGTCAAAGTCCGCGATTAAATTTGCCCGGTCGTAGGGTGATGAACGATACATTTATCTGGTCTCCTTTATGAATGCTTCAAACGTTCTTCGAGTCGGGTGAGGCGATTGTCAAGTTCAATGACCTTACCAGTTAAGATGTCGAACTTACTTAGAAGAGACTGGATGTTAGATTCCAGCCTTGCTATTTCGGTAGAAATTCGACTATCAAGACGCGATTCGAGAGAACTGATTCGAGTGTTTAACGTTGTGAACAAGGTGACGTTTATCAGGATGCCGATTAAGGCAACAAGAGAAGGAACGCCGATGGAAAGATAGAGTTGCTGGTCTGACATGTTCAGCTCCTCTAGTCCGCCGCGAGGGCGGTATCAACGGGCGCATCTTCTTCGTCCGTTGTCTTCTTCATCTTCATCAGTTCGACGTCGAGGCAGAGCGACTGGAGTTCGCGGATCAAGACGTTGAAGCTCTCAGGTACGCCGGGCTCAGCCGCAGCCTCACCCTTAACGATGGCTTCGTAAATCTTGGCGCGACCATAAACGTCGTCCGACTTGGCCGTAAGGAGTTCTTGCAGAATGTAAGCTGCGCCGTATGCTTCGAGGGCCCAGACTTCCATTTCGCCGAAGCGCTGTCCACCGAACTGCGCTTTACCACCAAGAGGTTGCTGGGTGATGAGGGAGTACGGTCCGATGCTCCGGGCGTGGATCTTGTCGTCGACCAAGTGGCTCAGCTTGAGCATGTAGATGTAGCCGACGGTGACGGGTTGCTCAAAGGCCATCCCGGTCATACCATCGACCAGCTTGATCTTGCCCGATGAGGGCAGACCCGCTTTGGCGAGTTGTTCCTTGATGTCCTTTTCGGTTGCGCCGTCAAAGACGGGGGTTGCGAACTTGACGCCGAGGGCGCGAGCGGCCCAGCCGAGGTGGGTTTCAAGGATCTGACCGACGTTCATACGCGAAGGGACGCCGAGCGGGTTGAGGACAATTTCAACCGGCGTGCCATCTGGAAGATAGGGCATATCTTCTTCAGGCACGATGCGGGCGATGACGCCCTTATTGCCGTGGCGACCAGCCATCTTGTCACCGACACTGAGCTTGCGCTTCATCGCGATATAGCACTTGACCAGCTTGATGACACCGGGCGGCAGTTCGTCGCCCTTTTTGAGCTTGGCCTTCTTCTCTTCGGTGATCTTTTCGAGAACGGCGATCTGACGCGAGGTCATGTCTTCGATCTCGTCGAGCTTCTCGTTGAGGAGAGGGTCTTTCTTGTCGAGGCGCATGCGCTTGAGATCGCGCGAACGCATTTTCTCAAGGATGTCGCGGGTGATCTCCTGGCCCTTGCCGAGGAGCTTCTTGTTGGTCTTTTCGTCGTGCAAGTCGGCCTGAACAATGCGGCCACCGAGCATCGCAAACAAACGCTTCGAGCGTTCGTCGTTGAGGATGCGCTTTTCGTCGGTGAGGTTGCGGTCCAGACGCTGGACTTCTTCTTCCTGGATGATCTTTGAGCGTTCGTCGAGGTCTGCGCCTTTGCGGGAGAAGACCTTTGCGTCGACAACAACGCCCTCGATACCGGGAGGGCAATAGAGTGAAGCGTCCTTGACGTCGCCAGCCTTTTCGCCGAAGATCGCCCGGAGGAGCTTTTCTTCAGGGGTGAGCTGGGTTTCGCCCTTGGGCGTTACCTTGCCAACCAAGATGTCGCCTGGCTTGACGGTGGCACCAATACGGATGATGCCCGATTCGTCGAGATTGCGAAGGAAGGATTCCGAGATGTTCGGGATATCACGAGTGATTTCTTCTGGTCCGAGCTTGGTGTCGCGGGCTTCGATTTCGAATTCTTCGATGTGAATGGAAGTATAGTAATCTTCCTTGACCATCTTTTCGGAGATGACGATAGCGTCTTCGAAGTTGTAACCGCGCCAGGGCATAAAGGCCACCAGCACGTTACGGCCGAGCGCGAGTTCGCCGGCGTCCGTGCATGGGCCGTCTGCCAGAACGTCACCCTTAACTACACGCTGTCCGACATAAGCGATGGGCTTCTGGTTGATACAGGTGTTCTGGTTGGAGCGCTTGAACTTAGTAAGTGGATAAATGTCGGCACCAACTTCACGCGACATCTGACCTTCAGCCACGCCGCCGCCATCAACGCGAACGATGATGCGTTCGGAGTCAACAGAATCGACGATGCCGGCACGCTTACAGATGACAACAGCGCCCGAGTCACGTGCGGTGACCTTTTCCATACCAGTGCCGACGACAGGTGAGTCTGCGCGAAGCAGCGGCACGGCCTGGCGTTGCATGTTCGAACCCATGAGGGCACGATTGGCGTCGTCGTTTTCAAGGAACGGGATGAGCGAAGCGGCGACCGAGACAAGCTGCTTGGGCGAGACGTCCATGTACTGAACGTCAGCGACAGTCTTCAGAACGAAGTTGCCAGCCTGACGGGCGTTGACCAGCTCTGAGGTGATCTTGCCCTTTTCGTCGAGCGGGATGTTGGCCTGAGCGACGACGTATTTGTCTTCTTCCCAGGCGCTGAGATAGTCGGAGTGGGATTCGTAATCGGCGCGCTGCTTTTCTTTGGCGAGGGCTTTATTGGCCTTTTCGATTTCGTTGCGCTTAATCACGTCGTTCACCTTGTAGGAGGTGTCGCCGGGATTGAGGATGCGCACTTCATCGACGACATGGCCATCGACGACGCGCCGGTAAGGCGATTCGATGAAGCCGTAATCGTTGATGCGGGCAAAGCAGGCGAGCGAGGAAATCAGACCGATGTTCGGGCCTTCCGGCGTTTCAATCGGGCAGATGCGGCCATAGTGAGTGGTGTGTACGTCGCGGACTTCAAAGCCAGCGCGCTCGCGGGAGAGACCGCCCGGTCCAAGAGCCGAAAGACGGCGCTTGTGGGTGATTTCTGATAGCGGGTTTGTCTGGTCCATGAACTGCGAGAGCTGCGAAGAACCGAAGAACTCGCGGATCGCGGCCATGACTGGCTTGGCGTTGACGAGATCGTGCGGCATGGCGGTGGACATTTCCTGGTAGACCGACATCTTTTCCTTGATCGCGCGTTCCATGCGGACCAAGCCGATGCGGAACTGGTTCTCAAGCAATTCACCAACGGCGCGGACACGGCGGTTGCCCAAGTGATCGATGTCGTCGACGGCACCGATACCGCGGCGGAGCTTGAGCAGGTATTTGATGGTGGCGATGAAGTCGCCAGTGTCGAGAACGCGGCGGTCGAGGGGGTTGGTGAAGTTCGGCTTGCCGTCCTTCTTTAGCTCCTCCTGCTTCTCGGTCCAACCGGCAGGAATGAACTTTTCGTCGTCGTGAATCTTGATATTGAACTTCATGCGGCCAACGCGAGAGAAGTCATACTTGCGGGCGTCGAAGAACATGCCCTGGAAGAGCTGGGTAGCAGTGTCGAGGGTGGGAGGATCGCCGGGACGAAGCTTGCGGTAGATCTCAAGCAAGCTCTCAGCCTGGCTCTTCTTTTCATCCTTACGGATGGTTTCGCTGATGACGACACCCACTTCGTCGCGCTCAGGGAAGAAGATTTCGAGGTGCTCGATACCGGCTTCCATGAACTTGGAGTAGTGAGTCTCGGTGAGCTTGTGGTTTGCTTCGGCCAGGATTTCGCCTGTCTCCATGTCGATGACGTCGGCGGCGAAGTGCGCGCCTTCGAGGTCGTTGGGGGCCACTTC
The DNA here is from genome assembly GCA_043718395.1 of Acidobacteriota bacterium. Lineage (GTDB taxonomy): Bacteria > Acidobacteriota > Terriglobia > Bryobacterales > Bryobacteraceae > Bryobacter. The sequence continues at coordinate 21,959 of JAYSVS010000148.1, forward strand.
TACTTCAGAAATCTTGTTTTCCTTGATCGCCTTGAAGACAGAAGAAGTGATTTTCTTGCCCTGGGCAACGACCACTTCCCCAGCCTTGTTAACGATGGCGTAGGAAAGCTTCTGAGCCTTGAGCGAATCGGCGACGCCCAGCATCAACTTGCCCTTCTTCAGGCTCATCCTCGAGAGAGTGTCGGTGTAGAAGGCCTTGATAATCTGCTCGTCGGACTTGAAGCCGAGAGCGCGCAGGAAAACAGTACCGTAGAATTTGCGCTTGCGATCGATACGAACGAAGAGGTAGTTCTTGTTGTCGTATTCAAACTCGACCCATGAACCGCGGTAAGGAATGATCTTGCCGAGATGGTAGCCGGCGGCGGGGACGCGCTCAAAGAAGACGCCTGGTGAACGATGCAACTGGCTGACGATGACACGCTCAGTGCCATTGATGACAAAGGTGCCATTGGGGGTCATCAGCGGGATTTCGCCGAAGAAAACTTCCTGCTCCTTGATGTCGCGAACGGTCTTAGCCTTGGGGTCTGGATTCTCGGGATCCTTGTCATAGACGGTGAGACGAATGGTGACCTTGAGGGGCGCAGAGAAGGTCATGCCGCGCTCTTCGCAATCCGGGATGTCGTACTTGAGTTGCAGGCCGACCGGATCGCCGCAACGGTTACAGAAGGTAACGATGTTCTTATTGAAGGTGCCGCAAGCATGGCAGAGAACGTCACCGGCGTGGAAGGGGTCGGTCTGGATGGTCGATCCGCACTGACGGCAGACGCTGCGCAGGTGATTCAGGCCCTTGAGGGCGGAGCACTTGCATTCCCAGTTGCCGATGGCGTAATCGACGAAGTCGAGCTGGGAGAGACCGCGGAAGTCGGTAATCGGGAAGACGCTTTTGAAGACGCTCTGGAGACCGATCTCATCGCGTTCGTCGGGGAGCAAGTCCATCTGCAAAAAGCGCATGTAGCTGAGCTTTTGCACTTCGATCAAGTTAGGGATCGGGATGGAAGACTTGATGCGGGAGAAATCGACGCGAGTGATCGGCTGATTGGGCCGATAGGCCGACGGAGTATTCTGTTGCATTCGTTCAAACCTCTCGACGGCCGTTAGCCGCCGTACTGTTCAGGACAGTGAATCAATTTGAGAATCGTAGAAACGATCAGGAAGAAAGGTACTGCGAGGAACAAAGGCCGACCCCAGGGGCTAAAACCCTGGCTCTCCGGTTGCTTTGTCAGAATCAATAGACACAGAAGTAAATTTGGAGCTGGACACGCAAAAATGAGACAGCAAAAGATATGCCGTCTCAGGAAGCGGATCAGAATTTTGGATTTGATTCAAAAAGTGCTTATTCCAGCCCTACACTCAAGACGTTAACAGATTCTTACAGTTGCGTCAACTTCGACGCCAATAGGAAAAATCGGCATCATGTAATCATCAATTGCTACACTGACGTCAGATGGTACGAACTCAGATCCAAATATCGGAAGAACAGGCGGCGATACTGCGAAAACTTTCGCTTGCACGCCAAGTATCAGTCGCGGAGTTGATTCGCAATAGTATCGACGTTTTTGTGCAAAGAGAAGCGGGCACGGGCCGTGCGGCGAAAATTGCAAGGGCAAAAGCCGTTGTAGGCAAATTTAATTCTGGCTGCAAAGACATTAGCCTGGACCATGACCGATATCTTGCGGATGCCTTTCAATCCTGATGGTATTCGTAGATACTTCCGCGATCTTTGCGCTGCTGGATCAATTGGACAATAAAAGCGACGAGGCGAACAGAATTTGGATTGAACTGCTGGATCAAGATCGGGCGCTGTTTACAAGCAACTATGTGGTTGTGGAATGTTGCGCTCTGGCTCAGAAGAGATTGGGGATGGGTGCCGTGCGAGCCATTCACGAGGATATCTTACCGATGCTCGAAATACGATGGATCGACGAGAAGCTTCATGCGCTGGCTATGGCCAGCCTACTTGCGGCGGCACGGCGGAAATTGAGTCTGGTCGATTGTGCCAGTTTCGCCCTGATGCGTCAGCTTGGGGCTGAAGAAGCTTTTGTGTTCGATGCCCATTTTGTCGAAGAAGGGTTTAAGAGAAGCGGAGAATTGCACCCAGCTCAGTAGGAATCAAGGTCTTCGGGGACGAGCTCGATATTCAATTCACCGGCGGCTTTTTTCTGCGCGTACTTCTTGACCCAGGCCTCGAAGCTGCGTCCGTCGGCCATGTCCCGGCCAGAAAAGCTCAGCTCTTCGATTTCCGATTGTTCGACCGTGACCTTGAGGCCTTCGTTCTTGATCATGATGCGGAGGCGGGCCTTGCCTGAGTTGGGTGAGCCCTGGCGGTCATAGACGTAGCCTTCGAGGGTGTTGCCGGATTTCAATTTTACGGTGACGTCGCCGCGATAGTCGAAGGCTTGTTCTACGCCTTCACTAAGTTTGTTGCCGGATGCGGCTTGGCCCTGTAGGGTGGTGGATTTGCCTAGCGAGGTGAGGTCGATTTGCACTAGCGGGGAGACTGGTTTTTCCTGGTCGATCATGCGCAGGGCTTCTTCATCCTTGTAGGCCGGAAGTAGCAACGACTTCACGGTGGCGATGATGCCGGGGATCGAGAAGGTGTAGTGGACGGCGGTGGCTTCGTAGCCGGAATGGAGCATGCAGTTTTCGCACTTGGTGTTGCCGGATTCATAGCCGTATTTGGACCAGTCGGTGGAGTCGAGGAGTTCCTGATAGGTGTCGGCGTAGCCGTCTTGTTGCAGGTAGCAGGGACGCTGCCAACCGAAAATCGAATAAGCAGGCATGCCCCAGGGAGTGCATTCGAGGTTGCGCTTGCCCATAAGGAATTCAAGAAAGAGCATCGACATGTTGAAGCGCCACTTGGGGTCGCGGTTAGACAGGAGTTTCCGGAAGAGAGTCTGGTTGCGCTCGCGGCTAGTGAAGTGTTGCTGATCGGGGGCTTTGTCGTAGGAGTAGCCGGGGGAGATCATCATGCCTTCGACCCCAGCGTCCATCATTTCACTGAAGAATTTGCGGATGGATTTGGAATCGACGCCGTCGAAGACGGTGGTGTTGGTTGTGACTCGGAAGCCCTTGGCTACTGCGGCGCGGATGGCCTCGAGAGCGATGTCGTAGCCGCCTTCTTTGCAGACCGAAAAATCGTGGTGATCGCGATCACCATCCATGTGGACTGAGAAAGACAAGTATTTACTGGGCGTGAAGAGGTGGAGCTTTTCCTTAAGCAGGAGCGCGTTGGTGCAGAGGTAGATGTACTTTTTACGGGCGATGAGGCCGTTTACGATCTCGTCGATTTTGGGGTGCATCAGGGGTTCCCCGCCCGGGATTGAGACTGCGGGAACGCCGGTTTCTTCGACGGCCTGGAAGCATTGTTCGGGGGTGAGATCCTGCTTGAGGATGTGGCCGGGGTACTGGATTTTGCCGCAGCCGGCGCAGGCGAGGTTGCAGCGGTAGAGCGGTTCCAGCATGAGGACGAGAGGGTATTGCTTGCGGCCTTTGAGCTTTTGCTTGAGCACGTAGGTAGCAACTGTCCACATCTGTGAAACCGGAATGGGCATAATATTAGGGTACACGAAAGCGAAGTCGCATTCGCGTTTGGTGGAAATAGATGAATGGACCTTCAACAAGACGCGCCCCAGTGCAAGCTCGCAGCAGCGAGACGGTGAATACGATTCTCGATGCGGCTTCAGGGCTGCTGGGGCGGGTGCCGTTTGAGCAGATTACGACGAGCCGGATTGCGGAGACGGCCGGGCTGTCGGTGGGTGGGCTGTACCGTTTTTACAACGACAAGCAGGAGATCTTTGACGCGATTGCGGTGCGGGAGCTGAAGGACTTCCGGGAGCAGATTGAGGCGAGTGTGAAGGCGCGGCAGTTGTTGTTTAGCCCGCGGAAATCGCTGGACCGGATACTCGATGCTTATGTGGCTTTTCTGGATGCGCGGCCTCACTTTCGGGAGTTGGCCTTGGGTCGGCATATCAGTGATCGAACGCGGGAGGATCAGTCGGACCCGAATACGGGGCCGGGTGGGATCCTGGAGGATCTGCTGGTGCAGAAGTTTGGGGTGAAGCCGGGGAAAACGCTGCAGTTGCGGATCCGGATTGCGGCTGAGGTGGGGGACCGGTTGATTGATTATGCGTACCGGCAGCCTAGCGCCAAGGAGCGCAAGATTGTGCTGGATGAGTTGAAGGAGATGCTGGCGAAGTATCTGTTGCGGCTTTAGTCGAAGCTGGGGACCTTTAGGAGTTCCCCGCCCTTGAGGGCGGATTGGTGGGCGACGATGCCGGGGGCGGTCATGGCTAGCGACTCGCGGATATTGATGATGGGCTCGCGGCGGTGGCTTAAGGCATCGATGAATTCGTGGGTGATGAAGGTGTGAGAGCCGTCGTGGCCGCTGTTCTTGCGCAGGGGCTCGGGGAGAAGATCGGTTTGCCACCAGAGCTTTTGTGGGTAGGCTTCAACGCGATGCACACGGTGATCGAAGCCGGCGTCGTCTTTGCCCAAAGTGTTGCGATTGTAGACGGCAGTGGCGGGGTTCCAGCCTTGTGTCGCGAGGCTCATTTTCGTACCGAACCACTGGGCGCGTTCAACTTCCTTGTGAGCACCTTTCCACCAGACGGCCAGACGATGGGAGTGGCCTTTATTGGTCTTGAGGAGAGCGGTTTCGTTCCAGAAGGGGTTGCGGTAGGCGTTGTCTTTGAGCATGGGGCTATCGTCGCCCCAACCGTGGCAGGAGACGTTGGTGAAGCGCTCGCCGGTAATTGATGTCAGAAATGCAGTGCAGTGGGTGGGGTAGTGCATCGGCGCGACACCGTAGCGCCAGGTGCGTTGGCCGTTTTCCATGTAGAGGGTTTCGAGGCCGTCGTGATGGTATTCGCTTTCGCTGTAGTAGATCTCGCCGAATTTGCCCTGCTTGTAGAGTTCGCGGGCAGAGATGGTGGTTTGGCGGTACCAGGAGGTCTCGGCCATCATGTAGAAAAGGCCGGAGCGCTGGACGGCGTCTTTGAGGGCGTGGCATTGATCGAGAGTGGCCCAAGCGGCGGGCACTGCGCTGAGGACGTGCTTGCCGTGCTTGAGGGCGAGGGTCGCGTGTTTGACGTGGAGCGGCGCGTCGGTGAAGAGGCAGACGGCTTCGATGTTGGGGTCGCGAACGAGTTCGGCTAGCGAGGGGTAGGTCTTGGCACAGCGATAGGTTTTGGCGAGGGCTTTGCGGCGGTCTCCGCGAAGGTCGGAGACAGCTTCGACAATGCAATCCGGATGATCTTGAAATTGGAAGCCGAGGCCGAAGCGGCCGCCGACAATGCCGATGCGGACTTTGCGGGGAGAGGTGTCTGCGGCAGCAAGCAGGGGTGTTGCCATAAAATTGCGACGACCGAGCATGGGAACTTTCATTGCCACTCTATCAGAGCCCTCGGTAGAATCAATCGACATGAAGGGACCTGAATTCGAGGATTGCGCAGCGCTCGCCAAGAAGGCTTGGGAGAATCTGTCTTCGAAGAGCGAGGCATTGGGATTGCCGGATTTGAAGATCATTACGTATGAAAACTTCATTGAGGACGCCCGTGGAAGAGATTTGAGCCGTGAAGACCGGCTGAAAATTCTCGCAGAAGCGCAAAAGCTCTTCGACGGATATTATGTCCATGCTTTTTACAAAGACATGCAGGGCCTTGCTCCCGCATTTGCCGTCATTGAAGAGGTGAGATGGAGGTCACTGGATGCTGACGCGGATGCATTCCACAGTCATGTAATGCTGGCCTTTGCAGCTCAAAGAGACTTGCACACATTGTACGGGCGCCCGGCGCCTTACAAGGACGCTTTCGCTTTTCTGCCCTTTCAAATCAAACACTGCAAGGACAAAATGGGCAAGACGAGATTTGTGGTCACCAAAATCATGCCCGGCTTCGAACACGAATACTTCAAGGTTGGGGTGGAGATGTTGCGCTGGGGAGTTCCATTTGCCGGAGGCTCGAAGTTAGTGCATTTCAGGGAGGCGCTAGACGATGCCAGCTATTGGGCTATGGGACACAACAAGGCAGCATATCGGGCAAATGGATTAAGAGCGATGACGATGCGGTCGCTCCAGTTCAGGGTGGGGCCTGAATTGCCGACGGCGCAGTTCCAATTCAAGGTTCATGGTGGAAAACGCATCCACTCGCTGATGGTGCCCTGGGGAGTAGGCCAGGGACTGTCGGAAAGCAAGTTATTTACAGAAGGGAAAGCAAGCAGCGCCGACGAAGCCAGACAAAGCGGCCGGGGTGCCACGGCCATATGGAGCACGCACAAATTCGCTCATGAGCGAAGCGGCAAAGTCGACAAGAAAATGGATTCGGAACTGAAAGGTACTTTCGAGTATCAGTATGCCGGGGGAAAGGCGCGGCCTGGCTACCTGAATCCGGAATACCTGACTGGAACTGCTGGTGGAGGTAAGAAGTTCGGATACATCAGGATTAAGAATTTCGCGTTGCCGGAGGACGACCAGGACGTTCTCACGGGCGTTCCTAGAATTATCGAGGAATTCAAGCGCCTCCTCAAAATCCAGATGGATCAAGCGCCGGACGGGCTGATCCTCGATTTGCGCGGGAATCCAGGGGGCCAGGTAAATGCCGCTGAGAGCCTGCTGCAGATGCTAACGCCTAGGCACATCCACCCCGCAAAGTTCCACTGGCCCTGGAATGAGACGATCCAGAAGTCGCTGCGCAGGCTGAAAAAGCTGGGCGCAAAAAAGAGGCGCACGGAAGAAAGAGGAAAGAAGTTTTCGGACACTGGAGATGGAGTTTGGGCCCTGGCTACAGGATCTGGATGCAGCCGCAAGAGGAGAAGTGCTACCGGAATTTCTCAGCAGTGGGCAGCAGCTGACCAGCGAGGATCAGGCGAATGAAATTGGGCAGATTTATCAGGGTCCAGTAGTGCTGTTAATCGACGCGTTCACCTACAGCGCTGCCGACATCTTCACTGGAGGCTTTCAAGATCACAAGATTGGGCCAGTGCTTGGACTGGATGGGGCAACTGGAGGTGGTGGGGCAGTCAGGCTATTGCAAGAAGACATCCTGAAGTTCGCTGGACTGACCGGGAAACCGCTCCAGAAGTTGCCTGATGGCGTAACGATGAGGGTTGCCGTGCAGCGATCGACGCGAGTGCTGAGTAGATCAGGAAGGTCGATCGAGGACTCTGGAGTGCTCGCCGACGAGATTCATAAACCAAGCCGGGAGGACTTGTTGAATAGCAACAAAGGGCTCTTCGTCAAGGCTTGCCAATTGCTGGGGGCAAGGAAAGCATACCGGCTTGAGATCCTTTCAGGCCGGGATATTCGGGAGGGAGAAAAGGACGGGATCGAGGCTCAGATTCGCGGGGAGGGATTCGAAGCATTGAAGGCGGAAATCGACGGTGCGAGATTGCTGGTGAAGCAAGGCAAGAATGGGAGAGTTCGGATCTTTGGCGACATCGCGCGAAGTTTTGAACCTGTACTGATTCTGATGGGGCTGGATGAGGCGGGGACGCCGGTGGTGAGTACCAGGAAGAAATTGAAGGAAGTGTGAAATGTTGAACTGTGCTGGTCCTGCGCTCCGCTTGTGAAGGAGATTGTTTATCGACGAAGTCCAGACAGACATTGGATGAAGACAGGACTAGACTGGTTTTGATATGGCGAATTTGGAAGATGGCAAAGAGCTTACGAGGCGAGCTTGGCAGCTGTTGAGGTCGAGGAGTCGCGAGCTCGGGTTGCCTGACTTGTTCATCGAGAGCTTGGGGGAGTTCAACCTTGCCATACCTCGCCAAGCTGTGAGCATAGAAGAACAGAACGAGCGAAAATCCATCCTGGACCAGGCAGAGATATTGTTTCGCACTCATTACGCTCACCTTGCGTTTAAGAAAAAGAGGGGATTGGCCAATCCGTTTTTGTCCATTGAGAAGATTCGCAAGAGACTGATCAAGGCACCGTTTCTCCCTTTTCACCGCCAGATGGCGAATCTCTTTGTCAGCCAGGACGATGCGCACACGCTCTACGGGCTTCCGCATCCTTTCCGAAATTCTATTGCTTTTCTACCCTTTCAGATCAAAGACTACAAGGACGCAAAAGGGGTAAAGCGTTACATCATCTGGAAGATCATGCCAGGGTTTGAGCATCCCGATTTCAAGACGGGAGTGGAACTGGTGAGTTGGCAGTATTTCCACCAATCCCCAACACCTAGACCTGTCCTCGAACCGATCGAGAGAGCGGTTCAGTTGCACGCCGATGAGGAGGTGGGCGGAAACCCGGCAGCCAGACTCGCCAATGGATTGAAGGGGATGTGCTTGCGGTCTCTTTCATTCAAACCGAGTCCAAAACTAACCACGCAAGTATTCGAGTTCAGATCGGCTAGGGATGGCAAGATCAAATCCATGGTGGTTCCCTGGGCGGTAGGCCGGGGACTGAGTTCCGCGGATGTATTCGCCGGAGGAGGCAGAAGCTGCTCCGACGAAATGATGCAACTGATGAGAGGCGGCATGGCGCTGATGAGCACTGACAAGCGTGCCCAGGAGCTTAGCCCAAAAATCGACAGGAGATGGGATTCCAGGCTCAAGGAGATATTTGAGTTTCAAATTACTGGCGGGAAGAGCAGGCGTGGATATTTGAATCCGGACTATATGACGAGCGCGGCCTTTCCCGAGAAGAAGTTCGGATACATCAGGATCAAGAGCTTTGACTTACCCAGCGACGATCAGGACGTGCTGACTGGAGTGCCAAGAGTCATCGAGGAATTCAAACGACTGCTTGTTCTCCAGATGAAGAAGGCCCCGGATGGGTTGATCCTTGACTTGCGGGGGAATCCAGGAGGGCAAGTAAATGCGGCCGAGAGCATGCTTCAGATGTTGACGCCAAAGCGAATCCATCCGGCAAAGTTTCACCTGCCGTGGAATGAGGGGACCGAGGGCATTCTTCGCAAGTTGAAAGCCCTGGGGGCCAAGAAGAAGCGCAACAAGAAAGAACAGGAGAGTTTCGAGATACTGAATCGCGAATTCGGTGCCTGGGTTCAGGATCTGGATGCAGCAGACAAAGGGGGGAAGTTGCCTAAACTCCTCAGCAGTGGGCAGCAAGTCACCAGTGATGAGCAGGCAAATGACATCGGACAGATATATCAGGGCCCGGTAGTCCTGATCATCAATGCCTTTACCTACAGCGCTGCGGATATCTTTAGCGGAGGATTTCAGGATCATCAGATTGGGCTAGTGCTTGGGCTGGATCAGGCAACGGGAGGCGGTGGGGCGGTGAGACAAACTCACGAGGAAATGCTGATGTTTGCAAATCAGGCCGCGATCCCGCTTCAAAAGTTACCCGGAGGCGTAACGATGCGAATGGCAGTGCTTCGATCGACCCGAGTGCTGAAGCGGAACGGAGAGCCGATCGAGGACGTCGGCGTGTTGGCGGACGAGATTCATGATCGCAGCCGTGAGGATATTCTCGAAGGCAACCCCAAACTCATCGCGAAGGCTTGTGCTTTATTGGCAGAGAGGAAGGCGTACCAGCTTGAGATCCTGTCTGACAGAGACGTTCATGAAGGAGACTTGGAGGGCATCGAGGTTCGAATCCAGGGGCATGGGTTCGAGAAGCTGAAGGCTGAGATTGACGGCGTGAGCATGCCCGTCAAGCCAGGAAAGAAAGAGGGACGGATCAGGATATTTGGCGACATAGCCCGGAGCTTCGAGCCTGTATTGATTTTGACTGGTTTGGATGCCGCGGGCAAGCCTGTAGTGAGCACAAGGAAGAGGCTGGAGGACAAGTGAAGTCTGGCGAGACGATTTCCCGGTACAGAATCCTGGGCCCGCTTGGCAAAGGCGGAATGGGTGTCGTTTATGCGGCGGAAGATTTGCGTCTCGGTCGAAAGGTTGCGCTCAAATTCTTGCCAGAAGAGAGTCTGGACGAGACTGAGCGGAAACGATTTCTAAACGAGGCACGCGCTGCTGCGCAAGTCAGGCACCCGAACATCTGCCCGATGTACGACGTGGAAGAAGTGGACGGCAGGGTCTTTCTGGCAATGGCACACATCGAAGGCGAGACGCTATCGAAGCGGATCAAGAAGGGTCTGGTTCCGATGAGCGATGTGCTGCGGTGGGGATCGGAGCTGGCCAGCGGCATTGAGGCGGCACATTCGGCCGGAATTGTACACAGGGACATCAAGAGCAATAACGTGATGGTGGATGAGCAAGGCCGAGCGATGATTCTTGATTTTGGCTTAGCCCTGATGGGTGGGGAAGAGCGACTGACGATCGCGGGAAGGGCGGTAGGAACGCCGGCATATATGTCACCCGAACAAGCGCGGGGCGGGGTGGTGGATGAACGGACTGATCTGTGGGCACTGGGGGTGGTGCTCTATGAACTGACTACAGGTAAGCTTCCCGGTCTGGTGCCGGCGCGACTAAGGGAATTGCGGCCTGAAGCGAGCGTTGAATTAGAAGAGTTGGTAGCCAAGGCGATGTCAGAACGCGTGGCTGACCGCTGGCAAAACGCAAGGGAATTGAAGCAAGCACTCGAACGTGTCGCGATGGGAAGCGTTGAGAGTGAGACGCGCACCGCCATGCTTGTGCAGGCACCACAACGGAAGCCCTGGTGGTGGTTAGGGTTCGTTGCAGCGGGAATCTTGGGGTTGGCAGGCTGGGGACTGTACAGGGAAACTTCGAAAACTGCAGCGCCGCCGCTTTCGGCTACAGCGAAGGAAGAGGTTAAACGGGTGGCATTGCTGCCGTTTGAAGCCAAGAGCGAACAGGCAAGGGTCTTGAGCGACGGCTTGATGGAAGTCTTGGCGAACACAATCAGCGTAGCGGAACGGGAGGGGCACAAGGTTTGGGTAGTACCGATCAGCGAAGTGAGGAACCAAAAGTTGTCGAGCGCAGAAGAGGCGCGGCGTGTTTATGGAGTGGATTTGGCGATATTGGGCCAGGCCGAGAGTTTAGGAGATGGAGTCAGCCTGGTTCTGCAACTAGTGGATACGGCCACGCTCAGGAAGGTGGGTGAGAAGCGCGTTGTATATGACCCAGCCAAGGCCCTTGAATCAGGCGACCTGGCGGTGAGCGCGATGCGGGAATTGCTCAGGGTGCCGGATGAACCGAAACCGCTCACGTCGACGCCGTCCGGGACTAAAAGGGGCAAGAGTGGGGATTCCTATGGAGCCTATCTCGAAGGGCGTGGCTTGATGGCTCATCGGGAGAAAGGGGGGAATCTTGATCGCGCAATCGAGAAGTTTGAAGAGGCCGTTGCAAAAGATGGAAATTTTGCCATGGCCTTTGCCAGCCTGGGAGAGGCCCATTGGGACAAAGCCGTGGAATCGAGCGGGAGCCCGGAGCATGCGGCACTAGCGTTGCGCAATGCAAGGCGAGCTATAGAACTCAACGACATGCTTGCGATCAGCCACGCCAAGTTGGGCATGATCCTGGCGGAAAGCGGTAAGCAGGAAGAGGGCATCCGCGAATTGAAGCGGGCACTCGAATTGTCGCCAGGAAATGCGGATGCGTACCGGGAATTGGCAAATGTCTATGAGGTTCAAGGGCGATTCGCTGAAGCCGAAAAACACTATCTGGAATCCATTCAGGCCAGACCAACGGACTGGTATAGCTATGACAATCTTGCGGACTTCTACCTGAACCGGGGAAAGCTAGCCGAAGCCGAGACGAATTATCGTCTGGCTGCAAAATATGCACCGGAGAATGCGGGAATCATTCGAAGTATCGGAAGACTCTACCGAATGAACGGACGCTACAAGGATGCAGTGAGCGAATTTCAGCGCTCGATTCAGATGCAGCCACTGGCAATTACTTACAATTCACTCGGACTCACCTACTACTACATGCATCAGTACCAGCAGTCAATACTCGCGCTGGAGGCTGCAATCGAACTGGATCCAAAATCTCATCAGTATTGGGGGAATCTGGGTGCTTCCTGCAGCATGAGTATTGAGGATAGAGACAAGGCGGTTCCCGCCTTCCGCAAAGCAATTGAGTACGCCGAGAATTTGCTGAAGGTAAGCCCGACACAATATTCCACAATGGCGGCTCTTGCAGAATACCGGGCTCGATTGGGAGACAAGAAAAGGACTTGGGCTGAGATTGAGCGAATACCCGAATCTGCTCGCGGATCGGTGGCCAGTCGCCTGGTTTTAGCACAGGAATGGACTGGGTTGCGGAAGGATGCGCTTGAAACGGTCCGGAAGTATTTTTCGACCAAGGTCAGGCTCAGAGAACTCTTGGATGAGCCGGCGTTGGAACGCCTCCAGGCTGACGCCGATTTCAAGAATCTGATCGCCAGCCTGAAGACGAACTAAGCGGCAGATTCCGTTAAGAGCCGGCAGCGTTCTTTTCGTCACCGCCGCCGATGATGCTCTTGGGAAGCTTGAGCAGGGCAGATTGGGTTTCCTCGATCAGTGCCTTGATCGCTTTTTTTACATCGGGACTTTTGGAGTTCAGCTTTGCGAGTTGAACAGCAGCTTCGAGGCTATTGAGTGCATCTTGCAGTGGTTTCATGGTTGCTCCATTTCGGATTTGTTGAGTGTATCACACCGCGTCAACCGATTTATCGGGCGCGGTATTGCTCGAGGACTTCGAGGCTGTCCCCATGCGGCACTCCGAATGAACGGCTTTGACGGCACGTTCGAGGCCGTCGCGGCGGACTACGATTGAGATCGTGAGTTCGCTGGAGCCTTGAGCAATGGCGATGATGTTTACGTGTTCGGCTGAGATTGCTGTGAAGACTCGGCCGGCGAGGCCTGGGTGGCCTGCCATGCCTTCGCCTACTACGGCCAGAAGGCCGACGTTGTCGTCGACCTCGATTGGGTGGACGTATTCGTGAGCAAGCTCCAGGCTGAGTTCGGCCTTAAGAGATTCAAGCGCGGCATCTACTTCGTCTTTACGAATCAGAAAGCAAAAGGTCTGACGGTAGCTGGAACTGGTGAAAGCAAGCACTTCAGTGTTGGCGCGGCCAAGAGCTTCCAGCACGCGCCCCATCAGCATCGTGCCCTGGATTGCCGGGCTGGCGGGCTCAATCGAGATCAGCGCGACGTTGGCCATTGATGTCACAGCGCGCGGACCGTTGCCATCGGCATGAGGAACAATTTTGGTACCCGGTGCGGCGAGGTTGAAACTATTCTTCGACCAGACGGGGATGCCTTTCTCGACAAGGGGCGCGATGGTGCGGGGATGCAGCACTTTGGCACCGTTGTAAGCAAGTTCAGCTGCTTCACGGTAGGTGACAACGTCGAGAACAGCGGCGTCGGGAACCAAGCGCGGATCGGCACTCATGATGCCGTCAACGTCGGTCCAGATCCAGAGTTCTCTCGCGTCAAGTGCGCTGGCAAGAATCGAGGCGCTAAAGTCGGAGCCACCGCGCCCAAGCGTGGTTGGCTTTCCGTCGATGGTTGAGCCATTGAAACCTGTGACCACCGGGAGGATGCCGGACAGCAATTTGGGGGCAAGCACTTTGTTGGCTCGCTCGCGGGTGAGGTCCATCAGCGGTGAGGCATTGCCAAATATAGAATCGGTAACGATCACGTCGCGAGCATTGACGGCGATAGAAGGAATGCCGCTCGAATCGAGGCACGCGGCCATCAGCGTAGCGCTGAGACGTTCGCCGATGGCGAGGGCTTCGTCAACACTTCGGGGCGGGCGCTCGGCTAGCATCAGTATGCCGCTGGAGAGGCGCTCAAATTCTTCGATCAAGGCGTGAATCGAAGCAAGGACGCTGTCTTGACGGCCTTGAGGAAGAAGTTCGCGGCAGGTCTCGGCATGGCGCTTTTCGATGATGCGGATGTTTTCTTTGACACCATCGTGATCGCCCTCTTCCGCAGCGCGCAACGTAGAAAGAAGCAGATCTGTGACTTTGCTCATAGCGGAAACAACTACTGCGACTGGACCGGTTTTTTGAGCTTCAGAGCAGATTTGCACAGCAATTCTCATGCGGTCGGCGGAGCCCATTGAGGTGCCCCCAAATTTCATTACAAGGAGATCGATCAAGGTACGAGTGCCTTTCCGTTACTGGTTTTGGATCTGATGATGCGCAGAATTTCTTCTTCCACTTCGATGGGCGTGAGGTTGGATGAATCAAGGTAGGTGGCGTCATCGGCCTGCAACAAAGGGGAGGCGGCCCGATTGCGGTCGCGTGAGTCGCGTTCTTCGATTTGTTGGCGCAGGAGGTGGAGATCGAAAGGGATCTGCTTTGCCGTGAGTTCTTCGGCGCGGCGCTGGGCGCGGACGTCTGTGCTGGCGTCGAGGAAGATTTTTATGTCGGCATCGGGGAATACGACAGTGCCAATGTCGCGGCCTTCCATCACGACGCTGGATTGATCGGCGATGGCGCGCTGCAGGCTGACCATGGCGCGACGCACGCCTGCGATAGAGGCGACTTCGCTGGCGGCGGTGGCGATTTGTTGGGTGCGGATTTGGGCGCTGACATCTTCGCCGTTTAGGAGGAGGCGATTTTCACCTGGTAAGAATTCGATGGTGGCATGATGGGCGAGGGCTTCGAGGCGATGGGCGTCGGTGGTGGGAATCGACTGCCGGATGGCCCACAGGGCGACGGCGCGGTACATGGCACCAGTGTCGATATAAACAGCGCCGATGCGTCCGGCCACGCGGCGAGCGAGGGTGCTCTTCCCTGCTCCGGCCGGACCGTCAATCGCAACTATAAGACGCTTCAACATGATTTCTCATCATTATCGCGTCAATCGGACGATACGCCTTATTGAAATCGATATTGCTCAAGCGGAATACCGCGCATCAGATGACTCTGAATAATCTCCTCGAGAACTTCAGGCGTCGCCGAGTGATACCAGACTCCCTCTGGATAGACAACGGCGATTGGGCCGTTCTCGCAGATTCGGAGGCAATTTGCTTTCGTACGGAAGGTCACGGCATCGCCTTGTGTGAGACCCAGTTCGACGAGGCGGCGCTTGAGAAAAGTCCAGGATTCGAGCCCCTGTTCCTTGTCGCAGCATTTGGCTTCAGTTTGGTCAGCACAGAGAAAAATGTGGCGCTGGATGCGAGGGATGCCAAGCGCGTTTGCAATCTGGGTCAGTCGTTCCATCGAAGAGGCATTCTACACGGTTACAATCAAGACATGAAACGTACGATTGCAACTTTCGCGCTTGGCGCGGTTCTGATGCTTGGCGCGGACAAGCCTATTGATGTAGCCAAGGGCTTGATTAAGGCCAAAAAGTTTGAAGAAGCCGTTGCTGTGCTTGAGCCTGCGACTAAGGCTGCCCCCAAGGATACGGTAGTGAAGTCGGCGCTGGTGGAAGCACTGATGGGAAATGGAGACGCCTACATGTACAACGAAAAGCTGCCGCCATTCAAGAAATATCCGGCCGCGCTCAAGAGCTATCGCCGTGTCCTCGAATTTGACAAGACCAACCAGAAGGCCAAGGACAATGTGTCCATGATCGAAGGCATCTACAAGAGCATGGGCCGCCCGGTTCCTCAATAAGGAAGCGGTGATACGAATTCGATCCAGCAGTCCATTTGTTCGTCCTGCGGGCCGCTGCCCCAACGTATGACTTTTGATGGATCTGGATTGGAGCGATTGTTGGCTGAGTTGTCGAAAGTGGCTGTGATATTGATGCGTGTTCCCTTCGGTAGCCTGACGGGTTTTACGTTTAAGTATTTCGTTTGCCACCCGGCATCGTAATCGTGGATATCGAGGAGAATATCATTGACGCCGCCGGGATAGACGGCTTCTAAACGGATCGTGCGGCCGCGGTAATTCATACGAGCCAAATAGCTAAGCACATCGGCATTTTCCTGGAGCGTGGTCCAGGCGGTAACGATGTGCTTTTCTGCGTTTGCGGGGATGACGAACGATGTGTTGGTAAGGTGAAGCTGGCGAAGTTTCCGCAAGGGTGGCTGCCGGGCGAAGCGAAGGCCGAGGCTGGTCTTGTCCTTCTCGTCTTTACCTGAGGCGTAGTGGATTATAAATTGAAGCGTGGCACCAGGCGAGATCAGCATGCCTGTGCCGGTGGGCCAGACTTCAGGGCTAGCGCCCGGCAGATAGGTGGCGAGTAAAACGCCGTCAATCGAGACCTGAACATGGTGGACCACTTTGCGATTGCCGGGACGAATCTCGAGTGCTTCTACCCACTGGGCCTGGTTTAAGTTGGTTTCGACAGTAAAGGTCTGCTGATCTTCGGGGCCGTTAGAGCCAAGGGTGAATTCGTCGATGGAATAAATTGCATCGGGATTGCCGATTTGCCAACCCGACAGGAGTTGTGGCAGCGGTGGCAGGTCTTTAGGGTTGCCTTCTGGTGCCCCGTTTCGGGCCCAGGTGGCGATGATTTCGATCTCTGAATCTTTGAGGCGGGCGTCGTTTCGGAAAGTTCCGTAGTGGGGAGCAGCATGCCAGGGAGGCATTTTGCGAGTGAGAACCGCAGCTTGAATCGCCTTTGCCCAGGGGCGCACCTCTTTGTAGTTGGTGAGAGGCATGGGACCAATCTCGCCCGGACGATGGCAGCCAGCACAGCGGTTAAAAAGGATGGGCGAAACGTCGCGCGAAAAGGTTGGGGCGGCTGGAAGCAGGAGGGGGAGACAAAACAGCGCGGCCACCAGCTTCATGCTTCGATTGTATCTCCGCCAGTCCGCGTTGGATGACCGGGTCACGGCGCGCCTCGATTTCGTCGCCAAACTCAACACCAAGCGAGAGGTTGACGATCTCTTGCTCAAGCCTGTTCTGCACCCAGTCGCGGTCGATCGACCATTCACCTAGAGTTGGCTGTACATTGCGCTCCGATAGCCAGCGTTGGTATTGATCGAGTGTCGACCGAGGCATGACAAATCCCGCCAGGGGCTTTGGATTTGCTCGCAGCCATTCCGTCGCGTAGGCAGTGATCATGCCGTTGCTGTCGAGAAAAACTCTAAGACGGGTAGGGCGCTCCGGGCCTTCTTCGATGTCGGGCTGCACGCCTGCCTTGGCATCGTTGAGATTGGGGTCGATTTGTGCGCCTTCGTAACGCCGCTGGATGGAGCGGCCCTTGGGCGTGTAGTAGTAGGCCGTTGTCAGCGCAAGGCCATTGCCGCCCGAGATGGGGAAGACACTTTGCACGAGGCCCTTGCCATAGCTAGGCAGGCCGATGATGCGGGCGCGGCTGTTGTCCTGCAGCGCTGCGGCGACAACTTCAGATCCGCTGGCACTCTTTTCGTTCATCAGTACGGTGAGGGCAAATTGGTAGGGCTGGTTACCGTCCGGGACGTCGATGTTTTCTTCTTTCTTCGATCTACCCCGGACGCTGGTGATTTTTGCACCGGGGGGCAGGAAGAGAGATGCGGTTTCGAGTGCGCTGGCGAAAACGCCACCGGGGTTGTTGCGCAAATCGAGAACAAGGCCCTTGAGGGAATGTCCTCCCAGCTTCTCAATCGCGTTCTTGAGGTCGCGCCCCGTCTTCTCTTCGAAGCTGCCGACGCGGATGTAGCCAAAGCCGGGTTTGAGGGCAAAAGTGCGTTCGACGGTAGGTGCGTTGAGCGTTGCCGGGCTGAGAACGAATTCAAGGGGGCGAGGGAAGTTCTGCCGGCGGACGCTGAGGAGAGCATCTTTCTGGCGAGTGTAAGTGAGGTATTCGACCATCTGCTCCATGTCGAAGCGGCTAAGCGCGACGTTGTTGATCGCGATGATTTCGTCGCCAGGATTAAGGCCAGCGCGCTCGCTGGGGCTGGCAGGCATGGTCTGCAACACGATAACGCGACCGGGCAAAATGCTGACGATGCTGCCGAAGCCTTTGCGCGTTGAGGTCTCCATCTCGCGCAGTTGCTCGAACTGGTCTTTATTGAAAAAGACAGAGTGTGGGTCGAGCTTGCGAAGCATCGCCGGAAGGACGCCACCCTCAAAGGCTGGCCCCGCCTGGATTGGTGTAGCGAAGTTTTCTTCGATCAGCGAGAAGACTTGAGTAAAGCGGCGGACGTGCTCCAGAAGACCGGATGGGTCTGCCTGCGCAGCGAGCGTTACCGGGATAAAGAGTAGAGCGAGAAGGCGCATGATCAACGACGGAACTGAGTCGCCTTGTGGCGGGCGTGACGCGCAATGGCCAGATCGATCAAACGATCCAGCAGGTCAGGGTAGGAGATTCCAGAATGTTCCCACATTTTTGGATACATGCTGATGGGGGTGAAGCCAGGCAAGGTATTTACTTCATTGACGTAAAACTGGCCGGTGGCGGTTTCAAGCAAGAAATCGACGCGTGACATTCCTTCGCAGTCGAGAGCCCGGACCGCATCGACGGCCAGCTTGCGAACGGTGGCCGTTTGGGCCTCGTCTAAATTTGCTGGCATGTCGATGCGCGTTGTGTCGAGCAAATATTTAGCGTCATAGTCGTAGAATTCACGCTCCGGCAGAATCTCGCAAGGGTAAGAAGCTGACATTTCTTCGTTGCCCAAAACACTGCATTCGAATTCGCGACCGGCGATGGCTCTTTCGATGACCACTTTGTTGTCGAAGCGCGCAGCTTCAATGAGCGCCGAGACCAGCGAATCGCGAGTCTTGGCTTTGTTGATGCCGACGGAAGAACCGAGGTTAGCGGGTTTTACGAAGACGGGCAAACCAAGCTTCGCAATCACTGCATCCGCGTCAAGACCACCACGGCGCTGAATGAGAAAGTCGACCGTGGGTAAGCCCGCATCACGCAATACTCGCTTGGCGACTTCTTTGTCCATGGCCACCGCGCTGCCCATCACGCCAGGGCCAACATAGGGGAGGTCTGCCAGCTCGAATAGGCCTTGCATTGTGCCGTCTTCACCGAAAGTGCCATGAGTGATGGGGAAGACCACATCAAGGTCAGGGTTCGCTCCGGGCTCTGGGAGAATCGGCTTTGGGCTCCATTTGCCTTCTGGCGAAACAAAGTAGCGAGACACCACGTATCGTTCGGGGTTGAGCTTCGCAATGATCGATTCGGCAGAACGGAGGCTGACCTCGTGCTCGCCGGACCGGCCGCCATAGACAACACCCACCTTCAACTTTGCCATTACTGTAGAATCCTTTTTCCCATCGCCGAGGCAATCAATTCAACTGCAAGCAGGGCCGTCCGATTGGCGGTGTCGAGAATCGGGTTTACCTCCACCACTTCGATCGAGCGAAGCAACCTGGAGTCGCTCAGCGTTTCCATTGCGAGATGTGCTTCCCGGTAAGTGAGGCCACCGCGCACGGGAGTGCCCACGCCGGGAGCATCGTCTGGGTCAACGCTGTCCATGTCGAACGATAGATGGATGCCATCGGTGCCCTGACTGGCCGCCTCAATCGCGCGTGCCATGACAGTTCGCATACCGAGTTCATCCACTTCGCGCATCGTAAAAGTCTTGACCCCACTGGAGGTCACATTCGCGCTCTCGGCTTCATCGACATCGCGGATGCCGATCAACACGGCGTTGGCAGGCTTTACCTTGGGAGAGAAGCCACCGATATGAGTCAGTTCTCGAGGCCCCATTCCGAGGGTAGCCGCAAGGGCCATGCCGTGTACGTTGCCCGATGGGCTCGTAGCCGGAGTATTCATGTCGGCATGGGCATCAATCCAGATCACTCCGATTCGCTGCTTGCTTTTGCGATAGTGCCTGGCCATGCCGGCGATAGTACCTGTGGCGATCGAGTGGTCCCCTCCAAGTATGATCGGGAACTTGCCATCACCGGCAGCCTTCTCAACCAAGCGAGCCAAGCGAACACAACTGGCTGCGATCTCGGTGAGAAATCGCGCCGAGGATGGCTTGGGGCTAGTCGCCTCTGGCTGCACGACGTCGATGTTGCCCAGATCCTCGACGTTGTAGCCAAGCGAGGACAGACGCGCGTGCAGGCTGGCTGCCCGCACGGCAGAAGGCCCCATGTCCACTCCTCTGCGGCCAGCCCCCAGATCCATGGGCGCACCAATTACAGCTACTTTTGTGGGACGCATCAGGGGCGGGTCCTATAGATCATTCGCGGATAGGCGATTGCTTCACGCAGGTGGTCGAGACCACACATCCAGCTCACGGTGCGCTCGATTCCCATTCCAAATCCGCCGTGCGGGACGCTGCCAAACTTACGCAAGTCGAGATACCAGTCAAAGGCTTCGCGGGGGAGCTTGTGGTCTTCAAGGCGCTTGAGCAGCAGATTGAGATCGTGGATGCGCTGGCCGCCGCCGATGATTTCACCGTAGCCCTCAGGGGCGATCACGTCGACGCCAAGCGCGAGTTCAGGCCGCTCGTGGTCAGGCTGAAAGTAGAAGGCCTTGATCTCGGTTGGATACTTGTCCACCAGGACGGGGCGATCCAGTTCCTGGGTAAGAAGCGTTTCGTCAGTGTTGCCAAAGTCGGCACCCCACTGGATCTCGCTGCCTTTCGATTGCAGGATTTTGACAGCA
>JAYSVS010000149.1:0-42215 GCA_043718395.1 Acidobacteriota bacterium
CGACAGGTAAGGAAGCAATCGTACGCGCCATTCAGAGGACCCCCAGTCCCTAAAACAGAATAGCATCAAAATGTTTTAAGTGAACAGTATTGGGGCTAGCGCCGGAATAGAAGTCGTCGATGCCTGAATCAATGTAACTTTGTGAGTGCTAAATTCGAGGAGCCTTGAATTACTACTACTTCTCAGTGGTCGAATTGTGTACTCACCCGCATCCAGGGTTTGACTTCCTAGACGGACAGAGTTTGGGAACGTCACGACTAAGGAGTCGTTGACTGGGGATTGGGCCATACCACACAGGACTATATAGTTTCTCCAGCGCTGAAATTATTTGGAGGTTTGGTGAAACAGATTTTCGATCTGAATATCCAGAAAAGCGCGAGAACCCAGCAACGTGCCCCTCTCGACTTTCGCCTCGCTAACCCCCTTTCCGGTCGGCACATAGGTTAGAAGAAGTTCGACCCGGCCCAGGAGTCGAGAACCGCCGCCCAACATGGGCGATACTGGAGACGAATGGAATTCTTACTCCAAGACATCCGCTTTTATGCAGTCTGCGGCTGCACTGCATATGTTCTCTCGACCGATAGCCGCGTCCGCTCTGCCGCCTGACCCACTATGACTGACGCCATCGTCATCGGTGGCGGCCTCGCCGGCCTCTCCGCCGCAACCGCTCTCGCAAGCATCGGGCACCACGTCCACCTTTTTGAGGCCAAACCCTTCTTTGGCGGCCGTGCAACGTCTTATCCCGCCCCAACCATCGACGGCCAAACCGAAGAAATCGACAATTGCCAGCACATCCTTCTCAAGTGCTGTGTCAACCTGCTCGATTTCTACCGCCGCATCGACGTTTCTGACGGCATTGAATTCCACCGCGAGTTCTACTTCATGGAACCAGGTGGCCGCACTTCACATCTGCGCCGTGGCATCCTTCCGGCCCCGCTCCACTTCACCGAAAGCTTTCTTCGCGCTACCTATCTCTCCTGGAGTGAGAAGATCGCCCTTGGCCGGGCCATGCTCGCAATCCGATTGGAGCGTAAGATCCGTCAGGACTTGGAACAGATCTCGATGCTCGATTGGTTGCGCGAAAAGAACCAACCCCCTCGTCTCATCGAGCGCTTCTGGCGCCAAGTGCTCGTCAGCGCTATCAATGTCGAGCTCGACCAGATGGCCGCCGCCCACGGCTTTCAGGTGATGTGGCTCGGCTTCATGGCCGCCTCAGACACCTATGAGATGGGCATCCCAAAAGTCCCGCTCGCACAGCTCTACGGCAACACGCTCAAAAACTTCATCGGCCATGAACGCGCGTCCATCAATGCTTTCGATTCCGGGCGCGGGATCCTGGTGAACGGCCAGTGGCACCAGGCCCGCACTTACATCTCAGCCGTTCCCTCTGATTGCCTGGCCAAGCTGGTGCCACAACTCCCCATCGACTACGCCGCCTTCGAGCCCTCCTCCATCACCGGCATCCATCTTTGGTTCGACCGTCCCGTCACTTCGATGCCCCACGGCACTCTCCTCGACCGTCACATACAGTGGTTCTACAACAAGGGCGAAGGCCGCTACCTCATGCTCGTGATCAGCGCCTCTGACGCCTTGCTTAAGATGCAGCGCCAGGACATCATCGATCTCGCCTTGCGTGAACTCGTTGAATTCCTCCCTGCCGTCGCAACCGCACAGCTAACCAAGGCCCATGTCGTCAAAGAAGTCAAAGCTACCTTCCGGGCCAAGCCGGGTCTTGAGGCAAAGCGCCCCGCCAGCCGCACAGAAATTCCCAATCTCTTCCTTGCAGGAGACTGGACCCGCAGCGGTTGGCCGGCCACGATGGAAGGGGCGGTGCGTAGCGGTTATCTTGCGGCGGAAGCGGCGAGTGAAGCTTTGGGCAAGCCCGCTCGCTTTTTGATCCCGGATCTAGCCTAAACTGAAGCTATGAAGACCCGCCGTGAAGCCCTCGCCCTTGGCGCATTGCTTGCCATTCCGGCTTTCGCCGATACGCCCATGACCAATATTCGAGTCGAAGTCACCAACGACATCGGCAAGCCGGTAGACCGGGCGGGTGTGATCGTTCGCTTTTTGAAGGGCCGCAGTGTGAGCAAGCTGGGCAAGAAGATCATCAAGAGCTGGGAGATGCGCACCAATTCCGAAGGTTGGGTCAAGATTCCGCCGATTCCGCAGGGCGACATTCTGGTACAGGTGATTGCGCGGAATTATCAGACTTTTGGGGGGACTTTTGACGTTAGCGAGGAAGAGCGCACGATACAGGTAAAGCTGTCGCCGCCGCAGAAGCAGTTTTCTTCGCATCCGGATTTGGCACCGAGCGAGCCGGCGAAGAAGCCATAGCCAGCCTAGGCCGATCTCGTCGATTCGGCCCAGGTTAGTCATTTGGGGACTTCTCTCCTGATTACCAAACCTCGTCTGAATACCCAGATTTTCGATCTGTTGCTCCACGGCAGCTTGTACCTCCACCGGCAGCCACTTGTCTTGGACTCTTCCCCAGACAGAGAATAGGGGCAGTGATCAGATTAGCGGGTCTCGTATTTACCCTATTCCACTTCGCCGCTCCAACTGGGAACTCCTCAGCCCTGGGCCTGTTTCAGGCTCGCAAGTTTGCCGAGGCAGAACAGGCATACCGGCAGGCGCTGCGCCAGCAGCCACGCAATTCCGAGTTGCGTCTCGGCCTGGCCCGTACCTTGGTCCATCTGGATCGCATTCCCGAGGCGCTGCAAATCCTTGAAACAACCCTCGCCGCAGTGCCCTCTGGCCCCACCCCGTATGTAGAAATGGAAGCGGGCCGACTGCTCCGTCAACTCGCAGAAAAGCGTTTTAGAGATCTTAGCCTCATCAATGAGGGCCAAACTGCGGTCAGTGAAATTGCCGGTAAGCGCCTCGAACGCGAAGGCAACTTCACTGCCGCCTTGGCACGCTACCGCGATGTGCAGCAACTCGAGCCGAACCGTGCGGGCATACAGTACTTGATAGGAAGCGTATTGTGGAAACTACGCGATTTCGAGTCTGCAGAAAAGCACCTGCGCGCTGAATTGGCAAATACCCCTGGACACGGCATGGCGAATTTTCGTTTGGGCCAGATCATGATCGCGACTAGCTTTGAAATTGAATCGGTCCCATATTTGGAGCGTGCCTTGGCCGCACTTCCAGGTCGCCTCGAAGTCCGCCGCGAACTGGGCAAGGCCTATCGCAAGGCTGGTAGCCTGGCAGCCGCCCGGTCCGTTTGGGAGCAGGTAGCCAAAGCTCGCCCACAAGATGATCAGGTTCACTTCTTGCTCGGTGGACTGTATCGCGAACTGGGGGAAGCCGCACTTTCACAAAGGGAATTCAACATCCACAGGCAACTGCTGGAACAGCGTCGTAGCCGTTCAGAACGCCGCTAATGCCTCTGCTTTTCCCATCGTCGATTCTCCTGCTCCACTCCTGCGCGATCCCCAACTGCCGCAAGCGAAGCCACTAGTAGTTCATGCGCCGCCACTGACCTTCCCATTGCCTCAACTGCCATCCTCGCCGCTGCCACTGCCTCCCGCCCCTCACCTAGCGCAAGAAAAGCCTGGCAAAGCGCCAGAGCCGCTTCTTCGTTTTCAGACATCCAGTTCACCGCTGCTCTCAAAGGCTTCACTGCCTCTGCGGTGCGGCTCTCCCGCAGCGCCAGCAGGCCAGCATAGAAATTTCCGTTAGGCGAGGACGGATCATTCTGCAGTTCTTTTTCGATTGCAACCCGTGCGGCGGCGAGATCACCGGCGCTCAACAGAAGCCGGCCCATCGCAGCTCCAGGGCCCACCCGCTTCGGAGACAAGGCAAGCGAGCGCGCAAATGCCTCAATCGCACCCTGCCTGTTGCCCTCGCTCTCTAGTGCATGACCATGCACTTCCTGGCCGTCCGCCGAATCAAGAGCCCGCTCTGCCACCCGGTTCCAGAGTCCGCTCGCAGTTTCGGCATAAGTTTCCGTCGCCAGTTGCAGCGCCTCACTATGCTTCGGGTTTCGAGCCAGCAACCGCTCGAGAGCCCCCAAGCCCTGCAGCGGCTTCATCAGCGCAATTTGCGTTGCTCCCAGCCAGTATTCGATATCGTCACGTCCCTGACCGGTCTTTGGTGCCTGACGATCTGCTCGCTCCAGGCTAGCCAGTGCGGCTGGATACTGGCTCATTCGGTAATGCGAAATCCCGAGAAATAGCCGCGAAGTCCAAAGTGAAGCGTCCCTTCGCAGCGCTTCTTCAAAAGCCTTTATCGCCTCAGCGTGCCGGTTCTGCAGGTAAAGTGCAAGAGCCAGCTTCTGCCAGTGATTGGCGGAAGGCTGGCTCTTAACCTGTTCCGATGCCTGTCTCTCGAGCGTGACCAAATCTTGCTGCAAGGCAAGCGCAATGGCAGCCTCCAATAAGACACACGCCAGTAGCAGCCTAAAAATCATCTACTAATAGTAAAGCTTCAAACCCATCTGGATAGAGCGCTGTTGATTCTGCGTTCCGGTGCTCCTCCCAAAGTTGGGCGTGCCAAAAGACCCGCCAGGATTACTGAAGTTTACGGAGTTGAGCAAGTTGAAGAATTCCGAACGATATTGCAGCCGCAGGCGCTCCGTAATCTGGAAATTCTTGAACAGCCCAATGTCAAAGTTCTTGAATCCGGGACCGCGCAACACATTGCGTCCCAGATTGCCGAACTGAAATGGAGGTGCGGCGGCAAATGCTGCCGGGTTGAAGTACAGCCCTCCAGGGCCGTAAGTCTTCTTCCACCCGCTGGGATAAGGGTCGCCCACCAGATTCGGTCGTTGGAAGTTTCCTCTGGCACCTACGTTTGCATTGTCAAAAGGCAGCGTGATGTTGAATGGCCGTCCCGTCTCGAATGTCCAGATTCCCGTAGTCTGCCATCCTCCCACCAGCCATTTCAGCGGCGACTTCATGTTCGCACCCGGCAGGCCATAGCTGTAACCGGTGTTGAATACATGCGTCTGGTCAAAGCCCGACGGGGCCATATCCGCCTTGATGTTCTGATTATTCTGCGGCGAAGTTCCACCAAATTCGGAACTTAAATCAATGCTCTTGTGATAGGCGTAGGAAGCGATGTAGGTCAACCCCTTCCACATGCGCTGTTCTGCTTTTGCAGTCAGCCCGTGATAGCGGGACGAGCCAATCGTCTTCAGTTCGCTGAATGCACCGGCGGTAGGATATGGCCGGCGCAGATTCGGATCACCCGGGCCCGGTGTAGGATCGTTTGTGCTTAAAAAGCTCGAAAGATTTGTGCCTTTCGATCCCTGGTAGTTCAACTCCAGCATCAGGGTTTGGGTCAGTTGATGCTCAACGCCAATATTCCAGTTCTGCATATAGGGCGTCTGCAAGTCGCGCGCAATCGTGTGCTGTGCAGTCGGGCGAACCAGGGCCGGGTTGAAGGTTCCAAAGAACTGGTCTGCACGCTGCGGTGCCACACCTGCAATGTTAATTCCTGTCAGATTGTCAGAAATGGAAAATGGCCAGTTTCCACGGCCAGTCGACCATTCCCAACCTCCAGGCGGATTGAAGAAGATTCCGTACGCACTACGGATCACCGTCTTCGGCATGATGCGGTACGCAAGGCCGATACGAGGGGCAAAATTCATATACTGCGGCTCCGCGATCGTTTTACGGATATTCGCATCCTGCCCGGTGATCGGGTTCTTGCTCGTCCAGTAGAATTTGCCGTCGATCGAATCAAAGCCACCCATGCGGCCACGGCGGTGGTGAGGCCATGCGTTGTACTCCCAGCGCACCCCAAGATTCACGGTCAACTTCGAGGTCACGCGGATATCGTCCTGAAACCAGAGATGGTGCAGCTTTTGCGCGACATCGAGATCCGCTTCGCCCGCAATGCGGCCCCCCCCGTTATTCAGCCCAAGCAAAAAGCTCGCAAACGGATGCCCCGTGTTCGAAACGCTCTGCGGATCGGAAGTCGCCACATTGTTGAAGTCAAAATTGAGAAACACAGAATCGTGCACAATACGCAGTTGTGTGTAGTCATAGCCAAAGGCGATTGTTTGCTTGCCAGCCACCTTCGTTAATGCCAGCGAACCCTGATAAGTAAAGTCCGGGCCGTTTACCAGGTTACCGTTACCTGGCCCGGTCACACCCGCAATTTGGAAATTCACCGGGAAATCAAAGGACCGGAAATTCGTCGGTACATTCTGAAGTCCATTGGACCGGTAGGTGTCGATAAATCGATGGATCGGCCCCTGCCCCAGGTTGGAGCGTAAATAGCCGAACCGGAAATCGAGCACCGTGGTCGGATTAAAAATGTGCGTATCGCTGAATGTGGCACCGACATATTTGTTGAAAGTCGCCTGGCTCGCATTTGGTAGATTTTGCGGATTCGACTGGAATGCGTCCGTCCATGAAACACGACCAAAGAAATTGTTCTTATCCGAAATCTTGTGATCGATTCGCGTGTGCGTCTGGTTGTCATCACGCCTTTGGCCGGTCGAGTTGATGAAGTTGCTGTTGTTCAAGCCCGGCAGAAGATTCAGCGTACCTGGAAACCACAGAGCCATGTATGCCCTTGCATAAGCTGGCACCCGTGCTAGCGGAATTTGATTTCCGACAAACGGATCTCGCGTGTAAATCGGCTGCCCCGCCGCATTCGTACCGGTCCTCCTCTCGGTGTAGGGGTCAAACAACTGGTTCAGCGGTGTAACACCGTCCAGGTTTCGCGACAGGTCGCCCGACCTCCATGCCGCATTCGGAATCGTGCCTAGCTGTGTCACACCTCTGCGCTGCTTGAATGCTTCGTAGTTGAAGAAGAAAAATGTCCGGTTCTTGCCGTCATACAGCTTCGGAATCGATAAAGGACCGCCCAGCGTGAAGCCATATTGGTTGAACTTGAAGGGGGGCTTGCGCACGGCAAAATAATCGCGCGAGTCCATTGCCGAGTTCCGCAGAAACTCGTACGCGGTCACATGATACTGGTTGGTGCCGGAGCGAATCGAGATAGCTATGTTTGCCCCTGCCGCCGCCCCATATTTCGCCGACATGTTCGTTTGAATCTTAAATTCTGAGATCGCATCGATCGAGGGCGCAATCGCCGCCGTCTTGAAGAAAGTCCCATTGTTGTAAGTTCCATCAAGCGTGTAGTTCGAGTTGTCGCTGCGGCTTCCGGTCACAGAAAATGTAGTCGAATTCAACGTCGGCCCGCCGGCGTTGGTCCCACGCGTTGCACCAGGCGTCAGCCGGATCAGGTTATTGAAATTGCGGCCATTCAGCGGCAACTCCACTACTTTGGAATTATCGATCGTAGTCGAGATCACCCCTTCAGTCGCCTTTAATTGTTCGCCTTCCGCCTCTACCCGTACCGTCTCTGTCACTTGCCCAACGGTGAGTCGAAAAGTAAGAGATATCGAACCCGCCACATCCAGCTTCAGCTTGTCCTGCACCTGTTTGTTAAAATTCGGGGCACCCACTTCAACGCTATAAACACCGGGGATCAGGGAGAGTGCCTGAAAGTAGCCTTCGCTGTTTGAAGTCAATTTACGCGGGACGCCCGTCTGGGTGTTCAGTACCGAAATGCTGGCTCCAGGAACGGCAGCGCCTGACGGATCAAGAACAGTTCCAACGATGGAACCTAAGGTCGTGCCCTGACTGAAGGCGGGAAGAGAACTCAGAAGCAGCCCTACAATAATTGAACAATTACGCAACATTGGAAAACCTCAATCTAGGCGTTAGCTGAGCAGAATATTATCATAATCATTAATTTTTACAAGTGAAAAATAGTGGTTTTAGATTAGTCATTGGCTTTCACGAAGCCGATGCTCACTTCCCGCCGCCAAACCCCTATGCCGGGTGCGCTCTCCACTCGGCCACAATACTTCAACGTCCGCCGTCCCAGCCCCGCCCAAGCCAAAATGCAGCCGCGAATCGTTGCTCGAGAGATAGCTTTCCCCTGCTCTTACGCTAGCGAACTGCGTTTTCTCCCCGGCAATTAACTTTACGCGCGCCCCCACGCCTCCACGATTACTCTTGGTCCCTTCCAACTTCAGGCGTATCCAATTCGCTCTCCCATTCGGCCCGGAATCGTTACGCAGCAGCACTGGCCGCGCATCCATGATCGAGACCACAATGTCCAAATCGCCATCATTATCGTAATCCGCATACGCCCCGCCGCGCGCCGAAAACAATCCAACCGCCTTCAAGCCTACCTGCTCTGAAACCTCAACAAACTTACTCTTCCCTAGATTCCGCAGTATCTGCAGCGGCTGCCGGTAAGTCTCGCGCAGCCGCCCATCCACTTCAGGATAGACATGCCCATTGGCGCAAAACAGATCCTGGTACCCGTCATTGTCGAAGTCGAAAAACGAAGTGGCCCATCCCAGATAAGGCACCGTCGGCTCGCCTACTCCCGAAGGAAAAGAAACATCCGAGAAAAGTCCTTCTCCATCGTTATGGAAGAGAACGTAATTGTCATCGGCAAAGGTCGTAACAAACACATCCATCCAGCCGTCATAGTCGTAATCTCCCACTGCAATTCCCATGCTCGACATTTCCTTGCCGTCACCGGAAAATGCCAATCCCGACGACACACCCGCCTCCTCGAAACTCCCATCGCCTTTGTTCCGGTAAAAATAATTTGGATTCGAATCATTGCCTACAAAGAGGTCCGGCCAGCCGTCGTTGTTGAAGTCTTCCCACACCGCCTGAAAACCGAAGTAAAGTTGCTTGTCGCTCATGCCTGCCAGTGCGGTCACATCGCTAAAGGTTCCATCCCCGTTGTTGCGATAAAGGCTGTCCGGCGCACCTCTATACCCCATCGGCCCGCACGCATTCACCCGGACGCCCCGGTACTCGCAGGTCTTTAATTCAGGAGTTTTGGCGTTGAAGTCCAGATAGCCAGGTACAAAAAGATCCAGGTCTCCATCGCGGTCAAAATCGGCAAAAGCGGCACCCGCATGCCAAATATTGCCCCCACCCACTTGCGCTCGCGCAGTCACATCAGCAAAGCTGCCATTGCCCAGATTGCGGTACAAGAGATTCGGGCCAAAATTCGTCACCAGCAAATCCACTCTCCCATCGTTGTCATAGTCCGCCGCCACGCACCCAAATCCCCATCCTTTGCCCGGCACGCCAGCCCTGGCCGTTACATCGGCAAAGGTGCCGTTACCGTTGTTGCGATACAGATGATTTGTCGTTGGTGCAGTCTTACTCGCCGGTGCTTTTCCCTGCAACTCCGCAAGAGTCGAGCCGTTCACCAGATAAAGGTCCTGCCAGCCGTCGCCGTCGTAGTCGAGCCAGCACGCCCCACTCCCATTCACCTCAAGCACATACTTTTTCTGTACTCCGCCAGATACAATCACTGCCCGCAAACCAGCCTCCGCGCTAACATCGCGAAACACGGGCAGTCTGCTTTCCTTGCTCTGCGCAGCCAGCAGCACCGCAATGAACAACAGCTTTACCTTCACGGGTTTAGCTCTCCCGCCTTCAATGCACTCTCCCGTAATCGCTTCACCAACTCTACCTCGCGTGCGGCCAATTCGTTCAAACCCAACCGCGCATACACTCGCGAAAGCTCCTGATGCAGCGAGGCTTCCGCAGCAAAGCTCGCGAGCCCATCCTCGAGCATTCGTCGAGCTTCCTCAAATCGTTTCACCGAAACCAGGCTCCGAGCCGACCCAAGCCGTGCCGCGAGTGTGGTTGTCCGGTAATCGAGCGCCACCCGGTAAGCGGCAATCGCCGCCTCGTGTTCTCCACTCCTCTGTAATGCGTCTCCCAATCCCAGCGATGCTTCTGGCTGCCCGGCTTCGAGTTGCAGCACCCGTTCAAAGACCGGCTTCGCCTCCTGATAGCGCCCCACCCGCGCCAGTTGCTGGGCCAGTGCCATCTGCGCCGTAACCGATTCTGGAAAGCGTTTCCCCGTGAGTTGCGCCGTCTCAAGCGCTGCCTCCGCTTGCCGGGTTGCATTAAGCGCTTCGACAAGCATCAGCGGTCCGCTAGGGTCTGTCGCCTTTGCAGCCAACCCTGCGCCGGATTTGCGCAGGATGTTTACTGCCTCTGCCGCCGACCCGGTCCGCAAATAGGCAGTCGCCAGCAGTGTCACCACTCTCTGGTTGGCGGGGTCCAATCTCCACGCTGCCTCAAGTGACGGGCGAGCCTCCGCATAGCGCTGCAGCATCACTCTTGCCAGCCCGAGCGTCAGATTCGCCTCGAGCGACTGCGGCAGCAGAGTCGCGGCGCGATTCAGCGGCGCTAGTGCTTCTCCGCCACGGCCTGCCCGCAACAGCGCCAGTCCGAAATTGTATTGCGAAGCAAAGTGCTTCTGATCGCGCCGGGCGGCTTGATCGAATGTAAACAGAGCTTCTGCGGGCAAGTCTGCTTTCACCCACAACAGGCCCAATGCAACCAGCGTCGCCGGGTCCGCATCTGCCCTCTCCGCAATGCTGCGTCCAAGCTGCATCGCCTCCGCCGTTCGGCCCTCTCCAGCATGGCGCGCCGCCTCCATGAGAGTCTGCACATCGGTCGCGTTCGCGCTTTTCAACTTGGCCGCAGTTGCCAGTGCTTCCTTCGCCAGGGCCGCTTGTCCGAGTTGCTGATAACCCCGCCCCAAACGATAATAAAGCCCTCCATCCCATGGCGCGTCCTGAATCGCCTTGCGCAAAGCGTCTATGGCCCGGCGCGTTTGTCCCGTCCCCTGATAAGCCCCTGCCAATTGCGCGGTAGCGTCATAAATAGTCTGCCCCGAACTCACCACCGGCTCCAGCCAGCGGATTGCCTCAGTAGGATGGTTCTCAAGTAATGCGATCCGCCCAAGAAAGTACCGTGAATTGTATGCCGGCGGCACCGCTTTGACAATGGCCTCAAACTGTTTTCTAGCTGCTCCCAGCTTCCGCATCCGAAATTGAACATAGCCCAGCCTGAACATCGGCTCTGTGCCCCCCCCTGCCTGCTGCGTCAGTGGCTCCAGCATCGCTTCCGCTTCCACAAACCTTTCTTGCTCAATTAACGCCTCAACCGCATGCAAAGCTGGTGCTACCTGATAGCTCCACGCTCCCGGTACTGCAAGCAAAAGCGCAAGAAGGCGGCTCGGCAAGCCATGTGCATGTATCTGTAAGATTGCACCCATTTGCCCGATTATAGACAACTGCTTGATTCTGGGCTGCTAGTCTGGGGCCGCGAAACACCCAGTTCAGAGCAAACCCAAGCCTAGGCTTCTCCGGTTGCCTCCTGCTCGAACTCGCCCGAAATGCTGGTCATGTGCCCATCGGAATCTTCGATCAAGGTTTAGCTAAGCTACAGGGCACGCAAAAACTCAGAGGCTGTCCGCGATCAACAGCCTTCCAGCAGAGGTACGCCAGCACAAGCAATCAATTTTCCAGATTAGTCTAGTCAGGACTGGGCCTGTTCAGCTAGCCGCATGGCGACCAATATCCACGACGTCGAGACCCACTTCTCAAACTTCTAGTGAGTTGTGCAGCGATAGGTCTTCCTCAAAAATACTGCAGCATAATCAGCGCCTATCATGCATCTGATCGCCCTCCCGCATATCCGCTACGCCGAGACTGCCGCAATCGCTTCAATCTCAACCCTGACATCGCGTGGCAACCGCGCCGCTTCCACCGTCGCCCTTGCGGGCGGCTCAACGCTAAAGTAGCGGCCATAGATCTCATTCACCTTGGCAAAGTCGTTCATGTCTTTGACGAAAATCGTGGTCTTCAAGACTTGGGCGTAGCTGGAACCACATGCTGTTAGAACCGCTCCCAGGTTTTCGAGCACGCGGATGGTTTGCTCTTCAATGCCGCCTTCTACCAGCGTGCCTGTCACTGGGTCCAGCGGGATCTGCCCGCTTAAATAGGCAATTCCGTTGTAGACGATGGCTTGCGAATAGGGGCCAATCGCTTTGGGCGCGGCTTCGGTTGAGATCACTTTACGCATGTTCAAAACTGTAGCGTACCGGTGAGGTCGCCGGCGTTGGCTATGTTTTCGCGCTCGCAAAATTCCTGCAGCTCGCGGGCGATGCGGGCCGGGGCTTCGGGGTCCCAAAACGTTGCCGTCCCCACTTCCACCGCGCTCGCTCCCGCAATCAGAAACTCCGCTGCATCCTCGCCTGTGGCGATGCCGCCCAACCCTACAACGGGGATTTTTACTGCCTTAGCCGCCTCATGCACCAACCGCAACGCGATCGGTTTCACCGCCGGCCCGCTGAGCCCGCCGAAGCCCGCTCCAATCCGCGGCTTCCTGTTTCGGGCATCAATGGCGAGAGAGATGACTGTGTTGATCAGCGAAATCGCATCCGCCCCGGCTGCCTCAGCCGCCTTGGCCAGAGGGTCAATTTTGGCTACGTTCGGGGATAGCTTCACAATCAGTGGCCGCTTGGTCAGCTTTCGTATCTCCCCTACTAGCCCCGCAAGCAGCAAAGGGTCGGACGAAAAGAAAATCCCCCCATGCTTGGTATTCGGGCAGGAGACATTCAGTTCGTAAGCCGCAATGCCTTCGGCGTCCTCCAGCACGCGGATCACCTCGTAATAATCTTCCGGGTCGTAACCAAAAACATTCGCGAATACTTTGGTCTGATAATTCCGCAGTCCCGGTAGCTTGGTACGGACGAATTCGCGCACCCCAATATTCTGCAGCCCGATCGAGTTCATCATCCCCGACGCGGTTTCCCACAATCTGGGCGGCTTGTTGCCCTCAATCGGCTCTCGACTCAAACCCTTCACCACAATGCCGCCGATGAGATTCAAGTCGATGATCCCGGCGAATTCGATCCCATAAGCGAAAGTGCCTGATGCGGCCAGAACGGGGTTCGTTAACGGGATCCCGCAAAGGGTTGTCGCCAGGCGGGAGAATGAAGCCATCTTTTGGCAGTCTAACAAAGCGGCGCGTTGGTGCCGCTTCTCCTAGATGCACTAGGGGATTCTACCGATGGGATGTCCGGGCATAAAGTGGCAGACTAAAACTGCCGAAATACCTTAGAAAGCTAGAGAACGGATTCGAGACCGCTTTGCGCAACAGCAACAAATCAAGATCACTCGCCACCAAATTTTCGATCTTCACTTCGGTGTTGGTCTTTTGGGTGATTCTCGTAAATCTCGGCTACGACGTCCACAACAACACCTTTGACTGGGGTAAAGGCGTTTTGATGTTGGTCATTCTGTTGTTCGTCCATCTGGCCATCGGCCGGTTTACGGGCACTCTCATGGCCAAGCCATTGCAAAATCTTGCGGCGGGCATGAAGAAAGCGCAACTGGGCCAACTCGAGAAAATCCAGGTCAGCCGCACCGGTGACGAAATCCAGTTTGTTGGTGAAGTCTTTAACGAGACCATCCAGGCGCTCAAAGAGCGTGACCGCCAGATCGCCGAACATCGTGAGCTGCTGGAGGTGCGCATCCAGCAGCGCACCGATGCCCTTCGCGAGGCGATGGAACGGGCGCTAGCCGCCAGCCAGGCAAAGAGCGAGTTCCTTGCCAACATGTCTCATGAGCTACGCACGCCCATGAACGGAATCCTCGGCATGCTCGATGTCGTCCTCGAAAGTTCGATCAGCGGAGAACAGCGTGAAGAGCTTGAGACTGCACAGCGATGTGCCCACTCTCTACTTGCTCTGCTCAACGACATCCTTGATCTCTCTAAGATCGAAAGCGGGAAGATGGGTCTTGAGAGAATTCCATTCCAGCTCAAATCCGTCGTCAGCGAATCGATTAAAACTCATCAGGTGCGCGCCCGCCAAAAGCGGATCGAGCTCCTGGCCGAGGTTGCCCCCGAAGTCGCTGACACCGTTTATGGCGATCCTATGCGCCTGCGCCAGGTCATTGGCAACTTGCTTGGCAATGCCATCAAGTTCACCGAGTCTGGCCACGTTCGCGTCATTCTACGCGCTGCCACTGAGGGTAAAGAAGGCCGCACTGAGTTCGATTTGGTCGTCGAAGACACAGGCGTCGGAATCCCGGCAGACAAGATTGACAAGATCTTTGATAAATTCACTCAGGCTGATGGCAGCATTACCCGGCGCTTTGGTGGCACTGGTCTGGGCCTTACCATCACCCGCCGCCTGGTCGAAATGTTCGGTGGCAAAATCTGGGTTGAGAGCATTGAAGGGTTGGGCAGCAAGTTCTTTGTTCGCATCCCGCTTGAAGTAGCCCAAAAGTCTAAGCGCGCCCTTGTCGAGACTAAAGAAAGTGGTGCCGAGCGAGTGTCTCTTGATGGCCGCGCCCCTCAGATCCTGCTGGTCGAAGACAATGCGGTCAATCAGAAAGTGGTTCTTGCGATCCTGACTAAGCGCGGCTTTCACGTAGAGGTGGCCGGCAATGGCCTCGAAGCAATTTCTGCCCTGCAGAAAGGCCAGTATGACCTTGTGCTGATGGATGTGCAGATGCCCTATATGGATGGCATCGAAGCAACGCGTAAGATCCGCGAAGAATTGCACCTCACCACACTCCCGATCATTGCCATGACCGCTCATGCCATGACGGGAGACCGTGAGCGCTGCATTCAGGCCGGCATGAATGACTACGCGTCAAAGCCTGTGAACCCTTCCACTCTCGTTCACACCATCATGCGCTACCTGGACGCAGGCTCCGAGCCTGTGCGGGTCCAAATCGAGAGTGTTGCCGAGGCCTCGCCTGCAATCGAAACTCAGGCGCTCCCCGGGCCCCTTCCGCTCCAAGCTATCGACCGTGGCCTTGCTGCGCGCCTTACCGACAACGACACCAATCTCTTTGAGGGTATGCTCTTGCTCTTCCTACAGATGGCGCCAGAGCGTCTTGAAAAAATCCAGACTGCCGTGGCTCGCGATGATCGCAATTCACTGGAGCGGGAACTCCGCAAGATCCGCTCGGCCGCAGAGCGCATTGCAGCCGTAAGTGTTGCAGAGAGCGCTATGCGGCTGATGGAAGCCGTAGAATCCAGGCAGCAGGATGAGATTCAGCAGAGCCTGGTGTCGCTCGAGTCTCAAATCCTGCGCCTCTCCCGTCACTCCTCTGATGCTGCTCAACCAGACTCTTCTAAACCAGACTCCCAACACCTCAAGGCTTCCTGACCGCAGGCCGCGGGGGCGCAGTTCGTTTTGGGGAGTGAGGGAAGCTGGAATGAGCTATTTACGAACAGCTTCACGGCGTGTGAATTGGACCGCATTATCGTAGCCGGTCATTTCCAGATAGCCGGTGCCGCGATGGCTGCCATCAAATTGCATGGCACCTTCCCAATAGCTGGGAGTCAGCTTGCTTTTGCTGGTAAGTTCCTGGTTGTCCAGACGAGGAGTTGCGCGAACTAGGATATTCAACTTAGGAATACTTAAGTTCCACTCGATGGGGTAGAGCTTCCATCGGCGGCCTGGGGTGAGCTGTATGTCGCTGAAGGTGAGGTGGGTGGCTTTGCCTTGGGCGTCAATAAAAGTTCCAGCAGAATGCGGGCTGGCCTGGCCGTCCTTTTGGCGCAGGCGATAGAGCATGAGCTCGGTGTTGTTTTCGAGCTGAATCGAGAACCAGTCCCAGCCAGCGAGATTGGGGTCGAGTTCGCTGGAAAAATATTCGTGGTCCATCCAGGTGTTGCCGGTGACTCGATGGGTCTGGTTGTTGAGAGTGATTTGGCCAAG
Organism: Acidobacteriota bacterium; assembly: GCA_043718395.1. Lineage (GTDB taxonomy): Bacteria > Acidobacteriota > Terriglobia > Bryobacterales > Bryobacteraceae > Bryobacter. Next base: position 15,541 of record JAYSVS010000149.1, read on the forward strand.
GGTAGCGAGGCGAGGAAAGGAGATGTAGTGACTGGCTTGACCGGGCTGGGGGCCTTTTTGGCTGATGCCGTTTTGGCCGTGGATGACGTGGGGTTTGGCGGGGGTGAGCGTCAAACTGAGTTGGAATTGGGGGTCTGTGGCGGTTAGGTAGTGGGCGGTGGGGGTGAGGCGGCATTGCCAGTTGCCGTTCCAGATGGTTTGGGTAGAGGGGTTGACGCCAGCGAGGCCGGGGCCTGGGCGGTTGAGGCGTTCGGCATGAAAGAATTGCTTCCCCTCAATGTCGGTGAGAGCCAAGTGGGCCATGTAGGCGTCTCTGGTAGTCCAGATGGATTTTGCTTCGACTTGGGGTGCCAGTGCAGCACGAAAGAAGGTGAGCTCATAGCCGAAGGGGCGGCCCTTATCGCTGGTTAAATTGCCGGTGTAGTACCACCACTCGGTCTGGAAAGCGGGGTGAGAAAAATGATCACGCGGAAATTCGTATTTGTATCCGGGGAGCGCCTTAAGGAAAGTGGCGGCGGCGAGAAAGTCTCTTCTTGTCATTCTTCGTGCATGACCTCGATTGGGTTGAGTTTGGTCGCGATTCTGGCGGGGTAGAGGCCGGCGAGGACTGTCGAGATGTAAGTAAAGGCCAGAGCAGATAGCAGGGCAAGAACCGGGGTGTGGAATTCGATCGTCCAACCGAAGCTTTGTTTGTTGATCACAAAGATCAGGACAAGACTCAGGAGGCCACCTGATACGACACCGAGGATCTGCGAGAAGAGGCCGATGAAGGCAGCTTCAAAGAGAATGATTCCGCGGATCTGGGAGGCGTCAGCACCGAGAAAGCGCAGGAGGGCGATCTCGCGGCGGCGGTCGATAATGAGCGCCAGCATTGCGCCGGCGACACCCATGACAGCGACAAAGATAGCTACGGCCTCTAGCGCGTACGTCACCGCGAAGGTTTGGTCAAAGATTCGGACAGCTTCGTTGCGGAGCGCACGGTTTTCAAATACGACGATGCGCCGGGGGGCGTAGGCTGCTTCAATTTGCTGGCGAAGTTTGGGCCGGTCGATGCCGTCGGCGGTATAAACCGCAAGGTTTGAGGCTTCGTCAGCAGGCAGGTACTTCTTAATGATTGAGTGGTCGAGAATGATATAGCCGTTTTCGCTTGAGAAATCGCGAAAAATGCCAGCAATTCTGAAGCTGGGCCGCTCTGTTCCGAGAGGAACAGTTAGCTTGTCGCCTACTTTGACGTGGTGCTTTTCAGAGAAGGGTTCACTGACAATGACGGCTTCGCCAGCGAGCATTCCTTGGATGGCGTCTTGCTGGTTGCCCGACTTGAGAGCAGTACGGCCGTAGCGCATCTGCGCCTGAACGTCGCCGGCAGCTAGCGTCACCGGCAAGCCGTTGTAGCGAATGGAATAGGCCCTGAATCGGTCTACGGCTAGCACACCGGGCAGGGCTTCGATGCTCTTGGCAACATCTTCGGAGATGGTGGGGTGGCGATCCATGGCAGCCATGCCGGCAGGGCGGAGGTAGAAGTCTGCGCGGATTTGACTATCAATCCAGGTGAGCATGGTCTCGCGGAAGCTGCCCACCATGATGCCGACACTGGTCATCATGGCGATGGCAGTGGCGAGGGCGGCAACCAGAACACTGCTGCGACGCAGCGCCCCGGCCAGACTTCGACCGGCGAGCAAAGACTGAACCCCGCCGATGCCGGCGATGTGGCGAGCCCCAAATTGGATCAGGCTGGGTGCGCTAAGTGAGGCCGCAGCGATCAGGGCAAGGGTGGCGAGGTAACCGCCAAAGGGTTTGTTAAGAATAGGCGGGAACTGGCAGAGAGCTGCGGCTACTACGGCAAGTGTGGCGGCATAAAGGAGGTTACGGCTGGAGGCTTGTTGGAGGTTTGTGTCGATGCGGCCACGGGCCATCGCTTCAGTGGGTGGAATTTGGCCGGCTTCGATGGCGGGGGCTAAGGCAGCCAGCAGGCTAACGGCGAGTCCAGACCCCAGACTAAGAGCAGCGGCAGCAAGATTGAATTCGACTGGTGCTGCGGTGGAAGAGACGTAGAGAGCCTGAACAGTAAGACCTACAAGTTGAACCGCGCCTTCCGCTAGAAGACGGCCAAGCCCAAGCCCCAAAGCGCCACCGGCCAAGCCAAAGATGGCGGCTTCTGCCAGGAAGGCGAGGGTCATAAGGCGCCTGGTGCCTCCGACGGCCCTTACGATGCCGATCTCAGCGCGCCGGCGAACCACCGAAACACTGATTGTGTTGTAGATCAGGAATGCACCGACCATAAGGGCGATATAGCTGAGGACACGCAAGTTCCAGCGGAAGGCCTCCAGCATCTTGCGGTTTTCCTCTTTGCGTGCGCCGATGGGGCGAACGCTTGCGCCAGCAGGGATATGAGGCTTCAGTTTTTCAACCCATCTATCTACGTTTTGTTTTTCGGCCTCGGGGAGTGAGACGAGGATGCGGTCGAGGCGGTTGACCCGGTTGGTGACGGCTTCGGCGTCTTCGAGATCCATCAGGATGAGTTCGCCGTTGACTTGAGTTGCATCGATGGTGCCGAGGATCTTGTAGCTGAGGGGCTGGTCGTTGATCTGCAGGCGAAGGGTGTCGCCTTTCTTGCCCAGGGAGGTTGTGGTGAAGATGCCGTGCTCGCCGGATTGGGTGGGTTCGGCTTCGGTTTGGCCTTCAATTAGCAGGGCGTTGGCGAAGACGTCGACGCCTACTACCGGAACGGCGCGTCTGCTGTTGACCATTGCGAAGTCTTCGATGCGCGGGGAGTAGCGAATCGGGTATGGGAGGAGGCTGAGTTTGGCTAAGAGCGTTGCCGGCAAGCCACCTGTTGCGAGGATCTCGATGTCATCCTGGCCACTTACGGTTTCCATTGAAGACTTAAAGCTTCCTGCGGCGGCTTCTCCCGCGAGGTCCATCGCGAAAATGACAGCGACGCCTAGGGCGATTGATAGGAGCGTGGTGATAGTGCGGCCTTTGTCGGCCCAAAGGGGGCGAAAGATCAGGCGCCGCAGAAGCAAGATCATACGATGAGGCCATCGCGCATCTCGACGGTGTGGTCTGTAACGCGCGCCGAGTCAGCGGAGTGGGTAGCCATGAGGATGGCGGTTTGAAAGTCAGTAGTGGCGCGGCGCAGGAGGTCGAGAATGAGGTTACCGGTAGTGGTATCGAGGTTGCCGATGGGTTCATCGGCGAGGAGAAGTTTGGGTTTGTGAACGAGGGCGCGGGCGATGGCGACGCGTTGCATCTGCCCGCCAGAGAGCTGGTGTGGCATCCGGTTGGCGTAGTCATGAAGTTCGACCCAGGCAAGGGTTTCGAGGGCGCGCTGCCGGGGGTTGGAGCTACCAGCAAGAAGGAGGGGCAGCTCTACGTTTTCAGCGACAGAGAGCGTGGGAAGGAGCTGGAAGTTTTGGAAGATGAAGCCGACTTTGTTGCGGCGCAGGGCGGTGAGTTGGGCGTCGTCGAGGTTGCTGGTGATTTGGTTGTCGATCAAGACCTGACCGGTGGTCGGGAAGTCCATTGCTCCCGCGAGGTTCAGCAGCGTCGACTTTCCGCAGCCGCTGCGGCCAACGAGGGCTACGAATTGGCCGGGATTGAGTTGCAGGGAAACACCGGCGAGAGCAGTAACTTGCTGGCCTTGAGCATGAAAGTACTTAGTGACGTTATCGATCTTTAGGATAGACACTAACTACTTGGATTCCAGTTGAGCGGCAAAGATGGGTTTATTGGTGGCTTGCGAGTTGACTCTTTCAAACCAACGCAAAGAATCGATCGATTCCTGGCGGCCCGGCAGATAGGGGTAGCCGTGGTTGCGAGAAAAAACGAGAGATGTCGATTGAGCATCTTGATCTAGCTCTTTGACCGCAGGGCCAAGAGTAGTTTGCGGTTGAGAGGCCGGGAGGTGTAGTAGCTGAGATTGCGGGTGGTGTTCTGGCCGGTGAATCTGAAGGGGGCGCCGTTGGCTGGCGGATTGGGATACCAGGGCTCCATCACCTGGATGATTTTGGCAGCGGCGTTGTAGCCATAGAGGACATTGGCGTGGCCGAAGCCATTGGGGTGCTCGAAGGCGATGATCAGGGGCAGGTTTGCGGGCACCAGATAGGATTCGAGCTCTCCCGGGTCGATTTGAACGCGGCGCATGTTGACACCATTGATGGGGGTGAGCATGAAGCCATCGCTGGTGAGGCCACCGCTGGAACCAGTCATGCCCTTGGAGGAAACGATGATGTTTACCTGGGTTTGTGTTTTGACGTCAGGAATCACCTTGGTGAACCAGGCAAAGCAGGCGGCCCAGCAGGCGTTCTCATCCATCTGGCCCTCTGGCGGAAGAATGTAGATTGCCGGGGTGCTGGCGGCGGCGGTGACTTGTACCTGAAGAATGATTGGCCCCTGGTTTTTCTCCACTGTCGGTTTGCCTGGAAGGTCATAGCCGATGGTCATCAGAGTGAAGCCTACCTGGCTTGCCGGGAGGGCTGCCAGCCAGAGATCGCCCTGTTTCAAACAAGTGATTTTGTCGTTGAGGACGATTTTTGGGTCGTTCGATTCGAGCTTGACACCGGTGGCTGTAGAGAGACCGCTAATAGCGATGGTCTTTACAGTGCCCGTGGGGATTTGCATGCGCCAGATTTCCTTGCGACCGGGTTTGGCGTCGTAGCCGGTGGCTGCTGCGGAGGCAGGCTTGAGGCAATATATATCGGGTGGGGGCATAGCTTAGCTTCTTGACTCACTATAGCTTTTGTTCAGGGCGGCGGCGCATGAGCTTTGCTCAACTGGAACGGCAAAAATACTTCTTGTAGCCCGGCCTAAGCCTTCTTTTGCTCGGGGAAAATGACGTAGCCTTCGGGGGCACCGATTTTCTCGTGTAGCCAGGTGAGACGCTTCCGCATTTCGCGGCTTTGCATCTGGCGGGGGCCTGGCTCGACGTCGATGTCGCAGCAAAGGCCGTGTAAGTAAAGGGTCAGGCTATCAACCGTCGCGACGCGGGCGTAGGTGCGGAAGAGTTTGGAATCGCGCCACGGATTTGTAGTGTGGGCCAGCAGTTCATCCTTCGCCTTCCAGCTCTCTTCGTCGACTTCACCATGTACACGCCGCTTCAATTCGTCGCGGAGGATCTCGTCAAATCCGGCCCAAAACATCGGTGCTGCCCGCTCGGCGACCTTGGCGGCAATGATGCGGAAAAGCCGGTAGTGATACTCCCCGCTGTCGCAACCCTGCACGGCAAAGGTAAGAACGACATTGTCATCAATGAGGGTTTCGTTTTGCCAGACCCGGTCTTCGGCTTCTTCTTTTACCGCATTCCTGGGGGGATCCATCACAACAGTAACTTCACCAGTGCCTTCAAGATGGGGCACAAGCACGATCGACATATCAGGCAAAAGATCTCTAACCATGGGTGGCAAACTGCCAACCGGATCGTAGATCAGCTCTTTTTCGTCTTCTTCGTTCAGGCGCAAGCCTGCTGAATAGAAACTGATCTTCCCCGAGAGAGGAACCATTTCTTTGCGGAAACGTTCCGCGAATGCCTTCACCGTCAGCCGCTCTGTCATCAACAACTGCATGATAGCGCGATACGCTGGGTAGCAGTGGCGCGGAAGATCCTGATCTCGGCAGGGGAAGCGAGTGGCGATTTTTACGCCACTGGCGTTGTCCACGCTTTGCGTCGCAGGCGCAGCGATCTCGACTTCTTTGGGTGTGCACAGCCGAAGATGCTTGCCGCCGGAGTGCGGCCGGTGATCGACGCAGGCAAGCTGGGTGTGGTGGGTCTGGTCGAGGTTCTCACGCATCTGCCAGGAATCTACGGTGAATACAAGAAACTGCTGGCTGCGGCTGAACGCGAAAAGCCGGATCTGGCCATTCTGACTGATTCTCCTGACTTTCATCTGCGCGTGGCGCGGCGGCTGAAAACGATGGGGATCCCAGTGGTTTATCTAGTGGCTCCTCAGGCCTGGGCTTGGCGGCAGGGGCGAGCAGCGCAAATGAGCCGCGATCTGCGGCGGCTACTCTGTATTTTTCCTTTCGAAGAGAAGTGGTTTAGTGAGCGGGGCGTGGCGACCAGCTACATTGGGCACCCAATGGCACGCCATATTGAGGCCAAACGGACAAGAGAGGATTTTTTTTCGTCTATCGGGCTCGATCCGGCGCGACCGATGGTAGCGCTGCTGCCTGGCAGCCGTCACGGGGAAATTCGCCGCCATTTGCCAGCGCTGGTGGACGCAGTTGAGAGAATTGACCAGAAAATGTCCGTACAATTCGTATTGGGAACGCCGCCAACGGTGGGACGCATGTTTTTTGCTAACCATTCGCTGCCCGAAGCCATCCATGTGATTGAAGGTCAAACCTGGGAATTGCTGGCACACTGTGACGTGGCGCTGGCCGCCTCAGGCACAGTAACGATGGAGGCCGCGCTGCTGGGTGCGCCCACAGTAAGCTTCTATCAGGTGACCGGCCTGAGCTGGTGGATCGGAAAATTTCTTGTCGATGTGCCGTTCTACACCATGGTGAATCTGGTGGCTGGCAAGATGGTGATTCCAGAGTTAATGCAGCAAAACATGACCGGCGGGAAGCTGGCCGTGGAGGCGTTGCGTTTGCTTCAGAGTGCCAAGGAACGGGATGATATGAAGAGGGGCCTGGCGGAGGTGGCTCGCGCTTTACGCAGCGGCCATGATCCGTTTGAAGTAGCGGCCCGTATTGTAGATGAGATCCTGAATGAACAAAATGAGATTCCTGCCAATTCTGTTGCTTAGCGCCGCGCTGTTTGCGCAGCAAGATAAACGCGGCCGCGTCGACGTAGAACACTACGACATCGATGTAGCGGTGACGCCCGCGTCTCAAACGATGCTGGCCAAAGTGAAGATGCGATTCACACCGCTGGACGACCGTCTGTCCTCGATCCAGGTGGATTTTAACGACGCCATGCGTGTGTCGAATGTGACCGACGAAGCCGGTGGGCCCGTGGCCTTCTCAAAGACCAGCGACTTCAATTACCGCCTGCAATTCTCGCAGCCCCTGACCAAGGGTAAGCCGGCTACTGTAACTTTTAATTACGACGGGCGCTTTGACGGGCGCGAAGAAAGCCCGGTTTACGGCATCCGCTTTGCTGCAATCGAGGCTACAGGCGCGACGCTGCTTTATCCGGCGCGATGGTTCCCGGTGAACGAATACACGAGCGACCGTTACACGATGAATCTGAACGTGACGGCACCAACGGAATTTCGCGTGTTGAGCTCAGGCGTGGATTTGAAGACAGTGGCTGGTGCGAATACGGTCTACAGCTTCAAGACGACGCAGCCGGCTTTGTATGGCAGTTTTTCGCTCGTTAAAGGTCAGCCTGTACAGACCAACGTTGAAGGTGTAACCACGACGATGTGGTTTAGCAACCCGGCGATGGCTAACGAGACGGGTGCGATGGTATCCAAGGCGATGAACTTCTTGTCTGATCTTAATGGCAAGCCGCCTTCGGTGAGCTTGTATCTGGCTGAGACCTTCAAGGGCTTTCCCAACGGGTATTCCGCACCGGGGATCTTGTTTCTTTCTCCTTCCGGCATTGGTTCGGTGGTGAACCAGCGTCTGATCTTGAATCAAGTGTCGCGGCAGTGGTGGGGCGGGCTGATTTCGCCGATTTCGCGCAATCATATCTGGATTGTGAATGGGCTGGCGAGGTTTTCCGAGTCGATGTACTTTGAATCCACCGGCGGGCCTTCGGCCGTGGAGTCTGAGATGCGCGATGTTTATGTTGAGGCACTGACGCAGCCAGATCCGCCCCTGATCCAGAGCTCCCGTTATGAAGACTATTCGCCAGAGTTTTGGGCGGCCACTGCTGGCAAGGGTTCTGCTGTGTTGAATATGCTGCGCGGGATCCTGGGTAAGGACAAGTTTGAGGCAATGCTCAAGAATTTCGCCAGGACCTACGCTTACAAGCAGGTTTCCACCAACGACATTCGCAAGGTTGCTGAACAGGCTTATGGTAGCGATCTCGGATACTTCTTTATCCAGTGGATTGAATCCTCAGGTGCGCCGGAATTCCGTTTGACCTACACGGTGTTTCGCACTGCCAAGGGATTCCGTATTTTGGGTAAGGTATCGCAGGATCTTGATACCTTCCGCATGCCGGTGAAGCTGAAGATCGAGACTGAAGGCAACCCGGAAGAGAAGACGGTTGAAGTGGTGGGCACATCTTCTGAATTCAGCGTGGAAACATTTGGCAAGCCGGTGATCGTCAAACTAGACCCGGACATGCAGGTCTTGCGTTATGACGACAAAATCCGGGTGGCAGTGGCGATTCGCAAGGGCGAGCAGTTTGCTGAGGTGAGTGACTTCCAGGAGGCGCTCAAGGAATATCAGAAGGCACTTGAGGTGAATCGCAATTCGTCGCTCGGGCATTACCGGGTTGCGGAGATCTTCTTCCTGCAGAACAACTATCAGGCTGCAGCCAATGAATTTCGCGAAGTATTGAATGGGGATCTTGAGCCAAAGTGGACCGAGGTTTGGACGCATATCAATCTGGGTAAAATCTTTGACATCACCGGGCAGCGCGAGCGCGCGGTGAGCGAGTATAACCAGGCCATCCGCACCAAAGACAACACGCAAGGCGCGATGGAAGAAGCCGCCAAGCACGTGCGCGAGCCCTACAAGCGCCAGAACTCAGACCGTTAATCGAGCCGCTTTCGGAAGCGCAGGGCGCTGATCGCGAGAATCGTCGTGCCGAGAACGGCCAAGGCCAGTATCTGTGGCCAAAGCACCTCGATGCCGGTGCCTTTTAGGAAAATGCCTCGGACCACTTCCATGTAGTAGCGCATCGGGTTGAGGTAGGTGACCCACTGCACAATCTCGGGCATGTTGCGGATGGGGAAGCTGAAGCCGCTTAACATGAACATGGGTTGAAACAAATAGAGTGTCGTCATCATCGCCTGCTGTTGCGTATTTGAGATGGTGGAGATGAAGAGCCCAAGGCCAAGCGTGCATTCAATAAAGAAAACGCTGGAGAAGACCAGCAGCGCGGGGCTGCCGTTGAGTGGGACACGAAAGACCAACATCCCAACCATGGTGATGAAGAGCAGTTGCACCATGCCGATAGCAGCAAAGGGGAGTGTCTTGCCGATAATCAACTCGATGGGGCGGATCGGCGTGACCATGAGCTGTTCCATCGTGCCAATCTCCTTTTCTCGCACAATTGCCATGGATGTGAGGGAGAGCGTGACCAGCATGATGATGTTGACGAGGACACCAGGGACGAAGTAGTTACGGCTACGCAACTCTGGGTTAAACCAGACGCGCGGCTCGACGATTAGCGTGGGGAGTGGGGCGAAAAGAGGCCGGTCTACCGCACGGCTCACAAGCTTTTGACGCTGGAGCTTTTCTAGTTTCTTGATGCTGAACTGGCGAATCACTTGCGTGCACTGTGTGGAGACGATGCTGGCGGTGTTCGAGTTGGTGCCGTCGACGAGTACTTGCACAGAGGCCTCGCGACCCCGGGCTAGATCAGCGGCAAAGCCAGGCAGGATGCGGACGACACCTTCTACTTCGCCGCGGTCGAGCGTTAGCTGTGTGTCCTGCTCTGATTCGAGATATCGAACGATGGTGAAGCGGCCAGAGCCAGTGAATTGTTCTAGCAACTCGCGCGATTCAATCGTGCGGTCTTGATCCATCCAGGCGAGCTTGGCGTGCTCTACGTCAAGATTTACAGCGTAGCCGAAGACCAGCAACTGGATGAGCGGCGGCATGATGAGCGTGGCGCGCATCTTTGGCTCACGCAGGGTCTGCTTGAGCTCTTTGATGATCATTTCGCGGATGCGTTCCCACATAAGGCCTATGCCACCTTGGCCCGCATCTTGCGGACGGCGATGAAGAAGATGATCGACCCATAGAGGATCAGAGCGAGAAGCTCTGACCAGAGGATTTGTACGCCGGTGCCTTTGAGGAAGATGCCCTTCAGGATCGTGACGAAATAGCGAGCGGGGACAACACGTGAAACAAGCTGGATTACCGGTGGCATGTTGTCGATGGAGTAGATAAAGCCGCTCAAGAGGAAGGCCGGCAGAAAGCTGGAGATCATGCTGAGCTGATAGGCGATCACCTGGTTACGGGTGATCGTCGACAAGAGGATTCCCCAGCAGAGTGCGCCAAAACAGAAGAGGGCTGAGCTCGCGATCAAGAGCACCGCGCTACCGCGCAAAGGGACGCCGAAGAGGAAGACACCAGTAACGATGCAGATCACCATGTCGGCCATCCCGATGGCGAAGTATGCGGCAAGTTTGCCGAGCAGGAATTCGACCGGGCGGAGGGGTGTCGAGAGGAGTTGCTCCATGCTGCCGTTCTCCCACTCGCGGGCGACGCAGAGGCTGGTGAGGACGGCGGCGATGATCATCAAAATGACAGCGATCAGGCCGGGGACGATGTAGTTGCGGCTTTTGAGGTCGCTGTTGAAGACCACACGGACACGGGCGTCGATAGTGTTTGCCTTGGGTGCGCCGAGACGTTCTCTCGCTATGGCGCGGACTTCAATTCCATAAAGCGTGACGAGACTTTGTGCGTAGCCGAGGGCAATGCTCGCGGTGTTGGAATCACTGCCATCAAGCACAAGTTGTACCTTGGCCTCCCGACCCGCCTTGAGGTCTGAGCCGAAGCCGGGCTGGATCACAAGACCGACGATGGCCTTACCCCGGTCGATGGCTGCATTGAGTTCGCCGGGTGTGTTGGCTGTGGCGACGATATCGAAGTAGCGGCTGCCCTTGAATTGCTCAATAAGATCGCGGCTTGCGGAACTTCGATCCAGATCGTAGATTGCAGTTGGTACGTGGTCGACATCAAGGCTGAGCGCATAGCCGAAGAGCAGTAGCAACAAGAGCGGAATCGCGAGCGCCATGTAGAGGCTGAGCGGATCACGCACGATGTGCAGAAACTCTTTTCGGGTAACGGCCCACCAGCGGCGAAAGCTCATACGCTTGCGGCCTCTTCGCGCTCTATGCTCTCGACGAAGACCTCTTCCATACTGTTCTTGCTCATGGCGTGTTTGAGCTCAGCGGGTGTTCCGAGCGAGATCATCTTGCCCTTATACATGAGGGCAAGACGGTGGCAGTATTCGGCTTCATCCATGTAGTGGGTGGTGACAAAGACGGTTTGGCCGGCTTCTGAGAGTTGATAGATGAGATTCCAGAAGCTGCGGCGGGCAATGGGGTCGACACCGCTGGTGGGCTCGTCGAGAAAGACAATAGGTGGCTCGTGAAGGATCGCGCAGCCAAGGGCGAGGCGTTGTTTGAGGCCGCCTGGAAGCGTGCGGGTCATCGAGCTTTCGCGGCCAAGCAGACCCGACATTTCGAGTGCGTATTGCTTGCGGATCGGGCGATTGTCTTTCGCTACACCATAGATTCCACTGAAGAAGTCGATGTTCTCGGCAACGGTAAGATCGTCATAGAGCGAGAAGCGCTGGGACATGTAGCCGATGTTGGCTCGAACCATTTCCGGCTCGCTGGCGACGTTGTAGCCTGCTACGGTGGCCTTGCCGCTAGTGGGGGCGAGGAGGCCACAAAGAATGCGTATCGTCGTCGATTTGCCTGCACCGTTCGGCCCGAGAAAGCCGAAGATCTCACCTTTACCGACGTTGAGCGTCACGTTGTCAACCGCGATGAAGTCACCAAAGCGTTTAGTGAGGCTTTCGATTACGACACTGGAGTCACTCATGCGGCGGCCCTTTGAATCTCCGAGATCAGGATGTCTTCAAGACTAGGCGTGATGCGTTCGGCATCGATGTCGAGATCGGCGATGATGTCGAGGAGCTTGGCATCGGGTTTGACAAAGAGATGGAGCGACGCGCCGCTGAGCTCGACGCTGCTGACGCCGGGGCGCGATTCGAGCGTGTGCTTGATCTCGCGCAGATTGGCTCCGCGGATGGCGTAACACTTCTCGGGGAGATTGGCTTTGAGTTCGGCGGGCGTGCCGCAGAGGACGATGCGGCCGCGATCCATGAGGGCGACGCGGTGGCAGCGTTCGGCCTCGTCAAGATAAGCGGTGGAGACCACTACAGTCATGCCGTCGCGAACCAGTTCTTCGAGAATCAACCAGAAGTCGCGGCGCGAGACGGGGTCAACACCGTTGGTCGGCTCATCGAGAAAAAGAATCTGTGGCTTGTGTAGCAAGGTACACATCAGAGAGAGCTTCTGCTTCATGCCGCCGGAGAGCTTGGCGGCAGGCCTGTCGCAAAATGGCTCCATGCGGGTCATCTGCAGCAGACGGGTCTTAAGGTCTGCCCGCACTTGGCCCGTGATGCCGAAGAGGTCGGCGTAGAAATCCATATTTTCTTCAACGGTCAAGTCGCCGTAGAGGCCAAATTTCTGGGCCATATAGCCGATGGCATCTTTGACCTGATCGAGGTGTTTGGCAACCTCGAAGCCTGCAACAACAGCGTCGCCCTGATCGGGGTCAATGAGGCCGCAGAGCATGCGCAGGGTTGTAGTTTTGCCCGCGCCATCGGGGCCGACCAAGCCGAAGACCTCGCCCGGCTTCACCTCGAAGCTGAGATCGCGCACAGCTTCGATTGTGCCGAAGCGTCGAGAGAGAGCACGCGCTTGTACTGCGTAGTTCATTTAATTCAGCCGTATTTCCGCGTCCACTGGCATGTTGAGTTTGAGTTCCCGATTCGAATTTTCGATCTCAACCTTGATTCGGTAAACGAGCTTTATGCGTTCTTCGCTGGTTTGGATCTGTTTGGGGGTGAACTCGGCTTCGCTCGCAATGAAGCTGATCTTGCCGTTGTAGGTCTTGTCAGGGTAGGAGTCAGATCGCACCATCACCGGCATGCCAAGCTGGATGCGGCCGAGCTTGTTCTGCGGTACATAGCCACGTAGCCAGGGCTTGTCAATTTCGCCAAGCGTAAGAACGGGCGTGCCGGCGGCGAGAATTTCTCCCGGGTCAGCACTCTTGACGAGTACAACACCGTCGACAGGTGAGACGACGCTTGTATCGTCGAGTTGGGAATCGATCACGCTGACGGCAGCTTTGCTGCGGGCGACATCGGCCCGGCGGGCATTGAGATCTTCTTCTTTGCGATGGATGTCAAGGCGTTGTGCCTCTGTAAGTTTTAGGGCGGCTTCGGCGCGGGCGACGTTGGCGCGGGCAGATTCGATGTCGGTCTTGCGGGGGCCCTCGATGATCAGGGCGAGGCGCTGTTCAGCGTTCTGCACTTGGGCGGTTGTGGAATCAAAGCGGGTCTTGAACTGATCGAATTGCGACTGGCTGATGTCTTCTTGAGCGATGAGCTTCTGAGCGCGGTCGTACTCGCGATGGGCCTGGTCGTGGATGACCTTGAGGTCGTTGACTTGTGCGCGGGCCTGGGCGATCTCTTGCGGGCGGGCACCGTCCAGCAGCTCTTGCAGCTTGGCTTTGGCTTGACGGACTTCTGCCTGGCGCAAGTTGAGTTCGCTCTCAAGCGAAGTCTGTTGATACTGAATGGCCGTACGCAGTTGTTGTAGGTTGGACTGGGCTACGTCGATTGTGGCGCTGTCCCGGGTGCGTAATCGGAGCATTTGTTCGCGATCAAGACGGGCAAGAAGCTGGCCCATCTTCACGTTCGATCCTTCGTCGGCAGCAAGCTCCAGCAGCTTGCCTGCAGTCTTGAAGGCGATGTCGATCTTGCGGAACTCGATGTTGCCACTGAGGTGAAGCACATTGCCGTCTACAACGTGGGCGCGACTCCAGGCGAAGTAGGCTCCGGCGGCGATAACGATGAGCAAAATTGGCAGTAGCTTCTTCATTACTGAACCATCCCTTTCACTGCTTGTTCCATCGACCCTGTGGCAGCAGCGACGTCAATCCGGGCGAGGTTGAATAGGTAGAGCGCGGCGAGGTTGTTGTCGCGAGCACGGGCCAGACGGGTTTGGGCGTCGGTAAGCTCAACGCTGTTTGCTACTCCAGCCTCGGTGCGGCGCTGGGCTTGGGCGAGTTCGTTCCCGGCAAGCTCAAGCCCGAGTTTGGCGGTTTCGATTTGAGCGTGTGCGCTCTTGAGAGTGTTGAGTGAGGTGCGCACTTCGAGTTCAATCTGCCTTTTGAGGTCGTCGACGCGGAGACGTTCTTGACGAAGCAGGACGCCACTTTCGGCTCGGCGCGCTTCTCGACGACCTCCGTCGAAGAGCGGAACACGAACGCCAACGCCGATGCTGCGGGTGGGGACGAGATTGGTGCCGTCGCCAATGGTGCCGTAGTCGCCACTGGCGGCGAGGGTGGGGAGGCGCTCTGAGCTAATGCTCTTGAGGCTCAGTTGGGCTGAGGATTGGCGCTTCTGTTGGGCTTCGAGATCGGGGCGCTGGGAGAGGGCAGCCTCAAGGGCTTGTTCAGCAGTGGGGATAGGGGCGCTGCCGTCGTTCATCCGGCTGATCAGCTCGACGGCCTGCGCGAAGTCCAGGCCGATGACACGTTTCAGATCGAGGTTCGATTTCTCCAGATCGTTCTCCGCTGCGATCATGCGTTGCTTTTCGTTCTGTAGTTGTACTTTGCTGCGGGTGACTTCGATGCCGGTACCAGTGCCAACTCGCTTTTGCGATTCGGCGAATTGGACGAGGCGCTCGGCTAACGCTACGTTGGCCTTGGTGGTATCGAGAGCGGCTTCAGCTTTGAGTACGAAGACGTAGGCACGGGCAACTTGCTGGATGGCGAGTTCGGTGGCGTTGCGAGTCTCGGCGCTGGCGACCTGCTTTTGCAGCTTGGTGGCCTGGTAGCGATAGATGGACGAGAAGTCGAGGATGCTCTGGGTTGCAGTGGCCCGGTAATCAACTACAGTGAATGGGCCCACAAAGCTGGGGATCGTGAACGGGAGGCCCTTGGGGAAAGTGAAGCCAAAGGCGGCAAGATTGCGGGTTTGGCTGGAGGCCCCAATCGTGCCATCGAGATGGGGGAGAAAGGCACCGAGAGCCTGGCGGCGGCGAGCTTCGGCTTCTTCGACACCCGTTCTGACAATCTGCAGGCGGAGATTCCCGTTGGGGGCAGTAGCAAGTTCGATCGCTTTAGGCAGACTGAGGGGCAGTGGCTCGGCCGCGAGCAGAGTCAGTAGGAAGAATGTCATGGAGCAGGCTCCAGACTTGGCGCACCGAGGCCCGCCTTGGCATAGGTAATCATCTGGCGGAGAACCTCCTGTTTGTCATGAGGGTTGATGAGGCCCTGGCTTAAATGCTTCAGCTTCTCGCCGGCGGCCATCGTGTGGGCAAGCATGCCGATGGTGAAGTGGAGCCGCCAGAAGACCTCACGGTGGCTGAGGTGGGGCAGGGTGCGGCTAAGCGCAAGAGCAAAGCGGCGGGCCACCTCGCCCATCTCTGTGACGATCAGACTTTGCATCGCGCCATGGGGCTCTGTGTAGAGGCGGCCCATCATCTGGCCGATCGTAAAGCCATGATTCTGAAGGTTGAGCGCCATATCAATGGCGGGTTCATAAAAGGCCAAAAGGATCGAATCAAGCGTGGCGGCTCCGTCTATTTCGAGTACCTGGAGCCGGGCGATGCGGCTATCGTTCATCGGACGAATGCGGCGGGAATAGACGCTGCGGACCAGTTCGTCCTTGGAGTTGAAGTGATAGTTAACAGCAGCTAGATTCACCTCAGCATCACTGGTGATTTGGCGCAGGGAGGTGGCTTCGATGCCATGCAGGGCGAAGAGCCGTTCGGCAGCGTCGAGGATTCGATCTTTCGTCTCTCGAACGTTCGCTTCATTCATACGTTTGTTTGATTATGGAGGAAATGCTTTACTTCGTCAAGGCTGAAAGCCCATGTAAAGGCATCTGGGCTGAGGGTTTGAAATATCGGAAGATGTGAAGCCTCCGGCCCGGTATTTAGTACTTTCTATCTTGAAGAGGCTGTTTTCTTAGATCCAGGGGGTGGCATGGGCTCGTAAAGACTCGTGAAAGCGAGTTCGCTATGCATACCCCTTTTCTACGACTCAGTAGTTGTCTGTTTGTTCTCGGGATCGCCGGAGGATTGGCGGCCAACGCGGCTCCCCTGCCTTGCCAAACCTCCACCCTCAATATCTACGCATCCTCGGGCCCTTGCTCGGTAGGCAACGTTGTTTTTTCAAACTTCAACATTCTCCCCAACAGTTCTGGCGCACCGGAGCTTGGTGCCAGTAACATCACCGTAACCCCAAGCTCAACTGCGACGGAGCACCGGCTGAGCTTTCGGTTTCTCGCCTCCGCCACTGGCTCTATCTTCGGAAGCTCAATTGAGCAGACCTTCACTTATCTTGTCAGCACGATGGACATCTTCAGAAATGCTTCGATCACGCTGAGCGGATCGCAGGCAACCGGCGATGGCGTGGTGTTAGGCAACCAGTTTTTGTGTCAGGGCGGAGCACTGAGCGCGGATGGAAGCTCCTGCCAGGGCAGCGGCGCATTTTTTAGTCAAGCGGTGCTTGCAATCGACCCAAATGACCCCACGCTGCTCATCTCCTCGCTTGGGCTGAACCCCAATAGCAACTCGCTGTTTGTGCGCAACGAAATTGCAGTGGATGGCGGAACCAGCGGGTCGGCCTCAGGGGGGACTCTTACAAACTCATTTACAGCAGTGCCAGAGCCTGCCGGCATGACCGGTATTGGCACGTTGTTTGTGGCGGGACTGGCTTACTTCCGGCGTCGCCGGCTTGGCCAGTAGTGCCTGTTTGGATTTAATTCAAAGGAAACATATGAATCTTCAGAAAACACTTGCCATTCCATTGGCATTGCTATTTTTGCAGCCCCAGCTCCCCGCGGCCAACCACCGCGAGGCACCAATCACTTCACTGGATCGAACGGCGGATATTACCGATTGGTATGCGTTTGTGAGTTATGACGACCCAACCAAGGCCACCATGATTCTCAACGTAGACCCCTTGCTTGAGCCGTCAAACGGGCCTAACTATTTTCCGTTTGACCCCGGGATTCTCTACCAGATGCATGTAGACAATGACCGCGACGGGATCGAAGACATCACCTTCCAGTTCCGGTTCACGACCGAGCAGCGTTTGCCTGGTGTCTTCACGGCATTAGTGGGCGCGGGCGCAGGCGTTTCTGCCCAACCCGGCTCTCCCAATCCGGGCGCACCGGTTGTACCGCCAGCGATCACGGCTCTTGATGGCAACGGCTCGGTAGGCCTTGGCCTACGTCAGTTTTATAGCGTGACCATGATCAACAAGAAGACCAACGCCGTGACCGATCTGACGCAGGGTCAGAAGCTGTTTGCGGTGCCAACCAATGTGGGTTCGCGCACCATGCCGAATTATGCAGCGCTGGCGCAGCAGGGGATCTATTCTCTGAGTGGCGGCGTGAAGGTGTTTGCCGGTACGGTGGATGACCCTTTCTATATCGACTTGGGTGCCACGTTTGATTCTCTGAACTTCCGCAATGGCGGAATTGGGGGAAGCCCAGGTGTTTTGACACCGGCGCAGGATGCAAACGATACGACAAACTTTGCCTCTGACAGTGTGTCGGGCTTTAATGTCAACTCGATTGCCATTGAAGTGCCGATCGCAATGCTGGTAAAACCGGGGACGGTTTTGACTGGTGGAAGACCAAGCACGAGTGACGTATTTGCGACGATCGGCACTTATGGCCAGACATCGCGGGCACGTACGACAGTGCGGCGGAGCCCGGATCCAATGCTTGAGTCGGGCGGCTTTCGGCCAGTGCAACGGATGGGCAATCCTCTGATAAACGAAGTATTGATAGGAACGGGATCGAAAGACCGCTTCTCGATGTCAGAGCCCAAAGACGATGGCCAGTTTGCTGCGTTCTTCCTCGATCCGCTATTGGCTCGGGTGTTGAACGCTGTGTTCGGGATCCCGATTCCGTCACCCAACCGTGTGGACTTGTTGCCGCTGGTAACTTATGCCCCGCCAATCGCGGCGGCGGGGCCAGGCGGGCCGGTAGCTGATTTGTTGCGTGTCAATCTGGGCGTTGGCCCGACGGCGCAGGCAAACCGGAAGCGAATGGGCCTGCTTGCTGGAGACGCAGCGGGTTTTCCGAATGGCCGCCGGGTGAGTGATGATGTGGTTGATATAGCCACTCGGGCGGTTGCCGGCATTCTCACTGGGCAGCCACAGTACGGCAATTTGCTGGGCGACGCGGTGAATGCCAACGACGTGCCTTATCGCGAGACCTTCCCTTATGTTGGGCTGGCTCACAGCGGTAAGGATCGCCGTCATATTGATCCAGGCGAGCCTCTGGTGATTCCGGCGAGCCCGTCGAATTTGCCGGTCAACTAAATCAAGCGAATGGCCCTGGATTTTATTATCCAGGGCCTATTTTTATTTACTCAACCGTGACTGACTTGGCGAGGTTGCGCGGTTGATCGACATCACAGCCCAAACGGACGGCGATGTGATAGGCGAGCAACTGCATGGGAATGATCTCAAGCAGCGGCAGAAGCAACTCGTTGGTGATCGGGATCGGGATGACGTAATCGGCCATTTCAGCGATCTCTTTGTCCCCTTCGTTGGCGATGGCAACAACAATTCCGCTGCGGGCCTTCACTTCCTGGATGTTCGAGACTGTCTTCTCATAACGGATTCGGCTGTCGCGATCTTCTGGATCGTAGGCGGCCAGCACCACTACCGGCAGGTTCTCGTCGATCAGGGCATTGGGACCGTGCTTCATCTCGCCGGCAGGATAGCCCTCAGCATGGATATAGCTGATTTCTTTGAGCTTGAGAGCGCCTTCCAGCGCGATCGGGAAGTGGACACCGCGGCCAAGGTAAAGGAAGTCTTTTGCCTTGTGCAAAGAACGCGCCAGATTCTGGTAAATCACCTCGGTAGCCAGCACCTGTTCCATCTTGCCTGGAATCTTGAGTGCCTCTTCGATGTGGCTCCGCACTTGATCGGATGTGAGGGTGCCACGTTCTTGCCCGAGATAGAGAGCCAACACAAATAGCGCTGTCAACTGGCTAGTGAAGGCTTTAGTGGAGGCGACGCCGATTTCTGGCCCCGCGTGCGTCATCAGCGTGCCTGCGGCTTCGCGGGTGATCATCGAGCCGATGACATTGCAAATCGCGAGTGTGATTGAGCCTTTTTGTTTGGCTTCGCGTTGAGCAGCGAGAGTATCAGCCGTCTCGCCAGATTGGGAGATGACGATGGTGAGAGTATCTGGCGGAACAATCGGATCGCGATAGCGGAATTCGCTGCCGTAATCAACTTCAACCGGGATGCGGGCCAGCTTCTCAATTAGAAACTTGCCGGCGAGTGCAGCATGCCAACTGGTGCCACAGGCGATGATGCGGATCTGCTTGAATTGGCGCATCTGATCGGCGGAGATTTGCACTTCGTCGAGGAATGCGCGGCCCGATTCAGCACCGAGACGGCCGAGCATGGTGTCGCGCGTAGAACGCGGCTGCTCGTAGATCTCTTTCTGCATGAAGTGTTTGTAGCCGCCCTTTTCAGCCATGATCGGATCCCAGTTGATGTGGGAGATGGGCCGCGTAACGGGGTTACCTTGAAAGTCGGTTAAAGTGACTCCTGTGGGGGTGAGCACGGCCATGTCCCCGTCGGCCAGAAAGAACATCTGACGGGTGTGACTCAGGATGGCGGGCACGTCAGAGGCGACAAAATACTCGTTTTCACCAAGCCCGATAACAACGGGCGGGCCGTGACGGGCGGTGACAATTTTGTTGGGATCAAGCCGGGAGATGATCGCGATGGCCAGCACGCCCTGAATCTGGGCGAGGGCGGCACGCACTGCTTCTTCGAGATTGCCCTTAAAGGCTTCTTCGACCAGGTGGGCAATGATCTCGGTGTCGGTTTCAGAGAGAAAGACATGTCCCTTGGCCTGAAGAGCGTGCCGGAGCGAGAGGTAATTCTCGACAATGCCATTGTGTACAACGACGAGATCGCCTTTGGAATCACGGTGGGGGTGGGCGTTTTCTTCAGTCGGGCGGCCGTGTGTGGCCCAGCGGGTATGTCCGATCCCGAAATTACCATCGGTTGGATTCTGACGCAAAACCTCTTCGAGGTTGCGCAGCTTGCCGGAGGCACGGCGGACAGTAATGGATTTGGTGTCGTCATAAACGGCAATACCGGCCGAATCATAGCCGCGGTATTCCAGCCGCTTAAGACCATCCATAATGATCGATACTGCCTGGCGATTGCCAATGTAACCAACGATTCCGCACATATGAGTTGAAGGGGCGCTCCTTACGCCATTGCCGTTTGCGAGAGAAAGCGGGAACTAGCCGAGAACTTCGATTTGATAGTCCTCGATAACGGGGTTCGAGAGTACTTCGGCAGAAATTGCTTGCAACTTTTGCTCCAAAGCTTCTTTTGAAGCGGCTGGATCGAGTTCAATATCGAAATACTTGCCTTGCCGGACATCCAGGATTTCTTTATGACCCAGTGAATGCAGAGCCTTGGTAATGGTTTGACCCTGTGGGTCGAGGACGGATGGTTTCAGGGATACGTGAACGCGAGCTTTCATTGGTTCTCTTATTTTAGTACCGAACTCGAAATTGCTTTATTCGAGTCGTTAACAAATCGAAGGATCACAATGGGCTCTCGTGAAAATTGTGCAGCGAACAGTCGGGCAGATACTAGATTATCGAAGAAATAGACAAAGGCACCGTTTTCATTCACCGATATGATGTAACGAGGGACAGATTGGACGATTCGATCATTTTGGCAGTCACGAAACAAGTGGAACAACGGGAATGCAGTGAATTGCAATCTGGAAGGATAGTGGCATCGGTGTTCGCCGCAGTTAAATTGCCACTGTCCGAAACGCAGGGGACCTGAACCGGATGTCGATCGAAAAGAACTACAGTATTTCCTTCATCGGCTCGCTGGCACTGCGTGAGAAGCAGATTCAGCAGAATTACCGGCCCATCATCGCCGTGCATAAGTGGTTCGCACGCCGCCCCGGTACATTGTTTAGGGGGCTACTGCTTTCGGAGTTTTGTGACCGTCCAGTCGAAGAAACTTACTACAACTCGCAGAGCTTTGAGGGGATTACCGTTGCTGATCCTTTTATGGGTGGCGGCACCCCTCTGCTAGAAGCGAACAGGGTAGGCTGCAACGTCATTGGTATGGATATCAATCCGATGGCCGCTTGGGTGGTGCACGAAGAGATGGCAGCGATTGACTTGAATGCCTACGGAAAAAGGGCAGCAAACCTTTTCGATCACCTTTCAGCCGCAATAGGCCATTTGTACAAGACAACTTGTCCGATCACAGGACGCAATGATGCTGATGTCAAGTATTTCTTGTGGGTAAAAACAGGCACCTGCGTAGCGTGCCACGAAACCTACGATCTCTTCCCTGGTTATGTTGTTGCGGAGGATGCTCGTCACACTTCATACGTTCTGGTCTGCGCCTCGTGTGGCGATCTCAACGAAGTGGCTGCTCCGCATAATCCTGGCTCATGCGCTTGCGGAAAAGTACTATTGGTGGAGGGACCGGTTCGGCGCAACAAGTGCGCATGCCCCTCTTGTGGTCAAGTCAATAGTGCACCGTTTCATGGGGATGGGCCGCCCAAGCACCGACTCTTCGCTATTGAGTATTACAATCGCGACTTGAAGGATCGGCCTGGGCGACTTTTCAAGAAGCCAGACAGAGAAGACCTTGCTCGGGTGACGGAAGCGGAAATGATGTGGAACAGCCTCAAGCCGCGCTTCGTGCCTGAGGATGAAATCCCCACAGGTGATGAATCTTCACGCCTGCACCGGTGGGGATATCAGCGGTTCAAGGAACTCTTCAACGTGCGGCAATTGCTCGGCTTGGAAACAAGCGCACGCTTTATTTCGCACGAAAACGATGCTCGACTCAAGCGGGCCCTAGCAACGAACCTATCGGATCTCTTGCGTTATCAGAACATGCTGTGCCGCTATGACACGATGGCGTTGAAGTCGTTGGATGTGTTCTCGATCCACGGCTTTCCTGTTGGCTACGTGCAGGTGGAATCTAATCTCCTCGGGTTGCGCAACGGCAATGCTCTACCCGTCGGTTCAGGCGGCTGGATTAACATCACTGAGAAGTACACGAAGGCAAAGCGATATTGTACAGAGCCTTTTGAGGTCGTTTTTTCTGGCAAGCGCAAGGTAACAGTGCCAATGCGGGGTGAATGGATTGGCGAAAAGAACCCCGAGAACCTAAATGCCCACGAACGCCGGATTGACATCCGCTGTGCCTCCGCAATGGAGGCAGAGCTGCCGCCGCTGAGTCTGGATGCTGTGTTCACGGACCCACCCTATTACGGCATGGTTCAGTATGGCGAGCTGATGCACTTCTGCTATGTCTGGCTGAGAAAGCTCATGGGAGCAGAGTTTCCAGGGCTAGAACAGCAGACGACACGCAATGCAGACGAATTGACGGTGAACGATACGGCAGAGCGAGGTTTTGCGCACTTTGCAGAGGGATTGGCAGTGGTCTATACACGAATGGCGCGTGCATTGAAGCCGGGTGCGCCGCTGGTCTTCACTTATCACCACAATAAGCAGGAAGCCTATCTGGCAGTTGGGATGGCAATTCTAGATTCTGGCCTTACATGCTCGGCCTCTTTGCCTTGCCCAGCGGAGATGAGTGGGTCAATTCATATCCATGGGACGGGATCGTCAATTGTGGATTCTGTTTTTGTTTGCCGCGATCATGGCACAACGCCGAGGGCGTGGCTGTTTGACGATTCTGAGGGACTCGTGGGTATTGTGTCAGACGAATTGGAAAAACTGAGAGCGGGCGGAATGAAACCGACTGTCGGAGACATTCGCTGTACCGCGTTCGGGCACATCACTCGTATGTCAATCTGGCTACTAAGGCGGACTTGGAATTCTATGTTGCCAACCGAAACGAAGCTGGCGCTTTTTCGAGAAACGATGGACTCACTTGCCAGAGTAGATGACGTGCTGAAGCTACTGGAAGATCTCCCTGTCGCGCAACCGATGATCACGATTGGACTGTTCGCTCCACCTGAGATACGGGAGTTGGCGGATGCCGTTGCGTTTTGAAGTCGATTACAAGGACGCTGCTCTCACCTTCGACCCCCTTGTCGATGAAGTCTTTACAGAACTAAAGTCGAGTTTTATTGAGATGCCTCGCGGAGAGGGCTTTGTCGACTATGGCACCTTCGAGAGGGGCTATCAAATGCTCAAGAGAGCTACAGGAGCTTTCGCCACTGTGACTCCAGTAACAGTCGCGGCGGCGATAGCAGAGGCCCCAATTGCCTTCATCGTTTTCCGCTCAATTCTAGGCTTCACTCCTCCAGAGTGGGCCTATGTCACGACGGAGATGACCGGTGTGACAGTCGATCAGGGAGCGGCACGCTCCATCGACCGAACAATGCGGCTGCATCCGCTGAAGCCGCGCCCATTCGGCAACAGCCTCACGGATCAGCGTATCCAAGCGATGATCGAGGCCGGTGTGAAAACACTGGTGGCAGGGGCGAATACTGCAATTGTGACGATCCTACATCGGCTTGACAAAACTGATACGAGAGAGGGCATTAGAAGTATTCAGCCGATTGCTGATCTGGGCGTTCCGTATGCTGTTCTGCTTTATGAGCGCTTCCTCGGCAGGCCCTTTGCCTCGCACCGGGACTCGGTCAGTGAACTGGTTGGTGAAGTGGTTGAGGGAGGAATCAAGGATGTTCTAACGGAAGCCAAAGTCAGTTTTCGGGAAACGAAGCGGGCGGAACGGATCGCTGGATTCGATCAGGCCCCAGACTTCATTATTCCCGACGAATTCAACCCGGTCGCGTTGATTGAAGCAAAACTGACAGAGGATGACGGTACGGCCCGAGACAAGGTTGCACGCGTTCAACGTCTGCGGACCTTACGCGACCAAACCGGACATACCTATGATGTGATAGCCTGCATTGCGGGACGTGGATTCAAGGTCCGTCGCGAGGACATGCGGCGGCTTCTTCAGGCGACGGATGGAAAGGTATTTACTCTTTCCACGATGCACCTATTGATCGATCAGACCCGCATTAAAGAATACAGATCCCGGTAGTGGCCGCTACAAATGCACATCTCACGTAACGTCATTTTGGTGAGTACCTGCTACTCCTTGATCGCATGCTTAGATGCTCTTGGGCAGCGGTGATACCCCGCTTCAGCATCAAAAACAAGTACATTGTCTTCCCGCGTGTGCGGTGTCTCAAAGTGAGAAAATAAAAACTCCATCATCATGACCGGTCACCAAGTTCGCCAGACATTCCTTGATTTCTTCGCTGGGCGAGGGCATCGCATTGTGCGTTCGTCCTCCCTGGTCCCCGCCAACGACCCGACGTTGTTGTTCACCAATGCCGGGATGAACCAGTTCAAGGAGACCTTTCTTGGACAGGAGAAGCGCGATTATTCCCGCGCAACGACCTCGCAGAAGTGCGTCAGAGCGGGCGGCAAGCATAACGATCTCGAAAATGTCGGCTATACGCGGCGGCACCACACATTCTTCGAGATGCTGGGGAATTTCAGCTTTGGTGACTATTTCAAGGCCGACGCAATTGAATTTGCCTGGGATCTGATCACCAAGGTCTATGGCCTGCCGAAAGACAAGCTCTACGTGACTGTGTTTCGTGAAGACGACGAAGCTGAAGAGTTGTGGCAGAAGGTGGCGGGCGTGCCGAAGTCGCGCATCTTCAGGCTCGACGAAAAAGACAATTTCTGGCAGATGGGCGATACCGGGCCTTGCGGGCCTTGCTCTGAAATTCACTACGACCTGGGTAAGGATTCAGCCGGGCCGGGCCATGAGGATGAAGAGTTTCCGCTTGATGGCGGTGGCCGTTTTGTCGAATTCTGGAACCTTGTTTTCATGCAGTATGACCGTTCGGCTGAAGGCGTGCTGACGCCTCTGCCGAGGCCTTCGATCGACACCGGCATGGGTCTGGAGCGGATGGCAGCCATCCTGCAGGGCAAGCTGTCGAACTACGAGTCTGACTTGATTGAACCGATCCGTGAAAAGGCAGCGCAATTGTTGGGCGGCAAGATGACGCCCGCGACGTTGAACGTAGTGGCCGATCACGCGCGCGCAGCGGAGTTCCTGATTCACGATGGCGTGATCCCGTCCAACGAAGGCCGCGGCTATGTGTTGCGCAAGATTATTCGCCGGGCCATTCGTCATGCGCGGCGCGAGGGCGCTGAGAATCACTTCCTGCACCTGATCACACCGTTTGTAGCGGACTTCATGAGCGAGCCCTATCCAGAGTTGCTCGAGAGCTCAGACCGTGTCGCACGCGTCGTGAAGGAAGAAGAACTGCGCTATGCGACCACTTTCCTCGTGGCAGAGAAAATGTTCCGCGATGAAGCAAAGACGGCAGTGGGCAATGTGTTGCCAGGCCCGGCCGCGTTCAAGCTTTATGACAGCTTCGGGCTTGGGCTCGATGAGCAGGAAGACATGGCGCGTGAACTCGGCCTGAGCATTGATTTGCCGGGCTTTGAAGAGGCAATGGAGCAGCAGAAGCAGCGGGCGCGGGCGAGCTGGAAGGGTGCTGACAAGACGCAGGTGAATCCGGCCTTTGCGGCGCTGGCGAAGACGAAATTTCTTGCTTACACCCATCTCGAAACACCAGCCACTGTGATCTATGCGAGCGAGACCGAAGTGGTGCTCGATCAGTCTGCCTTCTATGCGGATTCTGGTGGCCAGGTTGGCGATCATGGGGCGCTCTTTGACGTGGAGACCGGCGACAGGCTGGCCGATGTAACAGCCGCCGTCTACGGCATGCCGGGGCTGATTGTGCATAAGGTGAAGGCGCTGATGCCCATCGCAGTAGGGCAGACGCTGATTGCCCGTGTATCCCCCGAATGGCGCAATGCATCCATGCGGCATCACACCTCGACGCATCTCTTGCAGGCGGCTTTGCAGAAAGTCCTGGGCCGTCACGTCAAGCAGGCTGGCAGCGTGGTGGACCCCGCCCGTTTGCGCTTTGACTTTACGCATTATGCGGCAGTGAGCGCAGAAGAAAAAGCTGAGATCGAGCGACTGGTCAATCAAGAGGTGTTGGCCAATATTGATGTCACAACCAGGGTGACAGGCCTCGACGAGGCGCTGAGTTCTGGCGCGATGGCGCTCTTTGGCGAGAAGTATGGTGATAGCGTGCGCGTAGTGAGTATTGGTGACTTCTCAAAAGAACTTTGCGGCGGCACACACGTGAGGCGCACCGGCGATATCGGTAGCATCAAGATCGTTTACGAGGGTTCAAGCTCGGCAGGCGTTCGGCGCCTGGAAGCGGTGGCCGGGCCTCGCGTGACAGATTATTTTGAAGAGCAGTTGAGCGCCAAGGATGAAGCGCTGTTCAAGGTAGAGCGTGAGAAGAAAGAACTGGAGCATGCCCTCAGCCATTTGAAAGCACAATTGGCCTACGCGCAATCTTCGAACATGAAGGCTGAAGACTTAAAGGGCCTGAAGGTATTGCGGGCCAAGGTGACAAACATGGATCGCGGACAGATGCGTATGGTGGCGGACGACTTTCTCAACCGCAATGCAGCGGACGTGATCGTGCTGGGCACAATCACAGCCGTAGGAACAGTTGAATTTATCTCCGCCGTACGCAAGGAGCTGAACCCCAGGATCCACGCTGGCAACATCATCAAAGCGATCAGCGAGATGGTGGGCGGCAAGGGGGGCGGCCGCCCTGATCGCGCCGAAGGCGGCGGCAAAGATGCAACGCAGATCGACGCGGCTTTGGAGAAGGTTGCGGATCTGCTTTAGATGCTAGACGCAGTTGTGATCGGAGCGGGGCCAACGGGGCTTGC
>JAYSVS010000150.1:0-13829 GCA_043718395.1 Acidobacteriota bacterium
TGTAAAAGATTTTGCTGAATTTTTTCCATTGGCCAATCAGGCCTCCGACGACCCGCACCCCAGATCTAACCATAGAATTCTCGTTGTCGCCCAATCGAACAAATGGCGCTATCTCATTCCAAGTCGGTAGCTTAAGCACTACCTGTCAAATTGTCAAAAATCCCCAAATTTTGCCAATTTCCGGCTGGGACAGGTCGCGCGTTTCCCGGCTAGAAACGGCTTCATCCTCTTTCGGAATGGGCACAGCCTCTTCACGTGCCTACGTCCACGGCCTGCCTGCCTCGCCGCGATTCTCAACCGGACACTCAGCCTCCAGATTTTTGCCCACGGAATCAAAATCTTCCGCCAACCGCATCCATTTTGCCAACTGTCACAGACAAACGGGATAACCCCTCCAGCCTTCTCCACCTGAGAATCCTGCTGTCTGAATTAAAGCTGTTCCCGAAGTGAGCACAAGATTCCATCGGCTTCTCTCCCCCTCCGCAAGCTGCGATCCGCCAGCCACTCCGTTTTCTTTGACTGACTCGTGTTTTGCCAGCAAAACCCTCAGTAGCGCGCCCGGCCGCCGAAAACTTGTCTGCTCAAGCGCAAGAATTGCCGCCGCAAAATCGACGAGCCCCCGGTCAGCCGCGAGATCCAAAACACCCAGCGTGCCGGTCACTTGCAGCCCTGACTGCTCTGCCACTCGAAACCCGGCACGCTCATCGGTCACTACCCGCCATTGAACTCAAACTCAGTCCCGAAGAAACTCCTCGGGAGCAATCTCCGCCTGCTTCAAAATGGCGCGAAGAGTTCCCTCTGGAATGTCGCCGGGGTGATTTAGCAAAACAGTATAAAGATTACGTTCCGCATGAAACCACAGCTCATGGCTGCCGGCAGCTTGTCGATCAAATCGAAATCCAAAACTGCGCAACCGCCGGACCACATCCCTATAGCGGAAACCGCTCAACCGCCCCATCTACGCAGCCACAACGATAGTAAAATCCCGGCACTCAAGCGTTGAGGGTAAATCGACAACTTGGTGGCGCTCCCTGCGCGCATCGATAAGTTTGCGCGCCACGTCGCGTGCGATTTCCAAGACCTCTGCCACAGTACGCCCTTGTGCAACCAGACCAGGAACATCTTCAGAAGTGGCTAGAAACAACCCTTCGGGCAATGCCTCGACATGAATTCGAACTGCGTGTTCCATATTCCGCGATTTTAACACCGCTCAAGACCGCATCGCCCCGCACACCGATTCCAGGCTTTCTCCGAAGTCGATGTCATGACTGGGGTGAGGGGTAAGGTTGAATCGGGCGGACTGCTGTGTCCCTGCGCAAAAATCCGACTGGATTTCTCGGAGAAAGACACTTCAAGCCAGCAGGCGATTGCCAAGGACGCATTCAGCCGCGCTGGACCAGCCCCGCCAGGCGCTTCGATCCATCGGAATTCCCGCCTGCGAACCCGGCAACTCAGCTTCTCAGCATCGCTTCGATTCACACATAGCCTGACTCTATATTTACTATCAGCCAAAGCGCACCCACCTCAGACCCGTAAAACACCTTTAGGAAGAGCACGCAATTCCTTGCGGGCCGAGTTTGTTAGGTCAACTTGGTAATGAAGATCCGGCACGAGGGCGACTAGGCCAGCAGGCCTTCAGCACGAAGTTCCGCTTCGACGATAGACAGAGAAATTCGCGGCTCAGCCGCCCTCTCGGCAATGGAATTCAGGTCGTTCCAATCCTCAGCAAGAGTACGCAGCGCAGCGGAAACAACATCCTCAGGCTTACCATAAAGGCCAGTCTTCATTGCCTGCTCGATGATGTTTTGTATTTCGTCGGTTAATTCGATAGACATTTTGCCTCCACGGTAATTCGAGAATAACAGGGATGGCGCTCAAACCAACTCTGCTCGTCGTGCTTGCGGCAGCCCAAGGTGACCTTCTATCAGGCATCGGCATCCCAAAAGTCTCATGTTTGAAATATGCAGATGGTATCACCCGTGATACCGTTAAGTGTGTCGAGCTCTGCAAAGCTTCTGGCAAAAATGCGACGAAATCCTCGCGATTGACGGATTGAGGATTTGAAGGTCATCGCAGACAGTTTGGGCATCGATCACGATCAGCATGGCACCAGCCATGTCATTTTCCGGCACGCCAATGCTGGTCGGCTCTCGGTTCCAGCCCATCGGCCGGTCAAGCCGGTCTATGTTCGGCTCTTTGTTGGCTTCATCAATACCCTAGGTGAGAAAAATGAAAATTGACAAGGCTCTCATTCGTTCCTACCCCTTCACCATTCGTCCGCTCTCAGAATCCGACGGTGGCGGATTTGCCATTGAGTATTCAGACTTGCCCGGCTGCATCGCTGATGGCGAAACGCCAGAAGAAGCTTTGCAAAATGGCGCAGACGCGGTCAAGGCTTATCTCTTGAATTGCATGAAACACGGTGACTCAGTCCCCAAGCCAGGTGCTGCCAGCGGTCAATGGCGGCAACGTGTGCCGCGTAGTCTTCACTCCCGTTTGGTCGCCAGGGCTCGACAGGAAGGCGTTAGCCTCAACACTCTAGTAACCGCGATGATCGCAGAGGGTCTGGGCCAGCGGAAGGCTTCCTGACGCTAGTTCTAAAGTGAGGACACTCGAAGGCAGTGACTCAGAATACAAAATTGGGGACGCTACCGGATAACGCGAAGCGCAGGCGCGTAGCCCGGGATGATCGCATCGGTGGTAATTAAGGTGAGGTCCTCGGCAATGGCTTGAGCGATCAGGGCACGGTCGAAAGGGTCGAAATGCAGGGGCTGCAGCGGAAACAGCGCGGCAACGTGCTCGGGGCGATGCAGGAGAGGCTGCAGGCTGAGCGCTTCGATGGTCTCATGAAACCAGAGCCGTGGGTCGCCCACTTCAAGTAGGCCTTTCATTGACTTGATCATTACTTCCCAGTAAGAGACCACACTTAAGTAAGCTGGCCCAGCAATGATGGCGGCCTTCGCCTTAGCCGAAAGTTGGCCGGGTTCGCCCGTCGCTATGAGGGCGACGCTGGTATCGAGCAGGTACCCTCTCAGAATTCACCCGACAGAAATCGATCCTGGTCGATGGGGTCATCCCATCCGGGTTTCAAGTGGATTTTGCCTCGCATGGTGCCAAATTTGACCACCCGGCGTTCCAGCGGCGGCGCAACTAGCTGTGCCACAGGCTTCCCATTGCGCGTGATCACCACCTGCTCGCCTTCCTCCACGGAGCGTAAGAGTTCAGAAAGATGGTTTTTCGCCTCTGCCACGGATACATCCATGTTCTGATTATGGCCAGAAATAATGGCTATGTCAACGCTGCCGCCTGCTGCCGCCTGCTCACCTGCTCAGAAGTTAGAGCGGCAACTCGAAAGTACGTCGAAACGGCCGTCCCCAGCCAGCCATAACCAAAACTTCACTTAACATAAAGCTCAACATTGTCGCAGTCC
The DNA here is from genome assembly GCA_043718395.1 of Acidobacteriota bacterium. GTDB lineage: Bacteria > Acidobacteriota > Terriglobia > Bryobacterales > Bryobacteraceae > Bryobacter. The sequence continues at coordinate 3,431 of JAYSVS010000150.1, forward strand.
TGAGCTCTCCAAATAGCCGCAACTCCTCCATCTCATTGTGCTGAACCGGACGATATCCCCGATCCTGCATCAACGGATCCAACGGAACCGTCGAGTTTCAGCAAATAGGAAATCGCCCCGCGAAACCGCCTATCGAACGCCCTTCATGCGCTACGTTGTGACACATGAGGAAAACTTCGGTTCGGGAACTGCACATCCACACCTCAGCGCTAGTGCAAGAGGCCGCCGAAGGCGGTGTGATCGTGATTGAACGTCGTGGCCAGCCTGTCGCGGAGTTACGGCCGCTCTCGGGTACAGCCGGCATCGACGCCGCCGGGAAAGATTCCATCTTCCTCACAATGAAGGAACTCTGGGACCGATTGCCTGTCGCTGGCGACAGTACCAAAATGATCGAAGAGGACCGTAACCGGTAATCACCGGATTTCGAAATCGCGATGTATCTCGACACCTGCTACATCGCAAAATTCTACTTCAACGAGACAGACTCCCTTCAGGTTCGCGAACTGATTCGCGGAGCCAACAAAGTCCACTCTTCCGCCTGGGCACTTGCCGAATTTCACACCGTCCTTCATCGCCGCTTACGCGAAGGCTTGGCCTCCCAGGAAGAAGCGATTGACCTTACCTCAAGATTCTCAGCCCACACAAGCCACGGTTTGTGGAACTTCACTCCCGTGAATGAGGCTCTGCTTCGAAGAACGGGAATCCTCATGATCTCCGCACCTCGCACTCTATTAGCGAGGCAAGCAAAATGCTAGCGCGTTATTCTGAATTTGCAAGACTCGCGGTCTGTGGTCAGGAAAGGACAGTCTTCAAGTAGCTCTGTCCCAGAATTTTCTGCCTCGCGCGATCCAGAATGCGATCCAGAAAATGCGACTCAATATTGCGACCAGCTCAGTACGTGAGTCGCCGTCTCACCTATTGAGCAACACAGGATTCGTTTCCCGTTCCTCAACACAAGCCCCGCACACTGCAACGGGCAATGGGGTGCGGTACAGCCTCTTCAGGTAGTTCCGTCCCGGAGTTAATTGCCTCGCTGCGATCCAGAGCTTGAGGCGAGGGGCGAGAGTCGCTTAGAGTCGGGGTGGAAGTCGGGGTGGGAGTCAGCCTGATCCACTAACTCAATTGATGAGCTTATTAGTCGGGTCCTCCGCCGCCGCATCGCCTCTCCAGCAGCAAGATACACGGTGAGCCTTATACCCTTCCAAGTCTATTTTCAGTCAAAGGAAAGATGTCGCAAGTTCATTACCAAAACCCTCCGAACTACACCGTCCTCATTGATGTCCCCAAATCTATTTTCGTACTTCTGCAAGCTTCCAGAAGACTTGCAAGTCATGGCGACCGCCAAAATCAGGCGGCGCTCCAATGCCAATATCGGAAGCTAAATGAAAAATCTTTTGCGTGTTTACGAAGTCTTGTTCACTGTTACCGAGGTGCATTTCGGCGGCCCGCAACACGAGAAGATTCTCAAGTTCTAGAGTCCGGAAGCCCGATCTGGAGGTGACGTCTAGCCCTATCCCGGCGGCCCATTTAGCCAGTTTCCAGTTTCCGGTTTTTAATGCGAACTCCCCGGCGGCAACTGCGGTATCAGAAGTAACTCTGCTTGAAGCGCCCGGGTCGAGTCGCAATCGCTCAACGGCCCAATCCAGGTTACGCCCCGCTAGCTCAGGAAACGCGCAGACTTTCATCCGCCTCAATTGAAGTTCATGCGTTAACCCCAGGGAAGCTATGTTGTCCTTGTTTCGAATTTTGGCCAATTCCCGCAAACCTTCAGCGCAGAGACCCTGACTATAAAGCAGTTGCGCCCTCGCCCTATGTGCGCCTTCGGTGGTGAAAACACGATTCAGGTTGTTGGAATACCCGGCGATCTGCCGCTCGCCCTCCGCAATCCACTCCTCGGCCTTTTGGAAATGTCCGAGGTTAGTCGCGGTCCCCGCCGCCTGAAAGAATACTCCGGTGTTGCGCACCTTTCGAATGAGAGGTAGAGCGCGCTCGTGATACTCGGCTGACTTCCGCAGGTCGCGTACTGCATAAAAACCGCCTAAACGCTGCAGTGCCATGGATTGATACATCTCGTCGCCCAGCTTCTCCGCCGCCTGCAGCGCCTCAAGAAACGAGCGCTCCGCTTCGGTTGGATCAAGGCTGGCTTGCAAGGTACCCCACTTGATCAAGACCAGCGGCAAAGTACTGTCTTGGCCACCTTGGCGGAACCATTCGACAGCAGGCCGCATTACTTTAATCCCGTCGTCCAAACGGTTTAGAGATGTCAGGATTTCACCCAAGCGCAGCCGGTTCGTGGCCAGAGCGCTGAAGCTCCTGGATCGCTCAGCCATCTTCACCGCCTCCCCTAAAACATCAGCGGCTGGCTGGTAGAGCCGCTTGGAAAGAAATCCGTAACCGAATTCCCCCATAGCCAGGGCAGCTAGTGCTAGCATTCCCTCCCGCTCGGCCTGTCCTGCGGCTTCGCGCGCCAGCAACATGGACTCATCGAATCGGCCATCGGCCTGTTCAGCGGCCGCCAGACGAAACTTGGCCATCAAATGGTGATAGCGGTTTCCGGTTTTGGCGCTAAGCTCCAGCACTTTCTGCGCATCCTGGCGTGATCTGTCGACCGATTGTAGGGAGCGCGTCCCTGCGCGTGCAAGGAGTACGTCCGATAAGCCCTCCTGGTTGCCCGCGTTCCCGTACACCAGCTCTGCCGCAGCATACTCTTTCGCCGCCTCCTGAACTTGCCCTTTGCGAGACAACAATCCAGCCAGTAAAACCCTTGCGGCTGTATTTTCGGGATGTCTCTTGATCAAATCATGGAGCGTTCGTATGGATTCCTCGGGCCTTCCATGCTGGACGCTGGTGCGAGCCAGCGATAACAGGGCGCTACTATGCTCCGCGCCTTGCGAATTCTCCGCCATGGCGCGATACGCGGCAATTGCCGACGGAAAGTCACGCATCACTACGGCGCGCGCAGCGTCCAGGCTCAACCTCTCACCGCGGCCCAATCTCCAACGGCGATCTGCCGCAGCCGTCGCCGCCAAAATAGACTCGCGTGCCTCGTCCAGATGGTCGCTTTCCGCATAGCCGACGGTCAATAGGGATCGTGCCTGAATAAATTGCGGGTCGAGCTTCACAGCGCGCTCCAGCAATTGAACTCCGCGCCAGGGCGATGACTGTGCCATGGCGTCTTGGGCCTCGACGAACAGTGCAGCCGCTTCCGGCAGTGGCACCAAATCCCGGTTCGACGAGGTCCACGCCAGCCACCCGCTCAGCAGCACAACTGCACCTGACAAGGGCCACAATACCTTCGGTCTTGTCAGAACAAAAGCGATGCTTGGCTTGCCCCGCTCCAGCACACGGCGTAGTTCGGCTGGAGTCTGGAATCGCTTCGCGGGTATGGCGTGCAGGCAGCGTCCGATCGCTTCTTGCCATACAGCAGGCACACCTTGCAACCGGGCACTCCCGCCGCTCTGGCTTGACTTCTGCACGGCCAGGCGCAACGGCGATTTTGCCGCAAACGGCTTAGTCCCGGCCAGCATTTCGTAAAAAATTACACCCAGCGCGTAAACGTCGCTCGCCGTTGTGGCGGTTTCACCCTGCAACTGCTCTGGCGCCATGTAGGCCAAGGTTCCCATAACAGCGCCCGCCGACGTGAGCGAACTTGCGCGATCCATTGCCGATGCCAAACCGAAGTCGATGAGGATGGCCCGGCCGCCAACAAGAAACACATTGCCAGGTTTTAAATCCCGATGTAGCACCCCGGCGGCATGGGCGGCTGCCAGGCCATCGCACATCTGCAGCGCCAGCGGCAGCGCCTCCTCGGGCGACATTGCACCCCCCTCAGTCAAACGCTGGGCCAGTGTCTCGCCGTCCAGCAAATCCATGACACAAAACGGTTCGTCTTCCGGCCCGGCCAGATCGAGAGTGCGGCAGACGTTTGGGTGGTGAATCGATTGCGCCAGCGCTACCTCCCGGCGGAAGCGTGAAAGCGCCTGCGGCCTGCCTGTCGGAAACGCATGCATAAACTTAAGCGCCACCGGCATGCCACTGTTTAAATCCAGTGCTGCGTAGACTTCACCCATTCCGCCGGCGCACAAATATCGCTCAATCCGGTAACGCCCGGCAAGCACCTCACCGCAATTGTGGCGAGGCGGGGCGACACTTTCTAAATAGGCAATTCCTGAGGGCGTGGGTCGGTCCAATGACAAAACGTCCTCTTCGCGCAAGCGCAACAGCGAACGTACTTCAATGGCCAGTTCCGCGTCAGCCCCGCAACGCGAGTCCACGATGGCGTCTCGTTTCTCTGGCTCCGCCTCTGACGCTTCCGAGAAGACGTCTTTGACACGAAGCCAGCGGGCTTGTTCGGCCTTGTTGGCTTGCGGGGTCATTCCGGTCTCAGTTTCCTCAATTCACGCTCCAGCCAGACTCTCGCGAATTCCCAGTCCCGCTTGACAGTCTTCTCCGAGAGGCCCAAAATTTTGGCGGTTTCCTCAACACTCATGCCGACGAAAAAACGTAGTTCGACGACATGTTCTGCACGGGGGTCAATTTCCGCCAGCTTGGCCAGCGCGCTGTCGATGGACAGGAGTTGTTCCGGGTCGGATTCAACCATCGCCATGGGTTCCAGAAATTCTACCTTCTGCCGGTCTCCCTGACGTTTGTCGGCGTGATTGGCGCGTGCGTGCTCGATCAGGATGCGCCGCATGACACGAGCCGAGGCTGAGAAGAACTGCGCGCGGCCTTCCCAACTGACAGGGGTTTTCACGAGACGTAGGAATGCCTCGTTCACCAGGGCGGTGGGCTGCAGCGTATGATCCTTACGTTCACTGCGCATGGCCGCGCGAGCAAGCAAATGAAGTTCACCGTAAAGCGAGTCGAATAGCTCTGGATTGGCGTTTCTGTCGCCATGAGCGGCTCGGTCCAGCAAGACAGAGACGTCGTTCATAGCAGACCTTTGCAGAAAGGTGTCGCTAATCGGTAAATCTGAATCATAACTATGCTGAAAATAAAGCATATATCTTTTAAAGTAGTTTGTCTGGATTAGTAGTAACGCGGCAGCGGATAGGCTCTCCTAATCGAGGTTAATTCACGGCCCAACGCAATGATTGGGCAGCAATTCAGCCCGGCACTCCTTAGGTATAACTGCTTTCGCAACGCTCATAGGGGTCTCGCCGACAGTGTCAAACTTCATGTTTTGGGGCAGAAATCCGGCGGCTGGTTATCGTTTCCGCTCGATCTGAGTGGGTTGGTAATTGGTGAAGCCCTTGATGAAGTCATACACTGTGTCCGTAATCGTCATCAGGGCCGCAATTACCACTACCGTTCTCATCCAGCCGTGAAGTCCGTCTCGCTGTTCGCTCACGTTTTGCTCCTTGCTATCTTTCTACTGCTGAGCCGTTCCAAGCCCCGGAACTTGGGTAGCTCCGAGTGCAGGCCCAGCCGCTGCCGCCACAAAGACGGCCGTCACCGATTTGACCCCGGTCAGAGTCACAATAAGCGGGTTCACCGCACCGGTAGCGTCTCCCGTCCAGTTATTAAAGCGCAGTGCCGCGTTGGCTCCAGGTATCAACCTCACGGCCGTCCCCGCATTGTAGAAACCGTCGCTAGAAGCAGGCGTGGCAGCGATCGTAGGCCGAGGGCTGAGCGCCGGGTAATTCGCCGGTACAGTTACAGCCGTAGTCAGCTTGTACTGCTGGATGAAATTGGCAGTCACCGTGGAGTTGGCATTCGCCGTCACGGAGTACGACTGCGTATAGGTATCGCCGTTCCAGTTGGAAAAGATCAAGCGCCCGGCAGTCGTCTCATTCTGGGTTGAGGCGACGCTCAGCGTATGGACCGAGTCTACGGGCCAGTCATAAGTGCGAGGCGCAACGATGCGGACGCCATCCACGAATACTGCCAAGCCAGCGGGGTTGGTGGTGACGATCACCCGCGCGGTTGGCGTGCGCGTCTTGGCAAACCACGATGTTGCGTATTGGGCTTTCACCCGAGGCTCGAAAAGAGAAAGCCTGAACGGGAAACGGTTAAGCCGGGACCCGTGCCGGCGGCCTTCACGACCAGTGTATCTACAGCGGAGGCATGGATGACCGTGCCGTCGTCCATGGTGATGCTGTGCCGGAGTTCCGCCTGATAAACACCGGCAGCAAGACCACGCGATGCCACCGTGACCTGAATTTCCGGAAGCCGGTCCGGAGGCGGGTAAGAGCCACGGGTTTGAGAGAGCGAGAGCCAGGTCGGTAGCCGGTCGTCGCCATCGCCTTTTTTCTTGTAGAAGGTCTGGATGTCGTAACTGAAACTCGGGGCACCTGCAGCATTGATGATCAGGCTCTGCGGCTGCGGGGGAGGGCCGCCTTCTTCGGCGATGAAAGTGAGAGCGTTGGTAGATAGGAGTGGCTCGGCCGGCCGTAGAGTCGCATAGACGAAGGCGGGGGCGCGCGAGACGACAATTTCTTCGCTATAGACGGTGAGCCCCTCGGCGGGAAATTTTCCCGGGGCGATGTCCGGGACGATGAAAAGCTTCTTGAGGCGCTTGCGATGGTCTGCGTAAGCTGACGCTTTGCGCTCTGCTGTCTTTTGGTCTTTGATCGGCAAAGCAACCGTGGACATCGTGTATTGACCAGGGTTTGGCGGGCAGGGCTTCGGGCAAAAGATTCTGAGTTGATAGGTTCCAACGGCGTTAACGCGGAACCTGACGTTCCCCGCTGCGTCGGTATCGGCTGTCTGCAGTGCGCTGCTGCCCGGCTGCTTGCCGAGGATCACATTTACTGTAGCGAGCCCTTTGGATTGACTCCACAACAGGTACGGAATAAAGATCAGGCCAAAAATCAATCTACTCACGCCCTTTCGTGCGAGGTTGAGCTGAAACCCAGGTCATTAAAAGTGCTTAACGAGATCGGCGCTACTAAGGTCTGCCGCTGAACTAAAGGCGGCTTGGCCGTTCATCAACCTTTGGATTCGTCAACACCACCTACTCAGGACACCGCTTTGGTTCTGCGCCTTGGCATTACCAGTTATTAATGTCCCGACAAATGAGCGCGATACGCATGTCCAAGTGCAAGCTCAATAATTTGTTTTGCGCGGGCTGCGGCTTCTCTCAATTCTGGCCTAAGCCATTTTCCGAGGCATGGCTCGAAAAGACGGCCGTGGAGGCAGGCCTTTACCTGTGACCATTTGTCGAAACCGATCGATCGGCTTCCAATAATCGGAAGTGCGGTTGCCTTGCGCTTGAATGACGAAGTCGGCGTGCCTTTGGGTCTTCCCAAACGCTCGCTCAATACGGAGAAAAACCTTGATACATCCACTTCATCGCCACAAGCCAGCTGCAAGTTCTGCCGCGGCTTTTTTCATGCTCGGAGCTTTCGCTTCGCTGGGCCTAATAACAGGAGTCAGCGCGGCGTCCACCTTTACCGTCAACAGTATGGTCGATTCAGTGGATGTAAATCCTGGCAACGGTATCTGCAGTGACGGGGCAGGCCGCTGTACCCTCAGGGCGGCCATGCAAGAGGCTAACGCCCTTGCGGGTGCCGACACGATTACCCTTCCATCTGGCACGTACATCCTAACCATCGCTGGAAGGGGCGAGAACGTTTCAGCCAGTGGCGACCTTGATATCACGGGCAACCTAGCCATTGATGGCGCTGGTGCCGCGTCTACGATTATCGACGGCGGTGGCATCGATAGGGTACTTGAGGTTCACCTTGGGGCTACGGTTCTGATTCAGTCGGTCACGGTACGGAACGGCAATGCTAAGCCCTCCGGTGAGAGCGGCGGTGGCCTTTATAATCAAGGAACGCTAACTGTGACAAACAGCACCGTCACAGGGAACTCTTCCAATTCAGGCGGCGGAATCGCCAGCGAGAACGGCACGGTATCGATAGTCAGAACTACGATTAGCAATAACGTTAGCTCTTATTATGGCGGTATCTGGAATGTCGGCAGTGGTGCCTTTCTCACCCTCACTCATAGCACCGTCAGCGGCAACATCACAGGCAGCTTTCGCGGCGGCGGAATCGTCAACGTGGCCGGCCATGTAACCCTCAACAACAGCACCGTAAGCGGAAACATCTCGCTTGGTGAAGGTGCCGGCGGCATTTGGAACTGGCAGAGCGGTAGCACTTTTACCCTGATTAATACTACTGTGAGCGGCAATACCGGCAACGAATATAGTGGCGGCATTCGCAACTCGGGAGGCACGCTGACAGTAGTGAACAGCACTGTTTTCGGCAATGTCGATCCCAAAAGCCTCGGCGCAGGCATCAACAACGACAACGGCGGCACTACCATTTTGAAAAACACAATCGTTGCCAAAAACAGAGGTGTCTTAAACATATCCAGCGACTGCTCAGGCGTAATCACTTCGCTTAATAATAATATCGCTAGCGACAATTCTTGTGGTTTAAACGGCTCCGGTGACCGCAACAGCATCGATCCATTACTCGGTCCCTTAGCCGCCAACGGCGGCCCGACGCAGACGCACGCGCCGCTGCTGGGCAGCCCGGCCATCAACGCGGTCCCGCTCGCGGATTGCACGTACACCAATGCTAACCCCATTACAACCGATCAACGCGGCGTCGCCCGGCCGCTGGGAGCCGCTTGCGAGATTGGTTCTGTAGAATTCGACCCTGACGCTGTCGCACCCACGGCCAGCCCGACCCAGTCACCGGCCGCCAACGGCGCGGGTTGGAACAATAGCGACGTGACTGTCACCTGGAGCTGGGCTGACAACGTCGGCGGATCGGGGATTGACCCCGCCAACTGCACCATCAGCAGCCTCTCTTCGGGTCAAGGCACGCTCCCGCTCAACGCGACATGCAAAGACGTGGCGGGCAATACCGGCAATGCAGCCTTAACGGTAAAAGTAGACAAAACCAGCCCGACGATCACGATCAGCGCGGTCAAAGCCGATAGCACCCCTTACAGCTCCGGCACATGGACGAACCAGACCGTTACGGTTCGCTTCACCTGTACTGATACCGGTGGTTCGGGCATCGCAACTTGCCCTGCGGACCAAACCTTCAGTGTGGACGGGGCTACCTCCTTGAATGGCACAACGACCGATATTGCAGGGAATAGCGCCAGTTCGAGCTTCATACTAGTCAGGATCGACAAGACGGCACCAGCTGCCGGCGCCATTAGGACCCCCGCCGCCAACGCAAACGGCTGGAACAATACTGATGTGTTGGTGAGCTTTGCCTGTTCCGACGCACTGTCTGGCGTAGCAGTGGCCGCAGCTTCGTCGCAGCTAACCACCGAAGGTGCTGGCCAATCGCGCAGTTTCACATGCCAGGATCTTGCGGGTAACACCGCGATGGCGGCGGTTATCGGAATCAACATTGACAAGACAAAACCAGTCGTCAACTCCGTAGCGGCCACGCCTAATCCAGCCCCGGTTAATACCCCGATTTCTCTTGCGGCGAGCCTCACCGACTCCGGCTCAAGCAATTTGGCGTTGGCTGAACATCGCATCGACGGCGGGCCTTACAGTGCACTCGGCGCTGCCTCTGGAGCTTCGGCTACAACGACGGGAAGCCTTGGGTCCTTCTTGTCTCCAGCCGTGCTCAACGCATGTGTTCGAGCCACCGATATTGCTGGCAATCAAAGTACAGAGGAATGCGTGATGATTGCTGTGTACGATGTCAGCGCAGGATTTGTAACTGGCGCCGGTACACTCCAGTCACCCGTAGGCGCGCTGGTCGGCAGCCCGGCATCTGGCCGCGCACAATTCGCCTTTCAATCCAAGTACAAGCAAGGAGCAACCGTCCCCTCAGGCAATACACAGTTCAAGTTTAAGGCCGGGAACTTTGAGTTTGATAGTACGGAATATGAGTGGCTGGTAATCGCGGGTGCACGTGCTCAATATAAAGGCGATGGTGTCATCAAGGGGCAGGCCGGTACCTTCAAGTTCTTGCTTACCGCAATTGACGGCTCGCTCCCCGGGGGCGGTGGGGAGGACAAACTCCGCCTTAAGATTACTGGGCCGTCTGGCGGATTGGTTTACGACAATCAAATCGGAGCGTCAGACGGTGCAGATCCAAGCACAGCGATTGACGGGGGAAATATTGTAATCAACAAATAAACAGAACCAAAGGGGTTGAGGGTTGGGGCGACAGCCTCGTCAGACGGAGCTGTCCAAGCGAAACTTCGGCCCTTTTCCATCCACTCCAGGCTTGAAGGCGCACGAACTTCTTGGTAGGCATACCGAAATCCCCAACAAAATCAGGTCTTCGACCGCCGGGCTACGTAACCTCAATGCCGTACTCCCGCATCCGCTCATCCACCGACAGCATTCTCGGTCTTGGTGGGTCTTGGGTCTTGGGACAGCCTTCCATGAGGCGGCTGCCTCTGTCAACCGGAAATGTTCCTTCTGGTTCGGCTTTTTCTTCTCCTTCGCCTCCATATCAGTTCCTCTGCA
>JAYSVS010000016.1:0-7858 GCA_043718395.1 Acidobacteriota bacterium
TGGCCCAAGGCAAATGCAGTTCGCCCTGAAGCTTCTGTTCTGAACCAACCCTCCAGGGGATTGTGCCCAGCCCATCAGTCTGTCCCAGCTTCGTCTATCCCCTTACCTTAGTGACTTGTTTGAGTGGCCCGGTCGAGTGCTTCGCGGCTATTACCAATACCACGCGGTGCCGGGTAACTTAGAGGCACTTACGCTCTTCCGCGAACGAGTGAGTCGCTACTGTTGGCACGTGCTGAAGAGGCGCAGTCAGACGGGGCGGCTCGGCTCAGACCGGATGCACGAGCAAGCCCAAGCCTGGCTGCCCACTCCTCGCGTGCTGCACCCGTACCCGGAGCTTCGCTTTGACGCCAGGCAGGGGCGACTGTCCCGCAGTAGCGGTGAAGCGGGGTAATCCCCGTGGAGCGAAGGGGGCAGGCCATTCGCGTCGTGATCGACTTGGTCAACTGGCAACAGGAGGAACCGACTGGTTGTGGCGTAGGGCGGCAGCTCTCAATGAATGGCCCGAGCCGTGTGACGGGAGACTGTCACGCTCGGTTCTGTGAGCGCCTCGGGGTGAAATCCCCCGGGCCGACTCGGCGGCGGTTAGCGATGACCGTCCCTACCGCGACCATAAACCCGCGAGGAAGGCTGTTTTGTCGACACAAAAGAGAACCGGCGCATTGGCCGGTTCTCTTTGTTTTGCCGAAACGTTCATAAGGGGGTTACTTGTGAATCACAATGTTGCCACCGTCAATTAGGGTGTTGGCATCCGCGGAATCGGAAGCCCCCAAATTGTTGTCGTAGACCACGCCGCCGGGACCGGTGATCTTGAGGCGGAATTTATCCTCCCCACCACCGCCGGGCAATGAACCATCGATTGCCGTAAGCAGGAAATCAAAGGTGCCCGTGCGACCTTTGATCACGCCAGTACCCTTGAACTGAGCCTTTGCACCGGCAACCACGAGCCACTGGTATTCACCGCTGTCGAATTCAAAGCTCGCGGCTTTGAATTTGAACTGTGTATTGCCAGTAGGGACATCGGCACCTCTCTGATATTTGGCCTGAAATGCAAACTGAGCCCTTCCTGTAGTAGTGCTGCCGGTAAGCGCGCCCAAGGGTGACTGGAATGTTCCTGCTCCGGTGACAAAGCCACCGTCTGGATCATAAACAGCAATCATGGTGCACTCTTCCGGGCTCTCATTCCCAGCCAGGTCGAGGGCAAATGCACAGAGATTGATTACTGCGGGGGTCGCAAAAAGGCCGATGCTTCCGTTGATCGTCGCTGAAGGACCAGACACAGATCCAAGAAGCGAATAGCTACCGCTGCCGATACGATACTGAAACCTGGCAAGATTGCTGGACCCGGAATCAGTAATATTTGCGAGTAAAGAAATCGGCGCATTTATTGAGACTGGGTTGGGCGTAGCGGCAAGTGAGTTCAGGATGGGCTTGGTCTTGTCGATGTTGACGAGTCCGGTTACGGCAATAGAATTCCCTGCGCGATCCTGACAAAGGAAATTTCTTATCTGCCCAGCACCTTCCGTTGAAACTACAACCACTTGATTGGTGACGACGGGACCAGAAATAGCGTCCCCACAGTTGAAGAGGATACTCACATCGGTATTGTTCCAGCCAGCAGCATTCGCAAGCGGAGTTTTCGCGACGCTGGGGAGCGGGGCGGTCTTATCAATATTGAGCAGTGCGCTGCCGCTTCTTGAATTGCCAGCGAGATCCTGGCAGGTAAAGTTAAATGGTTGACCAGCGCCTTCTGTAGTTACAGGCACGGATTGGCCTGGAGAGACGACGCCTGAAAGCGAATCGGAACAAGCAAACGAAACAGTCACATTGGAATTATTCCAACCACTTGCGTTCGGAAGCGGTAGGCTAGCGACTATGTTCAGTGGTGGGGTCTTATCGATGCTAACAACTGAATTGACCTGAATTGAATTGCCGGCGAAGTCCTGGCAAGTCTGCTGAGCTGTCTGACCGGCCCCTTCGCTTGTAATCGAAATGGTTTGACTGACGACAACGACACCTGAGAGGCTGTCAGAACAGACGAACAAGACATTGACATTTGAATTGTTCCAACCATTACCATTAGCCTCAGGCGATTTCGTGACATTGCCGGTGGGTGGAGTGGTGTCCAGTTTGATGGTCACGCTTTGGGTAGAAGTTCCGCCCTGGCTGGTAGCCGAGCAAGTGATCACAGTTCCGGGTGTATCAGCGGTTACGGTGGCTGGCCCGCAGCCTGTCGATGAGCTGATGGGGGAATCAGGATCTGTGACGTTCCAGGTAACTGTTACGGTGCCGCGAAACCAACCGTTGGTGCCTGTGAGACCGCTGATTGTGGGTTGAATCAAAGGCGGGGTGCTGTCGATGATGGGAAGGATTCCATAATCGACTCCTGCAAAGACTGCTTGCGCCAAGATGAGTCGATTTGACCCGTCTATATTGACTCTATAAACGCTACCGAACCGGGGATAGTAGAGGACATCCTGTTGATAATCGTAGGCAATGTTGGCACCATCTCCTGCATCGACATTGGGCACATCGAAAGTTCCAGCAGGATCGGTACTCAGAAAGCGAGCATACTTCACCGGGTAACCATACAGGAATGCCATTCGATCAATTTGCCCCCCGACCGCTGGATATTGACTGAAATAGTTTACTAAGAGCTCTGGGGGAGATGCACCCGTTTCCGGAATGCGGAAAATTTGCTGACTCAGAGCATTGCCGAAATCGCTCTGCACGAAATATATAAAACCATTCCGAGCCCAATGCATTCCAGACTGATGCCTGCTTGCTGTGGCGTAAATTGTCGCCAAGCTCGTTCCATCGGTATTCATCGTGTAGAGCGTGAAATTGTTGCCGAATGTGAGAGTCAGTCTCGTGCCATCGGGATTGACGTCGAATTCAAGCACCCCGCTAGCGTTCGGGATTGCAACGGGCGAAGCACTCAGAGAAAACCCTGCGAGTGGTGAACGATAAAGCTGGTTGTTCCTCATAAACACCAGAATCCCGTTTGACAATCTGGCTTGGGTTATGCCCCCCAGTTGAGTCAACTGTGTCTCTCGGCTTCCATCTGTGTTGATAATCCAGGCTTCTCCGGTTTTGACATATACCAATGCCCCTTGAGTGGGAATAGACAGAGCGCCTTGGCCAACGGAGACTGGCTGCCCGGAAATCAGCATTGAGCCCGTTCTCGGTGAATTCGGCAATAGATTTGCCCCAATTGTATAAACAAGAGCTCCGCTTCCAGTGCCTGTGGAAGGTGCCAAAGAGATCCAACTCGAAGCGCTGCTGGCCACCCAAGTACATGAAGGCGCTGATGCAGTCACTTGAAGGGTGCCCGTCGATCCAACCTGCGGTGCGGTGAGGCTAGAAGTCGAGAGTGAGTAAGTACAAGGTGGAGCTTGAATAATTGGAAACGCGGAAAGTGTGACTTCGTCGATGTCCCCGCTGAAGCTGTAGTCGCAATTTCCGTCAGTGGTGTTGTTGCCTATTTGTGTCGTGTAGTAGTTTTTTGCCCAATCCAGTGTAAGTTGGCCGGTTTGGGTGGCGACGGTCTGGCCGTTAACCATGATTACGAGCTTGGTGCCATCGTAACCAACCGCGACTTTGGTCCAACTATTTAAGGGTATAGCGCTTGGGGTCCTGACGCTTATCCCGTTACCGTCAGCGGAATAAAGTATTGAATCTAAGCGGCCATCGTTGAGCAGGTCCAGTTCGAAATCATTATAGTGTGCGCGCTTTCGAAAAATAGTAGCCCTGGCAGTGCTGCCCCCGCACATGCCTGGATACGCGCTTGGCCGTATCGTGGCCTCGAAAAATACTGTATTGCCGAAGCCCGCAAACACGCTTTGAGGTACAACGACTCTGTCCATTTGTCCCGCACGAAAACGAAGAGCCGAACCAGCATAGCCCGCAACATAGGATGCTCCGCTGCTCGAGCCGTTGTTACCAGCACCGGACGCATCCAGCGCTGTTATGCCACTTCCTTCATCAAATCGATAGATAGCGCCGCCAGTTGCAGCAGCAAGAGGAAAAGAAGTCAGGAGCATCAGTGCCAGGGCCACAAGTCTGGCACCCATAGAAGTAGATGCGCGCATTACTGCTGGAATGCCTCCTACAACTTCCTCACCTTGGGTGTGGCGAGGATGAAGCTTGACCAACACGTGGCGTTTGACTCCAGATGCAGCTTGCCTACTATTGTGCTTAAGAACTCCATCTGCCCGGCCGACAAGCATTGTATTGATTGGAGCGAAACTTTGGGAGCTGCGAGTGCTGAGGGGCGATGACAATGTGATCTTGTCATCGATTGTTTCTTTTTTTTGCATATTTGCGTTCTTAACTTTCAAGTTGAGATTTGATTGACTGTGGATGCGCTCAGGGCGGATTCCCTCCAAAGAACAGATTCTCTGAGAAAGCGCTTGCATAGAGGCCCATATTCTGCCAATCGCCTTGGAGCTACAAGATGCAACATGCGTAAGCTAGCGTAATGAAGCGTAAACACTTGATTACTTTAGTTTTGTGGCTGAGAGTATCGTTATGCCGACAAGCGCTCCCTCGCAGGAACTTTCTTCGTGGAAAGAGATTTCAGCCTACCTAGGCGTCAGTGTAAAGACCGCTCAACTGTGGGAACAGCAGCGCGGATTGCCAGTGCACCGCCTCCCTGGTCCTCGCGGCAGGGTTTATGCAACGGCTGAAGAACTGGATCGGTGGAAGGGATCCGGCACTACTTCAACCGTGTCTTCACACACACGCAAATTTGTTTTGGCCGGACTAGTCGTGATGGCGGTCGCCGTCGGGCTTGGCCTCAGGCAAATGAGAGTCGCGAATTTGGTGCTTGAGGATGTCCGTCCCCTTACCTCCATGCCTGGACTGGAATTGCACCCCAGCATCTCGCCTGATGCCACTCAATTTGCTTTTCTCCGTATTGCTCCCGGTGGCAATCCTGAACTCTGCATCCAGGAATTCTCCACTGGCACAATCCAGGTAGTCGATACTGTCCTCCCGGGTACCCATGCAAGGTGGTCGCCGGATGCCTCTTTGCTGGCCTATGCAAAAGCTGCCGCAGGCGGTGCGGCGATTATCGTGCGCGACAAAAACAACCAGCGCCGCACCCTGACGACTTTACTGGGGGAAGACAGAAAAACCGAGATGCTCAATGCGTTGATACTGGATTGGCTCGGTCCAAAAGAGCTTGTAGTCTCGGACCGGGCGGGTTCTGGTCAGCCCTTAGCCCTGGTGGGTGTGGATGCGGTCAGCGGCCAGCGCAGGCAGTTGACCTCGCCAAAGTCCGGACCTGGAGACGTGCAACCCGCTGCCAGAGGCCAGTTTTTGGCATTCGCACGATATAGCTCGCATTCTGAAGGTGACGTCTATTGGATGGATTTGCGCTCTGGCGCGGAGCGGCGCATTACCAGGAATCACGCGCGAATCGACGGAATTGCCTGGACTCCGGATGCAGGAGGGCTTGTCATTGGATCAACGAGTGGCGGGCCGGAAGTGAGTCTCTACCACCTCACGCTTGAGGGAAAGATGAGCCGGCTGTCAGGCGTAGAAGGAAGTGCAAACTTTCCCAGCCTCAGCAAAAGCAAGCTTTTGTTTCAATCGCAGATTCGTGACACCAACATCTGGGAGTACGCGGAGACAGTACAGCCCTTGGCGAGCTCGACAAGAATGGAATTCGGCCCGGCATACGGACCAGACAGAAGAAGCGTTGCGTTCATAAGCAAACGTAGCGGGTCAAGCGAGCTTTGGCTTCAAACCGACAAGGCAACGCTGCAACTCACCAAACTGGGCCAACACTACACCGACGCGCCAAGATGGTCACCGGACGGGCGGACGATTGCATTTACTTCTCAACAAGAGGGAAATCGCGATATCTATCTCGTCGATATTGCGACAACGGCGGTAAGGCGATTTACTACCGGGGCAAGCGAAGAGGGACGCGCCAGCTTTTCTCGTGATGGCAGGTCAATTTATTTCAGGTCCAATCGGTCAGGCAGCGACCAAATCTGGAAGCAAGCTATTGAGGGTGAAGCAATGCAGGTGACCAAAGGTGGTGGTTTTGAGGCGTTTGAGAGTGCAGATGGCACTAACCTTTATTACATCAAAGCGCGGAACAGGGAAGAGCTATGGCAGATGCCACCAAACGGAGGAGCGGAAGTGCTGGCACATCAAAGCGTTGGTGAAGGCAGATGGAGCATTGCTGACGATGGAATCTATATCCTGAGACCAACGGATCCTCCCACGATCTTGCGCTGGAATCCCGTTAGCAACCAGGAAAGCTCAGTGTTCACTTTGCCTGCCGTTCGGCGCTTGGAAGCTGGTTTTACCATAAGCAAGGACGGAAAACGGATGGCCTGGTCACAGGTGGACCGGCATGAAGCTGACCTCCTTCAAGCAATCGTCGCTGAAAAGTAATCTTTGTTTTATAAATTATGTGATAGAGTCCCGTGGAGTAAGTCCATGATGACTCCATCGCCAGCGCATGAGCTTTGTTCCTGGAAAGAGATCGCCGCCTACCTGGGTGTCAGCGTGAAGGCCGCGCAATTGTGGGAACAACAACGTGGGATGCCGGTTCGGCGCTTGCCTGGTCCGAGGGGACAGGTAAGAGCGATGGTGACGGAGCTAGAGGCTTGGAAGAGTAGTTGTCCTGAAGAAGCAGAGGTAGTTGTGGCACCTCCAGTGCCGTTGAATTGGCGGAAAGGGGCGTTGCGTTGGGGGGCGGTAGCATTGGTGGCTGCGGTCACCGGGTTAGTTGCCATTTTCGTTTTGATGAGACCCGTTATTGCCTCTGTTCGATTGGAGACAGACGCATTGGTCGCAGTAGACAAGAAGGGAAATATTCTTTGGAGAGAGAGCTTTGGCCAGCTCGGTTTGCAGCCTTATCAATTAAATGAACAGAAGGTCTGGTTTGGCGATATTGATGGAGATGGCAGGAGGGAAATTCTGTTTATCCCAATTCCTGCTTCGGCAAAGCCTTACGATAAGTCCATCCCCATTCTTTGTCTCAATGAAGCCGGCCAGGAGATCTGGAGGTACACAGCCAGTAAACATATCCGCCGGGGTGAGCATGAGTATGACAATTTTTATATCGCCAAGCAGTTCGCCATTGTCGGCAAAAACATCATCTTGAGCAGCCATCACGGGCTTTATTACCCTACTCAAATCGCAGTGCTTGACCCAAAGGGAAAGCTGCTCCGAGAATACTGGCATCCCGGGCATCTGCCTACGATCCTGCCGGGCACGTATCGGGGGAAGTCAGTTGCCTTCCTAGCTGGTGTGAACAATTTGCGCCGCATGGCGACAATCGTGGCCCTCGATCCGGAAAAGCTCTCAGGATCAGCGATGGAAGGAGAGCAGCCCAGCTTCATCGGAATGAAGGCTGGCGTCGAGGAAGCTCGAATCCTCCTTCCTCGATCCAAACTCTTTCCAGAGAGTCCTTACAGCGTGGCCACCAACCTGGTGGCTTCCAATTTAGGGCTGACCGCACACGTCAGGGAAAACTTCGTTGTTGGATTTGAGCCTACGATCACTTTCCATTTTGGACGGGATTTGACTATTACGGGAGTGACCCCTTCAGATGATTTTCGAACTGCTTTTCTGCAAACAATGGGCCACGAATGGTCGGCTGAAGAGGAAGCAGCTCTGAGGAAAATTATCTCTTTGCCGACTGGCTTGGCACTGCGGAGCAATGTGGATTCCGCAAGCAGGCGGCAGTAAGGGATTGAAGAGTTTCAGCAGGGGCGAAGGGCAGTGTGATCACCCTGACCCTGAAGTTGCTCAGCGATTCTGTCACCCCCTAACTGCTCAGGGATTCTGTCACCCCCTGCCGAAAAGAGAGAGTGACATTGAGCCAAGAGCAATTGCA
>JAYSVS010000151.1:0-41716 GCA_043718395.1 Acidobacteriota bacterium
CAGATAGGATGAGGCGGCTGGCCTCGACTGAACGTCGGCGTTAAGCTGTCGTCAGATACGGACTCGAAGTCCAAAAAAGGAGACCAGCCATGACGGATATTATCACCGCTATTGCCGCGATTGGAATCGATCTCGGCGACAAAGATGCTCACTACGCCTGTCTGAACGAAGAGGGCAAAGTTACTGAAGAAGGCACAGTTGCCATGACCCCGGCCGGGTTCAGAAAGCATTTTGCGGGCATACCGCAAACACGAATTGCCATTGAAGCCGGAGCGCAATCCCGGTGGATCGCAAAGATGCTTGGCGAGTTCGGACATGAAGTGTTTGTCGCCAACCCAAGACAAGTGCAACTGATTTCAGCCAACCATAGCAAGAACGATTCTAATGATGCGAAGTTACTGGCGAAGCTGGCCCGCGTGGATCCAAGTTTGCTAAGCCCGTTGCAGCACCGGGGCGAAAAGGAGCAAACTACATTGCTATCGATTCGAGCCCGGGCACAACTGGTGAAGACTCGCGTTGCGCTGATGCACAGCTTACGCGGGATGGTGAAGGCCTTTGGGGTCCGCTTACCGCACTCGACCAGTGATCAATTCTTACAACGATGTAAAAGCAGCGTTCCTGCGGAACTCTTGCCTCAACTCGAAGGTATCTTTACGATCATTCAATCTTTGACCGAGCAGATTGCAAGCTACGACGAACTGATTGAGAAGATCGCCGCCGAGCAATATCCGGCAGTGCAAATCCTGAAGAAGGTGCCGGGAGTTGGGACATTAACGGCGTTGACCTTTGTAACGACGATTGCAGATCCTGGCAGATTCGCCAAGAGCCGGGCGGTGGGAGCTTTTCTCGGCCTGCGGCCTCGGCAGCAACAGAGTGGAGGGCAGAACCCGCAACTGGGAATCACCAAGGCTGGCGATGTCTACTTACGCAAGTTACTCGTACAAAGTGCGCACTGTCTACTGGGAACCTATGGTCAAGACACGGCTCTGAAGCAATGGGGCTTAAAGCTGTGTCAGCGCGGAGGATCCAACGCCAAGAAGAGAGCCATTGTCGCAGTGGCCAGGAAGTTGGCAGTTTTGCTTCACAAGCTCTGGGTTAGTGGCGATCTATACCGGCCATTTCCTAATCGCTAAACCTGAGCCAATAGACTTTTTGACGACCTGCTTTACGCGACGTTGAAGACCGATGAGCTGGTGACTGCGGGGACAGCCTTGGCCTGGCGATTTCAATCGCCAAGGCGAACATCAGATAGCAGCACCTCCTCTCCAACTTGAGGTACCGAATCTTAATATGCACCGGGCCGTATGCGTGCCCACCAAGAGTGCGGATGGAAGCCTAGTCCTCTCGGCGGATCTTCAGACCAGCGGAAAGCTAAACCTAGCAGCCAAGACTTTAACGGCGAATTGAAGCATTAGTGTACCTCCGGCTCCTTCGCCTCGATAGTCTCGAAATCGCACGAAACGCAACGCCCGTCAAGGCTACCCTGACGGCGCGCAGACCCCGCGCGGCCTGGACCGCCGCCGCGTCTCGTGCAGAGGAACTGATATGGAGGCGAAGGAGAAGAAAAAGCCGAACCAGATGGAACATTTTCGGTTGACAGAGGCAGCCGCCTCATGGAAGGCTGACCACTTGGCGACAGCAAGACGAGTTCCGCGGATGACAGGTTTTCCGGCCAGGATCTCGTGATCGACGGTAATGCGCTCAAAGGGCGGCATGTCCTCAGTGTAGATTGCGGGGGATCGTTTGGGAATCGGTTGAGGCGCAGCAGCCGGTTGTCGTTATGCAATGGCAAAACTTCATCTGCTGTCTGGCAGTATTTTTGGTTGATGGCTGGGTGATGGAGGAGAAAAATGCTCGACCTGTCCCACGCGGAATTTTGCAAAATTTGACGATTTTTGGGATTTGGGTGGGTGGTGCTTAAGTTGTTGTTAAAACGAGAGATAGCAATTGTTTTGCTGTTTCACGGTCTCGAGGGTTCTATGCGGTAAACAGGGAAGGGCTTCGCCGGAGCCCTGATTTTATTGGGGATTTTGCAAGGTGCAGATCAGGCTGACCACTTGGCGACCACTTGGCTAGGCTGACCACTTGGCTTGAGGGACGGCGCACCCGACCAGTGCGCGGCACCGTCAATCTGCCGCCGATTTGAGCAGCTTCCTGTCAAACCAGGCGCGCCGTTCCGGAGGGAGCCTTTGAAGAAAAATTCGGAATGCCTTTTTGAGATGACTGACTTTACCGATATTCCAGACGTCGCGGTTTGCTTTCAGAATTTCAACTCTGGAAAAGGAAAGGTGAGAAAGCATCTTGTTGAGTAAAACGAGCTCCTCCTTAGCGTAGGCCAAATCGGTCGACCACTGATCGTTGTAATCCACTGCAAGTACATCATCATCTTTGGCGTTGTTCGTTCTTTCTTTTTTTGTCAAGAAGTAGAGCAAACTGCGATAGCGAACGAGAGTTGAATCCTGGATCCACAGATCCTCTTTTGTGCCTTCAGGATGTTCAAACAAGTTGTTGAACCCCAGTTCGAACAGCTCCATTTCTACCATTACGTAGGGGGCAAAGTCTCTCAATTCGTCGTCGCTAAATTTTCTGGGAAGAGTCGATCCATTACGGATTGAAGGGCTAGACAAGGTCTGCGTCTCCCGGAATGAACCACCTTAGTTTGTCTTTCGGCAAGTCGGTGAGAAATTGTCCAAAGAGACGTCGGATCGCTATGAACTGCTGCAGATCCCACGAAGTCCCCTTTAGTTTGAGCCTTGAAAAGGAAAGATGAGCTACCAGTTTGTTCGTGCGATTCTTTTGAATTTTGAACATGGCTTTAGGGAACTGTGGCGTCCATCCAGGAAGATAGTCGACCGCCAAAACGTCATCGTCCTGGTCGTTCGCCGCTCGATTCGTCTTGTAGAAAAAGTCCACGAAGATGCGGAAGCCGATAATTGCTACATCCATTGCAAACGGATGAAGCAACACGCCATTCTTCATGTTCAGCATCGTCTTAATCGCCTGATCGTAATCATCAAATGCAGACTTTACGAAAAGTGCGAAATCTTTTAGCTGGTCATCTGTAAATGAGATTGGTACCTGAGCTGACTTAGATTTTCTCGCGGTCATGCTCGAAGTGTCCCACGACCAAACTCGATGAGTATAAGCTAAAAAACTATTTTTCAAAAGCAATCGCCGCCAGGACGAGAACGGAGGTGCGTTTAGGCTTTGTAGGATTCGATTGATCTCAAAAGGCATTAAAATCATTAGCATGTACACTGTTTTCGGTGTTCGTACGCGCTCGCTTGTAGGCTGGAGAATTCGTTGGTGTCGCCAAGGAATCCCCCAAAGTCTCTACGGACGGTTATTCAGTGGATAGGCTCTATCGCTATTTCAGTAATGAAGGCTATGCGAGAGATCTCATCGATGGCAATGTACGATTTCAATCGCTAGCTTTTTTCAGGCATTTCCAGATGAGACTCGCGGCGACAAATTCGAGGGAGTGTCGCTTTATCGGCCGGTTGGTGGCCTACAGTTCACCAAGCTGGGCAAGGAACCGACAACCGGCATAATTGACAATTATCAATCGCGTGTTGATGCGAGCAAGATCTCTATTTATTGTCTCAGTCGAACACTGAGCAGCGCACTCGCAAGCGAATTCAAGGCCACAACTTATGTCGAAATATTCGACGTTCCTGGATTCTGCCAACGTATTGTTTCTGCACTTCCGGAAGATGTCGATTTGCCCAACAGGACACTTCCTAACGGCAGTATCGCGAAGCGCTTACTAAATCCAGTGAAGTACTACAAAGAGGAAGATGATTGTAGTGTTCGCAGTGCCTTTGGAGATGAGATAGCGGTTTCTAAACTCTCCCGCTATGCGTACCAGGAGGAAGCAAGGTTGTTGTTTGCAGTCAGGAGCGTGCTTGGATACGGTGCACCCACTCACGCGATCGCCGACTCAAATTACACGCCGGGAGCGCATCAAGATCCTGGGCCCCTCATTGTCAAGGCAGGAGATCTATCAAGCTTCTGCCGACTGTTACAAATACCTTAATGATCTTGGCCCACATGTTAGTACGTAGAGCCGACCCTCGGCCCGGCCGTGCAAAAGAAACGGGGCGCCCACATGGAGCGCCCTGTTGTCTTATCAATTAAAATCGAAAGCTTACTTGAGCAAAAACGGAATGAGGTCGAGGACTCGGTTCGAGTAGCCCCACTCGTTGTCGTACCAGCTCACTACCTTCACCATGTTGCCATCCAAAACCTTGGTCAGGCCGGCGTCGATGATGCTGGAGTTCGGGTTGCCTTGCATGTCGCTGGAAACCACTTCGTCTTCGGTGTAGGCCAGGATGCCCTTGAGGGGACCTTCGGCTGCTGCCTTGAGGACTGCATTCACTTCAGCAGTGGTGGTGTTCTTCTCGGTCAATGCCACGAAGTCGACTACCGATACGTTCGGGGTGGGGACTCGCATGGCGTAACCGTCTAGCTTTCCTTTGAGGGTGGGCAGGACGAGGCCGATGGCCTTGGCGGCGCCGGTCGAAGTCGGGATCATGTTGATCGCGGCGGCGCGGGAGCGGCGCAGGTCGGCGTGCGGGAAGTCGAGAATCACCTGATCGTTGGTGTAGCTGTGGATCGTCGTCATGCTGCCCTTGAGGATGCCGAAGTTGTCCATCAGGACCTTCGCGACAGGACCCAGGCAATTCGTGGTGCAGCTGGCGTTCGACACTACATGATGCTTCGATGCATCGTACATTTCATTGTTGACGCCGAGAACGATCGTCAGGTCTTCGTTCTTAGCCGGGGCCGAGATGATGACCTTCTTGACGGTGCCATGCAGGTGCTTGGCAGCATCAGCGCGATCGGTAAAACGGCCGGTGGATTCGACAACCACTTCAGCGCCGGTGCTGGACCAGTCGATCTGCGCGGGGTCTTTGATTTCGAATACACGGATGCGCTTGCCGCCGACGGTGATGCTCTCTTCATCGTGAGTGACTTCCTGGCCGATGCCGCCGAGGATCGAGTCGTACTTGAGCAGGTGGGCGAGGGTCTTGTTGTTGGTGAGGTCGTTGGTCGCGACGATTTCGATGTTGGGGTTGCCAAGCGCCGCGCGAAATACATTGCGTCCAATACGGCCAAAGCCGTTGATCGCTACTTTAATTGCCACAGGGAAAATGTCTCCTTCAGAGTTAGGGGGTGCCCCTCTAGGATAGCTAAGGAGTGGGCGAACGGGGGCCTTGTACTGTCTGGCCTCCCAGACCGGCGAAGCTTTCTCTGATTTTGGTGACTTTGCTCGATTGGAACGTGAGGAAGGTGATCTTGCCCGGAGCATTGCCGTAGACCCAGTCTTCGGTCTCCACTCCGTCATTGGTCTCGCGGCTCTTCAGTCGCGGTTTGCCCATCGCAAGAATCACCTGATCTTTATCCATACCCTCGATGACGCGGTTCTCTTTGACAGCAGCCTTGATCTCGGGCGGCAGCGAATCGACGTAAGATTCAGTAGAGGTACGCTTCTCAAAATCGAAGAGCGACTTCAGCAGCTTCTTCATCTCGGGGGCGTCGACAGGAGGCACGCCGCTGGGGAACTTCACAACAATCGCCGTGCCCAGAGTGGGAGTGCCGGAAGCATTGCCGACAGGGACGCCACGGGTGCCGGTACCCACCGAGACGCCGTCGTACCATTTGCGGCCAGACTTGAGGCCACCGTTGATTTGCAGCGTGATTTGCTTGTCGTCAATTTCGACATTGGTGATCTGGATGAGGTCGCCGGGGCGGGCAGCGGGGCCACGTTCTTTGGCGGCTTCGTCCCACTTGTCTTTATTGAATTTGCCGCCGATTTCGTACTCAAGGGCGGACTTCGAACGAGGTAGCATCAGCTTGACGGTGGCGTATTCGCTGGAGAGGCCGCGGATCAATTCGACGCGCTGTTCGGGGGTGAGTTTTTCGTTGGCGGCGAATGCTAGCGCGGGTATGAGAAGGAGGATCGCGTAACGCATGGATTAGTCCTCGTCAGTTTCGAATATCCGAGGCTTGGTGGTCTCGATGGGTGCTTTGTATAGACACCAGCCAAGGGCAGGGAGGACAAGCGTGGTGAGCAGGCCGGCTTCGGGGCCGTAGTCGCCGCCGCTCCAGAGCGGGCCGATGTTCCAGTTGAGGATCAATCCGGTGGTACCCATCTTAAAACCACTGACGTTTGCGCCCAATAAAGGCAACGCCCAGTTCCACCCCAAGTGTACTCCGATCGGCAGCCAGAGGTCGCCGGAGCGGAGGAAGCAT
Organism: Acidobacteriota bacterium; assembly: GCA_043718395.1. GTDB lineage: Bacteria > Acidobacteriota > Terriglobia > Bryobacterales > Bryobacteraceae > Bryobacter. The sequence continues at coordinate 6,256 of JAYSVS010000151.1, forward strand.
AGCCCCAGGAAAGTGCCCCAAAGAAAGGTGTTGAAGCCGGAGAGCCAGCCGGAGCTGAGGTTGTTAGCGTGAGCAACGGCAAAGAGGACGCCGACAGGCAGGAGAGTCTGGAAGGCACCGAGCCTTCGCATCAAGAGCTGGAAGGCGTAACCGTGGAAGAGCATCTCTTCGCCTACCGCACCGAAGACCATGACGGCCAGGACGAAGATGAAGCTGGGGAGTGAGAAGCTGCGAGTGGGGTCTTTGGTAATGGTCGCGAGACCAAGCAGGACTGGGAGCCCAGTGACGGCAAGTGCGCTCAGCGTACCGCCAGCGAGGCCGTAAAGCAGATTGCGGTAGGTGCCGCGTTGCCAGCCAAGGCCGATGTCGGAAATGCCGCCGCGCTCAAAGATGCGCAAAGATAAAGCGTTGGCAACTGCGGCAGAGGCGAAGACAGCCATGGCGGCCTGTACGAGAAGACCAGACCAGGCAAGGAGTGCAGAGACCAGTTGCAGCGTGAGAATACCGGTGATCATGAAGATCCCGACGCGCAGGGCCAGACCGGTGTGGCCTACCTTAGACACTCACTTTGACCTTTACGCCTTCTGGGGCGACTTTGAAATCGAGCACCTGAGCGCCCAGTGACTTTACAACTTCGCTGACTTTGGATTTGGCACCCTTGTCAACCAGGACGAAGCAACAGCCGCCGCCACCGGCTCCGCAGACCTTAAAGCCTTTGGCTCCGGCTTTGCGGGTGTTTTCGGCGAGGGCGTCGAGCAGGTCTGTCGAGATGGTGGGAGCGTTCTTGCGGCGGAAGGACCATTCTTCGCGGAGCAAGCGGCCGGCTTCGTTCCAATCGGCTTTCTCGAGAGCGGATCGCATGGCGCTGGAGATCGCAGAGATCTTGTCGAAGTTGCGGCGGACGGTTTTGTCACCGTCGATGTAAGACTTGGTAACTTCCCAGTTGTTGATGCCGGAGTTGCGGGGCTTGCCGGTGTAGACAAGGATGCCGCGGTCGACCAGCTCATCGTGGTCGATCGGAATTTCCTTGCGAACGATGCCATCGCAGCCGAGCTCCACGGCGCTGACGCGGCCGTACATGGCGGGGTAGTAATCCTGACAGCCAGTGGGGACCTGGATGATTTGGGCTTCGATGTTTTGGGCTACTTCGCGGATCTTCTCGAGGGAGTAACCGTGCTTGGTGAGTTTGTTGAGGGCGGAGCAGAGCGTGATGAGGAGGCTGGAGGAGCCCGAAATGCCAGCGCCGGCCGGGGCTTCACTGTTGGTAATGACGTGGAGGCCCGTTGCGGGGCGGAACCAGCGGAGGGCGTAGGCCAGGAGGGGGAGCTTGTACTTTTTGGCGCTCACGAGGGCGTCGATGTTTTCGAACTCTTCGCGGCCGCCGAGGTCGCGGGTTTCAAGTATGATGCGCAAGTCGGGGCGGGTGTTGATTTCGGCGTGGGTGTAGAGGTTTACGGCGAAATTCACGGTGACGGCGTTGTCGTGGTTGAGGTAGAGGGGCCAGATATCGAGGGTGCCACCGGCGAGGTCTACGCGGCAGGGGGATTTTGCAACTATTTTCATCTTGTCAGGCTTTATCGTAACAATGGTCATGTTCCCACAGTCGGGTGGGAGGGAATTACCAGATTAGCTGCAAGTTGGAATTGTGGATGCAGCTATCGCAACTGATGAGCGGAACGTCGAAATGTCTAGCGGTAGCAGCGACGATGCGATCTGGCAGGTCTGGAACAATATCTCGCGGAATGTGTCTCATGGAATCGATGACCGCATTCGTAACCGGAATTTCCATGAATACATGCTCTGGATTTGCGAGTTCGGAGAGCAGCAAGGCGTAGGTGTTGGCAGGAATCCTCTGCTTTTCAACGAGGTATACAATTTCGGCCAGCGATATCGAAGAAATGCCGATTTTCTGGCGTGATATTGCAGCCGCAGCAATGAAGGAGGAGGCAGCAATCGAAAGGCGCTTATCGTTAAACAAATGCCAGACAGCGGCATGTGTGTCCGCGATGGCCACAATCACTTACTTGTCTTCTGCGAAACGGCCAAGCATCTCACGGCGATTCTGCCGGAAGTCTTCGAGCGAAGGTGCTGGACCGAATTCAGCTAGTGCGCCACGGCTTGTTTCGAAGGGTTTTTGTGGAGAGCTTGGCAGAGTGGCTCCCGCAATTTTTACTAACCAGGCTGCCAGTGTAAGGCCTTGTGCTTGCGCGATTGCTGTTAATGCTGCTGCTTGTTCGTCGGGGATTTCGATAGTAGTCATTGCGTTGCTCTCAAGCTTTCTATCTCGATTGTAGGAGATCTGCTGGTGCTGCGCCAGATGGCCAGGAAGAGAATCGAGGTGAGCAGGGCGAAGCGGATTAGGTCTGAGTTGGTGGTGCGTTCGGCTAGCCACATCTTGGTGTCGTAGGGGAGGTAGCTGTTGTTGTAGGCCAGGATTGCCAGAACAGCGAAGCCGAGGCGGAGGTAAGTGCGGATCTGGTCTTCGTGTTTTCCTCGTGCCAGCAGCAGGCTGCGGATGCCGGCAGTGGCCAGCGTACCGGTGGCACTGAGGAGGAGACTGGCGAGGATGATAGTGGTTGCGGGGAGCACGAGGTGGGGGATGCCGCTGGTTGCATTCACGGTGAGCAGGGCGAGGAGGGTGGTGAGAGCCGAGGCAAGCATCGCGTGTTTGGGGTTAGTGACGTTGGCGGCGATCAGGAGGCTTAAGAAGCCGTAGGCGATGACCAGCATCGGGTTAAGGAAGGCGAAACCCATGCTGTACGGGAGGTAGCCCGAGAGAACGGCGAACCAGACAACGATGAGCGGAATTGTGGGCATCGGTATGATTCCAGTATGGCGATACGACAGATCGTGGAACTCGGTGATCCTCTCTTGCGGGCGATCTCGAAAGCAGTTACGGATGTGAGCGAGGTATTTTCAACCTTGGATGATCTGCGGGATACGCTGCATGAGTTCCAGCGTGTGCAGGGCTTTGGACGGGGGATTGCGGCGATTCAGATTGGGGTAGCGCAGCGGGTGATTTATATCGAGATCGAGGGACAAGCATTTGAGCTGATCAACCCTGTGTTGACCCAGCTGAGCGAGGAGAAGTTCAGCATGTGGGACGACTGCTTCAGCTTTCCAAACCTGATGGTGCATCTGGAACGCAGCAAATCAGTGTCGCTGCGATATCAGGACCGGAGTGAGGCTTGGCACGAGATTGAAGCGGTGGATGCGTTTTCTGAACTCTTGCAGCATGAAGTGGACCATCTGGACGGCGTATTGTCGATTGACCGGGCCTTGGACCGGCGGGAGTCTTTCATGACTCGGAGCCAATACCTGAAATCTTTAGAAAAAAATCCACTTAGACTTGACTAGGGCAATTTTTTGAGATTTGCATCATAATTGCCTTGTCAAATGTGACCGATAACTAAATCATGCAGAATCGGAGAGTAGATCCGCGGATGTTGTGTGCGGATCTCGTCAAAATCGAATGGCGCGACAAGAGCGGGGCTGACCATACCGTTGTGGCAAACCTGGAAGATATCTCTTCGACTGGGGCTTGTCTGCAACTGGAGGAAGACGTCCCTTTGCAGAGCGCAGTGACGATGACACACGAGAAGGGTTCTTACGAGGGCCGCGTCAGGTATTGCATTTTTAAGGACATCGGCTACTTCCTGGGAGTTGAATTCGAAGCAGGACATCGCTGGACAGCCAAGCAGTTTAAGCCCATGCATCTGCTAGATCCGAGACGGATATCGGGAGTAAAGGGCGCGGCGGCTACAGGTTCTTAGCCGTCAGACGAACTTGTACTGGCCAGGAATGGGCAGCGGCGGGGCTTCCATCTTGACGTCGAAACCCAATTCTTTGGGGCTGCGGTCAAGGGTGGAATTGAGAATCTGATCCCAGGTGATCTCCTGGCCTGAATAGGCGCTCTCGCGCGCCATGATGCAGGTGAGAGTGCTCTCTGCGACAGTCATCGCGTGGTTGATGAAGGGGCCATCGCCACGGATTGATTTGGTGAGGGCAACGTGTTCGGCAACATAGGGGTTAATGTCTTTACTGCCGAGATCGCGGCAGTTGGATTTGCCTTTGGCACCGATGATGAGTTCGCTGACGTTGGTGTAGAGGCCTTTGGGGAACTGACGGCAATAGCTCGATAGATGCACGCCATTGGGGTATTCAAAGTCAGCCGAAATGTGATCGTAGATGCCGCCATGGACTTCATCACGAGGACGCCAGACCGCGCCTCCGGTGGCGACCACTTTGACGGGGTGAGCACCCATCACCCAGTTGATGACATCAATGTTGTGCAGATGTTGTTCGACGATCTGATCGCCGGAGAGCCAGACGTTGGAATACCAGTTGCGGTGCTGCCAAGCCATGTCGCCCCATTTAGGGTCGCGGCCTTTGGGCTGCTGAATGACGGGGGTACCAACCCAATAGGCATAAGCGGCGCGGATATCGCCAAGGGCACCAGACTGGATCTTCTCAACAGTTTCGACGTATTCGCGCTGAAAGCGGCGTTGAGCGCCGGAGATTACCGTGAGCTTTTTCTCTTCGCTCTTCTTAGCGGCCGCCATGAAGCGACGGATGCCGGTGGGGTCTGTCGCAAAGGGCTTTTCGCAGAAGACGTGTTTGCCTGCGTCGACGGCAGCTTCAAAGTGCATGGGGCGGTAGCCAGGCGGGGTGCAAAGCATGACGATGTCGACGTCGCTGGCGATCACTTTTTTGAAGGCGTCAAAGCCGGTGAAGTGATGCTCTGGGTCCACCTTGATGCGGTCGTGGGTTTTGGGGAAGCGGTTCTGGTCGCGCAGCCAGGCAAGGTTCGATTCGAGCTTGTCTTCGAAGAGATCGCCGATGACAGTAAGGTCGACGTTGGGGTCTGCCGATAGAAGATCTACCACCGCCTGACGGCCGCGGCCCCCTGCGCCGATCAGGCCAGCCTTGAGCTTGGCAGGGCCAGCGCCGCGTACCAGTTCAGGCCGGACGATGGTGAAAGCTCCAGCCGTTAAGAACGCCCGGCGGTCTTTCAAAGATTGAGGTAAATTAGGAAACTCCATGTCTCGGACTACTGCAACCAATCATATCCCGCCCAGTGGCGTTTACGCAGCGGCGATCACGCCGTTTCGCGAAAGGTCCAACTACATTGACCTGGGTGCGGCTATGGAGATTCTGGATTTTCTCGAGACATCACCCGCCAAGGGGATCAGCATCTTTGGAACGACCGGCAACTTTTTGCACTTTGATGTGGAAGAGCGAGAGAAGCTGGTGACGTTTGGGGTGAAGCGATGCCGCAAGCCGGTGGTCGTCGGGATTGCCCATTCAACCCTGGACGTGACGGTGTATCTGGCTGAGCAGGCGGCGGGGGCTGGCGCGTCGGCTGCTTTGATTTTGCCGCCTTATTACTTTCGCTATAGCGTGGCACAGCTCGAAGAGTATTTCTTGCGGCTGGGAGAGAAAGCGGCTGGCGTTTTGCCACTGTATCTGTACAACATTCCGTTCTTTACTTCGGCCTTGCCGGTGGATGTCGCAGAGCGATTGTTGCGCAGCGGGATGTACGCGGGGATCAAGGATTCCTCAGGCAAGCCGGAGTATCTGGAGGCCCTGAAAGACACTGGGGCGACCTTGCTTGTGGGCAATGACAATGCATTGTGTGTGTCGCGAAAGCAGAGTGCAGTGGGTGTGATTAGTGGTTGTGCGGCGGCTTTGCCGGAGTTGATCTGTGCGCTCGATGAGGCGGTGGTGAGTGGGGATGCGGCACGGGAGGCGCAGTTGTGGGCTCATCTGCAGCAGTTTATTGGTTGGCTCGACAAGTTCCCTGCCCCATTTGGCGTGGAAGAGGCTTGCCGTTTGCGCAAGTTGCCGGCACGGCCGGAGGCGAGCTGGCTGGGTGGGGCGCCGCTGGCTGATTATCGAGCGTGGTTTCTCGATTGGTTGCCAGCAGTTTTACGCGATTCTAAATAGTGAATGACGCCAGACGAGTTTCGGACCTACGGATATGCAGCGATCGACTGGGTCGCGCATTTTTTAGAGCATACGCGGGAGTATCCGGTGTTGCCGGATGTGGAGCCGGGGTCGCTTGTCGATGCGTTGCCCAAGTCCGCGCCTGAGCAGGGTGAGGATTTCACGCAGATTCTCGAAGATTTTGAGCGTGAGATTGTGCCGCGGAGCACGCACTGGAATCACCCGCGCTTTATGGGGTACTTTGCGAATTCATCGCCCGGCGAGGGGATCATTGCGGAGATGCTGGCGGCAGCGCTCAACCCGAACGGGATGCTGTGGAAGAGTTCGCCGGCGGCGACCGAGCTCGAAGAGGTAACGCTCGACTGGTTGCGGCAGTGGATGGGTTTGCCGGATTTCTGGTTCGGGCAGATCCTGGACACCGCCTCGACGAGTACGCTTCATGCGATCATCGCGGCCCGCGTTCGCAAGGGTGCAGCGAGTGGGCCATTGACGCTTTATGCGAGTAAACATGCACATAGCTCGATTGAGAAGGGTGCGTTGGCGGCGGGTGTAGCGCGGGAGAATGTGCGGCTGATTGATGTCGATGATGAATTCCGCATCCGCGTGGATTTGCTAGAGGCAGCAATTACAGCAGATGTGGCGGCAGGCAAAGTGCCGTTTTGTTTAATCCCGACGGTGGGCACTACGAGTGTCGCGAGCATTGATCCAGTGAGGGAGGTGTTGGCAGTGGGGCGGCGGCACGGGATGTGGGTTCATGTGGATTGCGCCTATGGCGGAAGTGCGGCGGTGGACCCTCGATATCAGCAGCTACTTGATGGGGTGGATGAAGCGGATTCGCTGGTGGTCAACCCGCATAAGTGGTTGTTTGTGCCGATGGATTTGAGCGTGCTTTATTGCCGCAACAAGGAGTGGCTGCGGGATGCGTTTTCGCTCGTGCCGGAGTATTTGCGGACGGCTGGCGATGACCGCGCGTTAAATTATCACGAGTATGGGTTGCCGCTGGGGAGACGGTTTCGGTCGCTCAAGTTGTGGTTTACGATGCGGTCGTTTGGGCGGGTGAAGCTGGCAGCGATGATTCACGAGCAAATTGAGGCGGCAAAGGATTTGGCTGAAAAAATTGCGGCGCATCCGGATTATGAGATTTGTGCGCCGGTGCATTTTTCACTGGTGGTCTTCAGGCATCGAGCGGGGGATGAATTGAATCAGAAGTTGCTTGAAGCGGTGAATGCCAGTGGGGAGGTTTTGCTATCACCGAACGTATTGCGGGGCCAAAAGGTGATCCGTCTGGCAATCGGGAATATCCAGACCAATCGCGGGGATCTGGCAGCCGTGTGGGCGCTGCTGCAAGAGAAAGCGGCGGAACTGGCGTGATTTCGGCAAAAGAACCGAATGTAGAATTTATGGAAGGGACCATACCCCCCAACACTTTTTCGCTGATGAATCTCAAGATTTGCCGAGATGGTCAACAAAGCTTTTTGCAATCACTTCGCCTAGTTTGACTGGAACTGCATTGCCGATCAGTCTCCCTAGTACTGCATAACGGACTGACTGTTTTTCGGCAACAAATTGGTAAGTTTGCGGAAACGTTTGCAAAATAGCCGCCTCTCTAAGGCTAATCGCGCGGTCTTGCTCTGGATGCCCGAATCGGCCGTTTCCGAATCCAAAACACTGCGTAGTGATGGTTGGAGCAGGAGCATCCCACTGCATTCGGCCATACACACTTGGATAGGTATCCCCAGTGGTTCTGATATGACAATCTGCGCGGAGCTCAGTCGGCCAATCGCGCCAACTTCCGCCTGGTATTGAGGCCTTGATTCTCCTCAAATTTAGATCGCTCAAGCGAGGTGCCGAGTGGAGACAATCTCCAGGATCAGATCCGCCAGCCGAAATTGAGGGTAAGTGGGAAATTGCGTTACGAACTGTGGGATGAGCGTGATGCTTAAATTTGTCAGGAGGGAGTAAAGATACGTTGCCAAGCTGTGAAGCTAACAGGACAAGACGTTTTCTAGTTTGTGGGACACCGTATGACTCACAGTCAACAATTCCATACGAGACATGGTAGTTAGAGAGTTCAGCCAAAAAGTCCTCAAAAACTGGATGATCTATCAGTTGAGGAACATTTTCCATCGTGACAAACTTCGGACTCGCCTCACCGATTAGCCTCGCGAACTCCCTTACCAGAGGCCAACGTTCATCGCGCACTTGCTTAGCCTCCAATCCTTGTCGATTCTTCCTTGAGTATGTAGAGAAGGGTTGGCAGGGAGCGCATCCTGCTAACAATGTATTCTTACATTGGCCCCAAAGTTTTTGCAGATGAGACCCACTTAATTCAGCAACGCTCTTCTGGATGAATCTAGCTCTATTATTCTGCTCAAACGGGAATCGACAATTTTTATCAATGTCAACACCTGCAACCACTTTCACTCCGCCCAATGCCAATCCGTGCGTCAGTCCGCCCAAACCGCAAAAAATATCGACACATTTGATCACGATTCACCAACTATTGGACGCCGATGAAATTCTAAGAATTCGCAATTCTCCAGATATGTCGTGAAGGCGACAACAACCTCCTGAAGATAATTTGCAATCCGGTTTCTGATATCTCGGAGATCACTCACCGTGACACCGGCACCGCATTCAGCAAATGACAAGTTCCCGTGCGCCAAACTATTGCGAAGGTGTTTTACCAGTCGCAGGGCATTGCGGTCGTCGCGAATAAACCTTTTTGCCTCTCTGCTCACTTCAGCGCTAAGCAACAAGTTGCAGCCAATACGTGTTGAGATTTGCTCAATCGCAGCGTCGTCCCAATTTCCGCCGCCACCCTTGTCGACTGACCATTCAACTATCGGAGAATTGCTTACAAGTTGCTCAAAAAACTCAATGGAACTTTTTAGTCGGTTCTTGGCGTTGAGAGACGCGTGCGTCTTCGCATGAACCCTAATCCATTCATTCCGAAGCTGCGCTGACAAGTCGATCGGAAAGTATTGATTCTGAATTGATGCTGCGGTTACTGCCAGAATACAGCCTGTAATTGTAGCCTCGATCAAATTATAAAACTGCAAATAAACTGAAGAATATAAAATTCTCTGTTGTTGCCCCGTTATCGTAGAATTACCGATTCTTGGCGGTCCATTTCTCAAGCTGACTTCAATAGCATCTAGCAATTCAAGATATGCATCAATTTCATTCAGTCGCTCCCTGAAAGCTAGAGTCAAGTCGTTCATCTTAACCACCAATCAACTTGTCTCGAACGAATTTAACTCTATTTTTGAGCCGTGCTATCGCGTTGGCACCATCAGACCCAATCACATCGTCAAACTCTTCTCCCTCGAGCCAACCTGATACGTCCACACGATTCTGGACAATGTCAGGTCGCATAACAATAGCTTGATAACTACCAATTGAAATCGCTTCAAATCTCGCGCGAGGAGTTGCTACTCCACCCGATTTCCTGCGAAATCCATATGGGAAAGTTTGATTAACAAAATTCATTGTGCTATTGAAGCGTTCGCGATACGAATCGATTTTGTCCGCGTCCGTGCCCAATTCGACATTCATTTTTTTCGCATAGGCAAACAAGAATTCTGAGGGTCTATCCCGATATCCATCAAGCCCATCAGAATATGCGAAAAATCTTGTGACTAGTTCTTCCCTAGCGCGAAGAGCAACACTTTTGTCTGGAACTGGTGCAAGTTCGATAAACGTTGAGTCTTTCGTTAGTTCGATTACAAGATCGAGGAATGGACCAACCAGGGCACCACGTCGAACCTCGGCTTGGTTGGCAATCTTGCTACCTGTGTTAATTCTATCAAAAAGTTCAAATCTGGCCTGTTCATCCGCGGACTCATTGAGTACAATGCCTCGGATTGAGCGGTTCTTAATTTTCTTTTGACGAGATTCTGGTAGGTCAGCGAATGCCATTCCTTCAAGCGTCGTGAGCACGTCAAGATCGACCAGCCGCATACTGCCCAGTATAAATTGATGCAATGTCCTAAGCCGCTGAGAGCCATCAACGATCTCTAGCTTTCCATCACTTCGTTCCCAGAAAAAGAGAAAGGGAATTGGGAGGCCCATAAGAAGAGATTCGATGAAGCGCGATTTCCTCTCTTGTTCCCAAGTATCTGCTCTTTGATAAGGTGGAATATCAAAATCCTTATTCTCCATCTTTGTCGCAAGCAACTCAATTGAGTATTCAGTCAGGAAAAAGTCGATTCGTTTCTGCTGTTCGAGGATTTGGGCCTCTGCTGCGGCGATTTGTGCTTCTTCAAATGGCATTGGATTATCTTTTGATCGGCAGCCTAGCTGATGCTTCAGCACAACTCAGCGCCGTCATTGAGGGCTTGCTAGGTGGGGCAACCGATCCACTAAATAATATCCTATCGGGACTTCACGAATCCTGTGCAATCATGAGATCTTTCAAAGGTGTCCTTCTCGCCGTGCAAGGCTGCTATCACCGAACGTATTGGGGGGCCAAAAGGTGATCCGTCTGGCAATCGGGAATATCCAGACCAATCGCGGGGATCTGGCGGCGGTGTGGGCGCTGCTGCAAGAGAAAGCAGCGGAACTGGCGTGATATCCTTCCATAATCATCATGGGACAGCAAGAGACCGAAAAACTGAATGAGTTGATGCACGGGGCGGCTTTGAGCAGGGCGATCTGTACTGCGGCAGAGCTTGGGCTTGCTGATCAGATAGAAGCTGGAAAGCCCCGAACGGCTGGGGAGCTGGCGGCAGCTACCGGGTGTCATGAGCAGTCTCTCAGCCGCATGATGCGATTCCTGGCGAGCCATGGTTTGTTTTTTGAAACCGGTCACGGATCGTTTGATCACACACCGCTATCAAGCGTGTTGCGTGGGGATTCGGTTGGGTCCTATCGATCTGGAGCGCGGATGTTTCATCACATCTTTGCTGCCTGGGATGGGCTGGATCACGCAGTAAAATCGGGGAAGCCGGGATTCGACAAGGTCTTCGGTAAGCCCATCTTTGACTATGTCGGCGAACATCCACATTTGGGGCCGATTCTCGATGCAGGGATGACGAGCATTCACGGCTATGAGACCGAGGCCATGATCGATGCTTATGATTTTGGCGGTATTTCGGTATTGGCTGATATCGGTGGCGGAAATGGATCGTTGATCAGCGGCGTCTTGAAGCGCTATCCATTGATGCGAGGTTTGTTGTTTGATCTGGGCCACGTCATGGGCCGGGCGAAGGCGAATCTTGAGACCGGCCGGCTGGCTGATCGCTGTGCAGTGGTTGAGGGTAGTTTCTTTGAGACAATTCCGGCTGGTGCGGATGCTTACCTGTTCCGGCATATCATCCACGATTGGACCGATGAACAGTGTGTCCAGATCCTCGGGCATTGCCGGAAGGTGATCCCGGCTGGGGGCCGGTTGCTGGTGGTGGAATGTGTGGTTCCTGAGGGCAATAAGCCATCGATCTCGAAGGCTTTCGACATGACGATGATGACGTTTCCGGGCGGCCTCGAGCGGACCGAAAAGCAGTTCCAGAAGCTGTTTGAGATGTCCGGGTTTGCCTTAAGCGCGGTGACGCCGACCTCGTCGATGGTGAGTGTGGTGGAAGGCAAGCCGGTCTAGCCGCTATTTCAGGTCTACGGTCGCCAGCCACACCACTACAGCCATCGCCACAACCACCCCGCGTGGCAACGTCTGCCCCAAGCCAGTAGTCACATCCAGCTCTGGCTTGGCGGCATAGGGTGCGACCCCTCGCCCCAGACTCTTCACCACAAACCAGGTCCTTTTCAACGTTTCACCCAAAGCGCCGCGCATCAACACAAGCACCAGTGCCACCACTCCGCCCAGGATCGCGCTGATCAAAAACATCCTCAGCCACTGATCCACCCCCATCAGCGCCCCAAGCGCCGCCATCAGTTTCACATCTCCGCCACCTGTGGCGCGCAGCGCAAACAAAGGCAGATGGATCACCAATGCCAGACCCATACCCGCCAGCGCATACCACCAGTCATTCAATAAAAATCCCGCCACTGCCCCGCCAAGGCAAAGCCAGTTTGGAATCCGCCGCTCGCACCAATCCCATAGCCCCGCCCCAAACGAGAGCAGCAAAATGGCACCAATCCGCAAACCTGTTATTTCCAATCCCTGCGCACCCCGCTCCAGATCATCCAGTAGGCAAAACAAACGGTCACAATGTTTGCAAGCAAGGCTGCCACAGATTCAGTCTCGCCTGTCTTCCACCACGACGCAATCTTGCCAGTCAGCAAGATCATGCCCACAACGGCCCGGGGAAAGCCAAAATTCCGCGCCTTTTGCACAAAAAGCGATCGCCCCTCCGGCAGCATCATCCAGACAAACACAAACAAAGCAGCAGCCGCACTCACCATAGAGCCCACCCGCAGGCCCAACCACGCCGCATAAGCACCATTCAAGCCCCAGAAAAGCGTTACCGCTAACATCAACCGCCGGGCCCAATTTTGCTGGGCCACAAAGCCCGGCAGCGCCACCAGCATGGCAACCAACAACACCGCAGCCAGAAGTGGCCTTTGTATCTCAAGAAAATACCGTGTGGCATGGTACATCCACAACGCCCCACAAACAGCGGCCACTATCAAGTGTTGATGCAGGAGGTGTGCGGGCACAGGTCTCCCCAGTCTAGTGCCTAAGCTCCTTCACGCGGCACCGGCACCACAAAGTAGTGCGATCCAGGGCGAACAAGAAAAAAATCAACTTCTGGTCCAGCCCCAGAATTCGCGCCGCCCAGGACGCATATTGCCCCGTCAACGCAATATGCACAGCACCCGGAACATGCGCAACGGAAAACTCCATTGCCGGCCGGGTATCCACAACCACTGCCCCCTGGGCCTGCAACGCAATCACCTGCGCCGCGTTATAAGCCTTCAGTACCGGCAATTCCGACAGAGCCACTGCTCCTCGCCGGTTCAAATCCACATCGCGCGCAAAATACTCAGGCCGTGCCGGCAACTGGTCTGTCAGCAATGAAACAAACTCTTCCTTGCTCTTGGCCAGCAGCGCGTAATTCGTTTGCTTCTGCCGCCCAATCGTCGAAGAACTTTCAGAGCTTAACTGCCGCCCACACAAGGATCCCGCTCCATGGGCCGGATAAATCTCCGTCTCATCCGGCAGCGTCATCACCTTGGTTTGCAAGCTGTCATAGAGAATCCCGGCGAGCTGCTGCGGCGTGTGATTCGGAGACAAATCGGGCCGCCCCACATCCCCGGCAAACAGCGTATCCCCAGTAAACAGCGCCCACGGCTACGTAGTCGAACAAGACATCCGCCTCGGCACCCATGTAAATCTTCGCCCCTGTCCGCTCGGCCAACTCCCTGTGACCAGACACAAAATCCGCATGCAGATGCGACTCGATTACATACCCAATCCTCCAACCCAACTTCGCCGCCGCCTCAATGTACAAATGGACATCACGCTGCGGGTCAATCACCGCCGCCACCCCGCCCGACCCAACCATGTACGAAGCATGGGCCAGACAGCTCAGGTAATATCTTTCGATCGTCACTCCAGGCATGTCCGGCCCCGCTTTCAAAAACTAATTAGGCTGCGCCACAGTCCGCAAGTACGGCTTCAACGTTTTGAAGCCGCCAGGGTAGGTCGCCTTTGCCTCTTCGTCCGATACCGACGGAACGATGATCACATCATCGCCAGGCTTCCAGTTCACCGGCGTCGCTACCTTATGAGTAGAGGTCAACTGAATCGAATCCAATACGCGCAAAATCTCGTCAAAGTTCCGTCCCGTCGTCATCGGGTAGCTCAACATCAGCTTGATCTTCTTGTCTGGCCCCACTACAAACACCGTGCGGACGGTCGCGTTCGTCGCCGCTGTCCTTCCTTCTGACGTGTTGCCGGCATCTTCCGGCAGCATGTTGTACAACTTCGCCACCTTCAGCTCCGTGTCCCCGATCATCGGGTAATTCACTTTATAGCCCTGGGTTTCTTCGATGTCGGTAGCCCACTCCCCGTGCCGGGTCACCGGGTCAACACTGAGCCCTATCAGCTTGCAATTCCGTTTAGTGAACTCCGGCTCAAGCTTCGCCATATATCCGAGCTCAGTGGTGCAGACAGGTGTGAAATCTTTGGGATGCGAGAAGAGAATCGCCCAACCATCCCCAATCCACTGATGAAAATCAAGCTCGCCCTTTGTCGTCTGTGCTACGAAATTTGGTGCTTCGCTGTTGATGCGTAATGACATTGCCAATCTCACTTTCAAAACTCAGCCCCAATCATACATCTCATCGGAATATCGCAAAAGACTTGACTTTTTCAGCGAATCGCCCTACGCTTCCCATAAGATACTTATGGAAGCAAGCCGCAATGAGCTCCTCCCCGGTACGCTCGACCTCTTGATCCTCTCCACCCTCCACTCGGGGCCCGCCCACGGCTACACCATCATGGAGGCCATCTGGTCTCAATCGGGCGAACTCTTCCGGGTTGAAGAAGGTGCCCTCTACCCTGCATTGCACCGGCTCGAAGTCAAAGGCCTCCTCGCTGCGGATTGGGGCTTATCAGAAGCCAACCGCCGCGCGAAATTCTACCGTCTCACCAAAGATGGCCAAGCCCGCCTCGCGGCCGGGCGGGTCAATTGGGAACGCATCTCCACCGGAATGCGCCGCATCCTCCGCACCTCAGGAGTCTAGGTCATGATCGAACGTCTCAGAAAGCTTTTTCACCGCCAACAGCTAAATCAGGATCTTAACGACGAACTCGATTCGCACCTCGCCCTCAAGCAACTGCACTTCGAGCGCCAGGGGTTCTCCCCAGCGGAAGCCGCCCGGCAGGCTCGCATCTCCCTCGGCAACACGACCAGTTGGCAGGAATCCACCCGCCGCCACTGGACCTTCCCCACTCTCGAAGCTCTGCTTCAGGACATCGTCTTCGGCCTGCGAATCTTACGCAAAGACAAAGCCTTCACCTTCGTCATCGTGATCACACTGATGCTTGGCATCGGTGCCAACACTGCTATTTTTCAGCTCCTCGACAGTCTGCTCTGGAACCCTCTCCCTGTTGATCATCCCGAGCAACTCGTGCGCATCCGCGCCACCAATCTCCCACCCGGCGAACGTGCCTGGCAAAGTGGCAAGTCCATTAAGCCTGTCGAACGTCTCCAGATCCCTTACCCGCTCTACGAGGAAGTCGCCAGGAGACAAGATCTTTTCTCTGGGATCGCGGGCATTGCTGGACAAGGTGCATTTGCCGTCGAGATCGACAACAATCCCCACCGCCTGCAGTCTTCTGTAGTTACAGGCAGCTACTTCCCGGTGCTCGGTATTCGCCCCTCCGCTGGACGATTCCTCAGCCCTGCTGACGACATCCCGGGCGGACCACCCGAAGGCTGGGGCGTTGTCATCAGCCACCGCATCTGGACCAGCATCTTCAACCAGCGTCCAGAGGCCATTGGCTCACGCATCTTGGTCGAGCGCTTACCTTTCCGAATCCTCGGCGTCACGCCAGAAAACTTCGACGGCATCCATCCTGGCAGCCGGAAAGAAATCTGGCTACCGGTCTCCAGTTTTGAAACCATGTTTCCCGAATGGAAATGGCGCACCAACGCGAGACAATGGACCATTCAGCCCTTCGCACGGCTCCGCCCTGGCGTGAATCTCGAACAAGTGCGCAGCACCCTTCACAAGCTTTCGCCAACTCTGCTCGATCAGGTCAGAGATCCCAAACTCTCAGGCGAAGGCCTCAAGCACCATCGGGCGATCCAGCTTGATGCCGTCTCGGCCCGCTCCGGCTTCTCCAGTATTGTCAACAGTTACAGCCCTGTGCTATGGCTCCTCTTGGGTGCCGCAGCGTCAGTGCTCCTTCTCGCGGTTCTCAACCTGACCAATCTTCTGTTGGCACGCGCCACCGCACGCCAATCAGAGATTGCCATTCGACTTGCCCTTGGCGCATCTGCCACACGAGTACGCGTTCAACTTCTGGTGGAAACTCTGATGTTGGCCACCGCCGGTGCCGCCTTTGGTCTGGTTTTCGCTCGATGGTCCACAGACGCCTTGCTTTTGAGCATGGTCAGAGACAACACAACTATCACTCTCAACACTGACCTGAATTGGAACGGCCTTGCCTTCCTCGCGGTGTTGCTCACTACCGTCATGGGGTTTGCCGGCTGGCTGCCGGCTAACTCCGCTATTGCACAAGCGTCGCAACAACGCACGGCTTCACGCACTCACACGCGCCTTCGCTCTGGCCTGGTTGTGATGCAATTCGCACTCACTCTGACTCTTCTCGGCGGGGCTTCCCTTATGCTGGTTTCCCTGCGCTCGTTGTTCGAAACACCCACCGGTCTCAACCGCAACCAGACTCTCTACTTCTCGCCCGACTTCATCAACGCCCAAGTTCCCAAAGAAAGAATTCCACAAATCCAGGCCAACCTCCTCGACCTGCTCCGCAAGCAACCAGGTATCCAATCCGCCGCCTGGACTGTCAACATTCCCCTGGCCGGCAGCCTGCAGATGAGTTCGGTCGAGATGCCCACCCACCCCAATCTCAGCGTCAATGAATCGATGACCACGGTTCACCACATCACCGATGGCTACTTTGCTGCGATGGGCGTCCCACTGATAGCCGGGCAGGACTTCCCATCCCGGGGCAAGCAAGATCAAAAGCAGGCCATTGTCACCGCGAACTTCGCCCGCCGCTACTTCAAGACTCCGCAAGCTGCGCTCAACCAGCGCCTGCGCTTCAATCAGGGCGATTGGCTGGTGATCACTGGTGTCTCAGCAGACACCAAATACACCCACGTGCGTGACGCTGCGCCGCCCATCATCTACACCAATTATTGGGACACTCAAACCGCCCGCGGCATGTCGCTGATCGTCAACCACACTGGCCCTTCAACTCCGGTTCGTGATCTCGTAAAGGCGAGCATCCTCAGAGAAGCAGGCCGGCAGCCCTTCCTCAAAGTCAGCAGCCCCGAAGAAATCCTTTACTCACTCCTGGCAACAGACCGCACTTTGGCAATCTTGCTGGGAGGCTTTGCCGCTTTTGCCTTGGCCATTTCAGCGACTGGCATTGCAGGCCTGCTGGGCTACACGGTTCAAATGCGGCGCAAAGAAATTGGAATCCGCTTAGCACTTGGAGCAACCGGCAAAAACATTCAGTTCCAGATCTTGCGATTCGCGATGAGTCTGGCCTTGCCCGGTATTGCGCTAGGAGCGATTCTCAGCTATAGCCTGCGTCAGGGCATAAGTGCTTACCTCTTCGGGATTGAACCCGGTAACCCCTTGGTTTGGGTCACCACAGCAGCAATCCTTCTCGTGGCTGCGCTAGTTGCTGCCGCCATCCCTGCCTATCGCGCAGCAACAATCGACCCGCAACAAGTCTTAAGGGCAGACTGATTTTATCCGTGTAACTTAACAGTAACCTGGCGGCCTGCCATACCTTCTCAGCTACTTTGCTTGCTTCAGATTTCGGAAACTTTCTAGTACGTCATGGTAGTCAGAACGCCACCACGCACGCCTTCGGTGATGCCAATCGGCATTTCCTGAGAGCTCAAGCCTTTCAGTCCAACCAAATACGACTTCAAGCTGTGCGCGTTACTCTCTTTGCTGCGGACCTCAATCTCACGGCCCACGTGATTCCACAGCGTCAGCTTGGAAGGAACATGTGGGACGATATCCCGGGTCTCAACCACGCGGAAGCAATCTTTGATCAGTTTGTTGAATTTCACGCGGAAGATAATCTTGCCAACTCGTGGTCCTCCGAAGGTGCAAAGGTCGACCACCGGATACTTTAGGTTCTTCTTGATATCCACCGACCCCAGCGTCGCCATTGCCCCGCCCAGGCTGTGGCCCAGAAGAGTAATCCGTGTCGTATTCGGCTCCGTCTTGAGCGCTGCCACCACGTCAGGGCGGATCATGTTCCACATTTGTTCAAAGCCCAGGTGTACAAGCCCAAATTCTGGAGCCAAATTGAACACCTGTGGAATCATCGTGAAATTCTTCACCCATTCGGCTGGTGTTTGTGTCCCGCGAATGCTCACAATCAAAGCGTTGGTTGCCTGCTCACGTACAACGAACCCAAAATTCTCTGGATTGGAAATCCCTTCTTCCGAATTGCCACGAATCCCCACTGCACGGAAGTCGATGTCCAAAGAGGCGCGCGCTTCATTTGAGAGCGCCGCCATACTTTCCAGTCCCTCAGAGGCACTGGTGCGAAGCTTCGCTACCACGGTGTACCCGTTGGGCATCGCGGGATTCTCGTCGCCCTTGGCAAACTCGTAGCACGCCTCCAGAATCCGGATATAAGCGTTCTTTGCCCGCTCCAATTCAAAGTTTGAGAATCGGGCGTCCAAGGTCTCCCGCAGGAACTGCGCATCGCTGGGAGTACCAGCCACACTAACCTGGCCCTTCAGCTTTTTCTTTGGCGGGGCTTTCTTCTTTGCAGCTTTCTTCGCCGGTGTTTGCTTAACTGACTTAATAAGTGAAGTTTTCGGTGCCTTTTTCTTGGTCGCCATATTTCTATTTCCTCCTGATCGTTAGTACCGAAATACTGACACAATTAGCTCGCTTCTTCAACAACTACTTAGATGCATTCTGAATTTTTCCCAAGTTTTTAAATTTCGTATTGACTTTAACGCTGAAGAGATCTATAAATCATCTTGGACGCATTTGAGTGCGCTCCTTACGCACATTACTTTAGACCGGAGGCTCAAGACATGGCCGAGACTACACTCCCTTCCGCCTTAGGAAGAACCCTCAATCAGAAGTTCGCGGACGAAGCAAGGCGGTTGTTTGGTGGTGCCGAAACAGAGTCGCCTCTGGGTGGGCAAGAAACCATGGGCGGCGGTATGTCCCAGGAAGCCATCATCATTGTCGACCAGCTTCGCCGTCCGGCATTGCTGGTTCGCAAGAATACCTTTGATTCTCCTCAGTCTCCGGTCTGGCGCTCGCTGCTCGACCCCAATAGAAGCAAGATCGAAAATGCCATTCGCGCTGTCGGGCGTGTCGAACTCACCGGAGATCCAACACTCCCCTACGCTGGCACAGGTTGGATGATTGCCGAGGGCATCGCCATCACCAACCGCCACGTTGCCTCCATCTTTGCTCGTAAGCAGGGTGCCGCCTTTCCGTTCCGCAACTCCCCCATGGGTGGAAAGTTCACCGCCCGAATCGACTTCCGCGAAGAATTCAACTTGCCGGCAGCTCAGGAAGTTCACGTCGAAAAGGTTCTCTACATCGCCGAGGATGGTGATGCCTTTCCCGACGTAGCTATCTTGAAGCTGAAGGGACCAAGATTCCCGAATCCAATCGAGCTGTTTGACGCCAAAATTCCAAAAGGAATGCCTGTTGTGGTGATCGGCTATCCCGCCAACGACCCGCGCAATCCCGCTGCCGCAGTCGCTGATATTTTCGGTGACGTATTTGAAGTCAAGCGTCTTTCGCCTGGCGAAATTAGTGGCAATCCCAAAGGATTTCTGATCAATCACGACTGTTCCACGCTGGGTGGGAACTCTGGCGCCGTAGTGCTTGACGTAGAGAGCGGTAAAGCTGTTGGCCTCCACTTCGGTGGCCGGTTCCGCATCAACAACTTTGCGGTCGAGTCGTCCGAGCTCAAAAAAATTCTCTCCAAGCTGAAGGTCCAGGTTGCTGTTCTCGAAATGCCGGAAAAGGCAGCGGCGAAAAAGCCGAAGCCCGCGCCAGCGCCAGCCATCCCGGCTCTTTCCAAACGCAACGGCTACCAGGAAAACTTCCTGGGCACAGCTGCAGCCTTTCAGGTTCCTGTGCCAACTCTCAATGCCGCCCACAAAGCCAACCGGGCCCCCGTTCAGGGCAAGACTGACGGCCTGCTGCGCTACACACATTTCTCTCTGGCTATGAACAAGCAGCGCCGTTTCGCGTTCTTCACAGCGTGCAATA
Organism: Acidobacteriota bacterium; assembly: GCA_043718395.1. Classification (GTDB taxonomy): domain Bacteria; phylum Acidobacteriota; class Terriglobia; order Bryobacterales; family Bryobacteraceae; genus Bryobacter. The sequence continues at coordinate 26,071 of JAYSVS010000151.1, forward strand.
TCGATGGCAGCAGTTCGGCGAACATCCGCCGCGAAAACGATAGATGGCTGCTTGACCCCCGAATCAATTCCAAGCATCAAATCGGCAACGAACTCTATTCCAAAAACGACCTGGACCGTGGTCACCTTGTACGCCGGCTGGATCCAGTCTGGGGATCCAACGCCGCAGAGCGCCAGCAGGCCAACGACGACACCTTCTACTACACCAATGCCTCACCCCAGCACGCCCGTTTGAATCAAGGCAACTGGAACGATCTCGAAAACTACATTCTTTCCAACACCGACGCCAGAGACCTCCGGGTGAACGTATACACAGGCCCTGTGTTTGCCGACGACGACCCCGAATACCGCGATGTGTTCCTGCCCCAGGCCTACTGGAAGGTCGTCGCAGTGGTCAACGGGGAGACGAACAAGCTGCACGCCACCTCATATATTTTGAGCCAGCGCGACCTGCTCACTGATATCGAATTCGTCTTTGGCCAGTTCCGCACCTATCAGCTCCCCATTGCCGTACTCGAAAAGCGCACCGGGCTCGGTTTCGGGAAACTGGCAAACGCTGACCCTCTGAAGGCTCAAGAGGCCTTCCCTATCCGTGAAATCACCCAGCTCGAACAGGTACGCCTGTAGCTCAAGTGCAAACCGTCCAGGAAGACGCAGGTACGATACGCGTTGGCCGCTTTTCGTTTCGGCTGGAGCGCACGCTGCGTGTTCCTGATGATGGCGGCAAGTATCCGCTGCCCCCATCGTTCGGTGCCTTCCCCGTATATTCCTGCGCCGCCTACAGCAAGCAGCTTCCTGCCGCATGGCGAGGTCGTGCGCGTTTTTTCATTCCGATCCGCCAGTGGGAGGCACTTTGGATTTCGTTTGATGCCCCAGCCTGGAGGCCCAACGCCGTGCAGATCTTCGCGGGAGGTATCAACGTGCTCACCGGTGAATCTTCTTGCCTCCTCCACGGTCGCCCGCAAAATTACATTGTTTGTCCTGAGCAGCCTTGGCTTGACGGATTCAAAACCAGCCAGGCCCGTGTTCGCCAATTTGTCGCGGCCCCTCTGCATCAGGGGCTCACCGTAGCTGAACAACTCGGCGAGAAATCCAGTTCACTCCTTTCGATCCGTTTGATCGAATCCAAGCCAGGGCGTTTTCCCACACGACCGCCGCGTGGATTTGTGTCTCCTTATCTCCTGGAATCGCTCTCAATGGAATGCATGGGAATGGGGCTTGGCGCTGGCGGCATCATTGAGCAAAAGGTCTACCCCGACCCATATGGCGTGCGCACCTGGAATTCAAGCGACTCCAAGACCATTGAAATCGCCTTGCTGAATAGTCAGGCCTTTCGCGAGATCACGGGTCAACAGCCGCCGTCTTCCACTATTTCTGCCAGCGATTACACAAGGCTTGGTTTTCCGTGGTTCAAGCTCTACGACGAAGAAGCTCTCGATACCAGGCCAGCCCGTCGCATGCGCGGCATCCAGAGCCTGGGAATTCCCGATAAATCCACAGCCACGCCGGTGATCCGAAAGTTGCGCCGAACAAAGACCAAGGAGGATTCAAATGTCTGAAGAAACCAAAGCTGCCGAGCAATGGTGCTTCGCCTGGGACGCCGTCCCCCCGCCGATTTCCGGCAAGACCAGAGCAGTCGCGCCCAAGGCTTCCCTGTGGGGGAAGCAGGATTCCATCTCCATCTCATTCCTGGATGGCGATAAAAAGCTCAAGACCCGTGTGGAAGAAGCCGCACGCCAATGGGTGGGGCCCACCATGGCCAACCTGGAGTTGGTCTTCCAAAAGAAAACCGACAGCCTGATCCGGATTTCTTTCAAAGGTCGCGGCTCCTGGTCAGCCGTCGGCACCACATGTAAGGACGTCGATAAGAAGAAGCCCACGATGAACTTCGGGTGGTTGACAGCAACCACCGAAGACGACGAATTGGAGCGCGTCGTACTGCATGAATTCGGCCACGCGCTGGGTCTCATACATGAACATCAACATCCCAAAGGCAAGATCGCATGGAACAAAACTCAAGTTGCCTCAGACCTTGCGGGCCCCCCACACTTCTGGACCGACGAACAGATTCAGCGCAACATGTTCGAAGCCTTCGCCAGCAAGCTCACCAACTTCAGCAAGTTCGACAAGGACTCAATCATGCTCTATCCCATCCCCGCCAAGTGGACCAATAACGGTTTCGCCACAGTAGCCAATAGAAAGCTCTCCAAGAACGACGCCGATTTCATCCTTGCGCTGTATCCTTGGGATTAAGTTCCATGGCGAAAACAGACCACGCACTTGTTGTTGGGCTCTCTCACTATCCGGCCTTCGAAACGCTGGATGGGCCCGTGACGGATGCCGAAGACTTCTATCAGTGGTTGATTGAAAAGGGCGGCGGTGATGTCCCAGCGAGGCAAGTCAAAAAGATCCTTTCCAAGCCTCTGAAAAAGAAAGTCAGTGTAACGACCGGCAGGCCTAGTTCCGATGAAATCGACAAGTTTTTCGTCGGCCTGGAAGACCTTTCCAACAAGAACCTGAAAAAGCATGCTGGACGTCAGGTCGGCCGGCGGCTTTACATTTTTCTTGCAGGCCATGGCTTTGCACTAACACCCGGTGCGGGCCTGTTGGCGGCCAATGCGAGCATATCTAGACCCAAGTTCCACGTGCCGGGCATGGACTGGGCCAATCTGTTCGCCGCAGGTTTCTGGTTTGAAGAAATCCTGCTATTCATGGATTGCTGCCGCCTCACGCCTACAACTTTCATACCGAATCCGCCGGGCTTGCAGGTCGCAAAGAACTCTAACCCAGCGCTCCAGTGCAAGCGCCTCTATTGCTTCGCAGCGCCACATGGACGCCTTGCGCTGGAGCGCAAGTTCGGCCAGAGCACGCGCGGCGTATTCAGCCAAACCTTAATGACAGGCCTGCGTGGAGCCGCAGCCAATCCCGCTACCGGAGAGATCACTTCGGAATCCTTGCGTGGCTACTTATTCAACAACATGAGGAGCTTCCTGGACCCAGCCGATCTACTACGCTCCGAAATCGCACAGGAACCCGCGCTTGAACCTTCTACTGCCGAAACCGGCCCATCATTCGTTATTGCCACGGTAACCGTCAAGAATTTCCCCATCCGTATTACCCCCCCTGCCAATACCATCGGCAAGATCATTAACATTCGGGATGGAATGTCGAGAGACGGCGGTCTGCCCATCGTGAGAACCACGACATCTGACGGCAATGTGTGGGAACTGGAACTCCCGATGGGCAATTACGTTGTCGAAATTGTGGGCGGCCCTCCCCTGAAAACTTTCATTGTCCGTGCCGGAGAGGATCATCATGTCGAGTTCTAAAACCACTTCCGATCCATCCTTGTTCTCTTTCAAGGCTGTCTCTGAGGATTCCGCCGTGGAGTTGTTCTTGATCGACGCCCGCATGCAGTTGGTAGCGCGCGGACGTAGCGAATTGACCACGCAGCAACCCATCGGTGTCTATACGCTGAAACTCCGCGCTGGGCCAGCTTCACGCGAAGAAGTCATTTTGTTGGATCGCGACATGATCTATCCGGTCAAACCGCTCGAATTTGCGTCCGCAGTTCCACTACATGCCACCTCTGAGACTCTCGAATATCAGCAGTCCGCTGCCAAAGACCGAAGCCGCGAAGTCAACGTCCAACTTGGCACGGGAGCTTCGATCTTTGTCTTCGCTCGCGAGGGCGGGCCGGGCAGTGGCACGAAGAAATCCGGCCACCATCCAGCAGAAGGTCTCACTCTGTGTGCCGAAAACGGCGACAAACTGGTCGATTTTCAAACTCAATCTCACACCGATATGAGCGGTGATCCGTGGGCCGCATGCCGCGTGAGCGTGAATCCGGGCGTCTATCGTTTGGCTGTGCACGTGGCCACCGGTGAATATTTTGAGATGGTACTTGCGGCCATGCCGGGCTACTACCTCAAAGTGTTTCTGGTGCAACGCGATGAACAAGCCAGCGGCAGGGGCCGGCGTCCTGATCTTGCCCGCGCTTCCGTATTGTTGTCGCGTCGCGAAGACTTCGACAAAGACTCCGGGGAAAGCCGCATCGCGGAGATGGCCAAACTCGCGTTGGTGGATCGCCGCCGGGTTTACGGCACCGAAATGGATCATTTTCTTACAGGCAAGGCGGAAAATCCAATGCTTGGCATCCTCGGCGGCCACCTGCTGCTGTTGGAAAATAAGGTCGATATTGGCTTGCTGAAAACCGTGGTTCAGAATCTGCGTAATATTCTGCCGGTGCCGCATCCCGACGTCGAGGCATTGGCTTTGGCTGCTGGCATGGACACGACCCACCGTTTTACGATGCCGCCCATGCTTCGCGCGAGTTGGCAGATCGTGCTGGATCATTCCGTGCGCAAGCCAGAATTGGTGCCGGTTGGTTCGCTTGCGGCTTCACTGGCAACTTTGGTAACGCAACAAGACCCCTGGCTCATCTGGTGCCGTCCCGGCACCAAAAGGCAAATCGATCAGCAACAAAAAGGTATCGCCAATTTCATCAAGAAGCAGCTAGAGCCTTCCCTGGTTGGTTTGATGACAAAGATGATTATGAGCAAGACCCCGTCGGGTATAGCTTCTGTGGACAAACTCATGGAACAGTTGAACCTGCCCCCCGCGACCATCGCTCACTTGGTGGAGAAATTCTTGCACACAACCACCAGCACCACACCGAAGCCCAAAGCGGCTGTCAAGAAACAAGCTGCGCCCAAGCGAGCAAAGTAACGATACTTGTGTTGTCAAGGATGCGCTGCCTGTCTTATGGTGAGTGGAATCGATAGACTGATCAGGTATTCATGAAAAACTCACTTGCTGCATTCCTCAGTCTGTTCGCTTTCGCTTCGGCGCAACAGCCATCCTTCGATCTGGTGATCACTGCTGGCCTGCTGATCGATGGCAGCGGCAGCCCAGGACGTCAGGCAGACATTGGGATTCGTGGCGGTCGCATCGTATCTATCGGCAACCTTAAAAATGCGGCTGCAAGCCGCATCATTAACGCGGCCAACCTCGTCGTTGCGCCTGGCTTTATCGACATGCACAACCACTCCGACGAAACAATGATCGACGATCCGCGCTGCGAGAGCATGGTGCGCCAGGGCGTTACCACGATGGTGCTGGGCGAAGGCAATTCCGCCGGGCCAATCTCCAAGGGCATTCGCGAGTGGGCCACCATGGGCGAGTATTTCGACTTCATCGCGCAAAAGAAGGTAGCTACCAACATCTGCTCGTACGTCGGGCAGACGCAGATCTGGACCTATGTGAAGGGCAGCGCGCTCAAAGACGCAACCCCAGAGCAGATGGAGGCGATGAAAGCCGAAGTGGCGCGGGCAATGCAAGATGGCGCGATGGGGCTTTCGTCTTCGCTGCTCATGCCGCCCTCCAGCCTCATGACCACAGCGCAATTGATCGAACTCGCCAAGGTCGCCAAACAATATGGGGGAATCTATTCGACTCATATCCGCGACGAGGGCGCAGGTGTGTTTCGCTCCATCGCCGAGGCAATCGAAATTGGCCGTGGTGCCAAAATCCCCGTCGATATCATCCACTTGAAGGTAGCCGACCAAAAGTTCTGGGGCCAGATGAAGGAAGTGATTTCGATGATAGACAAGGCCCGTGCTTCGGGCCTCGACATCCGGTCAAACGTCTATCCCTACACCGCAGGGCAAAACAACTTGCGGGCAATTATTCCGCCATGGGCGCATGATGGCGGCAACAAAGCAATGCTCGAGCGGCTGCGCAATCCCGCCCACCGCGAACGCTTAAAAAAGGAGATCCGCAATGGCTTGCCCAACTGGTACAACCACTATCTGGCAACTGGTGGAGGTTGGGATGGCATGCTGCTGGTCTCACTCAAGAGCGAGCGTTTCAAAGCCTTCACTGGCAAACGAATGAGTGAACTGATCCGTGCGCAAAATGGGCAGGACGATGTTGAGGTTCTCTTTGACGTGCTGCTCGCTGAAGACGGCAGTGTTGCTTGCGTCTACTTCCACCACTCAGAAGCCGACATGACCTACGCGATGCGGCAACCCTACACATCGATTGGCTCAGACGGCGCGGCTATCGCAAACGACGGCCCCGCCCTGGCCATGAACCCGCACCCGCGATGGTACGGCACCTTCCCGCGTGTATTGGGACGCTATGTGCGCGAGCAAAAAGTAATCTCGCTAGAAGAAGCCATCAAGAAGATGACCAGTATGAACGCAAACAAAATCGGCATCAAAGAGCGGGGCTTGCTCAAAGAAGGCTATTGGGCCGACATCACAATTTTTGATCCAAAGACAGTCGCCGACCGCGCCACTTTTGAACAACCGCACCAGTATCCCGTGGGCATCCCTTATGTGATCGTCAACGGGAAGATGGTAGTTGATGGCGGCAAGCACACGGGCGCAGTCCCAGGCCAGGTGCTGCGCGGGCCGGGCTATCGCCTAAAATAGGGCTTCAATGAGATTCCTTGCTTTATGGATGGCGGTGATTGCAGTCGCTGCAGCGCAGGACTTCCGCACGACACTTTACCCAGTGCTTGAAAAATCTGGATGCCGGGCTTGCCACTTCGCAGACGGTGTAGCTTCGGCCACTCGTCTGCAGTTCCCCGAAGCGGAATCATCGCCAGCAAAGCTCGAAGCTTTTGGAAGGTCTCTGGTGGAGTTGGTGGATCGGGCGAAGCCAGCCGAATCGGTGCTACGACGCAAGCCAACAGGGCGGGCGGCACATGCGGGCGGAGTGCGTATTGCTGCGGGTTCTGCGGATGATGCGGCGCTGGAAGCCTGGATCCTCAAGCTTGCGAAAATGCCAAAGGTCGAGGTAAACGAAGCCGTGCTTTACCGCAAGCGTGAGGCAATCGGCACGGGGTACACCAAGGCACGGATCTACCTGCGGCGGCTCAGCCATCACGAATACAACAACGTCATTCGAGACCTTCTCGGTGATACCTCGCAGCCCGCGTTACAGTTTCCACCCGAAGACTTCGTAAATGGTTTCAAGACTCAGTATCAGGGCCAGAGCCTGTCGCCCCTCCTCATGGATGCCTATTCACAGGCGGCAGAAAAGATCGCGCGAAATGCAGTCCGGCGCGGGGCATTGAAGCCGCAACCAGGTTTTGTGGTGAACTTTGGCCGTCGCGCCTTCCGGCGGCCCTTGCGGGCCGATGAGCGCCAGCGATATGAAGCCCTCTATGCCAGAGGCGGTGTCCAATTGGTTGGGGAGGCGATGTTGCAATCCCCTGCCTTCCTCTTCCGCATGGAAGATTCCGATGATACAGCGATGAAGCCTTATGTGATAGCCAATCGCCTCTCTTTCACCCTCTGGGCCAGCATGCCAGATGACGCCTTGCTTGAGGCAGCCGCCAAAGGCAATCTGGATGTTGAAACGCACGCCAGACGCCTTCTGGCCGATGAACGCACCAAAGAAAACATTGATGAATTCAGCGCCCAGTGGCTCCGTTTTGATCGCATACTCGGCACAGCGAAAGACCGGCGGCGCTATCCAAAGTTCAATCGTGAAGCCGCCGTTGCAATGACAGAAGAGGCCCGTCGCTTTGTGCGCGATCTGGCCTGGGGCGAACGCAGCTTCATGGAGTTGCTCACAGACCCGCACGGCTACCTCAGTGCAGATCTCGCGGCGATCTACGACCTGCCAATTCCAGCCCGCGAGTATGAGCGGGTACGCTTCGATCCGAAGTCTGAGCGAGCGGGGCTTCTGGGGCAGGCTCTATTTCTGGCAAGCACAGCCAAGCCCGATGACACCTCACCTACAGCCCGTGGGCTTTTTGTACGTGAACAATTGATGTGCCAGCATGTTCCTCCACCGCCGCCAGGAGTCGACACCAATCTTCCGGTCTTGTCCGAGGACAAGCCCCTCACCAACAAAGAGCGCCTGGCGGTTCACCTTTCCTCCCCAAGCTGCGCCGGCTGTCACACTTTGATCGATCCGATCGGCTTTGGCTTTGAAAAGTTTGATGCCATCGGAGGCCGGCGGGAAGCGGTGAAAATCCTCTTCAAGCAAGACAAGAAGTCACTCGAACTGCCTCTGGACACCAAAGGCTACGTAGCGGGCCTGAACTCAGCTGAGTTTACCAACCCCCGTGAACTGGGCGAAATCCTGGCCCGCACTGAGATCTGCCAGGAATGCATCGTGAAGCAACTCTTCCGCTACACGACGGGTAGGCTCGAAACCCTCGCAGACCGGCTAATGATCCAAGACCTCACCGGGCGCTTCCGGGGCTCGCAATTCCGTTTCAAAGAGCTTATGCTAAATCTAGCGGTCAGTCACGCAAAGCTAGAGGAGAATGGTCGATAAATGGCAAACGTAATCACTCGTCGAATGCGGATCTCACGACGTACTTTGCTGCAGGGTTTGGCATTGCCACCTCTAGTTTCGATGTTCAACTCGACTGGCACAGCCTATGCGGCACCGGGCAAAACTACAACGCCGATTGAGAGCCGCTTTGTTTTGTGGTTTAACGGCAACGGAGTGCCGGAGCGTTACTGGATTCCAACCGAGACAGGCCGCGCCTTTCAACTCTCACCCTGCCTGCGTCCGCTAGCGCAATATCGCGACCAACTGCACGTGCTCTCGGGTCTGGATAACTCTGCCGCTGCGCTTCCTGGGCCTGGCAACGGCCATCACAACTCAATGAGCGCGCTGATGAGTTGCACCACCTTTACCGGACGTGGTGCGGGCGGAGCATCAATCGATCAAGCCATAGCAGGCAAGATCGGTGGCGACTCACGCTTCAGGTCGTTGCAGATTGGCGTCTCGCAGGAATCTTTTGGCGAAAGCATCCAGCGCAACATGAGTTGGAGTGGTAATGATCGCGCACTGCCTCCAGAGATGATCCCAAGCCGCCTCTTCGACCGTCTTTTTGGAGCACGCGAAGAAGGCTGGGTAACTCGCAAGCGCTCCATTCTCGATGCTGTTCGTGAGGATGCCCGGGCACTCAAGACAAAGCTACCGGCTGATGACGCGCAGCGCGTCGATGAACATCTAGCCTCAGTGAGAGACCTCGAGCGCGCCATTGCCGGCCTGCCTCCAGAGCTGCAACGCCTCGACCCACCCGAGTTCGACGGCGACATGAAAGACTGGCCGAGGATCGCCAAAATCCAGAGCGACTTGCTCGCCCATGCTTTGATCACAAGGCAGACAAGGGTTGCCTCCTACATGCTCACCAAGTGCCAGGGTTTAGCGCGATTTCCCTGGCTAGGCTACACAGCCGCTCGCCATCACGATTACACGCATCAGGACGGCAAGGCACCAGGCGCTGACGGCCTCGACGGGCAGCGCATTCTGCGCGATATTTGCCGCTGGCACGTCGAGGAATTTGCTTACCTGCTGGGCCGTCTGAAGTCGACTCCCGAAGGCGATGGCACATTGCTCGACAATACGGTGCTGCTCTTTGTCCATGAACACGCCGAAGCCAATAGCCACAAGAACAATGGTCTTGCAGCGATCGTTGCCGGTAACGCTGGCAAGCGTCTGATGCTCGGCCAACACAGTAAGGTCACTGGCACCGTTGGCGATCTGTATCTGACACTGGCTGATGACGGGCTTCAGGCGGGCGTAGGTAAGTATCCGACGGCCTCCAGGCGCATGAGCGAGATTCTGGTCTCGGCCTAGTTTCGAATCTCACAACCGGGCAGCGCAGCGCGCAGTTCCTCGATTGCGGCTGCCGTGATCTTGGTGTCTTTGAGGTCGATTTCCTTAAGCGATTTCCAATCCTTCAAGACAGCAGCAGCTTCATCCGTTATGCGCTTCGAGCGATGCAGGCTCAGACGCTCAAGCTTCGGGAGTCCGCGGCGCAGAGACTCAAGGCCAATTGCTGTAACGTTGCTGCCCCCGATGCGAAGCTCACGCAGATTGGTCAGGGTCGCGATGGCAGCCACGCCAGATTCGGTAAGGCTTACACTCCAAAGCCCGGAGTCAGTGCGCTGCGGGCCGCTGAGGTCGAGGTATTCCAGCGTAGGCATCAGCCGCAAAGCTTGCATGCCGGCATCGGTCAGTTTGTTGCCACCAAGAGTGAGTTGCTTCAGGCGAGGAAGAGAAGTGAGCAGCTCGATTCCGTTATCGGTGATCTGTGCGAAGCCAAGATCAATCGACTGCAGCGTGGCCAGGCCTCCGAGATATCCCATCGTCGTATCAGTAACTTTGGTGCCACGCAAATCAATCCGGCGCAACTGCTTCCAACTTTTGACGGCGGACATGCCTTCGTCGGTTATGAGCTCGGCGTATCGGAGATTCAAATCTTCAAGACCAGTGAGAGACTTGAGTTGCAGCATGCCTTGATCGGTGATGCGAGTCATCGACAGGTCCAGCCTCTTCAAGCCCACTTGGCGCGAGAGCGCTGGCAGATCCGCATCGGTGATCCAGCAGGCTCGCAGGTTAACGGCTTCGCGAGTGGAAGTTCCACAATCAATAGCCAGAAGAGCAAGCATCAGCAGATTCATATGGATCAACTCCCCCGTCGATTCGGAAGTTTCGAGTCACGGTCCCAGACAATTTTGGCTTTAGGCAGGGCCTTGACCAGCCGGCCGTGCCCTTGTTCAGAAATGAGCGTGTGATAGAGGTTTACAAGTTGCAGTGTCTGTATGGCTGCAAGACTATCGACGGCCTCGTCACTTACATTCGTGCTGTCCAGGCGAAGTTCCAGAAGTGGCAGTGCGGCTATCTGCTTAAGTCCTTCGTTATTGAAAGTGGTGTAGTCGAGGTTGAGCTTTTCGAGCTTGGTAAAGAGTCGAATCGTTTCGGCAGATGCGCCGGTCAGGCGCGTACGCACTGCCTCAAACCGGCGGAGGTGGATGAGCGGCACCAGCGCCGCGAAGCCTTTCTCAGTGAAGCGTCCGTGATTCAGGCGAAGATCTTCAAGCTGCGTTAGCCTGGCGATTTGCGCAAGGCCAGCGTCACCGATATCTGTGCCGGTAAGGTCGAGTGTGCGCAGTGAGCGAAAGGTGCCAAGCTGCGCGAGGCTGGCATCAGCAAGATCGGTGTAAGCAAGGTTCAAGCGGCTGAGCGATGCCAGGTGCGCGAGAGCTTCGGCCTTGATGCTGGTGGAGCTGAGATCGAGTTCTTGAAGCGACGGCGGGAGCGGGCCTAGCGAACGAACAAGCGTCCCGGCAAGGCTCAAAGATTCGAGCTTTTGGAATGCAGCAAGATGTGTCAGCCCGCGATCAGTGATAGTTGTGGATCCAAGCCGCAGCCGCTTGAGCGTCCGTAACCGGGCGAGGTTGGCAAGCCCAAGATCGCCAATCTCTGTTGCATCCAGATCGAGTTGCTCGAGCTCTTGTAGCCCGGCGATGAGACCGAGTTGCGCATCGTTGACCTGCGTACGCGCCAGCGATAATGATCGAATGCGCCCGCCGCGCAGATCTGCAACGCCGCCGAGAGATTCAGTAATCCAGCGCGCAATAGCAGCCTCGCTGGCTCCAGCGGCCGGAGCCGCCCCAGTGCGCTTGGCCATACGATTGCCACCCGCAAAATCGACCTTGCATTTGGGCAGTGCCGCACGCAGCCTTTCAATACCAGACGAGGTGGCCCGGGTATAACGCAAGTCCAGGAAGGCAAGCTCACGCAAAGCCGCAAGCCGGGAGACACCCGCATTGGTAATTTCGGCGCGATAGAGATTGAGCTCGCGCAGCTTCGCAAGGCCCGCAAGCACTTCAGCCCCAGTATCAGTAACTGGCCCGCCCAGCAGATTCAGCTTGCGCAAGTTCTGAAGCCCCTTCAAGTGGGCAAGCCCACGGTCGCTGATCTTGAGGCCATAGAGATCAATCTCTTCAAGCGTATTCAGATTGGCTAGATAGGCGAGGCCTTCATCGGTCACAAGGGTGTCGCGAAGATTCAAGCGGCGCAGCTTCTTCAAACCCACGAGGCTCTTGAGCACCTCATCGGTGGCAGTGGAGTAACTAAGGTCGAGGCCCTCAAGCTGCGCAAAGGGTGCGAGCGAGAAGTTACGAATCCGGCCTTGGGCAAGACGCAGTTCCTTGAGGTTGGCGAGGGATTCAATGTATTTCAGCCCTTTGTCCTGCACATTGACATTGGTCAGAAAGTGAAGACTAAAGTGCAGCTTTTCCAGGCTGAGAATTGGAGCAAGAAATTTGAGTTCATCATTAGCATCCAGACGGCTACCCGCACCGGGATTCCAGCTAGGGCCGGGCAGGTAAAGCTCCTTGAGTTGCGTCAGGCCAGAGAGTTTTTCAAGGTCTTTGGGTTCAATGATGGTGCCGTATAGATCCACAACAGAGAGCGCAAGTGGATCAGCGATCGGAAGTGCGGACAGGTCAGCGATGGGCTGCAAATTGCCACTCACAACCACGCGACCACCCTGCCGGATCACCCACTCGGCCACAGCTCGATCAGTTGCAGCGGCAAGCGCATGAGCAGCTAGGAAGATCGAGACCAGCAACCTGAATTTCACTGTCTCTATTATCCCCTGCGCAGGTCTGGGATTCTACCCGCTAAAAATGTAGAAGCTGGCGACAGCACCTCACCCCAGCCACTCATTCAACTCATGGCTCTGCAGCTCAATCGCCCCCTGCTGCGGCAGCGCGTCCAGCGGCAACCCCGCCTTCCACACCGACACCTGAAACTTCAATGGCTGCGCCGCCCCAATCGACCGCTGGGCAATCCGCATCTCAAACAGATGATGATACGCTGCCTTCACCTGCGTCCCATCATGGGCCCCACTCCCAAACGTCGCGATCAGCGGCACCGTCACAGCGGTCGAGTTAAACTGCAACCGCAACTCCGCGCCCCGCAACGTATCCTCACAACCCTTCACAAAATCAATCCGCACAAACAACCACGCTCCATCAGACCCATAATGCAGTTCCTCGATCAGGAACTTTTGCCCGTGCATCGCCCCCTGACGCTGGTCAATCGAATACGAACCCGACCCCATCCACTCAAAGTAACTCGACACTTCACCATCAATCACCGGCTGGATCGGCCCCCGAGGCGTCTGATGATTCGCCTTCACATCCAACTTCAAAATCGGCCGCGATAACTCCTCCGGCGGATTCAAGCTCAGCGCCCTGTACACATTCGCCAAATGCTCCCGGTACAGCCGGTCAAAGTCTGCCCGGTTCGCTGAAGAATGCTCCGGCCCATACCACCAATTCCAGTCGCTACCCTCGGCAATCAACAACTCCTCAAAGGCCAGCGCGCGGTCTTCTTCAGGCACTTGGTCCTTTGCCTTCTCATAGGTCTCCCGGGCCCGCAACAGATATTCCCAGGCCTTGTTATCTTCTTCAGCCCCGATCCAGATATCGAAGTTGGCGCTAATCCAGGATGCCGGAAAGATCTTGTCGATCTTCTCGGCTGGCACCTTTGTAAGGGCCTCAGACACCGTCAGCGCCTCTATATTCTTGTCTCCCTCGATCTGCGCATAAAGCTCCTTCAGAAACGGACGCCCAGACAAATCAAAGTACTCCCAGGCATTCTCACCATCAAGAATAATCGGCACCATCGCATCGCGCCCAGCGCGCAAAATCGGCGCACAATTCGCCCGGATCGCATTCAGAAAATGATCCGCTGCCTCACGGGCTCCCATCCTCGAATACACAAAGCCAATCAGGTCGCTTAGCGTATGATCGCGAAACAGCCCGTGCATCTCATGCCCGTCCTGCTTCCACAAATATGGCCGGTAAGTAACGTCAGGTGTCGCCGCCTGATTCACTGTCCGGGCCAGCACTCCATTGTCGGTAGCAAACCACTTAAAGCCAGTCTCCGCCGCCAAATGCAGCGCCTCATCAGACACTGATCCCTCGCTCGGCCAAAGCCCCACTGGCGCATGCCCAAACTCCCTGGTCATGTAATCGCGAGACCGCTCTAGCTGAATCCGCGCATCCCCCGGATAACGAAACCGCGGAGGCAGCGGCACATAAGGGTGGGCAATCTCTGCCACATTCGTATCGCAAACCAGCGGCAGAATCGGATGATAAAACGGCGTCGCTGAAATCTCGATTTGCCCGGTCTTGGAGAAGTCTCGATACACCTGAGCCACCATCCCAAGCTTCTCCAGTTGCTTGGCCGCAAGCATTGCCTGATCCCCCGGCGAGTAATCCCGCTCCCGCTTCACCAGATCCCGCAGATCAGAGTCGCTGGCAAAAAATTCCTCATCAAACCATGCGAGCTGCGATAACACCTGCAAATCCCGAATCGCCGCATCATTGAACGTACGCAAGCCCCGCTGCGGATTCTCATCCACCGCAATCCACGCCTCATACAACTCTGCATAACGCGGATAACGATAGATCATCTTCTGCACATTCGCCTGAAAGAAATACCGCAAGATGAACTCACGCTCTCCATCCGACAAACTCGCCGTGTCCTTGTTGGCACACCGCAAGAAGGGGTCCACAGCCACCCCGCGCGCATACTCATCCAGTTGCACCAGCATCGAAGGAACCAGGTTAAAAGTCTGATGCACCTGAGGAAAATCCTCCAGCACCTTCACCATCCCGTAGTAGTCTTTGAGCGCGTGCATCCGCGTCCAGGGCAACTTGTACTCATTCGACACCAGGTCCTTATAAAAGGGCTGGTGCATGTGCCACACAAACGATACGTAAATCTTCGGCATCCGGCTTAACGGCCTCCAAACAGAGACCGCACCGGCGCAGGCGGAGTTCCGCCCTTCAGGGCCAGCCACAATATCTGGTTCAATTCGTTGTCATCAATCTCATCGGCTTCATCCCAGTCCATACGTGCGCTCCTTGCCGCCAGCGTTCCCGCCGCCGGGTTCCGCTCATCCATCGGTTGCTGAGGGGCCAAAGCTGTATAGGTACCCATCTTTGCCTCTTTGGCAAAGGCGCGCGTCATCGGGGTCGAGCTGGCGTCATAGACAGTCATCGGCCGCAAGCCCAGCAACAGCTCCATCGTACGTAGCGCTGACGTGGTGTTGTACATCGTCGAATCAATCGCTCCGCGTCGCGTGTACGGGCTGATCACATAGGCCGGCGAGCGATGCGAATCCACGTGGTCCGCCCCATTTTGTGCATCGTCTTCGATCACAAAAATTGCCGTCTTTGCCCAGAATTTCGACTTCGACATAGCCTCTACCAGCATCCCCAGCGCCAAATCGTTATCGGCCACCTGAGCCTTGGGCGACAACTTGTTCGCCGATAAACCCGACGTATGATCGTTACCAATTTTTAGCGTGATGAAGTTCGGCATCTTGCCAGTTGCCTCAAACTGTTTCAACTCCTCAATAAACACCTTCACTCGGTCTACATCCAGATATTCAAGATCAAATCCGCGATACTGCATGGCGGTGTGCGGGGCCAGTTGCGGATCGTAGATTTGTGCGATCTGCCGCCCATTTTCGGGCTTGACCAGATTCTTGCCCCACCATCCATAATTACGAACGGTCAACCCGGCGGCCAGAGCACTGTGCCAGATCCGGCCTGCCGGAGCATTCGCCGCCACCTCACCGCCTTCGTAGTCATAATGCTTGCGACGCCCGCCATAGGAGTTCGGCCACATCCGCTGTACATAAGCCGGTGCAATCGCCGCCGTAGACCAGTTATGTCCATCTGCAGACACATCGGCGTTTACATAGAAGTTATCGAGCAACACAAACTCCTCGGCCAGCTTGTGGTGATTCGGTGCCACGTCGCGCCCAAACAGCGTCAGTGACGGGTCGCCATTGCCCTTGC
>JAYSVS010000152.1:0-13716 GCA_043718395.1 Acidobacteriota bacterium
GCCTGCCCGATCTCAAGCGCCCGCGCGATCTCGCGCTGACCCAAGCCCAAATCGCGGTGCATCCGCACCGCCTCTCTGATTTTTCTCATGGAGACTCTCTTTCGTGGCACGATCCTTATCGAATCTCATGCCCGTCTCCAGCGCCATCTTCAAATCGAAACTTTTCTCATTTCATTCCGATCACTCTTCTCAGGCCTGCCCGATCCTTGATCGGATATTCGTGAAATCGCTGATCGGTTTGCCGTGAGAAGCCTGATCGGATTCGTTTGAGAACCGTGATCGGTTTCATCTGAGATTGCTGATCGGATTGGGTGAAAAAACGCAATCTGGCCAAGTCCTCAGAAAGGGTAAGACGGCTGGCCTCGACGAAACGTCGCTTTGGGCGGAGTTGAAACTTGGACACCTGATGGTCGGGTGCAAGTGATCGGAGTAGGCTACCCTTCCGTTTTTGATTCTTAAAGCGAAAACGTTGTTCAACGTCACAGTTCGTGAGGAGTTTCGCCAGAGTAATTGGCAAATTCCTACATCTTTGACAATCTTGTTGAAGATATCCTATGCGAGCCTGGTCCGGCTCGCGTCACTCTGGGGCATAATCTGAGGCTTACGGACTCGCAGTCAGTCAACCCTGGTGGAGTGGGGCACGGCGCACGTGCACGGCGACTTGAAGCGAAGCTGCCATCGTTCAAACTGCCCGGCCTACCACCCCGCCTTTCGCTTTTCTCGCTCGGTGAGTGTTTCGTGCAGCAGCGATTTAATGTAGGTCTGGTAAGGCAGGCCCTTGTGTTCAGCCTGCTTTCGGGCCAAAGCCAAATCTGCCGCAGGAATCCGGAGCGATACCACTGGAGCTGCCGCCTTCTTGGACGCAGCGATCCGCTCCTGCAGTTTCGCCTTCGTCAACACTTGGGCTTCGCCGTTTTTCACAGCGGAAAGTTGTTGCTTCCCATGCAGATTGCGGTTCTCATACCACCACTCTGCCTCTTCCGCCTCGGTGCCAAAGGCCGGTACGACACGCTTCGCTTGTTTCTCTATCTGCTTCTTCATTTGGGTTTCTCCAGAAAAGCCTTTCTGTCGGATGCGCTAGACGGAAAGGCGGTTATGGCACGCACCTTGCCGTTGCGAACCGTCCACACCACTGACAACAAACGGCCTCCATTCGTAAGGCCAACAGAACGGTACCGTTCTTCGTTGTCGATCAGATCGAAGTTCAAGTCTATTGGCTCGTTTTTTATCACCTGTTCGAACTCTACGGGCGCTACTTTGTGGGCGGCGAGGTGCTTCTTGTTCTTGTCATCCCAATCAAATTCGATTCCGCTGGCCACCTGCCTAGATTGTATCGCAACGTATATACGTTTAGTCAATAATGGTGTCAACCCGCGTCGACCGCTTTTCAGCGGCGGCCAGCAGCCATATGAACAGAAGGCAAAGCTCTTATCATCAAGCACTTAGCCCAAGCCTGCACAATCGCCTGAGTGTCCGAATTTCGCAAATTTCAGCCTGGGATGGGTCCACCCGTACCTCCAAACAGCCAACCCGCCAAGCCCCGTTCGCAAAAATCTTCCACTAAATTCCAACCAGAATCAATAAGATACAAAAACCATGCTTCGTTTCAGCCTGCTCGCCTGATAACTTCTCAATCGGAGGGCTCAAATGCATCTCCTCTTCACTTCCAATTGATAAAAGATAGGGTCCAAATTTGCAACCGAAGTCCGAATCAACAAAACGCGACAGCCTTGAAATCTGTCCATTGGCCACACTTCCAACCAAGGGCAAGGAATCCAAAAAAACGGAACAAACGAACCCATCTCAACCACCCACTCGCGAGGCTGCACAAGCTGCATACCACCGAAGACCAACCACTCCACGCTATCCTGATTCAAACCACAAGTGAAGAAACTTCTAGCCCTCAACCGTGGCGAAATCGCCATCCGCATCTTCCGCGCCGCCAATGAACTCGGCCTCCGCACCGTCGCCGTCTACTCCAAGGAAGACCGTCTCAGCCTCCACCGTTTCAAAGCCGACGAAGCCTACCAGATCGGCGAAAACAAAGGCCCCGTTGAGGCCTATCTCGACACCGAGGGCATCGTCACCCTGGCCGCCGCCATCGGCGTAGATTTCATCCACCCCGGCTACGGCTTCCTCTCCGAGAACCCGAATCTCCCCCGCGCCTGCGTCAAAGCCGGCATCACCTTCGTCGGCCCCAGTGCCACCATGCTCGACGCCCTTGGCGACAAAACCGCAGCCCGCACCCTCGCTGAAAAAGCAAAAATTCCCGTAGTCCCTGGCACCCCTGAAGCCCTCACAAAAACGCAAGACGTAGAACGCGCCGCCAAGTCCATTGGCTTCCCCCTCATCGTCAAGGCCGCCTTCGGTGGCGGCGGCCGCGGCATGCGCGTCGTCAACAACGCCGAAGAATTTAAGGGCAAGCTCGAAGAAGCCCGTCGCGAAGCCGGTGCCGCCTTCGGCAACGATGCAGTCTTCCTCGAACGCTTCATCCGCCGCGCCAAGCACATCGAAATTCAGATCATCGCCGACAAACACGGCAATGTCGTCCACCTCCACGAACGCGATTGCAGCGTCCAGCGCCGCCACCAGAAAGTCGTCGAAGTCGCCCCCGCCGTTCACCTCTCAGAAAAGATCCGCAAAGAACTAGCCGAAGCCGCCGTAGCCCTGGCCAAAGTAGCCAACTACGAAAACGCCGGCACCGTCGAATTCCTCGTCGATGTCGACCGCGAAGAGTGGTTCTTCATCGAAGTCAACCCGCGCGTTCAGGTCGAACACACCGTCACCGAAATGGTCACCGGCATCGACATCGTCCGCACGCAGATCCAGGTCGCCATGGGTCACAAGCTCCACGGCCCTGAAATCAACCTGCCTCAACAAGCAGACATCAAGGTCAACGGCTTCGCCCTCCAGTGCCGCGTCACCACAGAAGACCCCACACAAAACTTCACCCCAGACTACGGCCGCATCCACACCTATCGCTCCCCCGCTGGCTTCGGCATTCGTCTCGACGGCGCATCGGCATACGGCGGGGCAGTCATCACTCCCTTCTACGATTCACTTCTGGTCAAGACAACCTCCTGGGGCCGCGACTTCAACGAAGCCTGCCAGCGCATGGACCGCGCCCTGCGCGAGTTCCGCATCCGTGGCGTCAAAACCAACATCCCCTTCCTTGAAAACGTCATCAACAACGACACCTTCCAGAAGGGCGACGTCACCACTCGCTTCCTCGAAGAAACCCCCGCGCTCTTCAAGTTCACCGCCCGTCGCGACCGCGCCACCAAACTCCTGAGTTACTTAGGCGAGACCATCGTCAACGGCAACCCCGAAGTCGCGGGCAAACCCAGGCCCGCCACCTTCCGCAAGCCCAAGGTCGAAGCCTATCTCGACTACGCCCCGCCCAAAGGCACCAAGCAACTCCTCGACGAACTAGGCCCCGAAAAGTTCGCCCAATGGACCCGCGATCAAAAGGGCCTCCTCATCACCGATACCACCTTCCGCGACGCACACCAGTCCCTGATGGCCACCCGCATGCGTACCTACGACATGATGGCCGTCGCCAACTTCGTCGCCCACCGACTTTCCCGCCTCTACTCGCTAGAGATGTGGGGTGGCGCCACATTCGACGTCTCGATGCGCTTCCTCCTCGAAGACCCATGGCAGCGCCTCCGCCGCCTGCGAGAAGCCATCCCCAACATCTGCTTCCAGATGCTCCTCCGCGCCTCTAACGCCGTCGGCTACACTGCCTACCCGGACAACGTAGTCCGCGAATTCATCTACGAATCCGCAGCCCAGGGCATCGACATTTTCCGCGTCTTCGATTCCCTCAACTACCTCCCCAATATGAAGGTGGCGATGGCCGCCGTCCGCAAGACCAACCGCATCTGTGAAGCCGCCATCTGCTACACCGGCGACATACTCGACCCTAAGCGCACCAAGTACTCACTCAACTACTACGTCCGCATGGCCAAAGAACTGGAGAAGATGGGAGCCCACATGCTGGCCATCAAGGACATGGCCGGCCTCGCCAAGCCCTACGCTACAGAGATCCTGGTCAAAGCTCTAAAAGAAGAAATCGGCTTGCCCGTCCATTTCCACACGCACGATTCCAGCGGTCTCAACGGTGCCTCGATCCTCAAGGCCTCAGACGCAAAGGTCGACATCGCCGACGCCGCCGTAGCTTCCATGTCCGGCTCTACCAGCCAACCCAATCTAAACAGCGTAGTTGCCGCACTGGCCAACACCAAACGCGACACCGGCCTCGACAGCCAGACCCTTCTTGAGTATTCCGAGTACTGGGAGGCCGTCCGTCAAAATTACAGCGGCTTCGATTCCAGCCCTCGTCATGGCCTTGCCGACCTTTACATCCACGAGATGCCTGGCGGCCAATACACCAACCTCCGCGAACAGGCTGAATCGATGGGTCTCGGCACCCGCTGGCCCGAAGTCGCCAAGATGTACGCCGACGTCAACGCAGCCTTTGGCGACATCGTCAAAGTAACTCCCTCCAGTAAAGTAGTCGGCGACCTTGCCCTCTACCTTCTCAGCCGGGGCATGAGCATTGAGGAGTTCACCAATCTTAAGCCAGATCACACGCTCACTCTGCCCAACTCGGTCATCGATATGTTTGAAGGCTCTCTTGGCATCCCCGAGGGCGGCTGGCCAGCGAAGATCTCAAGAATTATTCTTCAGGGCCGCAAAGCAAAGAAGGCCAAGCTGCCGCCCGCAGATTTGACCAACACCAAGCTGAACAGAACAGACCTGATGAGCTATTTGATGTACCCCGATGTCTTCACCAAGTTCGCCAAGATACGCGATATTTACGACAATGTCGAAGTGCTCCCCTCGCCGCAATTCTTCTACGGCATGACCAAGGGAGAAGAGATCAGCTTCGATCTTGAACCTGGCAAGACGCTGATCGTAAAGTTCCTCACCGTCAGCGAACCGCACCCCGACGGCAGCCGTACAGTTTTCTTTGAACTGAACGGCCAGCCAAGAGAAGTTCAAATCAAAGACAAAGCGTTGAAGGCAACAACAGCCCAGCGCCCCAAGGCCGACCCATCGAACCCGAACCACATTGCCGCCCCAATCCCGGGAGCCATCACCAGCGTCCACACCCAAAAGGGCCAAGCCGTGAAAAAAGGCGAACGCCTGCTAGTGATGGAAGCGATGAAGATGCAAACTACCGTCAACGCCCCTGCAGACGGCAAGGTAAAAGACATCCTGGTTAAACCCGGCGAAACAGTCGAGCCCAAAGACCTTCTCGTGGTCCTTGAGTAATCAGCCAGTGAACTATTCCTGCTTCTGGATCAACCAGCCAATCACGGCACCCGCAAGGAAGAAGCCAAGAGTGGCATCAAGAAACCCTATCACTAGAAGCGAAAGAGGAAAGCTGTACCAGTTTCCGTAAGAAACCTCAATCGAGACCCAGGCCATCAGGCCGAGGATGCCCGAGAGCACTCCATAGTTCAGAACTGAGTTGGCTTTCAAGCGAAGCAGCACAACCAGCAGCAGAAATGCCTGCAACAAGTTGGTTGCAAATTCGATGGCTAGTTGGGGCCCCATATCCAAGGACTTGTCGGTCTTGCCAGGGAGGAACCCGACGATCACCATGACCCCACGCGGGTCTACAAAGGCTCCATTGAAGGGGGCATGCTTCGCCACAAACTCATCTACACTTTTCGTGTCGCTCATCACAGTGATTGGCTCGGGCAAAAGCAGATGCGAGGCCGCCCCCCAGACAAAGATCACAAGTCCGCCAAGCAGCGTGGCCTGTACTGCAAGTTTCAGATTCATGTCCAGCACTATATCGCCAAAGTGCTAAACTTGGAATTGTCAATCGTGGCGAAATGGCGGAATTGGCAGACGCAGCAGACTCAAAATCTGCCGTACTTCACTGTGCGTGTCGGTTCGACCCCGACTTTCGCCACCACCTTTATTCCCTCTTTAACTCTTCCTGATGGCATAACCTGAAATGGTATGCCCAAGAAGTGGAATTTTTACGTGAAGGTACTCGTGCTTGAAGAAGAAGAGGGTGAGGTAAATCCTGATCGCCTCACACGTGAAATCACGCGCCAGATCCAAAAGATCTATGGCGTGCGGGCAGCCGAGGTTACGAACGTAACGTCGGAATAAATTCTGGCTCCAACTGTGAATAGACGCGCCTGAAATAGCTATCCGTCATTGAGGCGATGTAGTCGCTAATCCGCCGGGGCAAGGAATCAGACCCATGTCCATCTGGGATCTGATTCGGATTCGCAAGCAGATAGTCGAACAACTTTTCAATTGCTTTTGTGGATTGATTCCGCTCTTCGACGAGGATTTGTGTGTGATACACACGCTTGTGCAAAAACTGTTTGAGCGCAGCCGATGTTTCTGCTGCAGCCTTGGTAAATTGCACCAACCGCACCGGCCATTGCCTCACGCCATCGACAGAATCCACACGGGCAGCCTGGCAGGCAGCGATAGTTCCCTCAAGCAAACCCCGCATCAAATGATCGATCAATCGCCTCTGCATTTCATGCAGGTGGATGCGCTCCTCGGCAGACGGAAAATTCGTCTCGACTTCTTCCAGAATGTCAGCAGCAACCGGAACGGCGGCCGCTAGCTCCGCCAGTCTAAAAAATCCCGCCTCATGGGCATCGTCCACATCGGCCGTATTGTAGGCAATCTCATCCACCAGGTCGATCAACTGCGCTTCAATAGGTGGCCGCAAGCCGGGCAGGTACATCTCCAGCGGGCCAACATAATCGGCTGGAAGATCGCGAGAATGCTTGACGATCCCCTCGCGCACCTCAAAGCAGAGGTTAAGGCCTGGGTACATGGCATAGCGATGCTCATAGGATTCGACTATCCGCAGCGAGTGCAGATTGTGTTCAAATCGTTCACCAAAGCGAGACAGGATGCGGTTGAGTGCCTCCTCGCCTGAATGCGCGAAGGGCGGATGCCCTATGTCGTGGGCAAGAGCAAGAGCTTCAGTGAAATCTTCGTCAACGCCCAGCACGCGCGCGGCAGTACGGGCCAGTTGGGCCACTTCAAGGGTATGTGTCAGGCGGTTGCGAAAGTGATCGGAGATGCCAGCAGGGAATACTTGTGTTTTGGCCTCCAGACGCCTGAAGGCACGAGAATGGACGATGCGGTCACGGTCACGCTGAAAGTCGTTACGAAAGGAAGGAAGGCTTTCTGGATAGCGACGGCCCAAACTTCTCTCCACAGGGAAGCGAAGCTGGGCCAGAACACCAGTCTGGATCATTTTCTCTTTCAGTTACTTCTTCGGAGCGCTCGTCATTGGCGCAGCGGGAAGGGTGCCAAGCAATTCCACGACGGGAGTTGAAATTGGCGAGCGGGCCGTACGCATCGGCTCAAGTAACTTGCGGGCTTCATCAGGCCTCGACTTTGCGATGTAGCGGGCTAGCTGAAGTGTCGCCTGTTCTTTAGGCATCAAGTGGGTTGGGCTTGCGACCAATTCCCGCAACATACCTTCGGCTTCTGCGGTCTTGCCTTGGCCTTGAAGGATTTCCGCCATTGTGAACTTTGCCAGCGACGCCGGTTCTTTGTCGCCGCCGATCACTTCTTTCAACTTCTTTTCGCCAGATGCGGAATCGCCACGCTCGATGTCGAGCATTGCCAGCATGTAGAGGGCAATGTTGCCTTCTTTGCTGCCGGCAAATGAGGTTGAAACCTTGGTGAAAGCATCAATTACTTTCTTCTCTTCGCTCGTAGTGCGGCTGGTAGTGGCTTGGGCAATGCCCATCGCTTCCCCTAGCGCCAGTTGGCGCTCGGTCTGCTTGGTGCCCATATACCACCAGATTCCATAACCGAGGGCAGCCACCACGATGGCGATGCCCACGTAGGTGGCGACTTGTTTTCTATGACCCGAGACGTACTCGGAGGCTTCGCCGACCGTTTCTACAAACTGGTCGTGCTTGATGACATTTTGAAGTGATTTATCCACGGGGAAGTCCTACTGGGAGAAACTACAGATTAACACGCAGTACGAGACCAGCGTTAGTTCAGGGATGTACGAATCTGTATGGTATTGGAAAATCGGCCACCCGCCTCAACGTTGAGCGTGGCGAAGCTATTGTCTACTACCGGGGGCATTTTGGTCTCAACCGCATAGAAGCCGATGTAGCCACCAGCCAACTCGGCCTTGGTAACTTCGAGCGTTTGACCATTAAACCAGACCCTAACGGGTGCCGTAACGCGAGGCTGATTCTGAGCGGGTGCAGCCTTGCCGGCGGGCCAGGCTGGCTCAACACGGCCCAATCCCGTAAGCAGTATCTGCACGCGCATCCCAGCTCTCAGCGGCAGCGTCGGGTCAAGGAGTTCGCCGGTTTCGGCATCAAGCAAAAGCGGAGCACCATCGCGATCCGTAAAGATAACCGGCGCGGTTTCGCTCAGTTCGAGATCCATCCGCAGGCTTCCGCTGTCTGACTTCAGCTCAAGGGCTGGAGAAGGAATGACAGCGTCATAAGGAATCTGTACTTGCGTTTCGTCCGAGGTGGCCGACAGAATCGGCAAGGGGCGGCCAGCCAATTGAACTTGAGTGAGCTTCATCCCAACAACAGACATCAGCCCGCCTGGAGCGGCAGACTTTGAACTCAAATCGGCGGCACTGATCAGCGAAGGGTTCCGGCGGCGGTGAGGGGCGTAAGTCAGAAAGACTCCCTCGCCTGCAATCGACACATAAAGAAAATTTCCACCTTCGTTTAGTAGAACGTCGAGTGCTGCTTCCCTGGGTAAATTCCCGCCCAGCCGGATCCAACTGGTGGGGCCTGAGGCGGCCTCGAGATTGTTGAGCGTGTAGAAGACTCCCCGTTCTGTCGCAAGATAGATCGCACCGCTGGCCCGGTCTGCGGCCAGACCATAGATCTCCTGGGCCGGTAAATCGCTGGAGAGGTCGTCCCATTGCCTGCCTGCATTCAAGCTGCGATAGATGCGCGCCCTGCCTGTCTTTCTAACTTCAAGTTGCAATTCCGGGCGGGTGTTATCGATCCAGCGTAAAGAGCTTCGCTTGGGTGCAGCCATCCCTACCGATACCCAAGCTGCTTTTGCACCGGGCATCCATTCCACAATTTCGCCGTTCTTCCATTCGGCCAGGAGCCCTCGCCCACCTTGTGGAGCGGCCAGGAGCCTGGATAGCTGCAAGTTGGGTAGACCCGCATTCAGGCTGACCCAGGAAGTGCCTCCATCCACCGACAGCCAGAGCCCCTCGTCGGTCACTACCGCCAGACGGTCTGGGTCGATTGGCGAAACCGCAACCATGCGCACGTTTTCGCCGATCAGCCGGGTTTCTCCTGCAGACACTACATTTGCCCAGTGCCTGCCCGAATCGTCGCTTCGCCAAAGCCACTGACCCGCAGCATAAGCCCGGTAAGCATTGCCAGGGGCCGCAAAAATCCGAGCTCCTGCTTCTGGCAGTGTGTCTACAATTTTGGTCGAGATCCCCGCCCGGGTGCCGGCCTTAGCCACGGAAGTCCAGTTTTCATAGTCTTCGGTCCGAAACGTCTTCCCGCTCAGCAATTGGATTTCAAGGCCCGCGCCGTCGGCACCAAACCAGACCCCTGCTACGGGCGCACCCGAAAAACCGGCTCGCGAGTTGTATACAACCGTTGTGCCGATCACTCGCCATTTCAGGGCAAACTCATAACTCTGGGCGAGCGCCGTCTCCCCAAGGAACAAAATTCCAAGAGTGGTCAATCCGACGCGAAGGATTGTGTCAAATCGACACATAGGTCTCTTTATTGTAATCGCTCTCAACAGTCTCAAGATCGGCTGGATTTCTGCCGAACTGTTGATTGGACGGGAGATTTGTAGAATGGTTCCCCGGATCCCGATTAAGGATGTTGAATTGCTCTGTGTTTTTGGTGTTAGCATTGGATCTTAAATAGTGCTTAGAACTCTATTCCAGTCCGGCTTCTTAGCGATGGCACTTGCCATGGCATGTAGTCTTGTGTCGACCGCGCAAATGATGCCGGTTGCACCAGGCTCTACAGGAAAGGTTCTGCGCGCGCAGGGCCAAGTGCAGGTCTTGAAAGATGAAGTTCCCTGGGCGCTGAATGTAGGCGATCTGGTGAACCCCAAGCAAGAGATCATGACCGGTCTTGATGGTTATGCCAAGATCCAGATTCCCGATGGCAGCGTTTTCGAAATCTTTCCGAATTCGCGTGCTACCTTCCGGTCTAATCAGGGAAATCTTCGCGAGCTGCTCGACCTGTGGGTAGGACGAGTCAAAGTACACATCGAAAAGTTGAATGGCAAGCCCAACCCAAACCGGATTCAGACTCCTTCTGCTGTGATTTCGGTGCGTGGTACGACTTTTGACGTAACCGTTGAAGAAGATGAGATGACGCTGGTGTTGGTAGAAGAAGGCCAAGTGGCCGTGCAACATGCACTGATGCCATTTAGCGATGCCAAGATTTTGAACGGTGGCGATTACCTGCGGGTTTACAAAAATCAGCCGCTGGCGCAGAAACAGCTTGACCGTGGTCAGGTCTTACAGAAGATGATGCGAATGATGGCGGATATTTGGCTCAACCAACCCAGGGTGAACGGTGGTGGGACATCGGCACCGATCCCGGGTGGCGGGCCAAGCAGCGTCCCGATTGGGCTTCCCGGTGATACTGGCGCACCTGCTCCGCCCCCTAGCCTGCCACCCCCACCACCTCCAGGGTTCTAATGCGGTTGCTTGTTTTCCTGATCGGCAGTGTTCTATGTGCCCAAGGGATTCCTGCTGAATGGAATGCTCGCCAACAACTGGATGATTTAAGAGCCAAGTTTGCGGCGATCACGCCAGAGCTAGCTAAAGTCGATCTCGCCCGATGGCGTAGTGAAGGCGTGGCGGTAGCCTACCTTAGCCAGTTCGAATCGATTCAGATTCAACTTAAGAGCTTAACGCTCGCCATTGCCGATTTGCGGCAAAGCCCGGAAAAACTGTCGATTGCCCTTGAGATCTTCCTTCGCTTCGATTCACTAGATTCCATGCAGAGGTCGGTGATGGAAGCAATTCGCAAGTATGAGTCACAAGCGCTGGCAGATTTGATCGAGTCTAAGTTTGTCGAAACGGCGGTTGTGCGCAATCACTTCCGAAACTACCTACTCGATCTGGCTTCGAGCCGGGACCGCGAATTCGATGTCCTGCTGCAAGAAGCGCAGCGATGCCGGGTAGACATGAACACCCCTCAGCCACCCAAGCCCGTTGCGCCCGTTGTGCCGAAGAAAAAATGACACCCGCCGTCCCACCACTAACAGCACCAGTCAAGACCTTTCGTTGCTACATCTGCAAAGAGGCATCCATCGAAATCTGCGGCTACTGCACCAAAGACACCTGCGGGCTCCACCTTTGTGAGCGCTGCCGCCGCTGTACAGATTGCTGCGTGTGCTATCTCGATCAGCAGAAGCGCCGCTAGCAGGTATTGATGTGGAGCGGCTTAGCCAACCGTAGAGCGATTCTTAGTGGCGGAAGTGGCGGAAGCCGGTCAGGACCATGGCTAGCCCCAAGCGGTCGGCGGCGGCGATTACTTCTTCGTCTTTGACGCTGCCTCCGGGTTGAATGAAGGCTTTCGCGCCATGGCTGGCGGCGGCTTCAAGACCGTCTGGGAAGGGGAAGAAGGCGTCGCTGGCTACTACGCAGCCTTCCAGCGGCAGGATCGCTTTGCTGGCTCCGAATCTGACGCTATCCACGCGGCTCATCTGCCCTGCTCCGGCGGCGATCAGTTGACCGTCATTGGCATAGACGATTGCGTTGGACTTGACGTGCTTTACTACTCGCCATGCGAACTCAAGCGCGGCCCATTGGGCTTCTGTGGGTTGGCCTTTCGTTGCCACTTTTGCTTCTTCTCTGATCAGGAATTTACGGTCGGCGCCCTGCACTAGATAGCCTCCCGTTATCGTTTTTACTACGGGCTCGTCGAGGCCTCCGCTCGATACTTCCAACAGGCGGAGGTTCTTTTTAGAGGCGAGTATTGACCGGGCTTGATTGGTGAAGCTGGGAGCAGCTATCGCTTCTATGAAGGTCTTGGCGATCTCTGCCGCTGTATCGGCATCGACTTCGCGGTTGAAGGCGAGGACTCCGCCGAAGGCGCTGATGGGGTCTGCGGCGAAGGCTTTTTTGTAGGAGTCCGCGAGCGTTGCGGCCGTGGCGCAGCCGCAAGGGTTGGTGTGCTTGATGATCGCGCTGGCGGGGAGATCGAATTCGCAGATGAGCTGCCAGGCCGCGTCGAGATCTACCAGGTTGTTGTAGCTGAGCTCTTTGCCCTGGAGTTGCTTCGCGTTGGCGATGCCAGTTTGGCCTGAGGCGTAGAGGGCGGCGGCCTGGTGAGGGTTTTCGCCATAACGCAGGGTCATCTTGAGGGGCGCGTTGATGACTAGACGCCCGGGCATGGCAACGGGCGTGGGGATTTGCTCGAGCGTTCTGGTGATCGCTGCGTCGTATGCTGCTGTTGTAGAGAAGGCCTTTTTTGCGAGATCCCAGTGGGTGGCGGGGGAGAGGTTGGCGCGGTTGGCGTTGAGCTCTTCGAGGAGAGACTGGTAGTCCGCTGCTTGGGTGACAACGGCTACGTCCTGGTAATTCTTGGCCGCGGCCCGGATCATGGTGGGGCCGCCGATGTCGATGTTTTCGATTAGCTCTTCGAGGTGGACGCCGGGCCTGGATGCGGTCTTTTCGAACTCGTAAAGGTTCACCACTACCATGTCGATCATTGGGATGTTGTGAGCTTGTAAAGCCGCCATGTGGTCTGGCTTTGCGCGCATGGCCAGGACTCCGGCGGCTACGCGGGGGTGGATGGTTTTGACGCGGCCATCGAGCATTTCTGGAAAACCAGTGAGGTCGCTGACTTCGATGGCGGTGAGGCCGGAATCTCGCAGCAGCCTGGCAGTGCCTCCGGTGGAGATCAGTTCAATGCCAAGCGCGGCGAGGCCGCGGGCGAAGTCTGCGAGTCCGGTCTTGTCGGTGACGCTCAGGAGAGCGCGCTTGATGGTTGCCATGCACTTTCAGTATCCGTCAGGCTTAGGGGATGGCACATCTGGTTACGTTGATTGCTGGTGATGGAATTGGCCCGGAGGTGGCGCTGGCGGCCGAGCGGGTGATTGCCGCGACGGGAGTACAGATCGAATGGGAGCGAGTGGAGTTGTCGGGAGACCGGATCCGCGCGACGGGGGAATCGTTGCCGGCCGATGTGGTGGCGTCGATTGAGAAGACCAAGGTTGGATTGAAAGGGCCAGTGACGACTCCTGTGGCGGGTGGGTTTCAGAGTGTAAATGTGGCGCTGCGGAAGAAGCTCGATCTCTATGCGAATGTGAGGCCGGTGAAGAGCTTGCCGGGGCTGCATACACGGTTTGACGATGTGGCGCTGGATATGGTGATTTTTCGCGAAAACACTGAAGATCTGTATTCGGGGCTCGAGCACGAGGTAGTACCGGATGTGATCACTTCGATCAAGGTGATTACACGGACGGCATCGATACGGATTGCGCGGGCGGCGTTCCGGTTTGGGTCGCGGCATTTGCGCAAGCGGGTGACGGCGATACACAAGGCGAATATCATGAAGCTGGCCGATGGGTTGTTTTTGCGGTGTTGCAGGGAGATTGCGGCGGATTACCCACATCTGATTTACAACGAGCTGATTGTGGATAATGCTTCGATGCAATTGGTGACACGGCCGGAGCAGTTTGACATTTTGTTGATGCCGAATTTGTATGGCGATATTTTGAGTG
>JAYSVS010000153.1:0-41485 GCA_043718395.1 Acidobacteriota bacterium
TGAGCAATTACCCCTTGCGTCCGCGTAAGCGGCAGCCGACGCAGCGTATCGAGCCCGTAATCAGGATCAGAACACCTTAAGTGAACAGTATTGGGGCTAATGCTTATTACGCACTTGAGATTGCCACGCTTTACCGGTCCCGTTGGCGTCGCTTTACGGCAGCGGGGGATCTGGTTCGAGCGGAAGAAGCCAGGGAGAAAGCTTCGGATTGGGCTTACACGTTTGCCGGCTTTGCTACGAGCGGAGGAGAAGGGGCTGCTTTTTCCCTTCAGCGCAATGAATTTTTGAGGACCCTCAAGTGAAATACCAATTGATTTTTGACCTGGCCACGATGTCGTCGGCCCCCCGCAATGTACTCGCATTGGCGGCTGTAATCGCCGCAGTGGCGCTTGTGTCTGCGCTGTTGATGAAGCTCCGTGGGAACACAACTGCGATGCCCGTGAAATTTCTTGCCTTTGCGGCGGCAATCATGCTGCTGGTAAGTGGTCTCACCGAGTTTGAGCGGCGGTGGATTCTTAAGAAGGCGCAAACGGAACTGAAGACAGTGGAAGGAGTTGTGATGGGCCACTGGAGGAATCGAGTAAAGCGAGCCGGGGGCGGCAACGCCTTCTGGCAATGGGAAGGTTTTAGCGTCGGCGACAAGCAGTTCAGGTACAGCACGGATGCGGAGCAGAATTACTTTTTCAACGCTCAAGGGCTGAAGTTTCATGACGGAATGCCGGTGAAGGTTTCATACCTGGAGGTTTCGACGGAGGGAAAGATTTCTAATGAAATCACGAGGCTTGAGGCCGTGATTCTTTTTCCACAGGATTCGACCAAGTGAGCCGCAAGCGAGCTAGACGGTTTGGCAGGTGAACTAGTCGACGAAGCCGCGCCAGGTATTCCCTTTTTCGTCGCGCAGGACGATGTCGCTGCCTTGCGTTGAGACCCCGGAAATGTAGTTGCCTTCGGAATCGCGAAAGCGGAAGCGCACCATCGTGTCGAAAGTTTCGGCCACACCGCGCCATTCGCGGCCAAATTCGTCGCGAAGCCGAATGAAATCGCCGTCCCCAAAGCCATGCAAAAATTGATTCCCTGCACCTTGGATGCGGTAATAGCCAGTCTTGGCACCAGAGGTACCTCGCCGACGCTTGATGATCATTTGTGCCTGAGCTATCGGCGGTTATAGGAATAGACTTTAGTGGCTAGCTCGATCCGGGAAGCCGATATACTGCACTTCTTCTTCCAGCATCAGGTCAAATTCGTTAAAGACGAGCGCTTTAAGTTTGTCGACCAAGTAGCAGACTTCGCCGGCGGTGCCGGAGCCTGTGTTGTAGATTAAGTTGGCGTGATAGCTGGCAACCTCGATGCCGCCATGCTTCATTCCTTTTGAGCCGATCTGCTCAAGAAACCAGGCGGAAGGAACTTTGCCGGCGCGCATGATGCCTGGAGGAACTCGGTTGAGGGCTTTTTCGGGGAGGCTGGCGACGAAGAGATTCTTGAAAATGCTGCCGGCACACTTCATCGTTGGCGGGAATTTCTCGTTCCGAGTGGTGAGGATGTCGTGTGCGGTCTGACGGATTTCAAGAGCATCACCAGGTGAGAGTTGGATGCGGGCGCTCAGCAGAACCCAGTTTTTGCGCGATTTAAAGCCGCTGGTGCGGTAGGCGAAGCCGCATTCCGGGTTGGGAATCTCGCGGAATTGCTGGCCATCAAAGACGCGAACACTCTCGACGAAGTCCATGATGGTCTGGCCATAGGCACCTGCGTTGCCGTAGATTGCGCCGCCAAACCAACCGGGAATACCAGTCATGCGCTCCATGCCGGTGAGCCCGAGATTGGTGTGGAAATCGACTAAATCCTGCCATGGCACGCCCGCTTCGGCGACCGTTTTGCCTTCCTGGCGAGTGATTGATTTTCCGGTGAAGCGCAAAGCGATCCCGTCGAAGCCGGCATCAGAAACAATCAGATTCGATCCGCCACCGAGGGTAATCAGCGGCAGACCAGAGTCCTTGAGGCCTGCCAGAACTGCTGGAAGGGCCTCTGAACTCGATATATCTATGAAAAAACGGGCCGGACCACCGAGCCCAAAACGGGTGTGGCGGCTGAGCGGCTCGTTTTCCCGGATCGAGATTTCTTTTGGGAACCGTTGCAGTAAGTTGTGTATGCCCTGCATGCTTAATTAGTATGGCGCGCACCAAGGCATCGTTCCCCGGATTCCCAAAAGAAGCTTTGCAGTTTTTGCGAGGCATTGAGAAGAACAACAACAAACAATGGTTTGACAAAAAGAAGGAAGAATACGAGACCAGCGTGAAGGGGCCGATGTTGGCTCTGGTGGAAGCACTCAATGCCGAGATGGTGAACTATGCTCCCCACTACATCACCGAACCGAAGAAGGCTGTGTTCCGGATCCATCGCGATGTGCGGTTTGCCAAGGATAAAACCCCATATAAAACGAATATCGCTGCTGGATGGCACCGGCAGAACCTGAACAAGAACGAGGCGGCGAGCTTCTACATGCACCTCAGCGCCAAAGAGCTATTTGTGGGAGCGGGAATTTACATGCCGCCTCCCGAACCGATGAAGCTGATGCGAAACCACATCGCCGGCAACCACATGGAATTGCGCGAAATACTGGCTGAAAATCAACTGCGTAAGTGGATGGGTGGCTTGCAGGGGGAATCGATGACGCGGATGCCGCTGGGCTTTCTTGGGGCGCATCCGGCAGAGGATCTGCTGCGGCGCAAGATGTACATCGTCTGGGTTGAGATGCCGGTGGATCTGGCGTACACGCCGAATCTGCTAGCTGATGTGTCTGCGCGGTTCGAAGCTGCGACACCGTTCTTGGAGTACCTCAACCGCCCCTTGCAGGCGGCGGCACAGAAAGCAAAAACAGCTCAGTCCTTTTTGTAGACCACGCGGCCGCCGACGATGGTCATCTCCACTTTGATTTGGTGAATGTCCTGCGGCGCTACCGCGAAGGGGTCATTGCTGAGTACGACAATATCGGCCAACATGTTTTTGGAGAGACGGCCTTTCTCATTTTCTTCAAAGCTGGCATAAGCGCCAGCTTGTGTATAGGCTTTCAGGGCAAGATCGAGGGAGACGCGCTGTTCGGGGAGCCAACCTTGTTTGGGGTCGCCGTTGATCGTCTGCCGATTGACGGCGTTGTGCAGCCCCCGGATCGGGTTCAGGCTAATGCAGGCCGGCCAGTCGCTCGAAAAGGTCAACTTTGCTCCGGTTTTGGCGATGCTGGCCCAGGGGAAGGCCAGCCCAAGACGCTTATCGCCGACCGCCTTGGACCATAACTCGACTGTACTTGGATAAGCGTGGATGGGTTGCATCACCGGCAGGACGCCGAGCGACGCAAAGCGCGGCACGTCAGCCGGGTGGATCACCTCAATGTGTTCAATGCGGTGTCTCGAATCTCGCTTGCCGTTGATCTTGGCCGCGTTTTCATATGCATCCAGGGCAAGGCGAACGGCACGGTCGCCAATCGCATGAGTGTAGATCTGCCAGCCTTCAGCGTCAGCCCGCCGGACGGCATCGTGATACTGGTCTGGCGGCATAGCCGTAGGCCCGGTGGAATTCGTGCCGTCGGAATAGTTTTCGAGCATTGCCGCTGTGTGGCTTTCGATTACACCATCGAGAAAGAACTTAACAGCACGGACG
Organism: Acidobacteriota bacterium; assembly: GCA_043718395.1. GTDB lineage: Bacteria > Acidobacteriota > Terriglobia > Bryobacterales > Bryobacteraceae > Bryobacter. Next base: position 3,652 of record JAYSVS010000153.1, read on the forward strand.
GCGAGCATCGGCGTGTTTTGAATCTTCGGGAGTGTCTTAAAGTCGGTTTTTGAGGCGGAACTAAGGGCAAGTGAAGAGCGCAAAGTGAGTTTGTTTTGCTTGAGAAATTCGCTATAGAGTTCGATTTCTTCAGCACCACGGCTTGCGTTTTGAATGCTGGTGATCCCGAGCGAAGCAGCCAGTTTGAGGCCTTGCGCTAGGGCAGCGTGCTTCTCATCCTGGCTGGGCTTGGGAATGTGGCGCCTGACCAGCGATTGTGCACCTTCTTTCAGCACCCCGGCAGCTTTGCCGTCCTTGTCTCGTACAATCTCCCCGAAGCCACTAAAGGGCGTGCTCTCCACCTCTGCAATACGCAGTGCTTTCGAATTGGCCCAGCCAGTGTGTCCGTCATAGGCTTCGAGAAAGACAGGCCGGTCTGGCACCACGGTGTCGATGTCTTCCCGGGTAGGGAGCCGCAAATCCGGGAAACAGGTGTATTCCCAGCCTCCACCCGTAATCCAGGGGGCGTTTGGATGCGCGGTTGCGTAAGCGGCAATCGCTTTCTGGATTGCTGGGAGGGTGCAAATGCCGGTCAGATCCACTTTGGTAAGGCCGAGTGAGCCTTCGAGGAAGTGAATATGGGCATCATTGAAGCCCGGCATGGCGAAGCGGCCCCGCAGATCAATCGTCTGCTTCGCCTTTCGCTTTTCTGCCTCTGCCCCCAAAGCAACAATGCGGCCCTGGGTGACGGCAACGGAGGTGGTGCGCCCATCGCCGGTCCAGATCTTTCCGTTTCGCAGGAGCAGGTCTACAATTTGGCCGTGGGCGGCAACCGCAATCAGAAGGAGGAATGCAAGGCATCTCATTGCGGTTCAGATTAGCAGCTATGCCAGAATAAAGGCTATGTCCACTGCTGATGTGGCGCTTCCGACGCCGGAACAGGTAGCTAAATATGAGCCTGTGATTGGTCTCGAAGTGCATTGCCAACTCGCTACCAATACCAAGATTTTTTGCGGCTGCCCGACCAGTTTCGGTGAAGACCCGAATTCGAATACCTGCCCTGTTTGCCTTGCACTGCCCGGTGCACTGCCCGTGCTGAGCCGGCAGGCCGTTGAACTCGCCGTTCAGGGCTCACTGGCGCTGCATTGCGAAATCAGCCCTAGATCGGTATTTGCCCGCAAGAACTACTTTTACCCGGACTTGCCCAAGGGTTATCAGATCTCACAATTTGATCAGCCGCTGGCTGAACATGGTTTTGTCGATGTGCAGGTGGAAGGTGTTCATAAGCGAATTGGGGTGACGCGCGTGCATATGGAAGACGACGCTGGCAAGAGCTCTCACGATGGCTTCAAGGATTCTGAAAAGTACAGCTACGTCGATCTGAACCGGGCGGGAACCCCACTGATCGAAATCGTTAGCGAGCCTGACATGCGCAGCTCCGATGAGGCATATGCCTACCTGACAGAGGTCAAGCAGGCTATCCAATTTATTGGGGTTTCAACCTGCGATATGGAAAAGGGTCAGCTCCGTTGTGATGCCAATGTCAGCGTGCGTCTGAAGGGTGCAGAGAAGCTGGGCACCAAAGTCGAGATCAAGAACCTGAACAGTTTCCGTCACGTGAAGCTGGGTATCGAATATGAGATTCTGCGTCAGATCGGAATGATCGAGGCAGGTCAACGTGTCCGGCAGCAGACACGTTTGTTTAACCCGGATTCGGGTGAAACAACGCTGATGCGTGACAAGGAAGAAGCGGCAGACTACCGCTACTTCCCCGAGCCTGATTTGTTGCCGCTTGTAGTGACTGAAGAGTGGAAGAAAGAACTGGCTGCGAAGATGCCAGAGCTGCCCGCCAGCAGGCGAGCCCGTTTCATCAGCGACTACGGCTTGCGCGAATATGATGCTCAGGTTTTGACGCAGACGCGTCCGATGGCCGATTACTTTGAACGGGCCGCAAAGGCGTCACCTGATCCGAAGATGGCTGCAAATTGGGTGATGGGGGACCTGCTGGGTCTGCTCAATAGCCTGGGGAAAGATATCGCCGAATCACCGGTATCCCCAGAGAATCTTGGCGAGCTCCTGGGCCTGATCCAAGGTGGCGAGCTGTCAGGCAAATTGGCTAAGGAAATCTTTCCCAAGATGTTTGCTGAAGGTCTGTCGCCGAAGTTCATCATGGAGCGTGATGGCCTGAAGCAGATTTCTGACACAGGAGCCCTCGACAAGATCATCGAAGAAGTGCTTGCGGCAAATCCGAAACAGGTGGAACAGTACAAGAGCGGCAAGACGACCGTAATTGGCTTTCTGGTTGGTGCGGTGATGAAGGCTAGTAAGGGCCAGGCCAATCCCGGCTCAGTGAATGCGATGTTGAAGGCTAAGTTGGACTCGTGATTCGCTTTTTGATTTTGTTTGTTGTGACGATTGCGGCCTATGGGCAAGCGGAAGTGTTGCCGATGCGCTTTGCTAACCTGCCGGGCTGCGCGGGGCCAAGCGCCACGCCCAGACCCAAAGCGGAGGCCGATGGCAACACACTGCTGATGCGGGTGCAAGACCCTACAGGTGCCGCAATCGAGATCTGGTGCGCCAAAGAAGCTGCCGGCTTCAATTACCAATACCGGGTTGCTGGCCCAACGGGTGCCTCTGTATTGCTTGATCGATGCCAACTGGCAGACGGCATCAATTCAGCCGGCGTAGAACATCTAGGGCCGGTTGCAGAAGCTGCCTTGCCGAGTGGCGGGCAGTGGCTGCGAACCGCAGGAAAACTGGTTCGCTTCTTGCATCACAATTGGGATTCGCGAGCCGGGCACCATAGCATTTACGACTTCCGCCGCCAGTCCATTACGACCTACGCCACTGTTGCCATGAGAGATGCTGCTGGGCGCTGGGTGCGTGTATTTGTTGATGTGAATTCGATGCCTTTGTTAGGGATCCCGCAGTCGGAGTCTGCTGCCGCGATGGGCAAATTCTTGCCCGTGCGTAGCTTTGACCCAAACCGAGTTACTTGTCTCACGGCTCTGGCTGACGAAGGCATGCGGATTCACGATGAAGAGGTAAACGCTTTTGTAGGACCGCAGCAGGCGGGCAAGCTTACAGTTGCCTGGCCAGAATCTTCGCCCATCGACAAGATCGATTTCGATGCCGCACGCCGCGAGTTGCGTTTGAAGTTGCTCTCCGGGACGCGCAAGGCGATTGTCTCCATCGCCATTCCAAGGACCATGCTGGGCATGGGCAAGGAGTTATCTCACGTGCGGATGGATGGTCGATTTGTGGAGAGCAATGAGACGACGACGGCGACTCATAAATCCATCCGCTTTAGTATTGAGGAGCCAGTCAGAGAAGTGCTTCTGACTGAGAGTCAGGGCTTTCCGTTTTTTGCCGTTACTGGGATCGCCTTGGTGGGTGCCATCATTATTGGTGGGGTCATCGGCATTCTCTTCCGCCGCAAGCTGCCCGCAGTACCCGACGAAGCCTAGAATCCGCATACACTAGCTGTTAATGATCTCGAAGTGTATTTTGGCTTTTTTGATGCTTCTGCTTGCGAGTTGCTCATCGCTTTATTACAACGCGATGGAGAAGATTGGCAAAGAGAAGCGCGACATCCTGGTGCAACGCATTGTCGACGGCAAGAAGGATCAAGAAGCAGCCAAGCAGCAGTTGAAGACGACGCTGGAGGCCTTTCAGGAATTGACCGGATTTGAAGGCGGCAACCTCGAGAAGGTTTACAAGAAGTTGAACGGGGAATTCGGTGATGCCGAGAAGCGGGCCAAAGACCTCTCAGACCGCATTGTGAGTATCGATAAGGTGGCGAAAGATCTGTTCACCGAGTGGGACAAAGAGATCTCCGAGATGAAGGACAAGAGCCTTCGCGCTCGCAGTCAGCAGATGTTGCGCGATACAAGATCACGTCATCAGCAGTACATCAAGCGCATGCAGCAGACCGATAAGAAAATGCAGCCGGTACTGCAGGGCTTTCGTGATCAGGTACTCTTCCTTAAGCACAATTTGAATGCCAAGGCGATTGGTTCGCTCAAGACAACAGCGGCAAAGATGGATGGCGAAGTGAGTGTTCTGATTCAGGACATTGAAGGCTCAATGCGTGAAGCGGATAGTTTCATCGAATCGCTTTCAAGCAAAGAGACCTAAATGCTGAGGCGGAGTTTTCTTGCCGGCTCCGCGGGTGCAATGCTCGCGCAGCCGCGCCGCATGCCGAATGTTGTGGTGATTCTAGCCGATGATCTGGGCTACGGCGAGTTGGGCTTTCAGGGGCACTCCGACTTTGCGACTCCTTATCTCGATTCGATCGCCAGCAGCGGCGTGAGATTTACGAATGGGTATGTGTCCGCGCCATTCTGTTGCCCTTCACGCGCCGGCCTGATGACGGGCCGCTACCAGACACGCTTTGGTCATGAAATGAACGTGGTTGGCAAGCGCAACCTCGACCCAAAGATCGGCTTGCCGCTAACGGAGAGGACTATGGCGAACCACTTTCAAGAGGCTGGCTACAGGACGGGCCTGGTAGGCAAGTGGCATCTGGGTACTCATCCGATGAGTCGTGGTTTTGACGAGTTCTATGGCTTCCTTCATGAGGGGTATTTCTACTATCCGCCGCCGTACCGGGGTGCTGTTACCAGGTTGCGCGAGAACGAGCCACCCTACGATGACGACAATCCGTTGATGCGTGGCCGCGATGTGGTGGAGGAGAAGTCCTACCTAACGGATGGGCTGGGCCGGGAGGCCAGTTCTTTCATTGATCGCAACCACGAGAAGCCTTTCTTTCTGTATCTGGCCTTCAATGCGATCCACAGTCCGATGCAGGCGCCGGTGGCGATGATGGCTGAGTTTGAAGGCTTGCGTGGGGAGCAGCGCCGCCTCTTTGCGGCTATGACGCGATCCATGGATCACGCGACTGGCCGTGTGATCAATACGCTCCGTGCGCGCGGGCTAGAGCAGGACACACTGGTTTGTTTTCTTAGCGACAATGGGGGCCCGACGGCTGAGCTTACTTCTTCTAACCATCCGCTGAGAGGCGGCAAGGGGCAGCTTTTTGAGGGCGGCATTCGCGTGCCTTTTGTTTGCCAATGGAAGGGCCGGATTGCTGCGGGGCGCGTGAGCGATGATCCTGTAAGTGCGCTCGATCTCTTGCCTACTGCAATGTCGGCGGCTGGCCTGACCTTGCCCAGGAATTTGGATGGCGTGGACTTGATGCCGCACCTTATCGACAGCGCCAAACCAGTAAAGCGGGGCAGCTTGTTCTGGCGATATGGGCCGAGTCTTGCCATGCGCAAGGACCAGTGGAAGGTCGTCAAGCAGCGCTCAAATGATTTCCAGCTTTATGATCTGGCCAATGATCCTGGCGAAACCAACGACTTGTCAGTCGCGAGGGCTGATATCAAGAAGCAACTACTTGCTGAACTCGAGACGACCAATCGCGAGATGGCCGCGCCGCTTTGGAACTAGTGCTTACTTGCGATAGAACATTTTTATATTAGAAAGTTTGGGAATTGCCCAGGCAGGCACCGGTTCTTTCCCGCTCGCCGGAGACTAAGGCGGAGCTACTGACGATTAGTCACAGTCGCACAGAGGAGGCGCGGCTTGTTGAACGGGCTCGCAAATTCGGCCAGGCTCAAGCAGGCCTCCCTGGCAATCCTCGGTTGGCCGCTGGACTTCACTTCGCAAACCAGGCGTCGCTGGAGCGCCTTTGACCTTGCGCGTGCGGGAGTTTGGACGGAGACGATGAAGCCGGCCCTTGGCTCTCTCGGCAAGCGTTCAGCCTGCAGGGAGGACTGGGAGAAGAAGGGTACCTCGAGCAGAACCTCTGTGAGGCTCGCCATAGCCTTTCGGAGCAGCTCGGATTTTTCAGTGTGGATGCCATTTTCAGCACTTGCTGAAACCTACTGTTTCACTGAATGCCGATTCGTTAAAGGAGCAACCTGCGCGAGAACACAATTACGTGACCGGGCCTGGATTAAATGGTGCCAGCGCGTTGTGCAGACCCCAATGATCAGCCCAGGTTTTCTTGCGGCCGCTGGCAATCTCGAGGATGAGGTGGAAGAGGTCCCAGCCGACGCTTTCAATGGTGGCTTCTCCGGTTGCGATGCGGCCTGCATCAAGATCGATCAGGTCTGGCCAACGCTCAGCGAGCGTGGTTCGCGAAGAGACTTTGATGACTGGGGCGAGGGCCAGACCATAGGGAGTGCCCTCGCCTGTCGTGAAGATATGCATGTTCATTGAGGCAAGTTGTTGGGTGCCGCAGATGAAGTCGCTGGCCGGGGTGGCGGCGAAGACCAGGCCCTTGGCTGTTACTTTTTGTCCTTGCGCAGCAACAGATTGGATCGCGCTCGTGCCTGATTTCGCAATGCTGCCGAGGCTCTTCTCCACAATGTTCAGAAGGCCGCCGCGCTTGTTGCCGGGTGTTGTGTTGGCGCTGCGGTCTGCATAGCCGCGGGCCAGATAGTCGTCGTACCAGCGCATTTCGCGGATCAGGTCGCGGGCGATATCGGGGGTGGCGCAGCGGGGAGTGAGCAAATGAATCGCATCACGAACTTCTGTCACTTCGCTGAACATGACGGTTGCGCCTGCCCGTACGAGCAAGTCGGCAGCAAAGCCCACCGCAGGATTGCAGGTAACGCCCGAGAAGGCGTCACTGCCACCACACTGCAAGCCAACGATCAATTGTGAAGCAGGAAGGCTCTGGCGCAGGCGGCGGTTGAGCACTTCGAGACGCCGCTCGGCGGCGCGCATGATGGCCGCAATGGTCTCGGCAAAGCCAAGCTCATCCTGGAGGCGGATCAGGTCAGGCGCATAGTCGAAGACAGGAAAGGCCGGGTCTGTTGGCAGCAGCCTGCCGGGTTGCATCTTTTCGCAGCCCAAGCTTACTACCAGAGGTGAGTTTGCAATGTTGGCGTGGCGGCTGATGTGGCCTAGCGTCGCAATTGGCACGGCGGCACCCGGAGCATCAATGGCGACGCCGCAACCATACGTATGTGTGATTGCAACAGCGTCATCGACATTGACGAAGCGCGGCAGCAGCTCAGCCTTGATGCGGCGAACTGCGTAGTCCACCGTAGGTGCAACGCACTGCACGGTAGTCGTGATGCCGAGGATATTCCTGGTACCTGCGCTGCCGTCAGGATTGAGAAAGCCATCGAATCGATAGCCCTCCAGCGCCGGTAATGAAGCAGGTACTTCAGTAGCCAGCGGGAGGTCATCCAGATTCGGCGCAGACGGCATCGCCACCAGGTCTTCTCTGACCCAGGATCCAGCCGCAAGCGGCCGGAGAGCATGGCCAATTACTTGACCGTAGCGAAAGATTGGCTCGCCCACGGCGATATCCCGGAGCGTAACTTTGTGTGCTTGTGGAGTGGCCTCGCGCAGTGCCAGACCGCCGGCAAAGCAAGTGCCAGCAGGGAGGCCGCCGGGGTTAACGATGATCGCGACATTGTCGCGGGCATGAACTTTTACGTATAAGGGGTCCAATCCGATAGTCTAGTCGTATGAGTGTTTCCCGGCGATCTTTGCTTTCTTCGTCTGCTATGGTTTTTTCTCTGAAAGGGGCGGCGCAGGTGCCCGCGTCCAAGGACAAGGTGAACCTTGGCTTCATCGGCAGCGGCATTCGCGGCAAGCAGTTGATCGATGAATTCATGGCCGTGCCTGCCGCACGCGGTGTAGCTGTTGCTGACCTCTATGATGGTTGTCTTGAACGCGCCAAAGAACAGTTGGGCGACAAGATTTCAACAACGAAAGACTATCGCCGCTTGCTCGAGAATAAAGACGTCGACGCCGTTGTGATCGCCACGCCAGACCACTTGCACGAGAGGATCACTCTCGATGCACTATCGGCTGGTAAACATGTCTATGTGGAGAAGCCAATGACCTGGTCTATCGGTGAGGGCCCGCGGATGATCGCGGCGGCCAGAGCCAGTGGCAAGGTATTGCAGGTGGGCAGCCAGGCCAAGACATCAGCGCTTACCGCAAAGGCGAAAGAGCTGATTGCTTCAGGTGCGCTCGGCAAAGTGAACATGATCCGGATGGGCAACCATCGCAACAATGCAGAAGGTGCCTGGGTCTACCCAATTCCACCCGATGCCTCAGAGAAGACAATTGACTGGCCGCGCTTCCTCGGCAAAGCCAAGAAGCGGCCCTTTGATGCGGCTCAATTCTTTCGCTGGCGCTGTTGGTGGGATTACTCGGCGGGTGTGGCTGGCGATCTGTTTGTTCACCAATTCACGCAGATGCACGAGATCATGGGCACCAAGGCCCCGGAGTCGGCTGTATCGCAAGGCGGCATTTTTCGCTGGAAGGACGGGCGCACCGTTCCCGACATCATGAACAGCCTGCTTGAATATCCAGAAGGCTTTCTGGTGGATGTCTATGTCACGCAGGTCAATTCATATGCCCCGCGTGGCATTCTGATCATGGGCGATCAAGGGACAATGCAGGTGGAGGGACGCAGATTGACTGTGATCCCAGAGCCCAAGTTTGGCGAGGCGCAACTTTACGGCAGCCTGAACTTCCCCAAGCGTCTTCGTGACGAGTATCTGGCCAAGTATGCCAGCGAGCCAAGGTTGGCACGTCCAGAGCCCAGAGAGATCGTGGTCGAAGCGGGGCAATCGCACAATTGGTTCTTCACAGATTCCATTCTCAACAACAAGCCCAGCCGTGAGAATGCCGAAGAGGGGCACTATGCGGCGGCAGCGGCGCACATGTGTAACCAGGCTTATCGCAAGGGTAAGCGCGTTACTTTCCGGGGGTGATGCGCAGATTGCGAAAGTGAGCCTCTGTGCCGGGGCCAAGCCACAGCGCTACAGCGCCTTTGGCTTGGCCCATCTTGAGGTCGTTCACAATTAGCGTGGGTTGGCGAATGTCATGCACGAAGAGCCGCGCCTTGACCCCATCCACTTCAATGCGCACCTTTGTCCACGCACCTGACTCGAGATCAACATAGCTCTCGAACTTTTCGGGAGATTCTTTGCGCAAACGCTCCCAGGGATAGTCAGGCGTAGAAATATACTGGGCACTGTGATTTCTGCGCACCTGGTCTTCGGCACGGCCGTTGGTAGGGCGCAAATAGAAGGCCTCGAAGTGAGAAAGATCCTTGCTAGCCCTGAAGGCCAGGCCAACAAAACCGCGTGCTCCTGCACCAGCGCCTGCACCGGGTACACCAGCCAACTCGACTTCGATTGTTCCGTTAACGAATTCAGTGCCGGAGATGACAACCAGGTTCTGATCACCTTCTGCGGTGACGCGAATTGCTTTGAGTTCACGATAGACTACCGGTGTAATCGTCGTCTTGTGTGTGGTGAGCGATTCAGTTGTCTGAAGGGGGAAGCTCTGGGCCAGGAGAAGGAGCGACATCAAATGCATCCCCCCATCCTAGCTTTCGCGCCCGTTTGAATCCATCCTTGTTGCGCTTTGTTGTGACAACACGGCGACGGTCTGGGGCGATGCAAAGTTCTGTCTCAATCCGGCCGGGCTGGATCAGAGGGTGGCGCAGTACACGTGGCAGCCCTTCGGCCAAATCTCCACGCCAAGCAGCCACATAGCTGAACTTCTCATCTTCGTAACCCAGCGTGCCGCCCTTCAGCCGCCGGTGCAGAGCACTTCGATTGAGGCGGGCAGAAAAATGGCACCAGTCGAGATCCTTCGCCGGGCAAGCGGCCGGAGAAGGGCAAGGAGCCAGGATCGAAGCTCCCATTTCGATAAGTCGTGTGCGTGCGGCAAGAATCGCGGTAAAGCCTCGCGGGGTGCCAGGTTCGATCAGAATCAACAACTGGCCCGCGGCCTTCCATGCTTTTTCCACCAATAGTGAATCACTGCGGCCTTCCCCTAGCGCGTAGCTGCAAAGCACGACATCATGTAGCGGCAACTCAGGAATTTCTTCGAATTTGCTGGTACGCCAGATGGCATCAGGAAGAATCTGTTTGCCCACATGCACCATGGCTGACATTTGTTCGACAGCCGTCACCAGATTGAGAGATGGCCACTGGCCGGTAGCAGCGAGTGAGGAGGCACCGCATCCCGCGCCCAGATCAAGCAGCGATTCCGGTTGAAATTCGAGGCTGGAAGCTCGAGCCGCAATAGCATCCGCGATTGCGGCGTCCGCTGAAAGATTCGCGGCGTAGGTCGCCGGAAAACGTACGGCCAGATAAGCTGCCACCAAAAGTTGGTCGTCAAGCCGCAGAGCCAGCGTATTTCGTCCAGCACGATAGGCCTCTGAAAGCGTCTCAATCGCCGACCTCATCCGTTCCGTCCCAAACCGGTTGGTGAGGTTTTCTGCCTCTTGTTGCCAATCAAACATGAGTTGAACTTAGCAGGAACTGGAGAGGCCCCCCCGGTGTCAAATCAAATAGAGCGGTAAGATCACTGTCAGGAGCCCGGAAATGGCCGAGAACAGTTTGGGATTTCGTAACGAGGGCGGCGAGCCAGCCGCACAGGTGTATAAGGACGCGCTCCTTGTGGAACGGCTCCGCCACGGTGAAAACGAGGCATTTGAAGAATTACTTCGTACCTATGAAGACTCTGTCTACAATCTTGTCTATCGATTGTTGAATCAACCAATCGACGCGCCGGATGTAGTGCAGGAAATTTTCGTGAAGGTTTTTCGCAATCTGGGCCACTTTCAGGGCAAGTCTACTCTGAAGACGTGGATTTACCGGATTGCTGTCAACGAGGCGTACAATCATCGCCGCTGGTTTAACCGGCACAAGAAAAATGAGGTCGGTCTGGGTGGGAGCGATGAAAGTCACGCCGGCTTGTCCGAAGTGCTTCCAGACCGCTGCCGGTCTCCTTTTGACCTCACGTCGGATCACGAAACACGTGCCCTGATTGAGGAAGCTCTGCTCAAGATTAACCCGGTCTTCCGGTCTGCGGTGGTCCTTCGCGACATCGAAGATATGAACTATGACGAGATCGCTGAAGTATTGCAGATCTCACTCGGAACAGTGAAATCGAGAATCATGAGAGGCCGCGAAGCATTGCGAGTGGAGCTCGAAGCGATGTTAAAGCCGGCCCAGGCATTTGGCTGGTCGACGCAGACTGCGGCAGGACAATCCTAAGAAGGAGGCATGATGCAAAAGGAAAACGCACACCACGAAGTTCGCGCTCTGTTGAATGCCCTGCCCCGCCGGCGGGTAAACCATGAAACCAGCCTCTCGCTCCAGATTGCTGCCAGCAAAGAAGCATCCCGCCGCCAAAAGTGGGCCAATGCACCAGTTCTGCTCGTGCGCCTCAACAATCGATTCGAATTGTGGAAAGCAAACATGATGCGACCGCTTGCTGTGCCTTGTGCTGGCGGGATAGCGATTGCAGTAATGGTCTTTTGCATGTTCATCCAGATCAATTCCGTTCGGGCCAACAGTCTGATGGATGATCGTCCAACGGCACTCTACACAGATCCGGCTGCAAAGACGCTCGCTCCTTTTGAACCTCCAACCGCCGATGCCGAGATCGAAGTCTGGATCGACGAACAAGGCCGCATTGCAGACTATCGCGTTGTCGAGGGGAATCCCAAACTGAATATCGAAGTGCGTCGCAGCGTCGAACGTACTCTCCTCTTCACCGAGTTCAAGCCGGCTACCAGTTTTGGTCAAGCCGTCCCTTCGAAGCTGCGTCTCACTTTGCGTCGTGGCGCATCTGCCATCACCGTGAAGGGTTGATTTGCCTCGTAAACTTGGTCAGCACTTTCTAAGGGATCAGTCGATACTCGAACGGATCGCAGAGGCTGCTTGCCCCTCTGGCGAGCAGGAACTTGTAGTTGAAATCGGCCCAGGGCGGGGAGCTCTTACCCGATTCCTTCTTCCACGGGCCAATAAAGTGGTAGCGATTGAGGTGGATCCGGCGATGATCACCCACCTCGCCCTCTACTTTGGAGGCGAACCACGCCTTGAAGTGCGCCATCAAAACATTCTGGACGCCAGTCTCCAGGAATTCGCCCCTTGTGTCATTGCTGGCAACTTGCCTTACTACATCAGCTCGCCGATCGCGTCCAAAGTCTTTGAAGCGGCCGGCACATGGAAGCGAGCCGTATTTCTAGTGCAAAAAGAGGTTGCGATGCGCATGGCCGCTACACATGGCAACCGCGATTATGGCTACCTCAGCGTTCTCACCCAGGTGCATTCAAAGGCGTCGATTCTCTTCAAAGTGCCCCCAGAGGCATTTTCACCACCGCCCAAGGTGGATTCAGCCGTCATCATGCTCGAGCCCAAGATCGTCGATCAAGCGGAAGCGAAACGGTTTCTCAAATTTGCCTCACGCGCCTTCGCTCACAAGCGCAAAACTCTTCGGAATAATCTTGCGCCCTTTTACGGCAAAGCAGCCCTCGACGCACAGCCTGAAGCGGGTTTGCGGGCTGAACAACTGTCACCCGCCGAGTTGCAAGACCTCGAGTCACGCCTAACAGTCATGCCGCCCGATGCTATCCTGACCGTTTGATGCCCCGAGTTCGTTTCGCCCCGTCGCCTACGGGATATTTGCACATAGGCAGCGCCAGAACCTTTATTTTCAACTGGCTCTACGCTCGCCACAACCAGGGAACCATGATCCTTCGCATCGACGATACCGACGTCGAACGCAATACGGACGTGTCTCTCAATTCCATCTTTGACGGGCTCAATTGGCTCGGTCTTAGCTGGGACGAACAGTATCGCCAGAGTGAGCGGATCGAATTGCATCAGGACCAGGCCTGGAAGATCTTTGAAGCTGGCCACGCCTACCGCGATTTCACTCCTGCTCATCAGGGCGATGATGACCGGGAAGGCCCAGGCACCTGGCTCTTCAATGCCGAAGCTCGCGAGTTGAGATCAGAAGAGTCGCAGCGGCGTGCCGATGCAGGCGAACCCTTTGTCCTTCGATTTCGCGTGCCTAGACAGGAGGCCCGCTACATCAAGTTTGCCGACGCCGTTTACGCTACTCAATCCAAGAGTGTGAACGATATTGAAGACTTCGCACTGCTCAGATCCAACGGCATGCCTACTTACCATATGGCATCCTGCGCTGATGACATCGACATTCGGATCTCGCACATCATTCGTGGTCAGGATCACCTCTCCAATACCTTCAAGCACATTCTGATCTTTGAAGCCCTCGGTGCATCTGTGCCCATCTTTGCGCACCTTCCGCTGCTGGTGGCCCCTGACGGTGCCAAGCTTTCCAAGCGTAAGCACGGCCCGGTGGTGAGCGTTATGACTTACGAGGCGGCAGGCTTTCTCCCTCATGCCTACATCAACTTTTTGTGTCTTCTGGGCTGGAGTCCGAAAGATAATCGCGAACAAATGTCTCGGCAGGAACTGATTGACGTCTTCTCGTTTGAGGGCATCAACCGGTCCAATGCGGTGGTGAACTTCAGCGAAGCCGACCCGATCGACCCAAAGGCGACCTGGCTAGATTCGCAGCACTTGCGAACAATGCCGATTGAAGAACTGACGCCAATGGTACGCGAGCGTATCTTGCGTGCCGGGCTGCCGATGCCTTATTCGGATGAAGAATTACCGGCTGTAGTGGACGTTCTGCGTATGCGCATGGCGACTCTGAATGATTTTGCGACACTCTCTCGCGCCTTCTTCACGGACAATTACGAGATGAATGCTACGGCACTTGAAAAACTGAATATCACAGGGGCTCGCGAAGGCTTGCGCGAACTCGCTGGCCGTCTTGAATCAACAAATGAATTCACTGAGGCCAGCATCGAAGCCGAACTGCGCAAGATCGCCGAGGAGCGCGGCCTCAAGGCTGGCATTCTGATCAACGGATCGCGGGCTGCCCTTACGGGCCAGCCTGTTGGCCCCAGTGCTTTTCATATCTTTACCGCGCTGGGCCGCAAGAAGTCGATTGAAAGGTTACTCGCTGTATGAATGTGATAGGGCTTGGTGGAATGCTCGACGATGCGGCCTGCGCGCTTGCCGTCGATGGGTCGATCGTGGCGGCAGTTGAACAGCGCAAAATTGCCAGGCGCCATAACCCTGGAGATCTGCCTGTCGAATCGATCGAGGCAACACTCGCGATCGCAAAACTGCTGCCTGAAGCAGTTCATCAAGTAGCCATTGCCCGCCCCATCAGTTCTTATCCCGATAGCCTGCTGAGTCTGCGTGTCAAGCAGCTCTTCCCCAATGCCCGGCTTCTGATGCTGGATCATCAGACGGCTCACGCAGCCAGCGCCTTCTACGCTTCAGGCTTCACCGAGGCAACTGTGCTGACGCTAGATCGCGCTGGTGATCTTCGCTGTGCCGCTCGCTTTCGTGCCTCCGGTGGCAAGCTCGAACTCGAACAGGAATCCTACTTTCCCGATTCCCTCGGTGACCTCTATGGCCGTGTGACAGAGTTTCTGGGCTTCTCACCGCGAGCCGATGAGCACAAGGTGCAGTGGATGTCGGCTAGCGGGGACGACCGCTTTGTGGAGCTCTTTGAATCGGTACTCGGATACCGCGCAGAAGCCTGGCCTTCAATTGATCGCAGCTATCTGGATCGCGACCGGATGGGCTCGGGCGGATTCAGCTCGAAGTTCTATCAAGCTCTTGGCTTGCCCGATGGTTCGCAGCCGGAGGCGTCGCTACGGCCTCACATTGCTTCAGGCCTTCAGCGAGCGATTGAGCATTGTGCTCTCGCCATGGCTGGTAAGGCAGACAATATTTGCCTTGCGGGTGGCGTTGCTTTTAACGCTTTGCTGGTTCGGGCCTTTGAAGCTTCAGGTCAGTTTCGTAATGTCTACGTGCAGCCGGCAGCTGGCAATTCAGGCACGGCGATCGGTGCTGCCTATGCCGCAAGTCACGGGCATCGCACCCCGCTCAAGAGCCTTGCCCTTGGCCCTTCCTACGATGCAGAGGCAATCAAAATGGTGCTGGAAAACTGCAAGCTCAGCCCAAAATTTCTGCTTACTACTGAGGAGTTGATCCAGTCCGCCCTGGCCGAATTAGCCGAACACCGCATCCTCGCCTGGTTTCAAGACCGTATGGAATTTGGCCCTCGTGCTCTTGGCAATCGCAGTATTCTCGCTTCGCCCCTCGATCCTTATGCCACCGAAAACCTGAACAGCTTTATCAAACACCGGGAATCTTTCCGTAAGTTTGCTGCCTCGGTGCCTGCTGAACACGCTGCGCAATTTTTCGAGAGCAGCGCCAATGCACAAAATCTCGCCAGTGTCGCCACGGTTAAACCTGAATATCGAGCCCGTTTCGCACCAGCACTGCTTGGTGCCGATGGCATTCGCCTTCACGTGGTGCAGAAGGAGGAGAATCCGATCTTTCACCGCCTGCTCATTGCCGCAGGCGACCGCACCGGTCTGCCCGTCCTCTACAACACCAGCTTCAATCTCTTCGGCGATGCACTCGTGTGCAGCCCTCGGGATGCGGTTCGCAGTTTTTACTCCAGCGGCATCGACGTACTCTATGTGGGGCAATTCCTACTTCGAAAGTAATGTTTGGATTGCCGCCGCCGCGATCGGGTGGTAGTTCTCTCTGTTCTTGGCAAATAGCGCCTTGGCGCGAAGCTTGCCGTCTGCGGTTTTGGCCATTTCTTCATATAGCGGCTTGATGAATTTCTGACGCCCAACACGGCCAAGGAATTCCTCCAGTGCTGCCTGCGCAGCGCTGTACCTGTGACGCACTGTCAGAATCAGCCAGGCATCCAGAATTTCGCTGTTCTTGGACTGCGTGAATTTGTACTCCTGGTCCAGCTTCGCCATCTGCTCGGCGCTTAGATTGGCTGGTAGCCCACGCAAAAAATGCAGCCATTGCTGTGCCACCCATTCCTTGGTTGCAAGTGGTAGGCCCTTCTTCCATTTCGTCAGCTCTTCCTCTACGCTGCTCAGGAGAAATGACTTGATCTTCGGGGTCGAAGCGGGAAGGCCCGGTTTGTAAATCCATTCCTTTACGTTGAGCTTCAAGGCTGGCAATTTCTCCTTTAGATATTCCTCAAAGGTTGCGGTTGTAATGCTCTGAAAGGCGAAGTGATCAAAATAGCCCCGAACAAAAGCATCGAAGTTCTCGCGGCCAACCTCTTCTTCGATCGCACGCAGCATCAGAGCTCCCTTGATATAAGGCACAAGCGTCACACCTTCTTCTGGATCTCGCCCCTTCAAATCCGCAAACAAGGTTTGGTCTTTCTCAGGCAGCTTCGCCATCTCTGCCTTCAGTTCGCCAATCTCGATCTCAAATTCCATGTCGCTGCGCTGCTTGCCATAAAGGACCTCCTGAATCCGGCGCTCTACATAGACGGTGAATCCTTCGTTGAGCCAGAAGTCGCTCCAGGTCGCATTCGTAACCAGATTTCCGCTCCAACTGTGTGCGAGTTCATGCGAGATCAAAGAAACCAGGCTCTTGTCTCCAGCGATGATCGTGGGTGTAGCAAAAGTGAGGCGGGGATTCTCCATGCCCCCAATGGGAAAACTGGGCGGCAAAACCAGAAGGTCGTAGCGATCCCAGCGGTAGGTTCCATAAAGCCGTTCGGCGGCCGCCACCATGGCATCGAGATCGGCAAATTCATGTGCTGCGTCATCCAGCATTACCTTTTCGGTGTAGACGCCGGTTCGGCCTCCAATCATTCGAAACTGGAGCTCGCCAACCGCGAGGGCCATAAGATAGGGCGGGATGGGCTGCGTCATATCGAACGAATAATCGCCTGTCGGGGCCGTCGTGCGCTGATCATTGTTTGCGCTCATGACCGCAAAGTAGTTTGGCTGGGTGCGGATGCGTGCCCGGTAGGTGATGCGAATGCCAGGAGAGTCTTGCAGCGGAATCCAACTGCGCGTATAGATGGGCTGCCCTTGGGTATAGAGGTAGGGGCCCGTTTTACCGGCAGTCTGCTTCGGTGTCAGCCACTGCAGCGCCACAGCCGCCGGGCTAGTTGCGTATGTAATTCGAACGAAGCCAGCGCCTTCCGGCAGAGTGACCTCAAGAGGAGTGCCAAGAATTTTATCCGTAGCACCCAGCTTGAACGCCGTTGGCTTAAAATCCTGTCCGTCTCTGGAAGCTTCGGTCTTTTCGATCTTCAAGTCTTTGGTGTCGAGAATGATCTTCCCGCTGCCCTTCACCTTGTGAAGCACTGTACCAGTCAGGATTCGCTTTTCGAAATCCACCTGAAGGTCAAGCTCACTATGCACAACCATTGCCTCGCCCGGCCTGGCATAAGAATGATGATCTTGTGCGAACGACACTTGGCGTTTTACCTCTTCTTCTATTTTTGGAGCACAACTTGCAAACAGGAGGGCCATAGCCAGAGTCCCGTAACTCGACAACATACGCATTCCACTATTATGTCTGGATTCCAAAACAAAAAGCCTCTCCCCCGTTTCGGGAGAGAGGCTTGGAAGGCCTAAAGGCTACTTCGCCTTGCGAGGCGAAAACTTGCTCAAATCTGCCAGAAGCGTGGCTGCTGCGGCTGGTGGTTTGGGATTGCCCTCAATGATTTCCTTGTTGGTCATGGTCTTCCCGTACAGATCTTTATTGCTGTCCAGGTCCTGGCGCAACGTAGATCCTTCCAGCGAAATACCGGCAAACACGCCGCGGCTTCTCGAATAACTCAAAATCTCTGCGGTCAAAAGGATATCTGTCTGAGCACTCGTAGTACGTCCGACTGGCCCTGCTGCAACACTAGCCTCGCCACCCAACTTGAATTGGTTGTTCAAGAGCCGATTAGCGCCTTTCTTGTTCATTACGAGAAGAATCACATCGTTCTCGCTGCCACCAATCTGAAAGCCGACGCTTCCGCCTTCCACAATGACGCTTGCCGGGGAGCCCCAGCCATCCCCATTAAGATTGCGGCAGGTAAAAAACCCCTTTCCGTATTTGCCTCCAATAATAAAGGCACCTTTTTTCATTCCAGGAATGACTACCGCACACTCGCTCTTGTCGAGCAACTCTTGCGGAATCGCTTTATCGCGTATTTCCATAATTTCATGCAAGACGTCTCCGGCTGCTTTCAGCCGCTTTTCCTCATTACTCTGAGCAAATAAAGTGGTCGATGCAATCAGCCCCATCAGGGCGAGGGTTTTCTTCATAAATCTCCTTCTCACTCTTAGATTATCTCCAGGATCAATAGGTTTCTGCCTATCTTTGACAGAGATAGAATTCATTTATGGTTTACGATGCGATTGTTGTGGGCAGTGGACCGGGCGGCGGTATTGCCGCGTACTCTCTGGCGGCGCAGGGCCTGAAGGTCGCCCTTGTCGAAGCTGGGCGGCGTCTGGTGCCAGGCAAAGACTACGGCCGCGATCTGCCGCCGCTTGATCTTCTCGCCCGCCGCCTCAAAGAGGGCAAAAGCGGGGGCTTTGATTCGGCTTGGGATTACCGCGAGCAAGATCACTTCACGCCTGTCGGCGACCGTCCTGCCCATGGCTTTGTTCGTGCTCTCGGCGGCCGCAGCCTCTGCTGGGCTGGACACACGCTTCGCTTTGGCCCCCTAGACTTCAAAAAGTGGCCCATCACCTACAAGGATGTCGCTCCCTACTACGCGCGTGCGGAACGCTTCATGGGAGTTTATGGCTACAAAGACGGCCTCTCTAATCTTCCTGACGGGGAGTATTTAGCTCCCGTTCCGATGCGGGCAGGCGAATCACTTCTACGCCGCGGCGTAAAGCAACTGAAGAAGAAAGGCCGCGCAATGGACTTCGTCGCCCTGCGCAAGGCCATGACCACAACACGGCATTCTTCAGGCCGTGCCATTTGTCAGTACTGCGGCAACTGTGGCGGCTGCCCGATCGATTCCAAATACACATCGGCCAACACGCCGATCCCCCTCGCTCTTAAGACAGGCAATCTCAAGGTCTTTACCAACTCGATGATGACCCGCATCCTGATGAGCCGCGAAGCCAATCGCATCTCTGGCATCGAATACACAAGCGACACCGGGCAAACCGAAAAGCTTGAAGGCCGCACGCTCGCGCTTGCCTGCAGCGCAATTGAAACGGCCAGAATGCTGCTCGCAAACAACCTGGCAAATTCATCCGGGCAAGTTGGGCGCAACCTTACGAGCCACTTCGGTATCACCGTTCTTGGCCTATTCCCCGAATTAGCCAAGCGCAATCACGGCGATGATGCCGGCACCGGCTACTACCATTCGCTACTTACTGGCTTGAACTGGGACAAGCCCAATCTTAATTTTGAGGGTACCTATCAGGTGCAGTGCGGCTCTGGAGCCCCGCCCCAGCGTCTGTCCTACCGTGCTGAAAAGGGCTTCGGCGAAGGCCTCAAGCGAGAGTTGTTGCGCAAGAATGTTTGCCACGCCGGCATGAACATGCAAGGCTCGCTGCTGGTAAGCGACAGGAAATTCATTGATCTCGATAGCGTCCGAAAAGACCGGTTTGGGATTCCGTATCCACGGATCCATCTTCACTATGAAGACTCAGATCTTGCAATGGCCCAGGATGCAGTCAACACCTGCGAAGAAATCATCCGCGCCGGCGGGGGTACTGTTCTCTCAAGCCCAGGCAAGGTGCGCAACGAAGATCTGGTGATTGACTCCAACCACTGGGTCGGGACAACCAAAATGGGCAAAGACCCCAAACGAAGTGTCGTCAATACTGACTCGCAATCGCACGACATCCCGAACCTGTTCATCGGGGATGCGAGCGTTTTTCCGCACTACCCCGAAAAGAACCCCACCCTCACCAACATCGCTTTGAGTTGGCGCATGGCTGAGCGTCTGGCCACCAAGCTGCGCAACAAGGAGATCTAGAAATATGAACCGCCGTGAACTCTTCCCCATCCTCGCTGCCACAACCGTTGCCAGCCTCAATGGGCAGCATGAACACCACAAAGTAGCGCTAGTTTCAACCGCCAATTACCGGTTGCAGGTGTTGAGCGAAGAACAAAACCAGATCCTCGCCGAGCTCACCGATATCATCATCCCCACCGATGACACTTCCGCCGGTGCCCGCGAGGCCCGCGTCAGTCAATACTTCGATCTACTGGCTGCCCACGTCGCCCCAATCAAGAAAGCAATCGAAGAAGGCATGCGCGACTTCAATACCCTAGCTGAATCAAGGTTCCAAAGCCCGCTCGCCAAACTCGACCGTGCGAAACTCACCACACTTCTAGAAATCGCCTCGGCCAATGAAGGAAACGCCTCAAATGGATCTGAGCAATTCTTCGAGTTGCTCAAGTTCCACACCATTGAAGGCTACCGGCTCAGCCACATCGGCCAAACCCAGTGGCTTGGCTATAAACCCCATGCGCCCGGACTCTACCCCGATCTCACAGTAGACTAGTAGTTTATGACCCTCGAAGAAATCGAGCGGGAGTATGATCAGCTCCGCCAGCAAGCCGAATCTGTGCGGAGCTATCTTTGACGCCCCCAAAAAGAAAATCCAGCTAGACGAGCTTGAAAAGCTGATTGGCGATCCGGAATTCTGGAACAATCCCGAGAAAAGCCAGGAAGTGATGCAAAAGCGAAAGCGCCTCGGAGAGACGCTCGATCAGGATCGCCGCATCGCCACCATGAGCTCTGACGTTGCCGCTTTGATCGAACTCGGACGCGAAGGCGAAGACGTCGTCGAACTACTCAACTCGGAGGTTTCTACTTTCCGCGACGAACTCTCGCAGCTAGAGACGGGCATGTTGCTTAGCGGTGAGCACGACCACCTGTCTGCCATCCTAAACATTCATCCTGGTGCGGGCGGCACCGAAAGCCAGGATTGGGCTGAAATGCTCATGCGCATGTACTTGCGCTGGGCCGAACGCAAAAATTTCAAGGCCACCATCACCGACCAACTGGATGGCGACGGTGCCGGCATCAAGAGCGTTACCATCGAGATCGAAGGCGACAACGCCTATGGCCTCATGTTTAGTGAAATCGGTGTACACCGGTTGGTTCGCATCTCGCCCTTTGATGCCAACGCGCGCCGCCACACCAGCTTCGCCAGCGTCTACGTCTATCCGTTGATCGACGACGAGATCAAGATCGAGATCAAGCCTGAAGATGTCCGCACCGATGTCTTCCGCGCTTCTGGTGCCGGCGGTCAGCATGTCAATCGTACCGAGAGTGCCGTCCGAATGACTCACATCCCTACCGGCATCGTCGTCCAGTGCCAAAATGAGCGCTCGCAACACAAGAATCGCGCCAGCGCCATGAAGCAACTGAAGGCCCGTCTGTTCGAACATGAGCTTGAAAAGCGCCGGGTCGAAGACAAGAAGAGCGAAGATTCCAAGCTCGAAATCAACTTCGGCAGCCAGATCCGCAGCTACGTTCTGGCCCCTTATCGCATGATCAAGGACCACCGCACCAAGCTCAGCGTTGGCGATGTGGACCGTGCTCTCGATGGTGATATCGATGGCTTCATGCACGCATGGCTCGTCTTCAAAAAAACCGGCAAGACCGCCAGCGACGCCAAAGATGAGATGCCCGACTAATGAACACCGGGGAGCAAATCGCCAAGGCGGCCGCTCTCATTCGCTCCGGGGGTGTAGTTGCCTTTCCAACCGAGACGGTTTATGGCCTCGGTGCGAATGCTCTTAATCCCGGCGCCATCTCCCGTATTTATGAAATCAAGGGGCGGCCTCGCACCTCACCGCTAATTGTGCATGTTTCGAGCGTCGACATGGCCAAGGGGCTGGTTGCCAACTGGCCCGAATCCGCAGTGGCGCTTACTCGCGTCTTCTGGCCTGGTCCGCTGACACTGGTTCTGCAGAAAAGCGAAATGATTCCGGCAGAACTCACGGCTGGGCTCGATAGCGTTGGCTTGCGTATGCCTGACCACCCTATCGCGCTTGCTCTCATTTCTGCTTCGGGTCTGCCCATCGCGGCCCCAAGCGCCAATCGCTTTACCCAGCTCTCTCCCACCACCGCTCAGCATGTAGCAGATGGTCTGGGCGCAGCAGTGGACATGATCCTTGATGGCGGCCCCACGCAGGTCGGCATTGAATCTACAGTCTTAAGTCTTAGTGGCGGCCAGGCAGTGCTTTTGCGGCCTGGCATGGTCACCAGAGAACAGATCGAGGCGCTGATTGGCCCCGTAAGCTTGGTTGAAGAAGTTGGTGATGCACACGCTTCTCCCGGCTTGCACGCCAAACACTATTCCCCCCGCACACCTCTCTATCTGGTCCACCCCAGCCAGCCCCTGCCCGCGATGGGGAAAGGAATCTACCTGCACTGCACGGGCCCACGCAGCGGTACGGCTTCTCACCCCTTGCCTCTGGACCCCGCCCGGTATGCCGCAATTCTTTACGGCACTCTTCATCAGGTTGATCTTGCCGGGTGGGACTGGATTGCCGTCGAGCACCCGCCGGCGGGCCCGGCCTGGGACGGAATCCTTGATCGCCTCAAGCGCGCAAGCACTCGCTGATTCTTATCTGTCAAAACTTAAAGCACTACTGAGCCCTACCGATAAGGCCTTAGATGCTTTCTATCGAAACGGTCCGCTTCGGCACTGTGCGCTTCCTCGAACATGAGGTCATTGAATTCCCGGCAGGATTGCCTGGATTTGAAGAGGAACACCGTTTCCTTTTGATCGAAGCTGCCGAGAGCGTCCCTCTGAAATTCCTGCAGAGTGTGACAAATCCTCATTTGTCGTTTGTCTGCGCCCCATTGACGCTGGTCTCGCCTCGCTATGATATGACGTTGCCGCGACAGGACTGTGAGCTGCTCGGTATGGCCGGAGAAAGCAGAATGCACACCAGTTCTCTCGACTGGCTCGCCATTCTCTGCTTTTCTCGTCCTGATGAGCCGACGGCGAACCTGCTCGGTCCGGTGGTGATTCGCCGCGATATTGGTCTCGGCGTTCAATCGATTCGCGAAGATGCCCATTACTCGGCCCGTCATCCGCTCTATGCAAGCTCTGTAATCGAGGAGCAACGCATATGCTCGTGATTCGAAGACGTGCGGGAGAGGGCTTTCTCATTGGGGATTCGATTGAGGTCGACATCCTTGAGATTGATGGCAACCAGGTCAAGATTGGCATTCGAGCTCCGCGCGAGACCGCGATTCTGCGCCGCGAAATCGCGGCCACCAGAGCTTCTAATCTGGATTCGGCGCAGAGCGTCGCACAAAGCGTCGAGTCAACGACACTTGCCGAAGCTTCTAAGCGTCTCCGTTTGTCCGCGCCCATCCCCCCCACCTTGAAGCAGGATTAAACAAGCGCCGCTAAGGCAATTATTTGTTTCATGGCGGCACACTCTGTTTCAAACCAGCGTTTTCTGTTCCGATATGACTCTTATCAGCAAAGAAGCCAAGGTGGTGAAAGGCCACTCGTTTGGAGAGGATTTCCAGACGTCAAAACACAAAGGAGTGCATCATGGCATTTTCATCAAACACAAACATCGCGTCACTACAGGCGCAGAGCTACATCAACAACAGCAGTGACTTTCAGGGGCGAACCATCAATCGCGTTACCAGCGGTTTGCGTATCGTGAACTCGGGCGATGACGCCGCGGGTCTCGCAATCGCAAACGGCCTGCGCAGCGATCAGGCGGTTTTGAATCAAGGGATCCGAAACGCCAACGACGGACTGAGCCAGCTTCAGATTGTCGATGGCGGCATCAACAACATCTCAAAGCTTCTGGATCGTGCCCGTACACTGGCAACGCAGTCCGCCTCCGGTACTTTTTCCGGATCGCGCGCGGTGTTGAACAGTGAATTCAGCAGCGTGCTGCAAGAAGTCGACCGTCAGGCTCAGGCCATTGGCCTGAACACGGGTGGAGACTTTGCCCGCTCGCTGTCTGTATTCATCGGCGGCGGTAAAACTTCCAATGGAGTCTCGGCGATTTCGAATGGTTCGGCGACGCTTGATCTGAGCAAGTCGACCGTTGACTCCCAAAGCCTTGGGCTCAAGGGCGTTCAGGCCAAAGGAACCGCCGCCACAGACCTTGGTTCGGGTTCAGCAACGACGAGCCTGTCCCAGGTATTGGCCAATACACTCAATACGGATTCGCAAAGTGCGGCTTCGACGGCAAAGTTCACTTTGCGCGGACCGGGCTTCTCCAACGCTGGTGTCGACGTCAATGTCAACACCAACGCGGTTGGTAGCACTTCTGAACTGGTGAGCCGCATCAATAGTGCGATCGACGCAGCGGCCAACGGCGGCACGCAGGCGGCGACTGCGCTCAAGAGTGCCAACATCAGAGCTTCAGTTGTCACTGATTCTTCTGGCCGCCAGCAAATCGCCTTTTCTTCTCCGAGCACGGCCTTTCAGGTGGAAGGCGGAGATCGTACCGCCAACGCGCTGCTTGGCAAGTTTGAACGCAATGCCAGCTTGAAGGGTGCCAACACGGCAGTGAGCGTCAACACCGAACCCGCTGGTGCTGATACGCTCACTCTCGCAATCGACGGCGGTGCTGCCTTCAGCGTTACCGTTGCTGACAATGGCTTAAACGGCTCAACCTCGAAGGGATCGATCGTAGCGCAGCTCAATGCACAGACCGCGTTCTCAGACAAGGCAGTTGCATTCCTTGAAGACAACCAGGTTGTCATCAAATCCAAAGGCAACTCCGCTACATCCTCAATTCAGGTAAGCACCACTGCGCTGTCCACTAACCTTGGTCTGAGCACGACTGCTGCTACTGCTGCCGATGCTTCAACCGGTGCCGATGTCAAGATTCGTGTTCAGGGTGGCCGTGCCGTTGCCAGCGGGGCCAACTCTGTTGGTACTGATGCAACCGCCAGCCAAACCATCACCACAGGCTCAAACGACACACTCAACTTCACAGTCGGCGGCACTACCCAGGCGATTACACTTGATGCCGGTAGTGCGCTGACCAAGAACCAGATTGCTGCCGACATCAACACAAAGATTGCTGCTGGTTCGCTTGCCAACAAGCTCACGGCCAGTGTCTTCAACGACAAAATTGTACTGACGGCCAACAATGCTGGGGATTCGATTACCGTCAATACATCCGTCAACAACGCCTATACTACTCTTGGTTTTACGGCCTCTACAATTTCGAGTACCAATACCTTCCTGACTTCGGATTCCATCAAGATTCGCGTTCAGGGCGGCAGTCTCAATAGCCCGATCGATCTCAATCTCAATGCAACGGTTGCAGGAACCACCACAATCGATTCTGTTTTGACTGATTTGGCCAGCCGGGTGGCTACCAACAGTTCATTGCAGGCAGCCGGGATTACACTCAGCACTACGCGCGCTGGGAACAACCTTGTTTTCCAGAATGCCAGCGGCGAAACCTTCCAGGTCTCGGTTACGGGCGATTCGCAGAACAAGCTTGGCTTGGGCTCCTTCAACGCCGACGCGAGCAATGCCTTTGACTACTCAACCATCACTGGCAGTGCCGCCCTTGCGCCGGCCTTTGACAAGGCCTTCTCGTCTCAATCCGCAGTGCTGCAGTTCTCCTTGAACGGCGGTGCCGGTTCGACGAATTCGATTACGGTCAACCAGCTTGCCGACCGGGCCATTGTTACCGGATCTAACCGCCCATTAGCAGGGGCGGCCATTGGCGCTGCAACCGGCAATTTGGTGATCAACCTCAACGGGACCGATTTCACCACCTCGATTGTCAACGGTAATACTCTTGCCGCAGCAGTTGCCGCCATCAACGCCACAGCCGGCTTTACGGCCGCTGGTGGTGTCGCCGAAATCCTCGGTACTGGTGCTTCAACCAACATCAGCATCCGTGGCGGTCAGGGAGCCAGCAATGTTGTCATCAGCGCGGGCTCGGCCTCTGCTACACTCGCCGACCTTGGCTTGACCGCGAATGCGAACGCAACTGGCAATTCCCTTGCCACGATCCGTGCCGACATTCGCGATCAGATCAATACCCAGGTTGCGGCAGACTCGCAGTTGCGCAACGCGGGTATTGAGGCCACCATCACGGGCGGGAACGAGTTGAAGCTGACCTCCAACAACAACAGCTTCTTCCGCGTCTCTGCCTACAGCGCTTCATCGCTAGACCTTGGCTTCGGCGTCAACGGATCCAGCTTTACCGGCACAACCTCGCAGGGGGCCTCGGCCATCAGCGCTACGGTGAATTCCGGCGGAGCCGATTCCACCACATCGCTCAGCTTCTCTAGCATCGCCTACGGTGGGGATGACCAACAAGTGAGTGTCACAGCCAGCGACTCAACCGGCGTCAAACAAAGCTTGAGTGTCACCTTGCGCAATGATGCGACGGGCCGCTCAGGACAATCGATCGACGATGCCATCAAGGCCATCAACGATCAGTTGCAGCAGTCCAACAATGACACGCTCAAGCGCGTTTTCGCGGTCAAAGAAAACACCGGTGGTGCCGAGGCAATCCGCTTCCTCAGCACTGTCAAGGGTTTTGAAGTCGGCATTGGTGCCACAGCCGGTGGCACTGGCTTTACGCAGCCCACTGGCGGGATCGACAAATCGGCTGTTGTTGGCACTGGTGCCAACTCCACCATCGATTCCCAGGCTGCGGCTGAAACCGCCGTCTCTGCTCTCTCCACCGCCATCAGTGCCCTGGGCGATGCCCAAGCCGTCGTCGGTAGAGGACAGAATCAGTTGAGCTTTGCTGTCAATCTGGCTCAAAGTCAGCTCACCAATCTTGCCGCCAGCGAAAGCCGGATCCGTGATGCCGATCTTGCTCAAGAAGCGGCCAACCTGTCCAAGGCCCAGATCCAGTTGCAGGCCGGTATCGCCGCCTTGGCGCAAGCCAATTCGGCTCCCCAGCAGGTGCTGAGTCTTCTCCGGGGTTAGTCCTTAAACGGCTAGCCAATTGAAGTCGATCTTACTCCCGCACGGCCAGCCCCTCTGGTCTGGCCGTGCGGGAGTTTTCGTCTTCGAGAATCAGGAGAACCCAGCATGAATCCAACCAGGATGGATCGCCAAAGTGAAAGCCACGGAGAACATCTTCTCCGGCAGCTTGAGCTCAACCCGTTAGATGCAGCCGCTTACGACGCCCTCGGCCTCATCGCCCTCGATCATCAGTCGGCCGGAGAGGCGATTGAACTGATCTCAAAGGCGATCCAGCTCGACGGCCCGCTTCCCCGGTACTGCGCCCACCTTGGAGAAGCCTTTGCCCGCCTCGGCGATTACCGCAGTGCCTCGGCCTGTATCGGCCAGGCACTGACCGGTGAACCGGCTAGTGCAGACCTCCGCTGGGCCTATGCGAATCTACTTCACCTTCAGGGCGAGAACGATGAAGCTGCCAAAAACTATGAACTTCTTGTCGCTCAATCTCCGCGTCATGCCGATGCCTGGTTCAATCTCGGTGTCACCCGTAGCGTGCAGAAGCATCCCGATCAAGCCCGTCGCGCCTACGAGAAAACTGTCGCTATCAGCCCCACCCATTCCGAGGCATGGAATAACCTGGCCTTGCTCGAAGTCGAAGCAGGCAATCTGACCGCGGCCGAGGCGGCCTACAGGCGCGCTCTCCTAGTCAAACCACACTATCGAGATGCCCTCTATAACTTTGCCGTGCTCCTGCAGGATGTGGGACGGCTAGAGGAAGCGATCACCATCAACGAGCGGCTCATCTCACTCGACCCGGGCTTTAGTGAAGCGCACAATAACCTTGGCAACTGCTACCTCAAGCTGAACCGGCTCTCGGAGGCGAAAAACCAATATCACGAAGCTCTAGCCGTTCATGCCTCCCATCGCGAAGCCCCGCTAAACCTGGGCCTTGCCTCGCTACTCATGGGCGACTTCGCCCGAGGCTGGGCCGGCTACGAACACCGTCTCGCCCAACGTGATGTCGATAAGTGGGACTGGAAGATCCCCCGCTGGGACGGCAAAATCCGGTCCGGTGAGAATATCCTCGTTCATTCTGAGCAAGGCTTCGGAGATTCGATTCAATTTGCTCGATACATCCTGCTCTTGATTGAGGGTGGCATGAGAGTTCATGTCTTCTGCCAGTCGGCGATCCAGCCACTTTTCGCCGCGATCCCGGGCATTGAGCGCTGTGTCTGCCAACTCGACGATCTTGAGCCTGTCGACTGGCAGGTGCCGTTCCCAAGTCTGGCCCATTGCTTCGGCACGCGGCTGGAATCGATTCCCGCCCAGGTGCCTTACCTTCGGGTTGAGCCAGGGCGCGCCGCCAACTGGAAACAAG
Organism: Acidobacteriota bacterium; assembly: GCA_043718395.1. Classification (GTDB taxonomy): domain Bacteria; phylum Acidobacteriota; class Terriglobia; order Bryobacterales; family Bryobacteraceae; genus Bryobacter. Next base: position 31,572 of record JAYSVS010000153.1, read on the forward strand.
TCTTCGCCGAGCTGCCCAAACAAGGCCCTCGTGTCGGCCTGGTCTGGCAGGGCAACCCAAATCATCAAAATGATCGCAATCGCTCGCTCGCTCCTGGCCAGCTCGGGCCTATTCTCGACCTTCCTGGCTTCCAGTTCCTCAGCTTGCAGAAGGGCGTCAGCCGCAATCTTTTCCCCAACCGTGTCCTCGATCTCTCACCCCTGCTCAAAGACTTTGCTGATACCGCCGCTGCCATGGAGGGTCTTGATCTCGTCATTTCTGCCGATACTGCCGTTGCCCACCTGGCAGGAGCCCTGAGCAAGCCTGTCTGGACTCTTCTGCCTTATGCACCGGATTGGCGCTGGCTTCTCCATCGAGAAGATTCGCCCTGGTATCCATCGATGCGTCTATTCCGGCAGCAGGCAGCCGGGGATTGGGGCAGCGTTGTCGATCAAGTCAGAACCGCTTTGCTCAAAAGGGAATGAGCTAGAGTTCAGTGTACTAATGGATCCCTCGCCAAGCCCTAGGCCTAATCATGCCAGGCGATTCAATAGACTTGCATCGGTAGCTTCCCGCTCTCCAAACGCCCCCAGTTGCCGCAAACTTGTTTCAGCTTGCTGCAATGCTTTGCGAAGCTCACCACGTTCACGCCGAATGCGGCCCTCAATCTCAACCGTCCGCTCCAGAATCTCCATGAACAAGGAGTGGCTTGAAGCCGCAGCCGCAGGGTTGGTTTCACACAACACCGCTAGTTCTCTAACCAGTGCCTCACGTCGATTTAGCGCCAGCTCATTGCACTCGCCCGCTGCACCCCAAGAGAAGTACTCTTGGTCGAGACCGGCCAGTTCTTCGATCATTTCGGCCATCCTGCCACCCATCGTCAACTACCCGTCCCTCTTCCCGTAGAGCACCAGATTCAGACTGTCTACCGAGGCACCGATAATGCTCTTCTGCGATTCAAATCGTCCGAGCAGCGCATCGGCCACCTGTAGTTTCTGTAGATAAGATTCCCTGATCAGGTTGATCCGGTCTTCCAGCTTCGAGATCTGCAGGTCGACACGGTCGTTGGACTTGTCGTACTGTGCAAGCTGGATCTGGGCCAGCCCCGTGACGTCTTCGCTAAAACCATCCGTGACGTCGGCCAATTTGCCCAATCCAGTCGTGTCTTTGAAGAAGGCAAAGCTATCGCGCAACTTGGCTTCGTTCAAACTGTTGAACGCGGATACTTCAAAGCTCACTTCACCATTCTGCGAAAACGTGACTCCGAAATCGGAGAAGTTCTTGATCGAGCCCTCGGCAAGGCTGAAGCTGGATGTTTTGCGCAAAATGTCCTGAGCCTCCCGCACGAGAAAATCACCGCTCAGCAGGCCCGCTGTTTTGCCAACCTGTGCAGTCACTTTGATCTGCAGCGCATTGTAGGCGTCAATAAATCCGCTGATCGCATTCGACAACTTCGAGCGGTCACTCGACAGGCCAATCGAAAGCGTCTCGTCCACACTGGTCGTCTGCTTCAGGCTGAAGGTCAACCCTGGAATCAGATCGTTCACCTGGTTGGACTTGCGGCTGACGGCCACGCCATTTAATTTGAAATTCAAGTCACTTCCCTGATTGGTGCCTGTCAACAAGCTCGTATTGGCACCATCGGGATCTTCTTTCAAGCTCAGCGTAGTTGCCCCGGCAGCATTCGCTGTCACGCTCAGGTAATTCGTATTTGCACCCACCGTCAAAATGGTCGCCGTTACCCCGGCTCCCAATGTGTTGATCTTGTCGCGCAACCCCACCAGGTTATTCTTGTCGCTGGTCAGGCTGATGTTGTAGTCAGTCGAGCCAACCCTCAAGCGGACACTGCTGCTGGCCGATACCTGTGTCGTACTCGAATTGGCATAGGCAAGCGACGAAGTCTCTGAAGCCGCCTTCGCCGTCGAGGTCACTTCTGTGATGTTGTAAGTCGTTAAAGTATCGGTATTCACTGAATCAACCGTCAGCTTCGCCGTGTTGGATGAGCTCGCCGCTACCCCCCGGTTAGCCGCAACATCCTTGAGCGTCTTGATCTTGTCGCCCAGCAACTTTACGCTGCTGCTCAGCTCTGAGGTAAGCTGCCGCTTGGTGGCTAGATCTGACTGCTCATTCTTCAGTTGAGTCAGAGGAAAGGACGCAATCGTAGTTACTCTCTGCAGAATCGTCTGAAAATCTTGCGAGTACTGACTGATGCCGGTAAAGGTTAATGGTGATAGGCCCATAGCTGGTGATCCGCCTCTTCTACCTCACCTTTTCGCCCAAATTCCAGGATTCTTGAGACGAATTTCAATATTTTGCCACTTCCATCGTATGGCCGCCCGCACCCTGTCGCCACTAGCCCTGATTGCCCAGCAACTCGACAAGAAAATTACCAGAGGCCCGGTGGCTATGCTTGCGCCCAGGGTCGCAGAATCAATTCCGGTCATCTCCACTGGCTCGATCTTGCTCGACTATGCCCTTGGCTGCGGCGGCTTTCCCCGTGGCCACATCGTTGAAGTCTACGGGCCAGAAGCCGCAGGCAAAACCACCCTCGCTCTTCATGCTATAGCCGAAACCCAGAAACTCGGTGGCTCTGCCGGCTTTATCGATGTTGAACACGCACTTGATGCAAATTACGCCGCCAAGCTCGGTATCGATCCTGATCGTGTCCTGCTCTCACAGCCCAGTTATGGAGAACAGGCCCTCGCCATCGCACAAGCGATGGTAGTCTCCGGGCAAATCGATCTTGTTGTTGTCGATAGTGTCGCTGCACTAGTACCCAAAGCTGAGCTGGACGGCGAAATGGGCGATGCATTCGCCGGCACCCATGCCCGGCTGATGTCGCAGGCCGTGGGCAAGCTTACTCACCTCGCCTACTGCCACAACTGCACCATTCTTTTTATCAATCAGATCCGCGAAAAGGCAGGTGTCTTTTTTGGCAACCCCGAGACGACTACCGGCGGCCGTGCTCTCAAATTTTTCGCTTCCCAGCGTCTCGAAATCCGCAAGACCGCTTCTGTTCAGTCAGGCGAAGCAATCCGTGGCAACCGTGTCAAAGTGAAGGTGATCAAGAACAAGATGGCAGCTCCGTTCCGTGAAGTCGAATTCGAAATCCGTTTCGGCTCCGGCATCGACCGCGCCGGGGAGCTGATCGACGCAGGAATCGAATTGGGAATTATCAAGAAATCCGGCATCTGGTGCCACTTCGGAGACCAATGTCTTGGCCAAGGCCGGGAGCAATCACGGGAGGCTCTCATCGAGACCCCGGCCGTGCGCTTCGCAATTGAAGACGCCATCTTTCGCAAGCTGGGTCTCGACTATCTGGATGCAGGTACGCAAACCCAGCGGCTGGCCGGGCAGCAAATGACAGCAAAAATTTAGCGCGCCGTGCGAGATCTGGTCACACGATCTGTGATTTCGCGGAACTGCGAATTGTCCATCCCGGAACCGGTGATCATCAAAACGTAGGTGTCTCCCACAAAGGGCTTGATTTCCAGTTCATACGCATTCTTGTGTTTGAGCTCTTTGATGTCTTTCAAGTCCCACCGTTGGGAATCTTCAGCCTTATCGACAGACTCGAACATGATTCGTTGATCGTCAATGATCAGCTTTCCATCGGTCTTGCCTCTTAGCCGCTTGTTGCGTTGCGCACCAAAGCTCATCACTGTGGTTTTGGGAGCAGCCGGTGCGGCTGCTACGGGCTGACTTGCAAACCAACGCTGCATGGCCACAGCTTCAGGAGCAGCAGAAAGCTTGAGGATGACTCGTGTCGTCAATCCTGCACGATCCTTCACATCTTTGTTGAGCTGGATTGTGACCGAATCGGCATCGGCCGTCAGCACCTGGATATTCGAGCGCAATACGACGAAAGACGACGCTAGCATCTCCTCGTCGATGAAAACGAGCGAGTCGGAAAGTAAGGCAATTCGGCCAGCGGCTGGAGTTGCGGCAACCAGCGAACCTCGGAACACCTGCAACTCACCTTGAGCAAAAACAGAAGCAGCAGCCAGCAACGTCAAAACGAATAGAGTACGCATATCTCTATTGTCTTTCTGTTTGTCACTTGCATGCAAGCGCTCGACAGTCGAGAAGCCGGCCGGCCAGCCGCTCCCGGCTCCACCACCACCAATTGCACTGCTCACGCGGCAATTGCCCGTCTTTGGCCTGCGCAACAGCACAGCGAAACACATCGAGCACGCATGGGTCTTGTCTCGACCCCGTCTTCTTCTCAAGTGTCCGATACAAAACATCCCCATCCCGCTGCGCCAAATCCGCCACGCTCGTCACCCCCAACAATTCGAAGTCTTTCAACATGCACTTGCCGATCCCGTGCAGATCGCGCAATTTCCGCTCCGTCATACTCATAATCAAAGAGTATGACGCGACGCCAGAGTCTCCTTCTCCTCGCCGCCCAAGAGTCGAAGCCTGACCCTTACGTCATCCTCGATCAGTCCGTCACTATCGACCAGACCAATCTCGACAAACTGCGGGGCTACGTTTGGAATTCCGAAGAGCGCTCCTTCTACAGAGGCAAGCTCACCCGTCAGCAGTCTTATGAGATCAACCTTGTCTCAGGAGCCATGTACTGGCGGCGCACTGAGTCTGGAGGCAAACCGCTGACTGGTCAGGAACTTGAAGCCGAACGCGAACGTCTGGCCCAACATCTTGCCAAGCCCGGACCTGGTTACAACTGGCGCGGCGAGCGCCAATTTCTTGAGTTGCTTCCCAAGGTTCACATCGCTACTTATTTGGGCAAGGAGACCATCCTTGGCCGTCCTACGCATTTAATCGAAACGAAGCCAGCCGCTGGCATCAGGGCCTACCTGCTCAATTCTTTCCGCTACAAACTCTGGATCGACCAGGCAGACCTTCACTGGACCCGCGCCGAAATCACCGTCATCCGCGACGTCGAATGGCTTCTGCACCAGCTCGCCATCGGCCGCATCAGCTACCCCTACTCGAACAATATCGTCAACCAGGGCAAGCTGCGTGCCGGTGCCAAAACCACTATTGAGCTGCAGCGCCTCCCCGAAGGCATCTGGACTCTCACCCGTTACCTCACCGAGGCCGGCAACGACTTCTCAAACGAACTTCGCTACTTCAATTACCGCCGCTTCACTTCAGAGTCTCAACTCCTTACCTCCCCCCAGTGACCTTCACCTCACGAACGTAAATTGACTTGCGCCCGGTTGATGGGGTGAACCACGAGTAGGCAATCAGAAAGCGATCTTTGGCCAACGGCACCAGCGACGTGTATCCGCAGGAATCAGCCTGAGATTTGGCCTCATCCGGCACTGGCACCAGCTTGCGCGCGGCAGTCCAGGTCCTGCCGCCATCACGGCTAAAGCGCAGGTCCGCTCCAGGGCGCCCCGAAGACATTACTAAAACGCCGTTGCCGAGTTGGAGCAGGCGCGGTAACACCCCTGTCTCTGTAAATGCCTCGGGCCGCGACCAGGTCTTGCCCTGATCGGATGACCAGCTCCGATACATCGCACCTACCCCGTTTCCGTCCGTCGTCCGCAGCACTCCAAAGAGCCGGCCATCCGGCAAGACCTCCAGGGCCGGCTCGGTAAAGCCATCCCGCCGCCGATCTGCCTCGTCATAGAGAATGTGCCCGGTCTTTATCCACGACCGGCCCTGATCCTGTGACAAATAGGATGCTGACGATGTATGCGGCACCGGCTGACTGTCGTGATAGTAAGGATAGGTCAACGCGACCAGCGAGCCATTCTTCAAGACCTTCATATCGCCCCACCACAACTGCGGCATCAACCCGCCAGTCACATACCGCAACGCATGTGGATCCTCAAGCGTCTGTGCCTCGGCTTTCCAAGCCCCTTCCTCATAGCGCTGAAAAAAGATCCGCCGCATGGCCTCCGGCAAATCCCTCATCAGGTAAAGCTGAAACGGTGTCTTGTAGCTCACTCGCTCTGCCACCTGCTTTGGCAGAGAAATTGATGTGGCAGGTGTTGCCGCAACCGTATCCGTTCTTAACCAGTTGCCGTCGTTGAGCTTCAGCCCATATGCTCCGTCTGCCGCCTTCGCATCTTCTACCCAGTTCTTGCCGCGATCATTTGACACAAAGGTCTTCCGTGCCTTCCCGTAAGACGCTGCCGAATCCTGCTCTACATGGACAAAGAGCAAGAGCTTGCCGCCCGGACCTTGCTCAAGTACTGGAAACTGCCAGCGTCCCCAACGATGTTCTTCCACAGGGCCAGCTACCACCAATCGCGGCTCGCCCATTTGCACCCGAGGTTCAACCGCCAGCATTAGAAACAACAACAGATTCATTCGGCGAGTCTATCAACTGGCCTGGCCAGCCATACGAGGCCAGCGGCCATCACCACCAAAACCCCCACGCCGGCGAAGACTCCACTCAAGCCCCAGTCCGCCTTGAGAAAGCCGGCAACAAAGACACCCACCCCGCCAGCCAGTGTGTTCAAGGTATTCATCAGGCTTTGCGCAGTAGCTCTGTCCCGGGCATCGATCAGATCACACAGCGCCGCTGTTTCGTTAGAGGCAGCAACAGATCGCAAGAATGAAAACAATACCACCCAGCAACTCACTACTACCATGCCTCCGCCGGTGAGAAATATCAGCAGACAGGGCGCGCAAAGCAGATAACAAAGACTCATGAGCTTGAGTCGTCCATCGCTCGACTTTAATGCCGCCCGGTCCGATAGTACGCCTCCCGCAAAGTACCCCGCCACTGCCGACACCTGCAACAAAGCTGTTCCGGAAAGACCTGCCATGGCAAGGCTCAACCCGAAAGTTTCGCGAAAATAAAGTGGCATCCAGTTGAAGAACATCCACGTCCCCACAGCAATCAACATCGCCTGCCCCGCAAGCAACAGATAACCCCGCTGCCTCAATAGACCCATCACTCTACCGCTAGATCGAGCCGGCGCGCGAGGCACTTCTTTGAGCAAGAACTGACAGACTACCGCTAGCGCAAGCCCTGCTCCTCCCAGGACAAACAGCCCAGCCCGCCACCCATAGGTCTCACCCATATAGCCCGACAGTGTACCGCCTCCAACCAGCCCCAAATAGAGTCCGCTCATGTGCAAAGACAAGGCCCGCCCACGGCTCTCCACTGGATGATGATCCGCGATTAGCGCTATCGCCGCGGGTAGATAGAAACACTCAGCAAGCCCTAACAAAACCCTTGTTGCCAGCAACTCATTCGCCGTTCTCGCAAAGCCTGACAAGACCGTCACCAGACTCCACGCAACCAGGCTCCAAAGGATCACGCGGTTCCTTGGTAGCCGGTCCGCAATCACACCAGCACCGAGGGACCCGATCGCATAACTCCACAAGAAGAGAGTCCCGATTGCCGCCAGCTGCAAATCGCTCAAGTGCAGATCTGCCTGCAGCAAGGGGTAGACAACTGACAGAGAGGTGCGGTCTGCATAATTGATTCCTGCCACGCAGGCCAGAATCAGAACTGTCTGCCAGCGCACCGCAATCAAGGCAGCTCAGCCGTAAATGCTGCCTCCGCAGGGTGCCCGCCGAAGTTTTCATTCCACGCCACCATTACCTCGCCAATTTCTACAGCAACGGCAGAGTTGACCGGAGACTCGAGATCGGAATCAATAAAATGCATATGGGTAGCAATGAAACTCGTACAATAACACTTTGACCCATGCCTACCAATCAGAAAGCCTGGCAATCTGCCGCACTCGGTTGCTCCTGGATTCTTAAGCAACTCGAGCCCAATGGTTCCCTCTGCGGTGGAGAGGACCTCCGCGCTTACTATAAAACCCCCGCAGCCCTTCTGGCCCATGGCCGCGTGCTTGAGGCCAACAGCGTCCTCGACTATGTGGAGACCCGATACCTCAAACCGGATGGAGACCTCGATGGAAATGGAGTCCCCTGGTTTGACGTCTACCGCACCTACACCCACGCATGGCTTTGCTGCGGCGCGGTGATGGCTGGCCGATTCGATCTGGCCCGCAAACTCTCTGGCTTTATCGCGACTCGCCATAGCCCGGCCTCAGGCGGATTCTTTGCTGATGAATCTCGCACGACAGAAGAAATCATGACCACCAGCATGGCTGGTATCGCGTGTCTTTGGGCGGGCAAGCATGACCTCGCTCTCGCCGCCGGCCGATGGCTTGAACGCCTCTACAGCGCTCAGCCAGACCTTACAAGGGGCCTCTACACCACCTGGCAAAATGGTCTCGTTACTGCTTACCCCGAAGCCGACGCAAGCTCTTATCTGGTCGACCCTGCGAAGATGCGCCAGTGGTATTTCCAGTACGGTATCAGCGCCGCTTTGCTCACTTCACTTGCTGGATTCACGGGTGAGGATCGCTGGCTCGCTCTTGCCCGTAACTTCCTTCACGCGAGCAAACACGCGGCTGCTGACCGTTATCAGACTCCACAAAGCGGCAAGATCGGTTGGGCTGCTGCCTGGACATATCGCCTCTCCCGCGACGCCGAAGATCTTGCGTTGGTCGAGCAAGTTTCGAGCGGCCTCGCTGCGCTGCAAAACGACGATGGCTCCTGGCTTGTCACTGGTGTTTATGGTGGTGCCAGCGCCACTTCAGACAGCCTTACCCTTGATATCACCTCAGAGTTCGTCGCTCTGCAATCCTTCATGGGAGTTCTGCCCCTTGTCTAATCAATGCGAAAACAAAGTCAAGAAATTGTTAGCCACCGGTGCTACCGCCTGGGGCTCAGCCACCATGGGCACGGCCCCGCTGGCGGCCAAGCTCGTTGCTACCTCCGGCGTCGACTGGGTCTGGATCGATACCGAGCATTCGAGCTTCGGTGCCGAATCGATTGAGATGCTGCCGCCGATCATCCGTCAGTCTGGTGCGATGCCGTTGGTGCGTATTGCTGGCCTCGATCCGAACCTGATGAAGAAGGCTCTCGACATCGGCGCGCAAGCCATCATGATTCCGCAGATCGACTCGGCTGAACAGGCCCGGTTGGCTGTTCAATACGCGAAGTATCCGCCGGTGGGCTCTCGTGGTGTCTCACCTATGTGGACCTTTTATAACGACGTACCGTGGGGCGAATACCTTCCGCATGCCAATGACGAAACCATGATCGTGGCGCAAGTAGAATCGGTCGCTGCCCTCGATCAGGTGGAAGCCATCGCCGCAGTTGATGGGGTGGATGTAGTTCTCGCCGGACCTATGGATCTCTCTGCCGCTCTTGGCCATATTGGCGAGACGAATCACCCTGATGTGCAGCGCTTCCTTGAAGACTTTCCCGCCCGCGTGGCCAATGCTGGCAAGGTGCCAGGCATTGCTCTCGGTGGTTACGAATCTTCAGCCAAGGCCTGGAGCCAAGGCTACCGCTTCATCAACTTCGGCAATCTTTACTTCGATGGCTTTCACGGCATCAAAGCGAACCTCGCGAAGTTGAAAGCCTTCGCAGAAGGCCGGCCTTGAAGCCCGGCTTCACGTCATAGCAGTAAGTGACGCCTTTGCCAGGTGTCACCAGGAATTGCGCCTTCTCGATCCTGGCGCTCATCGGGGAACAGATTAAGTCTTTGCGGTCTACGAGGGCGCCAACGGCCAGTGAATCAAAGGGGTTGAAGCCGTCGGCTCCAAACCGGTCCCGCCAGAAGGCGAGCCAGTCGAGCACAGAAGGCATCATCCACTGCATACCCGGGCTGCTGAGCTTGCGCATTTCTGCTTCCTTCATCCAGACCTTTGAGGAGATCTCCCATGGGGCGAGGGTGAATGGCGCACGCGAGTCGAGCAAGACCTGAAAGGCTGCTGTATCGAGTTCGAAATTCAAGTCTCGAAAAGGAGTTTGCTGCTTTGGTCCGGCCACAAAGAGTTGACCGGGGCGCCGTCCGGCAACGGCAACCATGCCGTCAATCTGCATGGCCAGTTCGGGATGATTCTTAAGAACAGTCGCGACGTTGGTCGCAGGCCCCAGGATAAGAATCGTAAGACGCCGCTGCCTCAACTCGCGGGCCA
>JAYSVS010000154.1:0-82229 GCA_043718395.1 Acidobacteriota bacterium
AATGCGATAAATCCCAGGGGTTTGGGGACAGAGTCCCCATCCGCAGGGGTGACAAAGTCGCTGAGCAGTTAACCTGACAGAATCGCTGAGCAACAACATCTTGGCCATATCCTCGATTTTTCTTCGTTGCGGCTTTTACGTGAAGGCAGAGTGGATGACCTGCTCTCCACCGTGCAAAATCCCCAATACAATCATCGCTTCGGCGACGCTACGGCCAGTATTCGGCGATGTAATCTCTCTCTTGCCAAATTCAAAACCATCACAAGATCTCTTCGCTGCCCAAGAACCTAAGCAACATCAGCGAAGAATCCGAGCTTTACCATATCTTCCGAATCTCGGGCTGCGACAGGTCAATGGCAATCAACAATTCAATCGTCCCAGCCTCTGCAACGTCCCAAGCAAATCAGATCACTCCAACTTTTGTGATATGACTATAGACCCTGCGCCGACGCGAGCTTCTGAAATCACTCTGGGCCACGCCCCTTCTCACCCAGTCCGCCAGAGGCCTCCCGCCGCTGACCATCAAGGAAGTCAAAGTGATTGCCACCAGCGCAGGCCGCAACTACCGCTGGATCTTCATCAAGATCATCACCAGCGAACCCGGCCTTTACGGAATCGGATCGGCCAGCAATCACTTCCAGCCCCATGCCGTCATAGCGGCCATTGAAAAGCACCTCGCACCCTGGCTGATCGGCAAGAATCCCGAGCAGATCGAGGATCTTTGGCAGTGCGCCCACCTGCGTACCTACTGGCGCAACGGTCCTGTAAACATCAACGTCCTCAGCGGCATGGACATGGCCCTCTGGGACATCAAAGGCAAACGCGCGGGGATGGACGTCAATGAGTCGCTAGCTGCCAAATACCCCCTCCAGCTAGCGTCTATGGGCTTTCAATATCCGCTCGACCGCACCATGGACGGCACCGTCGTAAAGCCCTAGCAGTTCCGATAGAGTGGGATTGCAGAATCCCCAATAAGATCAGGGATGCGGCGACTCTGCCACGATCTAAACTCCCCAAGCAACCCGAAACCACAACTATCCAAACTTTGAGCTACATAGTCCAAAACACGAGGCACTAGCAAAATTCGCCCAACCCAAGCCATTGAAAAAATTGGGGAAATCAAAGAATCCATTTGAAGGGTGAGGCAAGATGCGTCTACGATTTGGGGTGAATAGGACGTCCTTCCATGAGCTTCCCTAAAATCCAGGACCTCGACGATGGCCATGCCAAAACCATACAAAACAGCCACTCAATAGCCATCTGTCATACTGATTTTGTTTATTGTATAAACTAAAAATAGCTAACTAATGTACAATAATGGAGAGGGAGAAATTTGATTGGGATGAAGAAAACAATGACCCTGAATCTCACGGATCAGGAAATGCAGGCACTTGAGGATCTGTCCACAAAGAAGGATCTCAGCAAAACAGCCGTCTTGCGACAAGCCCTCCGGCTTTACCAGTTGGTGGACTTCAGACTTTCAGAAGGTGGAAAGCTCTTTCTTGAGGACCGCAAAAAGGTGAAGGCAGAGCTGATGGTGCTGTGAGAACCACGATATCCTTGGTGCGAACAGAACCGAAAGTAATCGTGCCGGCAGAGCTATTTGATTCAGGCACGACAGATCATTTTCTGGAGTCTCAATCGCAATGGCGTCCCGTGGTGTTGGAGGCAACCCGAGCCCTTCTAGATCTGGGCGTTCCCGCCCATGAGATCCCAACCCATTGGCACTGGAATTGGATCTCGAAAGCCTCCCAGCTCCGCGTACTCGCGTTCAGCTTTTGGGGGATCGAATGCGAGGGAAGTCTCCAGGGATTGATGAAGCTGGATATCGCGACTCGCTCCAGCCGTCTGCCTGAACAAAAGGGAAAGCCAATTGTTTACGTAGACTACGTCGAGACTGCTCCATGGAATGTCAAATTCCTCATGAAGGCGCTCGGCAAGAAACCGCGCTTTGGGGCTGTTGGCACAAGACTAATTGAGGCTGCCGTGCAAAAGAGTTTAGAGGAAGGATTCAAAGGCAGAGTGGCGCTTCACTCCCTTCCCGGTGCGGAGCGCTTCTATCTCGATGTGTGCGGCATGACTGCCCTGCAACGAGATCCCCGCAAAGAAAATCTGCTCCTGTGCGAATTCACACCTGAGCAAGCACAACAGTTTATAGAAGGGGCTAACCCATGAGAACCAACGAAGACAACAATTGGCTTCTGACCAAAGCGGAACAAGAAGATGGCTGCTTCATTTCAGTTGGTGCTTTCTTCGGCACTTTGGGCCATCCAAATGAATTGACAGCTTGCGATATTCCGCTGAAGGTCGCCTTCTCGCGCTTTCTACAACTGGCGCGCCGTGATCGCAAACAAACGCTCGAACAATTCGCTGAATCCGCCAATGTGGATCTCGCTGAATTGTTAAAGATCGAGACAGACGATCACTACACCCCTGCCCTTCGCACAGTCCATCAGGTAGCAGCATTTCTAGAAGTACCAGAAAACAAATTGATGGCCCTTGCTGGCCTTCTTCAACTCGAAGATTCAAGGTTTGAGAGGGAAAGCTTGAAGTTTGCCGCCCGTTCCGAACCCGTTGAGAACCTAACCCCGGAAGAACATTTCGTCTACGAAGAGTACGTCAAGTATTTGTGCGAACGGTAAACTCCAGCCGCCAACATTAAGAAACAGGCCCTTCACAGACATTTCAGAACTCGATTTCCTTTTTTTTCAACAAGCCCGTCCCAAGCAAACATTAAACCCACAAAAGCGGCTGCTAGCTTCTTCCCAGGAGCAAACCTATGTCTGCAACTCATAAAACTGCAATCGACCAATCAAACGTGGAAATCCCACGCAAGGAAATCATGTCACCCGCGGCCCATGCCGCCAACCGCGCCAATGCGCAGAAGTCCACCGGCCCGCGCACCCCGCAAGGCCGCGCCAAATCCGCAGCCAACAGCACCAGCCATGGCCTTCAGGCCAATCCAACCGCCATCTTTGAAAACCATCCCCGCGAACGCATTCGCTACGAAGAACTCAAAGCCGAACTCTTCGCCCAGTGCCTCCCAGAGGGGCGGCTCGAACTCGAGGCCTTTGATCGCTACACCTTTGCCACCTTCCAGGCCAATCGCGCCCGCAAAATGGAAGTCGACACCCAGGACCGCTGGCTCGACGATCCCGCAAACCCTAACTCGTTCCACCAAATGGACCGCTTCACCCGTCTCGCAAACCTCCAGGAGCGGCGCGCCGACAAAGCACTCACTGAACTCCGCAAGCTCCAGCTTGATCGCGTCCTCACCCTCGACGTCCAACTCGAACACCACCTCTTCAACAAACAGATCGACATCCCGGCCTCCCTCCCCATGGCCCAATACCGCAAAACCGACCTCAGCAATTCCAGCGCCAGCGTCATCGCCATCCGCCTCCTCGCCCTCCAGCCTGAAGTCAGAGTCGCGATTTCCAACCAAACGAAGCCAAATCAGGAACCCCTCAAAATGGCCAGTCCGATTGACACACCACCAGATCCCCGATAAGGTAAACCCTTCGTGCCATACATTGAACTCCACTGGATCGACTACGCGATCCTCGCCACATACTTCGCCTTCGTACTCGGCATCGGCTTCCAGCTCCGCCGCAACATGCGATCGGCCGAAGACTACCTCCTCTCCGGACGCTCCATCCCCGCCTGGATTGCCGGTCTCGCCTTCCTCTCAGCCAATCTCGGCGCTCAGGAGGTCATGGGCATGGCCGCCTCCGGGGCCAAATACGGCATCGCCACCAGCCACTTCTATTGGGTCGGTGCCGTCCCGGCCATGGTCTTCGTCGGCGTCTTCATGATGCCTTTCTATTACGGCTCTCGTGCCCGCTCCGTCCCGGAATATCTCAAGCTTCGCTTCGACGAAAAAACTCGCGCCTTCAACGCCATCACCTTCGCCCTGATGACGGTCATGTCATCAGGGATTTCGCTCTACGCCATGGGCCTCCTGCTCTCTTCGCTCCTGGGCTGGAATTTCGACGCCTCGATTGGCCTGGCCGCTCTGGTCGTCCTGATCTACATCTTCCTCGGCGGCCTCACCTCCGCCATCTACAACGAAGTCCTTCAGTTCTTCCTCATCTGCGCCGGCTTCTTCCCGCTCGTCCTTGTTGGCCTCTCCAATGTCGGCGGCTGGAATGGCCTGGTCACACAACTCGAAAAGGTCGCCGTCAGCAAAGGCTTCGTCGCCGGCGCTTACACCCATGCCTGGACCCAGATGTCGAACCCCTCGGCCAACCCCATGGGCATCGAATGGTTCGGCATGGCCATGGGCCTCGGCTTCGTCCTCAGCTTCGGCTATTGGTGTACAGACTTCCTCGTCGTACAGCGCGCCATGGCCGCCGATTCCATGCTCGCCGCCCGCAAAACACCACTCATCGCCGCCATCCCCAAGATGCTCTTCCCTGCTCTGGTCATCCTGCCCGGCATGATTGCAATCGCGATTTCCTCCCAGGCCAACGGAGCCTTCCACCTCCCCGTCAAACCCGACGGCAGCCTCAACTACGACATGACCATCCCTCTCATGCTCCAGGCCTTCTTCCCCTCCGGCATGTTGGGCCTCGGCCTCACGGCTCTGATGGCCAGCTTCATGTCCGGCATGGCCGGCAACGTTACGGCCTTTAACACTGTCTGGACTTACGACATCTACCAGGCCTACCTCAAACCCCATCAATCCGACGCCCATTACCTCACCGTCGGCCGCCTCGCCACCGTCTTTGGCATCGCCGCCTCCTGGGCCGCTGCCTACGCTGCCGTGAAGTTCAACAACATCATGGACCTCCTCCAACTCGTCTTCGCCTTCGTCAACGCGCCCCTCTTCGCAACATTTCTACTCGGCATGTTTTGGGCCCGCGCCTCAGCCAACGGCGCATTCTTCGGCCTTCTCTCCGGCACCGTCGCGGCCAGCCTCCACCACGGCCTCTCATTACCGATGGGTTCCCAACCGGGCCTCAAAGGTGCATGGCTAGCCACTCACGCTCTCTACCCCAGCGAAATGGCTCAAAACTTCTGGACGGCCATCTGGGCCTTCACCACCTGCTTCCTCGTCACCGTCGCTGTCAGCCTGGTAACAAAATCCAAACCCGCCGCCGAGCTCACCGGCCTCGTCTACGCCTACACCGAGATGCCCAAAGATCCGCCCAATCTACCCTGGTATCAGAAACCCGCCACCCTCGGCGCGCTCATCCTCATCGCAGTCACCCTGCTCAACATCCTCTTCTGGTAACACCCATGGACCTAAGACTCATCATCGGCCGCCTCCTTCTCGCCATCGGCTTACTCCTCGTCGCCGCCGCATGGCTCGCACCAACAACCATACGAACCGAACTCTACGGAACCAACCTCAACCTCGCCTGGGGCATCGTCCTCATCGCCTCTGGATCTCTCTTCATCTTCACTGCCCGTAAATCATGAAATTCCGCGCCCCCGGCCGAGTCAACCTCATCGGCGAACACACCGATTACAACGATGGCTACGTCCTCCCCGTAGCGATCGAGATGCAAACCATCGCCACGGCGACACCAGCCCCAGCGATGCAATTCACCTCCACCACCAACCCGCCCCCTGGCTGGCAAAACTATGTCCTCGGAGTCGAAAAACAACTCCGTCGCCGTGCCGTCCCGATCCCTAATCTGGCCATCGAATTCACCTCCACCCTGCCTCTGGGCGCAGGCCTCTCCAGCTCTGCCGCCCTCGAGGTATCTGCGGCTTTAGCTTTCATAGCCTCAGCCGGCTTCAAGCTACCAACGATGGAAATTGCCAGGCTTTGCCAACAAGCTGAAATCGAAACCGTAGGCCTCGCCTGCGGCATCATGGACCAGTTCATCTCTCTCCATGGCCTGGCCAACCATGCCATCCTCCTCGATTGCCGCAATCTGGCATGGCGCCCAGTCCCCATCCCGGAAGGAATCACCCTGGTAATTGCCGACACAGGAGTCAAACACGCTCTCGCCTCAAGCGAATACAACACCCGCCGCAAGGAATGCGAAGCCGCAGCAGCAGATATCGGTGTTGAAAGTCTGCGTGACGCAACACACGACGGAGGCCACAAGCGAGCCCGCCACATCATCAGTGAGAACGCCCGGGTACTCGCCTTCGTAGAAGCCCTGGCAAACGACAACCGCATGGCGCTAGGAGAACTCATGGCCGCAAGCCACGAAAGTCTACGCACAGACTTTGAAGTTTCCTGCCCGGAACTCGATCAGTTGGTAGCCGCCGCGAAGTTATGCCCCGGCCTGATCGGAGCCCGCATGACCGGAGGAGGCTTCGGAGGCTCCACGATCAATCTCGTCGAGACAAAAAAATCCAAAGCCTTCGCAAGCAAGCTAGCCGAACTCTACCCCGGCGCTACCATCCACATCACTAAGGCCGCCAACGGTGCTGGTCCGCAAAATCCATAAAGCCTTCCCAATCCCACTTGGTGATGTCATGCTTGCCCAACCGCAGGTGATAAGCCATCCGGCCATCAAAATAGCGCTCACCCGGCTTCAGCATCTCGCGCGGCTTCATCCCCGCCGCCAACATCCCGGAAAACTCGCCCTCTGGGTCAGCCCAAAGGTCTTCACTAGCGCTGGCCGTGTACATAAGCCTGGGCGCAACCGCCCGGATCACCCAGTGCGAATCAAACGGCAGCGTCTCTTCTTTGCCGCTGTACTTCTTGAAATTCCCGTCAAACCAGTGCGGAAAATTCTTGTTCAGATCCGCCGTCCGCTCGCCGCTCCTGCGACGGCTCACCGCCGCCCCTCCCTCGCCGCTGTTATTGGAAATCACCATCGCAAAACGCTCATCGACAGCCCCGGCCCACAGGGCCGCTTTGCCGATCCGCGAGTGCCCATGCACAGCAACGTGTTTGGCATCCACTTGAGGATCCTGCTCCAGATAATCCATCGCCCGGCTCATCCCCCAAGCCCAGGCCGCGATGCTCCCCCACTCATCCGCCTTCGGCTTCCCGTACAACGCATGGACGCCGTTCTCATACCCATCGTCAAAGTCCGGATCAAGGTCCCCGTAGAAGACCACCGCCGTCCCGTAACCCCGGGAGACAACATACTCCGCCTCAAACCGCGAAGCACAACTGCCCCGCTTCGCCGTCTCAAAGATCGCTGGATCTGCATTCACACAACTGTTGCCGGCAAAGCTCATCCCAAGAAAGACCGGCACCTTCCCCTTAGTCTTCGGAAGGTACATCAGCAACTCCATCTTGCCCCGCTTGCCAGTCGGACCCTCATACCAAATAGATACTTGCTTCCGAACCGCCGTCCCGCCCAGCGCATCCTCGCTCCGCTCCCGCAACTCAAAGCCCTGCTTAGCAGGCTTCGCTGGAGCCTTGCCGTACATCTCCCGCTCGAGCGTCTTCAAGATCTCACTCCGCGAAGGAGCCTTTGGCACAGCCATCGGCGGAACCACATCGTAAGTCTCGATATCGTTCGCCCCATCCCAGGCCAGCAGAATCCCGCCCCCAGGTCGCTCTATTGCGCTCACGAAAGAAGCCATTTCAGAGATCTTCCGAACCACACCATCCGGCTGCTTCAACCACAGAATCTTCCCTTCGGTCCAGGCCGCCCAGCCTCCGCGAACCAGCACCGGCTGACGCCCCGTCCCAAGCAGAGTCTCCGGCTCACCAGGCCGAGCCAGAAACACCTGCTTGTCCCGCCGCCACGCCGTCAACAACTTGCCCGGCGCCTCCCAAACGAAGTCGCCCCCATCCATCGGACAAGCGTTCAGCTCCCAGCTCCCCTTGCCCAGCTTCACCGCCTTACCGCCCCAAGGTGCCACGTACATGTCCCGATAAGCACCAACGTGATTCCGAAACATCACAGTCGCCTTCCCGGCATCATCGACGATCACACTCGGATGGCAACACTCACAGATCTCACCCTCATAAAGCAGCTCGTTCTTCCCCCAGGTCTTGCCGCCATCGCTGCTCACACTGCCGTAAAGGTGCATCCCCTTCTCACGCAGATCGAGCCACGTGATGTAAATCTTGCCCCCGCCCGCCGCCATCGCGTGCAGCCCCTCCCGGGCAGACGCCGGCACATCATTCACCTTCACGGGCCCCGTACCGTTCCGCCACGCCAGCAACTCCCCGTTTGCAATCGCGCTCACTACCACGCTGTTCCCGCTAACAGCAATCCTGGGACCCCGCCTCATCCCAAGCATCAGCTTCGGATGCTCGCCGATCTCCACCGGCTTGCTCCATCGCGCTGCACCATGCGTGCTGCTCTTGACAAAAATCTTGTTGCCCTCACCGTAAGCCATCCACACGGTGTCACCCTGTACCGCCAACTGCGGCTGCTTCGCCAAAAGCAAAAATCCAAACAAACACAAGACGAGGAGTTTCATGCAACTTAGAATATCGGAATGCAGTCCTTCTCGCGTCGCAGTTTCCTGGCCGGCATGTTCCAAGCCAATCCTAGGCCCAACATCCTCTTTATGATGAGCGACGATCACGCATCCCACGCCATCTCCGCCTACGGCAGCCGCATCAACAAAACTCCCAACATCGACCGCCTCGCCAAGGAAGGTGCCCGCCTCGAAAACTGCTTCTGCACCAACTCGATCTGCACACCTTCTCGCGCTGCCATCCTCACCGGCCAGTACAGCCACAAGAACGGAGTCAACACCCTTAACGACAAGCTCGACCCAAAGAGCCGCAGCGTCGCCAAGTACCTGCAAGCCGACGGTTACCAGACTGCCATGATTGGGAAGTGGCACCTGGGCACAGAGCCGCAGGGCTTCGACCACTGGCGCATCCTCCCCGGCCAGGGCGCTTACTACGACCCCGAGTTCATCGAAGCGAGTGGGCGCAAGAAGTACCAGGGCTACTGCACTGACCTCATTACCGACTTCACGCTCGAATACCTGAATGGGCGCGACAAAGAAAAGCCCTTCTTTTTGATGTGTCACCACAAGGCACCCCACCGCGCCTGGGACGCTGCCCCCAAGTACAAAGACTTCCTCAAAAACCTGACCATCCCCGAGCCATCGAACCTCTACGAAGCTCCTCGCCACAATGAGAAGATGCGAGTCGGCCAGGACCAGACCTTCCGCGACCTTAAAATGAAGCCCCCCGATGGCCTCAGCGGCGACGCCCTCCGCAAGTGGGCCTACCAAATCTACATCAAGGATTATCTGCGCTGCGTCCAGTCCGTCGATGACTCCGTTGGTCGCGTCCTCGATTACCTCGACAACAACAACCTCCGCGAGAACACCCTCGTCATCTACACCTCAGACCAGGGCTTCTTCCTCGGCGACCACGGCCTCTACGACAAGCGGCTGATGTACGAAGAGTCGCTACGCATGCCCTTCCTCGCCCGCTACCCCCGCGAGATTAAGGCTGGCACGGTGAACAGCGACATCATCCTGAACATCGACTTTGCCCACACCTTCATGGACTTCGCCGGTCTTGGACGCGACCAGTACATGGACGGCGAGAGCTTCCGTACCAACCTGCAAGGACGCACCTCGGAGATATGGCGCAAGTCCATGTACTACCGCTACTGGATGCACGACGACCCAGACCATCACGTCCCCGCTCACTACGGCGTGCGAACCAAAGATCACAAGCTGATCTGCTATCCCACCGGTACACCCCAATGGGAGCTCTACGACCTCAAGCGCGACCCGAAGGAGATGCAAAACATCTACGCCCAAACCCCTACGGTGAAAAGGCTAAAGCAGGAGTTGACTCGCCTTCAGCACAAGTACGAAGACACTCCCGCCCATTTCTAGCGAAGAGCCAGTATGGTGCCGTGGTCCAGCGCTGCAAAGACTTTTCCTGAAGGGGTTGCCCCAAGGGTGATCTTTTGAGCGATCGAGCGATAATCAACTGGAATTTCAGTCCAGATCTGGAGGTCTTTAGAATGCTTGATATGAACCTTGGTGGGAACAGGAAGAGGACCCAGGCGTTCTGTGCAGGCCAGGTAGGCACCGTCGCCGGGAATGTACAAGATGTCTTGAAGCTCCAGATCCTTGGCCCGCAGAATCATCCCAGGTTTCTTATCGAGTTTTGGGTAGAAGGCATAGAGTTCCCCTCCATACGCGAAGCTCTTATTGAACTTAATCAATGTTAGGCCCGTGCCATCGCTACCGATTACGCTGCGGTGGACATTTCCGAAACCAGAGACCTCCTGCTTGCGCCAGGTTGCACCACTATCCATGGTTTCGAGCGTAACCAGAATATGAGGCTTGTCGGAGCGGATAGCGGCGAGTTCTGGTTCCATCCAATCGGGAAGGTCTGCGCGGCGTCTGTTGCGAACGGGGGGCTCGGCGGAGCCGGAGGCAAGACCAATTTTTCCATTCCAGAAATGGATCCAGTTGTAGCTGAAGTTTTCTGCTGCCCCGGTGACTTGCGCTGCTTCAGGAACATGCCGCCAGGTCTTGCCCCCGTCGCCGGTTCGCATGAAGGTCTTTCTTCGACCAACGAGGTAGCCGGTCTGGTTATTGAGGAAGTGGACTCGAAGAGCTGTATCCTGCTTTGAGAGCTTTTTCCATTCAAGACCGCTCTCGGCGCTAAACCAAAGTTCGCCTTTTTCACTGACACACCAGAGCGAAGAGTCGTCGAGAGCGAAGAGGGAGCGAGGCAAGAAGCGCAGTTCTGATTGCTGCCAGTTCACGCCTCCATCGAAAGAGGAAAGCAAGGCTCCTTTGCCACGGCCTTCGGCTACAGTGCCACCTGCGGCCCACATCCGTTTGTCGGAGCCAACGGCAAAATCAATCAGTATGAGCCTGGAGTCAGGTTTGAAGTAGAAAAAACTTCGGACAAATTTCCGGCTTTGGGCAAGAGCCAGAGTTGGTAATGCGGCGATGAGGGAGCGTCTGGTGAGCATGGGAGTTAAGCCAGTGAAGAGACTAGAGTGCCGATATCCTCTTGTGAGGACTTGGCTTCGAGTCGAGCGAGGGTGAGAAGAACTCCTACTTGTTCGCCGACTGTCGTGAGGGTTTCCATCTCTTCTCCTGAGAATATGTGTGGCTTACGGACCTGAACGTTGATGACGCCTACGACCTTGTTGCGGGCGATGATCGGGGCCGAGAGGAAGGCCTCGTATTGGTCTTCGGGAAGTTCGGCGAAATTCTTGAAGCGCGGGTCGAGGAAGGCTTCTTTGCTAATCGCCACAAGGCGCCGCTCGCGGGCTACCCAGCCAGTAAGCCCTTCCTCTATTCGGAGGCGGAGTGAACCTAGCGTGCCTGGAGAAGGATTGTTGGACGAACATAATAGCAATTCTCCTTTGTCGAGGAGATAGAGCAGGCAGGAATCGCCATGCATGAATTCGAGCACCAAAGCGTTGATGGCAGCAAGAACTTGTTTAAGGCTTAGTTCCTTTGCCATGAGACGACTGACCTTTTGGAAGAGGCGCAATTGTTGTTGGGCCCTGTCTAACTGCGACTCGAGCTCTTTTACCTTGGACACAGCTTCATTATCGCAGGTCAATTTCGATAGAATCGCGGCATGATTCGTAACTTGGTTCTTGGATTGATGGCATTGTCGTTGAGCGCTCAGTTTCGCATGCAGGAGATCGGAAGCGGGCTTGGTGTCATTTATGCGGTTCGGCTCGCCGATGTGAATGGCGACGACAAACAAGATGTGGTAGCCATCACTGGTGGGAAGGTGATCTGGTATCAGAATCCGAGTTGGGAGGCTCATGTGATCAGCGAGAAGATTGCTCCGGTGGATCATGTGTCGATTGCCGGGCATGACATCAACGGGGATGGATTGCTGGACTTTGCGCTGGCAGCAGAGTGGCAGCCACGGGAGCGAGCCGTAAAGGGGTCGATGCATTGGCTGGAACAGTTACCGGGTGGCAAGTGGAAGCTGCATGACATTGCGAAGGTTCCTGGGGCGCACCGGATCCGATGGGGTGATGTGACAGGGGACGGCAAGAAAGACCTTGTGGTGATGCCGCTGGAGGGGAAGGCGCTGGTGTATCAGTTGCCGGACTGGAAGGTCGAAGTTGCGGCGGAGGGTTTGGAACTGGCCCACAATCTGTTTCTCGAAGACATGAATGATGACGGGGTACTCGATATCGTGATGGCTTCGAAGCGTGGAGTTGAGACGCTTTCCCGGTTGAAGGATGGCAGTTGGAGGCGAGTGTTGACAGGTGAAGGTCAGCCGGGGGAGATTGTCGTCGGACGGGTGAACAGGTACCGGGTGGCGGCCACTATTGAGGCATTTCATGGAGACACGTTGACGATTTACGAGGAGCCAACTCCCAAGCTGACACCGCAGGGACCGCCTCCTCCTGCAAAGTGGCATGCGGATTTGGGTTCCATTTGGCCAAAGGCGCTGCGTGACACGACTGTGTATGGTGGACATGCGTTAGGGTGGGCCGATTTTGATGGAGACGGGAGCGATGAATTGGCATTTGGGTTTCGGGGTAAGGATACCGGCCTGTCCATTCTGAAGAGGAATCCTGCCGGAAAGTGGGAACGAATCGTGCGTGTGGATGATGCTGGAATGTCGCCGGAGGATTTGGTTATTGGAGACTTGAATGGTGACGGGAAGCCGGATCTGATTGCGTGCGGGCGGGCGACGCAGAATGTTCGAATCTATTGGAACGAGCTGAAGCCGAAGTGGGTTCGCCATGTTGTGGCGACCGGTGAGCCAGCCTACACGGCGGTAGGGATCAAACTGAATGGCGGAGGGCGCGGGATTGTTACGAACATGAAGGATAGGACGCTGCTCTTTGGAAGCGGACAAGTGCTGCATGAGGGAGTGTCGATTATCCATTCGGCGGTGATGGATGTGGACGGAGATGGAGATGAGGATTTTGTGGGTGCCCGCTATTCGCCTGGACTGCTGTATTGGTTGGAGCAGCCGAAGAAGCCACTTGCGGAACCTTGGAAATATCATGAAGTTGATGCGGTAATCGATGGCATTCATGGGCTTTATACGTTTGACATCGACAAGGACGGCAAGTTGGATCTGATTGCCAACAGCGCTCAGGGGAGGGGAACATTTGCGAGTTCGCTGGTGTGGTTCAAGGCGCTGGACAAGGGTAACCGTTGGCAACGGAATGTATTTGCAGCAGGGGATGCGCCGGGGCTGAGTCACTATCATGGGGCGGGAGATTTGAATGGCGATGGGTTGCCGGACATCGCAAGTGCTGCAAAGGTGGGCAAGGATGGGCAATGGTTTGCCTGGTGGGAGCAGCCCAAGGGGCGGGGGGCTTGGAGGAAGCATATTTTAGCGACAGGTGAAGATGGTGCTACGAATCCATTGATTTTCGATATGAATGGCGACGGGAAGATGGACGTGATTGCTTCTCGCGGGCACGGGGTGGGATTTGCGTGGTTTGAGGGCCCTGAATTTACCAAGCATGAGATTGATGCATCGGTTTACGGGCCACATTCGTTGGCTGTTGCTGACATTGATGGGGACGGGGATCTAGATTTTGTGAGTTGCGGCAAGGATTCGATGGTAGTGGTTTGGTTTGAGAATGATGGGCGTGGCAATTTCACAAAGCACTTCATACACGAGGATCAAGCAGCTTACGATATCCGGCTGGTAGATCTTGATGAGGATGGAGACCTTGATGTTCTGGTGGCAGGCCAGACGTCGAAAAACGTTGTCTGGTATGAGAACCGGATGGCAAGGGTTAAACTTTGACGCGGAGTTGGATGCCGAGTTCGCGGAGGTTTTTGTCGGGAACCGTGCTGGGGGCATCGCACATCAGGTCAGTGCCTTTGCTGGTCTTGGGGAACGGGATCACGTCGCGGATTGAGGTTTCTCCTGCCAGCATCATGATGAGACGGTCGAAGCCGAGGGCGATGCCACCGTGGGGTGGGGCACCGTATTCGAGTGCATCGAGCAAGAAGCCGAAGCGGTTCTTGGCTTCGTCCATCGAGAAGCCGATGGCCGAGAAGATCTTGGACTGGATGTCGCGGCGGTGGATACGGATCGAGCCAGAAGCGATTTCAACGCCGCTGATTACCAGGTCGTAGGCCTTGGAGCGGACGCGTGCGGGGTCGGTTTCAAGGAGCGGGATGTCTTCTTCAAAGGGCGAGGTGAAGGGGTGATGGGCGGCCTGCCATCGCTCGTCTTCAGAATCCCATTCGAACATCGGGAAGTCGGTGACCCAGAGAAGACGGAGGTCTTTGGGGTTGAGGAGTTTGTGACGGTCGTTGAATTTTTGCGCCAAGTGAAGACGGAGTGCGCCGGCAGCCAGATAGACGGTTTGCTCGGGCAAGTGGCCGGTGGGCTCGGACGGCCAGGCGGCGATCATGAGCGTGTCTTCGTCGGTAGCGCCGGTGCGCCTGCGCACTTCAGCCATTGCCTCAGGCATGTCGCGGTCAAGGCGCTTTAAATCGTCCAGGACGCGGAGGCCTTTTTCGACGCCAAAGGCTTTGGCGTCGTCTCGCTCTTTGCGCGAGAGGGTGAGCTTGGGGATAGTGATGGCGACCATGGGGAGGCCTTCGGTTGCCAGGCCTTGACCGAGGAAGAGGTCGGTCACATTGACCAGAGGGGGAACGCGGAGGTCGGGCTTGTCAATGCCGTATTGCTCGATGGCCTGCTTGTGGGTAAGGCGCAGGAAGGGGGCTTCGATCTTGTAATCGGCGGCAGCGAAGATAGCGAGGACGAGTTTCTCGACAGTTTCGAAAATGGTTTCCTGTTGGGGAAAGCTCATCTCTATGTCGATCTGGGTGAACTCGGGTTGACGGTCGGCGCGGAGGTCTTCGTCGCGGAAGCAACGGACGATTTGAAAGTACTTGTCGAAGCCAGAGACCATGAGGAGTTGCTTGAAGATCTGCGGGCTTTGGGGCAGAGCGTAGAAGCTTCCGGGGGTCATGCGTGAGGGCACCAGGAAGTCACGCGAACCCTCTGGTGTGGACTTGGTCATGAATGGGGTTTCGATTTCAAGGAAGCCCATGTCGTACATGGCCTTACGGGCTTCGAGGGCAACCTTGGAGCGCAGCATGATGTTGTGCTGCATGCGAGGGCGGCGCAAATCGACGAAGCGGTACTTGAGGCGGGCTTCTTCGCTGATGTTGCCTTCTTCTTCCATCGGGAAGGGGGCGGGTTTAGATTCGTTCAGGATCCAAACCTTATCAACGACCACTTCGACTTCGCCAGTAGGAATGCTGGGGTTGATGGTGTCGGCGCTGCGATTCTCGATGATGCCTTCGACCGCTACAACGTATTCGGGGCGGATCTCTTCGGCGCGGGCATGGACTTCGGAATTCTCCTCCACACGGAAGACGCACTGGGTGACCCCGGCACGGTCGCGGAGGTGAATGAAGATGAGTGCGCCGAGATCGCGGCGGCGGTGGACCCAACCCATGAGCAGAACACGCTGGCCTACGTTGGCGAGGCGAATGGTGCCGCAATCGTGGGTGCGCTTGAGGTCACCGAGAAAATCGAGCTTTAGAGCGTCTGACATATATGTTTCTTCAGGTCTTCCTTGGGGACGGAGATTTGTTCTCCGGTGGCCATGTTTTTCAGGCTGTATTGACGGTTGGCGACTTCTTGTTCGCCAACGAGGAGGGCGTAGCGGGCGTTGAGTTTGCTTGCCAGTTCCATGGAGCGCTTGAGTTTGCCGGCTGCCGCGAGTTCGACTACGAGGCCATCGTTGCGGAGGTCACGCGCAATGAGGCTAGAGTGGCGGAAGCTGGGTTCATCCATGGGGGCGATGAAGAGATCGAGAGTGTGGGTGTACTTGCCGGGATGGGCTTCTTCGACCGTCATGACGAGACGGTCTTCACCGATGGAGAAGCCGATGCCGGGTGCGGCAACGCGGCTGCCCAAGCTTTCGGCGAGGCCATCGTAGCGGCCTCCACCGAGGACAGAATTCTGAGAACCGAGGGCACCCTCGTGGACAATCTCGAAGGTGGTGCGGGTGTAATAGTCGAGGCCGCGGACCATGCGCGGATTGATGGTGTAGCGAATCCCGCGATCTTCGAGGTACTCGCGCACCCGGGCGAAGTGGGTCTTTGAGTCTTCGTCGAGGTAGTCGTGGATGGAGGGCAGCCCGTCTATGTGGGGCTGGTCTTCCGGGGCTTTGGAATCAAGGATACGCAAGGGGTTGGTTTCGAGGCGGCGTTGCGAGTCTGGGCTGAGCTGATCGATGACTGGGGTGAGTTGCTGGCGGATGGCTTCTACGAAGGCGGGACGCGATTGGGGCGTGCCGACGCTGTTGAGCATGAGCTTGTAGCCGGTGACGCCGCAAGTGTCGAGGAGGTGACAGACCATCTCAATCACTTCGGCGTCTACGGCCGGGGATTCGCTGCCAATCACTTCAGCGCCGATTTGTGAGAACTGGCGGTAGCGCCCCTTTTGAGGACGCTCGCGACGAAACATTGGGCCGATGTAGAAGAGCTTCTGGAGGCCGGGAATTTGATCGAGACGATGTTCAATGTAGGCGCGGATGACGCTGGCGGTGTTCTCCGGGCGGAGGGTGAGCAGCGAATCGTCGCGGTCTTTGAAGGTGTACATCTCTTTGGTGACGATGTCGGTTTCTTCGCCGACTCCTCGCGAGAAGAGAGCGGTTTCTTCAAAGATGGGGGTGCGGATCTCCTGGTAGTTGTAGGTGTTAAAAACTTCGCGGGAGATGCGTTCGACGTGGTTCCAGACCGAGATGGACGGCGGGAGGATGTCTCGGGTGCCTTTAACGGCTTTGATCATGCGGGTTCCTCACGGTAGATGGCGCGGGCGTGGACGTAATGTTGCGCGTTGAGGCGGAAGCGTTCTGATTCTTCGGGTGTGACTTCGCGGCGGACCTTGGCGGGGACGCCCATGGCGAGCATGTTTGCCGGGATTTCCATGCCTTCAGGGACGAGGGTGCCTGCGGCTACGATGGCACCTTTACCGATTCTTGCTCCGTTGAGGACGATGGCACCGATGCCGATGAGGGCGTCGTCGTCAATGGTGCAGCCGTGAAGGCAGCATTGGTGTCCGACGGTGACCCGGTTGCCTATGACAAGAGGAAAATCGGGACCTTCGACGTGGAGGACACTGTTGTCCTGGACGTTCGATTCTTCTCCGATTGTGATGTGATGCACATCGCCCCTAATCGTGACCAGCGGCCAAACGCTTGAGCGTTCGCCGATACACACGTTGCCGATGACTTGTGCGCTGGGGTCGATGTAACAGGACGAGGCGATCTTCGGCAGGATGCCGCGATATGCCCGTATCATTGCGTAATTCTGGATTTTAGCATGGGTAGGGTGGGAGCTAGAATGGGACTAATGCGTTTCATTCTTGCTTTACTGCTGCTTGCGGCGAGCCCGTGCCTGATTGCCCAGAAGAAAATGCTGGATGCTGAAGCCATCTGGAAGATCCAGCGAATTGGGGAGCCAACGCTTTCGCCGGACGGCAAGACGGTGGCGTTTGTGGTGCGCAAATTCGATGTCGAGAAAAATACGTCGACGCGGCATATCTACACAGTGGCGCTTGAAGGCGGCGAACCGAAGCAGATTACGACCGAAGGAACGGTGAACGAGCGACCGCGATGGACACCCGATTCGTCGCGGATTATCTGGGTATCGAATCGTGGTGGTTCCGCGCAGGTGTGGGGGATGAGCTTGGATGGTATGGGGGCAAAGCAGATTACGACGATTGCGACTGAAGCTGGCGGGGTGTTGGTGAGTCCGGACGGGAAGAATATCGTTTTCCAGAGCAGCGTCTATCCGGATTGCCCGGATGAGGCTTGCAACAAGAAACGGATGGAGGAGGAAGCGGCCTCGAAATCGAAGGCCCGGGTGTACACGGGCTTGCTCTATCGGCATTGGACGGAATTTCAGGGGAAGCGGAAGAATCATTTGTTTGTTCTGGGGATCGACGGGGGTAAGGCCAAGGATGTGACCCCTGGGCCGCATGATGTGCCGCCGTTCTCGCTAGGCGGGCCGGATGATTATGCGATCTCGGCTGATGGGGGCGAGCTCTGTTATGTCGTGAATACGGATGAGAACCCGGCGCTATCGACTAATAGCGAATTGTATGTGGTGCCGATGGGTGGGGGAGAGGCGAAGAAGATCACGGTAAATGCTGCCGCAGATATGTCTCCGGTCTATTCTCCTGACGGGAAGTATCTGGCTTACCGGGCTCAGGCAAAGGCCGGGTTCGAGAGCGACAAATGGCGTCTCGTAGTGATGGAGCGGTCGAGCGGAATAGCGACAATCCTGACCGAGAACCTGGACCGTGCGGTGCAATCGATGACGTGGTCTGGCGATTCCAAGCGACTGTTTTACACCATTGAGGATCGTGGGCGACAGACGCTGCAGATGACACCTGTAAAGGGTGGTGGGTCGCAGACGGTGGTGAGTGGGGCCTCGCATATTGACGATGTGCAGTTTTCGCCGGATGGACGCGTGATGGTTTATAGCGAGCATTCGGGGTCGCGGCCGATGGAGTTGTTCAAGACGACTTCGCGTTCGACTCCGGTGGCTCTTACGAAGTTAAACGAAGCGTTGCTGGCGAACTATGAGGTGCCCACGCCGGAAGAGATAGTGGTGGAGGGCGCGGAGAAGGCTAAGGTTTACAGCTTTGTCCTCAAACCGGCCGGGTTTGACGCCAAGAAGAAGTATCCGGTGTTGTTTCTGATCCATGGCGGGCCGCAAGGAGCTTGGGGACATGGTTGGAGCTACCGCTGGAATCCGCAAGTATTTGCCAATGCCGGGTTTGTTGTGGTAATGCCAAATCCACGCGGGTCAACAGGTTATGGGCAAAAGTTCACAGATGAAGTGAGCGATGATTGGGGCGGAAAAGTTTATGACGACATCATGGCGGTGGTGGACAAAGTTGAGGGAGAGCCTTGGGCAGACAAGGAGCGGTTTGCCGCGGCGGGCGGGAGTTTTGGTGGGTATATGGTGAATTGGATGCTGGGGCATACGAACCGGTTTAAGGCCTTTGTAAGCCATGCGGGGGTTTATGATTTACGCTCTATGGCAGGGGAAACAGAGGAGTTGTGGTTTGTGAACTGGGAATTCAAGGGGATGCCGTGGGATCAGCCAGAGACTTACGCCAAGTGGAGCCCGAGTTTTTTTGCGCGAGACTTCAAGACGCCGACGCTGGTGTTGCATGGGGAGCTGGATTACCGGGTTCCGGTGGGCCAGGGGATGCAGTTGTTTACCGGATTGCAGATGCAGAAAGTGCCGTCGAAAATGGTGCTGTTTCCGGATGAGGGGCACTGGATTCTGAAGCCAGCGAATAGCTTGCTTTGGTACAAGAGTTTTATTGACTGGGTGACAGAGTTTACGACCAAGAAAGCGGAATAGACAATAGAAGGCTTCGCAGGGTAAGAAGTTGGGATGAATGCGAGATAAGAGGCATTCGGCGTTTTTTCACCGAATCCGATCAGCAATCTCAGCTCAAACCGATCAAGGTTCTCAGACGAATCCGATCAGGCTTCTCACGGGAAACCGATCAGCGATTTCACGGTTATCCGATCAGGGATCGGGCAGAAGTGAAAAAAGTGATCGGAATGAACTGAGAAAAGTTCAGAATTGAAGATGGCGCTGAAAAGTGCTTGAAATTGACCTTTCCCTCTGCGTTTTTCGGGAAATTTGGTATGCAGAGAGAAGACAATTTGATAAGGTAGCTTCCAATAAGAAATCGGATAAGAGTCTTCATATCAAAGAGTTAGCTGCGGCTCTGGAATATTGGGCTATGGTTTTCCGTTATGGATGGCCCGTGGTTGATTCGCGGAAAAATGGCAAAAATGCCAACAAAATGTACAGTGACGCTGAGCACTTGGCGACCACTTGGCCGAGGTTCGCACCATCTCTCCTGATCGCCAAATCCAGATTAGGCAGTTCGGAGCCGGCTGAACTCTCGCTCTATAATTTCTCAGCACTATACATTTCTGCGCAGAGCCGTCATGTTACATTGAGTCGCAATGATCGACGAATTTGTTCATGCAATACGAACTGGCGATCAAGTCAAGCTGAACTCCCTCCTTGCCGTAAAACCAGATCTGGCACACATCAGAGTTGACGGTCAGCGGACCGCACTTCACACAGCCACCGATTGGCCTGGTCATTTCCCCCACGTCAAAGAAACTATCTCCACCCTGATTGCAAACGGTGCCGACGTGAACGCCAGGGTAATCGGTCTGCCGCATAGGGAGACTCCCCTCCACTGGGCCGCCAGCAGCGATGACGTCGAAGCTTTGGACACGCTTATTGACCACGGTGCAGACATGGACGCAGATGGCGGCATCATTGGTGAGGGCACGCCCCTCGCTGATGCCGTAGCCTTCGCCACCTGGAATGCCGCACGACGCCTCGTTGCCCGCGGTGCCCGTTCCACCATCTGGCAGGCGGCCGCACTCGACTTGATGGACCGGCTCAAATCTTTCCCTGAAGCCGATTCCCGCGAAATTACCAACGCCTTCTGGGCCGCCTGTCACGGTGGTCAACTGGAAGCAGCAAAGTATCTGCTCACTCAGGGCGCAGACCCCAACTGGATCGGTCACGACCGCCTCACCCCTTTGGCGGCTGCACAAAGAAATGGAAATCCCGAAGTTCTTGCTTGGCTCAAAAGCCACCTTGTTGCCATAGGCCCATCCCGGTCTTAACAGCACCAAACTGAAATCGTATGGTTAGGGCTGACGCACTGGTCATCGAAGGCCTGATTTTACTGGGGATTTTGCCGTCCAAAACCCCGGAAATCTGCGTCACTTTCAGAAGGTACCTGGCCTGACTCTTTTGCCTCTGCGCTAAAGAGTTGAGCCGCATCGTGATAGCCTTCTCTGGCGTGTTCGCGCAAACAGAGCTCCAACTGCCGTCGTGGCGAGGCAGAAAACTCAGGGACGGAGGAGGCTGTCCCACTGTCAATCCACACCCGGCGGTTCGGCGGGTTAAGCGATAGGCTGCATAGTCAACCGAGGAATCCGTAGCGAATCGAAGTAAGCATTGGGTAATGCGATGCTGAACTTATGAAATTTGAGGACTGCCTGTTTTAAAACCTAAGTGAAAAAGGTCGCTACTCAAAGATCGTAACGCAACGCTGTCGACTCTATCAAATTGCCGCTGAATGGGGTTTGTGATAGCAGTTCCAGAAAGTTTCTCGAAGTAATTGATCGCTAGTTTGAATTCGAATAGTTGAACCAGTAACCTTCTCAATGAGTCTAAACTGTCCCACCCTGGGTTGCTCAAGCGAATATTCCATCTTGTTATGAAAGATTCGCTTGAGCAATTCGACCACTTGCTCGGGAGAAGTGGCGGCCATTACACCAACTGCAACACCAGTTTGGAAATCAATGAGTCTACTGAGAGGATGTATATCGCTGAAAATTTTGTGGCGCTCTTCACTGTCGCACAAAAAGATCACTGGTTTTCCGAGACTAAGCGCCATTGCCGCTTCCGCATCTTTTCCATAGCTGTCTTTTTCCCCTGCAAGATAAACCAATACTTTTGCACATTTGACCATCAGGCACTCAATTAGGCCCTTGTCTTCGTGCCCTCTTGCCGCGCTCAGCGTAGGATCGAAGAAGCGCAAATTTAGATCAGAAACTTCTTTGTGTTCAAACAGAGTCCCACAGATTTTGGCCACGTCCCTAAAGTTAGACCTTACTCTCATACTTGTCGCTACGTAAACATCTAAATCATTGGCTATGGATAAATACAATTTTGTATTTGCTAATGCCGACGCCCTTGCGCTGTTGAATGTTACTGTAAGGTCTACGAGAATTTCTTTTAGCTCTTCAAGCGTTTCGATTACGTGGTCATTAACTTCTTCTAGTACAAAATTTAACTCGATCTGGCGATCCATCGCCTGAATACTCTCCAAGAAGCTCGCCCCAAATAGCTCCTTTATCGTAATTCTCCCCCCTCCCCGCTTTAAATGTTGATGATATGCACCTTCCGCGATCAAATGAAGCTGATTTTGCTTCCCTTCGGGTATCTCCATAGATTTACATGCGAGTTCCGCGATCATGTATCGGTCATCACGATTGATTTGGTTCAAGGGTAAAGAAGGCCCACGCCGCATTAATTGCGATGTTGGCAATCGCTTACCCTCAAAAAAGTTCTGCAACTCTTCATATGATCGAGTTCTTAGAGAGCGATAACCTTCTCTGATCGTGCCGAAATAAAGCAGGCAATCGACGTAGAGTCTCTCTAAACCCCACTCTAATTGATCGAGAGATAATATCTCTTTGCTTAAATCGTAAGACTTATCATAAGTAACAAACTGTTTGACGTCAAATGAATGACTTGGAAAAGATGTCCAATAGTACTTAAAAAATCCCGGGGAGACTTCTGCCTGATGCGAGAGTGCAAACAATTGATTAATCTGGCTACAACTGAGCGGTTCGCTGGACAGACGCAGCAGCCGAGCGGCAATTATGGGTTTCGCTTCCCCGGCGAGCCAGCTATCTATTCCACCCGTATTGCCTGTAAATTTCTGAAAACGAAAAAACAGTTCCTCTGCCTGCGAGTTGATTTCCATTTAGTATTGTTCTTATTAGCAATCTACCAGCAAATTCTGCCGGAAGTCTAGGCTCTGTTTTGGAAAATGGCTTACCATTCTTTAAGGGAAGGGGGCATCCTCGCATTCCTCAACGGGAACTTTCAAGTAATCGATATAGGGGGCTCTGCCCTGCGACGCCTGGATTTAACGCATTCGGGCAGACTGGTTGGCCGGCAGTGGCCGAGTGGTCAACCTGAATGGCTGTCGAAAATAGGTTTTGTTCAACCTAGAATCAACAACTTACGGGTGTTCTGGACGATGTAATCCCTCGTAAGTTGTTGATTATGCAAAGCGTATTTTCAATTCTGGACTAGCTGCTTAGTGGCCACTGTTCGTTTTATAATTATTTTCGCTGTATATCTGCGACCCAGCCACCAGCAATCAGTTGTAAGGCTCTTCAGTTCAGTTCTGCATCCTCCGCCTAGTTTGTTCGAAAAAGGCGTTTTACCAAAATTTTCGTCGCCGGCAGAACTTTCAAATCCACTGCCCCATGCGGCCCAGAATTCCCGAAAAACGCAATGGGACCAGTCAAGTTCAAACCAACACCAGCGTCGACGAATTCGAATCCTGTTTCAACGACGGCAGCAGAATCCGATGCTTCTGGCCTAACGATAGAAAAACCATGAGACTGTTGGGCTGCTAAAAGCGACATGAATTGGTTTGCCCGGGCTTCAGTCATAATATTGAACATGGAAAGTCTTCACATGAGCGAAGCCGAAGTGGCTCGAGATCTTCATGCTGTGCTTGTCAAGGTCCAACAGGGCTTCGAGGTCGTCATTGAGCAGGATCATCGGCCAGTCGCCGTACTGCGGGCGCAGAGCCGGAGTGGGCGACCCATTACAGAAATCCTTCGCGAGGCCAAAGAACGCAACTCAACCGTGAGCCTGGACGAAGAATTGGGTAAAGATCTGGAAGACATCATTGCTAGCCATCAACAGCCATGGAATCCGCCGTCCTGGGATTAGTGTTGGATTCTA
Organism: Acidobacteriota bacterium; assembly: GCA_043718395.1. Taxonomy (GTDB): domain Bacteria; phylum Acidobacteriota; class Terriglobia; order Bryobacterales; family Bryobacteraceae; genus Bryobacter. The sequence continues at coordinate 23,392 of JAYSVS010000154.1, forward strand.
GTGCTGTTATCGCTGCTGAGCGAAAAAGACAATCCGTCACAGCGCTGATTGAGGCTATCTTCGTGGCTTATGGCCCAATCGATCTTTCCCTTTCACCAGTCACAGTAGCCGAACTGGTTCACGGCATCTATCGTGCCAAGACTCCAGAAATGGCTCAAAGGCGTCGAGCCTACATTGAAGAACTTGTGAACTTGATACCAGTGCATCCCGTTACGAATCAGACGGCTTGGCGCGTGGGCCAGATTGAAGGAGAGGAGTCAGCAAAAGGCAATGTCCTGCCATTCAGCGACCTGATGATTGCAGTTACGGCCATCGAACAAGGCTATGCCGTGTTAACCGGAAATTTGCGCCACTTTCAGAAGGTCCCTGGCCTGACTGTTTTCCCTTTGCTCTAAAGAGTTGCGCCGCTTCCGCCCCCCGCCATCGCCACAAGGAAGTGCATGTGGGTTCCGTGACCGAGCAAAGCCAGAATCTGGGCAGTTGGAGGCTAAGATTGGTGAAGTAGGCGAAATTTGCCTATTGAAAATTTGGCCAAAATTGCGGGCGGGACTAATCAGTCAGTCCACTTCATGTAAGCGACACACCATCCGTCAAAGGGACTGCCGATCAGCACGATTTACGGCGATGAGAGCGCAGATGGAAAAGAGCAAAAGCTATTTGTACTCGCGATTTTGATAGCTGAGAAGATGGATTTGATGCCCGCTACAGTTATGGGGCCAATAGCCAGTATTTTTGCCTTTGAACTCTTGGCTTCGTAGTGCCGCCGGGCTTGCGGCGATGTCGAAGCTCTGCTGTGGTTCATTTGAACTCAACAGTTAGAACAAAACCACGGCGTTGCGCGTTGCGGCCCAAGATTGGTGGTGACAATCGCCTGATGAGCGGGCGGGCTTAGGAGGCTTTAATGCTTCAGTACCATTCCGTGCAGGATCTGGATCGGGTAGACTTCTAGGATCAGATATGCACGGTAAATTTCGCTCCGCTTTCGCTGTAGTGTTGCTGGCTTCAATGCCAGGTCAATCTGCTGATCCCGGTTGCCCACGTTATCCTTCGGCGATGCGGACCGAGCAGATGGATATTTTGGAATTGGACCGGGCGTTTCAGGAGTATGGTGCGCGAGCCCGGAAAGCTTCGGTTGGTTCGAAGTTGGCTGAGGCGGCTTATTCCAATTTTATCGATCAGAAGCTGTTTGCGAAGATGGCCGGGGATAAGGTTAGTCCTGCGCCGAAGTCGAACGATGTCGAATTCTTGCGGCGGGCTTACATCGATATCACGGGGCGGATTCCAAGTGCTGAGGCGGCACAAGCATTTCTTGAATCGGCAGAGCTGGATAGGCGTGCGAAGCTGATCGATCAGTTGCTGGCGACGCCTGCGTATACAGATCAGTTGACTACATTTTGGGCAAACAAATTCAAGGTGACGCGGTCGCATGAGTCGATCGGGACTTTTGGACGGAATACTTTTTATGAGTGGTTGCGGAAGTCGATTGCGGATGACCGGCCTTATGATGCGTTTGCTCGCGAGTTGATTTCCGCGGCGGGGGAAGTGGATACGGTTCCGGGGACACAGTTTTTTGCACGCTGGATGGATGTGAATGGGCCGGTGCAGGATTCATGGGACGATATCACCGACAAGATCACTACTACTTTTCTTGGGTACAAGACAGAGTGCATCTCCTGCCACAACGGGCGGGCGCATCTTGAGAAGATCAATCTCTTTCTGACCAAGCGGACCCGGAATCAGTTCTGGCAAATGTCGTCTTGGCTGAGCCGGATGCAGTTTGTGCGTTGGTCTGACGACAATATCGGGTTTCGGCCGCGGGTGATTATCAATGACCGGAACTATGGTTCGTATACGGGATCGGTTTCGCCGACCAACCCTGGAAATCGCCCGATCCGGATCAATGCGATCACCGAGCCGGTTTATCTGACAACGGGTGAGAAGCCGCAAAGTGGAAACTGGCGTCAGGAGTACGCGCGGATTCTTACGGCTGACAAGCAGTTTGCGCGGGCAACGGTGAATCACATCTGGGCTTATCTTTTTAGTCACGGGATCGTAGATCCGCCAGAGGCCTGGGACTTTGAACGCACCGACCCTAACAAGCCGCCGCCTGGAGATTGGCCGTTGCAGAATACGCACCCTGAGTTGCTCGATCAGTTGGCTGATTTCTTCATTGCGAACAATTATCAGTTCAAGCCGTTATTGAGGCAGATTCTGAACTCTGAAGCTTATCAGTTGTCGAGTAACTATCAGGGCAAGTGGGATCCGGCTTATGTGAAGTACTTTGCACGGCATGAGGCTCGGCGCCTGACGGCTGAGGAGCTTTATGATTCGCTCATAACAGCGACACGCACGGAGCAACCGATGCAGATTCCGGGTATTGATCGCGTGCTATGGTATGCCAACCAACTGCCCGACCCGACGGAACCTTCAACGGACTTCCGCATTGTGGACTTCATGAATAACCTGGGACGCGGGAACTGGATCACGATCGACCGTTCGTCTGAGCCTACGATTCTAGGCTTGCTCTACTCGATGAACGATACGCAGAATGTGAATCGTACGCTGGGGAATTCCAGCGCGAGTGTTTCCAGCCGCAGCCGGATTTTGGAAGTGGATGCGACTAGCGCTACTGACGAAGAAGCCATTCGAAAGCTGTTTATTGCAACGCTGTCGCGATTCCCTACTGACCCTGAATTGACTACGGCGCTTAAATTTCGCAATGGTGTGAGGGCGCAGTGGTTGAGCGACTTGCAGTGGGCACTGGTCAACAAACTGGACTTCATCTTTAATCGTTAAGGCAGCCATTATGAACTTCATTCGCAAAACCTGTTCCGGCCACCTACCCTACACTCGCCGCCACTTTTTGTTTGGTACGGCGACGGCGGGGCTTTTGAGTACACATGCCGATGCTGCTGTGACGGTGTCCCGTGGAGCAACACTTCGCAATACGGCGAAGTCTTGCATCTTTATTAACCTCAACGGTGCAGCGAGCCAACTGGATACTTTTGATATCAAGGACGCTGCCTGGAATCCGCGGGACGCTGATGTTCGCGACTATTCGGGGAACCTTCGGATGTCGCGGCGATACTTTCCGAAGTTGTCCACGCTGACCAACGATTTGCTGGTGCTGCGGAGTTGTTCTTCGTGGGAGGCAGCGCATGAGCGTGGGCAATTCTACATGCAGACGGCGCGCTCGCAGAACCCGGCTCTAGCTGCTGAAATCCCGCATATCGGCGCAGTGATTGCACGCGAGCGTGGAGCGAATGGATTGATCCCTCCGTTCTTGAGTTTCAATCAGTCGAATCTGCAAGGTGCCACGTTTTTGGGCGGCTTGTTTATGCCGATGATGCCTCCGGCAGCGACTGGCGGCATTGGGACATTGACGCATAACTTCTTTGGGAATGCCGAGCAGTCGCAGAGCCGCTTTGAGCGCCGGTTTAGTTTGCTCAAAGAGATCGACTCGGCGCTGCGTGAGGTGCCGGCGAATCAGGCGATGGCAGCGTATGGGGCGTATTATGACCGCGCGAAGGCGATGATGTACAACGCGGCTGTCGATAGTGTTTTCAAGTTCTCGACCGATGACCAGAACCGTTATGGGAATAACAGTCTGGGCCGCTCGTTGATTGTGGCTCGCAATGCAATCCGGGCCAAGAATGGCGCTACGTTTATCAACGTGACGCAGGGCGGCTGGGATACGCACGTGGGGCAGTTTGATGCGGGGCAGACGCCGAATATCTATACGTTGACCAATGAGTTGGATCGAGGTGTTGGGAATCTTGTGGATGACCTGAAGGCCTCCGGGGATTTTGATTCGACGCTGATTGTGATGATGGGTGAGTTTGGCCGGACGCCGGGGGTCTTAAATTCCCGTGCTGGCCGCGACCACTATCGCGATGTGATGAGTGTGGCGCTGATGGGTGGTGGTGTTAAGGGTGGCAGGGCGATTGGCGCTTCTGATGCGAATGGTGCCCGGATCACTGATTTTGGGTGGTCGCAGCAACGGCCAATTTACGTTGAAGATATTACGGCTACGATCTATTCGGCGTTGGGGATTGACTGGACGAAGTCGATTGATGATACGCCTTCGAAGCGCCGTTACTACTATGTGCCTGGTGCGCCGGAAGGCACATATCAGCCGGTGGAAGAGGTCTTCGGTTGATGCGCTGGATACTTGCCATTGTGGCTTGTGCGGCGCTGTACGGGCAGACCCCGGCGACCGTGCAGATTCTTTCTGATTCCTCGCAAGTGCTGGTGGGCCGGACGATGCAGATGAGGGCGGTGGTACGCGATGCTGGCGGAAATCGAATCGAGAACGCGAACATCACATGGGCCTCTAACAATGTGACGAATGCTTCGATATCTAACACCGGCCTGGTTACGGCGAACCGGCTGGCTGTGGTGCGGATCACGGCGCGAGCAGGGTCGATTACGGCAGAGACGGCAATACAAACGATTCCGAGCCGGGTGGGAATATCGCCCGGTAGCGGAGAAGTGAGTGTGCTTTCCACGGCACAGTTTACGGCGACAGCATACGACGCGGACGACAATCCAATTCCTGCGGTGGGCTGGACGTGGTCCATTACGAACTTGAGGAACGGAACTTCGCAGACGGCGCGCATTACAACGGCCGGGTTAATGTCGGCGATCGCTGAGGGCAGCAACTTTGTGTGGGCGACTTTCAATTATGGTGACGTGCAAACTGGCTTGCAGCGGCAGTGGATTGCAGTAGCGCGTATCGACACGACAGTGCCGAAGACCTATAGTGTGAGGCGGCTCTATCACAACATTTTGCAGCAGCGGAACAAGTATGAGATTCGCGCCCGCCAGTCGATGCTGTGGGCGACAGATAACGGCGATCTGTTCTTCAATGTGAGCCTGGACGGCATGGCCGGCGGACTGATGAATTATCGCGACGGGAACTTCAAAATGGTATCGGCGGCTGGGCAGCCGCGCTTTGCTTCCGGCTCATTTGCCAATGAGTTCTTTGTGCATTCGATTACGCGGAATGGGCGGATCCTGTCGCATGAGGATACGAATATCAATGGGCGGCAGCTCTCAATGGGGAACCGGGATGGAGTGGTGCCTTTCTTCTCAAACAACACACCGCTGGTGAGTGGTACCGAAGCTACGTCTGGCGTTACTGCGACAAGGCATTCGATGACAACCAATGGCCAGTTGCTGATCCGCGCCAGTTTTCGGTTTGAGAACGACCCACTGACTTATGCCGGTATCTTTAGGGGATTTAACAACCGGATCACGGAATTGTTGATCAGCTCGAAGGAGGCCGTGCCGGAGCTTCCAGGTGCGGGTTTGATATCTATCGATGGCGACTACGGAATCGCCGATGATGGGACGGCCTTCTATAGCGCGACGCTTGGGGCGAATCGTGTTTTCTATAAACATCCCCCGAGCGGTGATCGCAAGAAGCTGATTGCGCTCAATGATGCGCTGCTTGGGTCTACAATTCGCAGCTTTGTTGGCGGACGTGGAAATCAGCCTACCTTTTGGGTGGAAGAGACCAATGGCACGGTGGTGATTGCGGTGGCGCTGAACAATAGCACCAACCATTTCATCGCAATCGATAAAGAAGGGAAGGTGCAGAACCTTCAATACTCGGGATTGACCGGCATCCTGTGGCATCATCCGGCACATGGCACGCTGATTCACGGAAATCCATTCAACAACAAAGGGAATGGCGTTTATGTCTGGAAGCCGGGTGAAGAACCGAAGAGTGTCTTCCTATACTCAAGGCCGAATGTAGCTGGGACCAACCTTGAAGACATCGAGTCTGGTGCGATTACGGCCTCAGGTCAGGTTTATCTGATGGCCCGCACGGCGACCGCCAACATGGCTGTGGCGAAGATGGGCGATAACCCGGAATATCTGATTTATTCGGGGCAGCAAGTGGAAGTTGAAGCGCCTTTGAATCTGGTGACACTCATCTTTGGTGGGCGCACGGGCCCGCCGCATGTACTAGTAGGTGGAACCACTGGCGGGGTGGCCGAATTTAATGGAACAGACCTTGTGCCCAGGCTCTCGATTGGTGAGCGGCTCTTTGGCAACATGTTCTATGGCGGATTTCATGGAGGCACTGCGAATATTCGCAAAGCTCCGAACGGGGATATTTACGCCATCGTTTCTGCCGGAATTGTTCGCGTAGCGGGCAACGGTGCGCCAGAGTTGCTGATTCCCTTCCCGTTGCGGGTGGAGACGTTTACCTATAACCTTCCGAACCAGATCGAAGTGAACGCCAGTGGCGATGTGCTGATGCAGGGTTCTACCAGTGCTGGGGATAACCGCATGTATATCTGGTCGAATGGGAATGTTGCGAGCATCATGAACTTATCGACTAGCGCAGCGACGGCGTCGACAATCGATAACCGGATTGTTTCGAGCTTTGACAGTTTTGCGCTGGCTGATGACGGGAAGGTGTTGGCTTCGCTGCGCTTCCGCAACTTGAATGTTCCGGTGCTTTACCTTTATGCCAACCAGGCCTGGACACGGTTGGCCGAACCGAACTTGACGGTGGTAGGGCCGCACCGGATTACGGGTGTGGCGAATCTTCACCGTACTGGGTCAGGTAAGCTTTATGCGGTGCTAACGACGCAAGCTGGCGGGAACATTCTGACCGAGTGGAAGGGTAGCGATTGGGAGATCGCGGTGAATAACTCGAGTGTGATGCCGAACGGGCAGGTAGCCAATTCGGTGACGACACTAGATTCGAACCGGCGGGGGGATGTGTTGTTTCAGCAATCGAATGGCGGCAACAACTTTCTGCTGGTACGCCGGGCGGACGACCCGACCAAGATCCGCCAGGTGATCAACCTTTTCCGGCCTACGGCTGAGGGCGATTATCTGGTACGCGTGAATGCGATCGACTTCCGCGACGATGGGACAGTCTATTTTCTGGCGATGACGTCGGACGACGAAACGGTGCTCTATGAGGCGAAGCCAGTCAACTAAGTGTTAACCTGAACTTTCCGGCTTAACTGAACCATGTCCATCCAGATTTTTGTTGAAGGCAAGATTGCGCCCAAAAGCGAGTTCCTGCGTCCGCTTGAAGGGCGCAACAGTGCGGAGTTGCTTGGCCGTCACGTCTACCTCAGCCTTGTGGGAGAAGTGATCCCCAGAACGTTGCTGGATCACCTGGGTTTATCGAAGATGCTGCTGGGTGCCTCTAGCGGGTCTAACTTTCTGCTACTTTTGCCGCAGGAATTTCAGGACAAGACAGAAGCATTTCTGCGCCTTGCAGCATCAAACATGGATCGGCTCAGCGGCGGGGGGCTGGCCTTTCATTGGGCGATTACGGAAAACCTCGGCGCCTGGTCAGTCGTGCGAAAGCGACTCTTCGAAGAGATGCAGCGTGGGATGGGCACCAAGGCGACTGCGGATTCCTTTGTCGCCTTCGCTCCGGCTTATCACGGGGCCGACTACAATTTCTTCACCGCTCTGGCCAACGACGGGCCCACTGCCACCTCGGTTGGGGTTGACGATGACGAACCCGGCCGCTTCCACTTTGGCGAATCGAAATTTACTTACAAGCTTGGCTACGATATGGAATCGCTGCCCTGGACGGCTCACCTCGATCTATCGAGCTTGAAGCGGCGCAAAGGTGCCGCAATGATGGTGGCAGTGGATGCCTTGGAGATTCGCCTGCGCCGGGCCAATTCGGTTGAAGAGCATCTCCGGCTGAGCCATCTTTACAAGAACTTTTTTGCTGGTGAACTTCAAACGCTGCTTTTGCGGCTGCCGGACTGTACGGGTAAGATCGCCATCATCGATTCGGGGATCGAAGGCTTTACCGTCTATGGCGATATCGATGCGCTGCTGAAGGTGGCCCAGGAAATTCATCGTCTGTTCCAGACGATGGCTGAAGTGAATCTAAATGAAACGGCTGGAGTAGAAGGTAAGAGCATTACCGCCGCCATCGCCGCTGGTGATCAGGCTTCGAGTGTTGCTGAAGTGAATGCGGCTCTGAAGCTGGCGCAGGCTTCATCCCGTGATTCGATCTACATGTTTGGGCGCGTCCTTGACTGGAAGCAAGTGCCCGATGCTCTGGAAATCCGCGAGCTTTGCCTCAGGATGATCCGCAACTATGGCGCAAGTCCGCAGTTTGTTTCTGAGTTATCCGCGTTCTTCAGGGAGAGTGGGTATCAGAGTTTGCGGCGCAAGACGGGGCGCTTTGAAAGGCCCTGGCGATTGTACCGGCGATTGAGCCTCGCGCTCGAAACCGAAAATGAATCGCGTGATTTTGAACGCACGCGCAACCGGCTACTTGCTGAGTTCATCGGCAAGAATGCTGGCCAGACCAGGCTGAGGCCGTCGGGACGAGTAGGCCTGGAATTGACCCGAATCTCGATCAACGCTTAAACGCGAGGACACACCTATGTCGGAAGAAGCAGTCAAGCAAGAAACCCCAGCCTCGGACGCACCGAAGGCGGAAAACAGACCACAGAGAACAGGACGCCCACCGCTACCGCAGGGTACACGGCCTCCCCAACAAGGCAATCGGCCGCAAGGCAACCGGCCGCCGCAGGGCGGGGGTGATCGTGGTGGCCCGCGTCCTCAGCGTTTTGGCGATTTCGCCCCGGACATCGATCTCGAAAAGCTGATCGTAGATGCACTCTATTTGGACAACCAGGCACATGCGGTTGTGGCACGATTGCGCGATATGGATTCCGGGACGAAGAGCCAGTTGCGGCGCTTTTATAACGCCGTTCGCCGCGCCTGCCGTACGGTTGAGAGCGAACGCCAGCACGAGTTTGTGATGCTTCGCGCACGCCTGGCTTACACGATTGCCCGTCACGGGTTGCGTAGCCTGGATGTGTTGGAACGTCTGCTCTTGCAGGTGACGCGCAAGAACGACCAGCGCGGCTACGAGCGCTTTCGCGATCTCTTCGAGGCCATTGTGGCCTACAACGAATAAGGGGAACCTCCATGAGTTCACATACTGCACAAACCGAACTGAGCTTCCTTGGCAAGCTCCTGATTGAAGGCGAACTGGTCTGCGAAACTGGTCTGCATATCGGTGCCGGCAAAGGCACACTGGAAATTGGCGGAGCCGATAATCCAGTGGTAAAAGATGCGTTTGGCCGTCCCTACGTCCCAGGATCGAGCCTGCGTGGACGGATGCGTTCTCTGCTTGAGCAGGCGCTGGGTTTTGCGACCCCGAAGCATCTGGTTTATGTGTCGAAGCGTAAGGGACAGGAAGTTCGTATTCACGCTTCTGATTCTCCGGGCGACGAAATTTGCCTGCTATTCGGGCGTGCTCCTGGACGAGTTGAGCGCGTTGAAGGCGACGCGCTGAGCCAGAACACGATCACTCCGGCGCGCCTTACAGTGTATGACGCCGCGCTCAATCTCGACAGCATTACCGCGCCCATGCGCGAGAGCCTTGACGATGAACTGACTGAGGTGAAGAGCGAGTCGGCAATCGACCGAATCACGAGTCAGAGCCAAGCGCGGACGCTGGAGCGGGTTCCGGCTGGAGCCAGCTTCAAGCTGCGACTCGTAGTGGACGTGCTTTGCGAAGAAGACAAGGAATTGATCGGCGCGATCATTCAGGGGCTTGCGCTGCTTGAGGACGACACCCTGGGTGGCGGAGGAAGCCGTGGTAGCGGACGAGTTCGGTTCTCTGGCCTGAAACTGACCTGGCGCAATGCCGGCTATTACAAGGGCGGAGCTGAAACCGAAGTGGCAGCGGCTACTGATGTTTCTGAGCTGCGTGCAGTCTCTGCTGAGCTTGCTCAGAAGCTTGAGGCCTAAGCGCCATGCCGTCGACACCACGCGAGCCCGCGCTGCTGGTACGCCTTCGCCCAACAGGGCCGTGGCGCATTGGAGGCGATAGTGGCAATCAGGACGAACTGAATTCGACTTTCCCATCTGATCGTGTCTTTAGCGCGGTAACGCAGGCGCTTGCCCAGTTGGGTGAGCTCGATGCGTGGCTAGCGGCAACGGCTGGCAGTGATCACCCGGCGGTCCGATTCACTTCGATGTATCCGTACTTTGGACGACAGCTCTTTGCTCCGGCACCGGTTACTCTCTGGCCGCCTGCGCAGGCGACGGCGAAGATGAACTGGCATGCGGCGAAATTGATTCCGTTGAGTGTCATTGATGAGTTGCTGGCAGGCGAGCCGTTTCGTGAAGATCGCTGGGAAGTGGATGGCCAGAGTGGCTGCCTGTTGCCTGCCGGGTCACAAACGCCTTTTCGTGAGCGCGTGCGGGCGACTGCGCCAGTGGACCGGATGACGGCAACCAGCGGCGAGGCTTATACCAGCGGCTGTCTTGAATTCAATCAGGGCGTTGGACTTTGGCTCGCAATTTTGTTTCAGGATTCCAGTGCCCGCGAGCGCTGGGACGGCCCGGTGCGAGCGGCATTCAGACTGTTGGCTGATTCTGGATTTGGAGGCGAACGATCCCGTGGGTGGGGGCGTGCTGAAGCACCTGAATTCCAACAGGGGACTTGGCCTTCGATCATCCTCGACCATAGCCCGGTGCGGACAGAAGGCAGTTCTGCCTATTGGCTGCTGAGTTGTTATGTGCCAGCCTCCAGTGACACAGTGGACTGGAAGAGTGGCTATTACGAGTTGAAACGGCGAAACGGCAAAGTGGAGTCGATTGCCGGATGGGGCAGCGACAAAAAGAGCTTGAATATGGTGCGCGAAGGTGGTGTGCTTGTGGCGGCAACTGCGCCCAAGGGCGCGGCTGTGGACGTGGCACCAGATGGATTTGCGCACGCGGTCTGGCGAGCTGGATTTGCTGCGGCTGTGGAAGTGCCCTGGAAAGCACCGAGCTTCCAACTGCCGTTGCCACCCGCGAAGGCAGAGCCAGTGAGGCGTGCCGAGCCTGATCCTGAGCCAGTGCTGGCCGACATTTACATGACGGATGCCGTGGTGGTAGAAGAGGCCAATATTGTCGAAGAGGCAAACATTGTAGAAGAGCCACGCTATGTCGAGGAGGACAACTGATGAAGTACCGGGCTACGATCCTCACGCCTACGCTGGTTGGAGATGGCCAAGCGCTTTCGCCTATCGATTATATGGTTTGGAAAGACCACGTCAATGTGCTCGATCAGACCAAGATCTTTGCGTTGATGGCCAAGCGCCCTGTCTTTGAAGGCTATCTTACGCAATTGCGCAAAGCCGAGAAGTTTGACTTCCAGAATTGGGGCGGGCTGGCTCAGAGCGCCGCTCTGCGCCGCATCCCGTTTGAGAGCCCGGTGTATTCGCCGATTTGGGACCGTGCCCGCGCTGACGATCTCTTTATCCCGACCTTTCTGAAAGGTCCGCAAGGGCACTACCTTCCGGGCAGTGCATTACGGGGCGCACTGCGCACGGCCATGGTACACAAATCGTGGACCGAGCGAGGCGAGAAACTGTTTACCGCCTTGGAGCAGCAATTTCAAAATGAGCGAGGCTTTCGTTATGCCGCGCAGCCTGAAGAAAGCGCTGCAATGGGATCCCGTGGCAAAGACAGGATGAGAGCGGTAAGCATCGGCGATTCGAAGCCGGTGACGGCCGAGAGCTTTCGTGTATACCTGACCCGGACGGCCAAACTGGTGAAGCAAGGTGAGAAGTTTAGCGTCGACTGGAAGCCAGCGCCCACCTTTGCGGAAATGGCCTTGCCGGGTACGCTTTTTGAAGGAGCCTGGAAAGAGAAAGCGAGTCATCAGCCGATGGCCGATGCCGCCAATCTTTGGGCTTCAAATCAACTGCAAATTCAGAAACAGTATGCCCAGCGCAGTGGTCTTCCTATCTTGAACCAGATTCTTGGAGAACTTGAAAAGCGCCTCGACATGATCCAGGGAGGCAATCGCGGTTGTCTGCTGCAGATCGGCTGGGGCGGTGGTTTTGCCTCGAAGGCCGGGATTGGTGATACCAGTTCACCGGCATACCGGGAGATCCTGAAGCGAATGCCGTTTTACGCATCGGCTCTTGCAACCGGACTTCCCTTCCCTAAAACGCGCCGCGTAGTGTATCTGGAAAATACCCCAGCGGCACTTCCTGGCTGGATCCATCTTGAGTGGGTGGGTGCCTAAGTGGTTCGATATGTTAAGATTAAGATTATAAATAGGCTCTTGAATGTATAACGGCTTTTTCGGTCTCAAAGAAGACCCCTTCAATCTTAGCCCTGACCCGGCGTTTCTTTACCGCAGTCCACAGCATGAGGAAGCTTTAGCTAACCTCATATACGGCGTGCAGTCAAGGAAAGGATTCATTGTCTTAACGGGTGAAGTAGGAACCGGAAAGACAACGATGCTGGAATGCTTGCGCGATTATCTTGAGCAAGCTGGGGTAGAGTTCGCCTTCGTCTTTAATTCTCGAATTACAGCAGACCAGTTTTTTGAAATGATCGCTTACGATCTGGATCTGCGTTGTGATCGAACCTCGAAAACAGAAGTGCTTTTTGCACTCAATCAATTGCTCATTCAGCAGGCGAATGAGGGCCGCACGAGCGTACTGATTGTCGATGAAGCCCACAATCTGGAATGGGACGTGCTTGAAGAGATCCGTCTGCTGGGTAATCTTGAGAATCCTCGTATTGGAAAGCTCTTGCAGATTATCTTGAGCGGCCAACCGGAGCTTGACCGCAAACTCGATGCGCCCAATCTTCGACAGCTTAAGCAGCGAATCGTGCTGCGTTGCAATTTGCAGCCGCTTACGCTCAAAGAAAGCACGGAGTACATCGAATCGCGTCTGGCCCATTGTGGTGTTGAGAATCAGACAATTTTTCCCGAAGCGCTCCTGGCTGAAATCCACTTACGCACACAAGGGATTCCGCGCCTGATCAATGCAGTGTGCGACAACATGCTTCTGGGTGCTTTTGCCGTGGAGACGAAAGTCTGCACGACAGAAATGCTGGACGAAGTGAGTAAAGATATGCGGCTTGAATGGCCGGGCCGCCGCATCAACCGGGTTCGCGGACAGAGCGAATTCGAGCCTACTGCTGGCTACACCAAAGGTGACTAGGGCCAGTCGCCCAACTCTCTTTCCTGCCCAAAACGCTTATTGTGTCCTGGCTTCGTCCTTGTAGGCTTGCGCTTTTTCTGTGTTACCCAGCTCGGCGTAGAGGCGGCTGAGTAGCAGCAAATTTTCGCGGTTGCGTTCACCGTGGGCGATTGCTTGTTCGAGTGCGTCGGCGGCGTCTTCTTTTCTGCCTACTGCCATAAGCAAGCCGGCTTTCTCACGCCAGGCAGTGCCCATAAATGGTTGCTTGCGAATGACTTGATCCAACTGCCAGAGCGAAGCTTCGATCTGACCTTGCCGGATCAGGAAGCCGCTGTAACGGAGCTGGATCTCGGCGGAGTTCTTGGGGCGGAGAGCACTTTCTGCCAGAGCGCCGCGATAGGCCTGATCGGCGGCGGAGGGCTGATCGAGGGCTTCGTAGCTTTGGGCTTTAGCAGTTAGAAGCACGGAATCTTCGGCGTTCTTACCGGCCTTGTCGAAGGCGGCTATGGCTTCGGAGTGGCGCCTCATCGCTTGAAGCTGGCGGCCCCAGTGGTAGCAGGCCCTGGGGATGCGATCAGCCACGGTGCAAGCTTTTTCGAGGGGCAGAAGTGCGGCATTGGAGTTACCGCTTGCAGCTTGGGCAATGCCAAGGGCATACCAATACTCGCCGACTTCTGGCTTTGTTCGCGTTAAGGTTTCGAGAATGGCGATGGCTTCGGGGAAGCGTTGTTGCTGGAGTAAACGCGAAGACTCAGCGAATTTCGGTGAGAGATTCGGGTCATACTGTAAGGCCAACAGGAGCAGCCAGTAAATCATGCGATGCCAAGGGAAGTAGCAGGCGGGCCGTGCAACCCGGTTTGCCTGTGTTGTTCTTCAATTCCAGAGTACCGCCATGCGCTTCTGCGATTTGGCGGGAGAGCACCAGGCCAATGCCGCTGCCTCCGGGCTTGGTAGTGAAGAAGGGTACGAAGAGGTTAGCGGTATTGGATAAGCCAGGGCCTCCATCTTCAATCCAGATCTCGAGTCTTGGCCCGGCGAGCACAGTTGTGCGGCCCCATCCGATACGGACAACGCCGCCGGCTTCAACTGCGTTTTTGGTGAGGTTGATCAGCAATTGTTCCAACTGGTCTGCATCGGCATCGATCATGAATGCGGGGCCTTGGACGATCTCTACCTTCTTGCGCAATTCCATGGCGGTGGCTCTTCTGATGAGTGGCTCAATCGATGTTGGGGAAAGCGTGGGGCTTGGAAGTTTGGCCAGGCGGGTGTATGAGCTGAGGAAGCGTTGGAGACTTTCGGCTCGAGAGCCGATGATGCTCAGGCCGTGGCGCATGTCTTCTTTCCAGTCGTCTGGAAGAGGATCGCGCCCGACGATGTTGCCCAAGCTCCCGGCAATCGACTTGATGGGGGCTAGAGAGTTGTTGAGTTCGTGGCCAAGCACCCGGACGAGGCGTTGCCAGGCCTGGAGTTCTTCTTCGCGCAAGGGCCGGGTGAGGTCGGTCAAGACGAGCAATTGGTGGGGGATGCCGCCTTCACGGAAGGTGCTGCAACTGACACCCCAGCGACCGGTGCCGCCGGGGAAGCTGCGGGTCATCGTTCGCATTTCGCCCTTGAGGCAATCTTGGAGGCCGAGACTTTCTGCAGTCTCACCGAGGAGACGCTCTATGGGGCGGCCGAGGAGGGCTTCGGCACCTTTGTTGGCCAAGCGCAGTTTATTGTCAGCATCAAAGGCAAAGATAGCCACGTTGATTTCTTCCATCACCTTTCGCAGGAGGGCAGTGGCTTCGAGTGCTCCGAGCCTTTGCTCTTGCAAAGTAGTGCCCATGGCATTGACCTGTAAGAGGACTTCGCCCAGGGAGTCGTCGAGAGAAGTGGTGCGGCCACGGATCGAATAGTCGCCTTCACGAATAGCTTCGAGGAGGTTGGCTACGGTGCGCAGAGGCGACGAAACAAGTTCCCGCACCGAGTTGCCAAAGGCAAACCAGGCAACGAGGATGAGCGCGGAGAGAGTCCACTGGACCTTAGACGTGAAGTCACCTGTCCAAAGGATGCCGAGCGCAGTGGCAATGGCGGGAAGGCCCCCTGCCAACGCAGCGAGCTGGATGCGCCTCTCGTGAGCAAGCTTCATGTGGTGTATCGATGAAGATTGTATCGTTGCAGGCGGCGGTAGAGGGCACTACGGCTTAAGCCGAGGGCGCCTGCGGCGGCGCTGACGTTGCCCCCGAAGCGGTCGAGAGCTTTCTTGATGAGGTGGGCTTCGACGTCTTCGAGGCTCATGTCTTCGAGTTTTTGGGAAGTGCCAGTGCTGGGGCGGAGGGCCAGGTCCTGGGCGCGGATTTGAGTGCTGCCGGACATGAGAACGGCTCGCTCGACGACGTGGTTGAGTTCTCGTACGTTGCCGGGCCAGCGGTGTTCCATCATTGCCTGGACTGCGCCTGAGTCGAAGCCGGAGAGGGCCTTGCGGTAGCGCTGGGCGTGTTTATCTAAAAAGAAATTGGCAAGGGCGAGGGTGTCTTCACGGCGCTCCCGCAAGGGGGGAATATGGATCTCGATGGTGTTGAGACGGAAGAGAAGATCCTGACGGAAGCGGCCTTCTTCTACTTCGCGGTGGAGGTCGGCGTTGGTGGCACTGATGACGCGGACGTCGACTTTTTGGGTGCGGGAGGAACCGACGCGTTCCATCTCGCCAGTCTCAAGAACCCGCAGCAGCTTGGATTGAAGCCCGATGGAGACGTTGGCGATTTCATCGAGGAAGAGCGTGCCGGTATCGGCAAGTTCGAAGCGGCCAACGCGGTCTGTCTTGGCGTCGGTGAAGGCTCCTTTGACATGGCCGAAGAGTTCGCTCTCGAAGACGCCTTCGGCGAGACCGCCGGCGTTGACGCTGACCATTGGCTTGGGGCCGCGAATCGAGATAGCGTGGAGTTTTCTTGCGACTACTTCTTTGCCGACGCCTGGTTCACCGGTGACGAGGACGTTGGCGTCGCTAGGGCCGACGCGGGCGATGAGTTCAATGACGGGCTGCATCGCAGCCGATTTGGCGATCATCGTGGGGCCGGATTCGTCGCGAAGCAGCATGTTCTCGGCTTCGAGGCGTTGCTGGCGTTTGAGGGCGTTGCTGAGGTTGAGCTGGGTTCTTACGATTGAGACGAGGCGTTCGTTTTCCCAGGGCTTGGTGAGGAAGTCGCAAGCACCGCGGCGCATGGCTTCGACTGCGAGGTTGACGGTGCCCCAGGCGGTCATGACAACGACAGGGAGTATCGGATCGATTTCCTGGACCTTGCTCAGGAGGTCGAGACCTTCTTGGCCCGAGGTGGTGTCGCGGGTGTAGTTGAGATCCATGATGAGAGTGTCGTATTCACGCTTTTCCAGAGAGCGGATGACTTCATCAGGGCTAGGGACGGTTTCGATATCGTAGCCTTCGGGCTTCAGCAGCAGCCGCAAGGCTTCGAGTACATCGAACTGGTCGTCGGCAATAAGAATGCGGGGCTTGATCGCCGGCTTCACTTCTCAATCCTTCTCAATCCATCCGTCACGAATCTCGATGATGCGGTTGCCATAGGTGGCATTGACGTCAGAGTGGGTGACCTGGATGATGGTGGTGCCTTCGTCGTTGAGCTTCTTGAACATTTCCATGATCTCTTTGCCCTGGCTGGTGTGGAGGTTGCCGGTGGGCTCGTCGGCAAGGATGACTTTGGGCTTGGCGACCATGGCTCGGGCGATGCCTACAAGCTGCTGCTGGCCACCGGAGAGTTGATTGGGGAAGAGGTCTTTTTTGCCCACCATTTGAAAGCGGTCGAGGGTATCGGCGACGATGGCTTCACGATCGCTCTTGCGGATGTTGCGGTAAGTAAGCGGCATCTCGATGTTTTCGGCGACGGTGAGACTGTCGAGGAGATGGTAGCTCTGAAACACAAAGCCAAAGTTTTGTTTGTAGACTTCGTTGCGGTCTTTGCGGTTCATCTTGTGAACGGGCTGGCCGGAGAGAAAGTATTCGCCGGTCCAATCGCTATCATGCATGCCGATCACGTAGAGGAGCGTGCTTTTGCCTGCACCGGACGGCCCCATGATAGAAACAAACTCGCCTTCTTTAATCGTGACGTCCACGCGCCGAAGGACGAAGCTTTTAGTGGGCCCGTGCTGGTAGACCTTTTCAATATTGCGAAGTTCGATCATTGCTTGATCCATCATGCCGCAGTAGTGCGGCGCACCGGGAGGATTATCTGAAGATCAAGCGAGGAGCCTGAACGCCGACGGAAAAAACATTGGGCTCAAAGCCGATTGTCTGGGCATTTGAATGGCGATGCTCATTGGCTACCAATATGAGGATGATGACCAACATGGGGAAGAGCTCAAAGTAGCGCTCGAAATGCCGCTTCATTTGTCGGCCTCGGCGGCAGTCGCCATTTCGCTCGATTCCTCGACGATGCGGCCATCGAAGAGCTTGATGGTGCGGTCGGCGTATTTGGCGTAACGGTTGTCGTGAGTAACCATGCAGATGGTGGCCCCACCACGGTGGAGATCGCGCATGAGTTCCATGACGGCTTCGCCATTGGCTGAGTCAAGGTTACCGGTAGGTTCGTCGGCGAGGAGGATGGCTGGGTCGCCAGCGAGAGCGCGGGCTACGGCGACACGCTGCTGCTGACCGCCTGAGAGTTGCGAAGGGTAGTGTTTGACGCGGTGCCCCATGCCGACCCGCTCAAGAGCTTCGTGAACTCGCTTCTTACGTTCTGTGCCGGACATGCCACGGTAGGTGAGCGGGAGTTCTACGTTTTCATAAACGGTTAAGTCTCCGATCAGATTGAAAGCCTGAAAAATGAAGCCGATCTCGCGGTTGCGAATGCGGGCGCGCTCGCTCATCTTGAGACTTTGGACGGGGCGGCCGTTCAGGATGTAGGTTCCGCCAGAGGGGGAGTCGAGGAGGCCGAGAATGGCAAGTAAAGTGGACTTTCCGCAGCCAGATGGCCCGGAGATCGACACGTACTCTCCCTTCTTGATGTTTACGTGAATGCCGCTCAGGGCGTGGGTCTCTACCTCGTCGGTAAGGAATACCTTGGTGACGGCATCCATTGTTAACAGGTCTTGTGCATCGCTCATTACTGTTTGCTCCTCTTAATTCAATCTGACCCGGTTGTGGGCATCCCATTGACTCATGTCAGAGAGCACCACTTTTTCGCCCAGTTTCAGGCCACTGATGACTTCAATCGTGTTTACGGAAGTGCGTCCGAACTTTACTTGTACGCGCTCGGCTTCTTTGCCGTCTGGATTGACCCGGAAGAGACCGACAGTGGCATTTGCTTGTCCGATGACAGGGCGCTCGACATAGAGCACGTCACTCAGCTTTTCGATTTCAATCGTGCCGTCTACGCTCAGGTCTGGCCTTGCGCCTTGCGGCAGTTCTCCAATAAGACGTACGTCAACCGTTACCGTTCCGTTTACAGCAGCAGGATCTATTCTTGCTACTTCACCTTTAATGATTCCGTTACGCGTATCAATGTCGGCAGGCATGCCGATTCTGATCTCATTCATTTGAGTTTCGGGAATCTTGAGTTCGGTTTTTAGACGCCATGGCTGGCTGACTTTAGCCAATACCGTACCCATGGTGACGCGCTGGCCAACCTGAACCGGGAGGTCCTGGAGGACACCATCGACGCCTGCTCGAACCCGAAGGTCAGCGACCTGTTTCTTCTTTAAGGTGTAGGCGGCACGGAGTTTTTCTATATTTACGCGCTTGGCTTCTACCTGGGCGCGAGTCATATCATCGTTGGAAAGGAGCCGCTCGCGTTCAATTTCGAGGCGGTGCGAAAGCTCTTCGGCCTTGGCTTTCGAGAGTTTGACGGTGAGGTCGGCGGTGAGGCCCTCTTTGAATAATTTGGTGTCGCGATCGTAGCCGAGTTGGGCTTGCACCTGTTCGCTTTGGACTTGCGCGGTTTTCGATTTTTGTTCGAGTTTTTCACGATTGAGGCGTACTTTGAGGTCGATCATCTCAGCCTCGCCAGCCTTGACAGCCCATTCGGCGTCGCTAAGCGCGGTCATCAATTCCTGATTGGAGAGTTCGATGATGACGGTGCCAGCAGATACCTTGCTGCCAGGAAGCATGAGGCGTTTTTCAACGCGGCCTTCACTAGTAGCCGGGACGAAGAGGATTTCCTGCGGAACGAGAGTGCCGAGGCCACGAACCTGGCGCAGCATGGCACCACGTTTGGCCGAGCCGAACCAAAGCGTGGCGGATTCCACATTTGGGGCAGCGGGCTTGAGGCGGCTCAATCCGTAGGTCGTCGCTCCGAGGGCAGCCACTGCAATCACCCCTAGAACCACTCTACGGATCAGCTTTTTGCGTCCTATGCCTTCGCGCTTGATATCCATGAATCTTGAATGTAGCAGATGCACGCGCCTCGCCATGGCATCGGGATACTGGAAAAGCGTTTGGATTGTTTGGGATAGGGATTGGATTGGAAAGCGGCAGCAGATGCGAGAGTGTCCGGTATTGGGACAGCGATGGCGCTAGCGAACACGTAGAATAACGAATGAGATGCAGCCGCTTACCCAGCTTAGCGACGAAGAACAGATGTTTCGAGATATGGTGCGGCGATTTGCCCGGCAGGAGATCGCGCCACTTGTCCGTCAGATGGATGAGCATGCCAAACTGGAACCCGCTTTGCTGCGCAAGATCTTTGCGCAAGGTCTGATGGGCATCGATATTCCTGAAGAGTATGGTGGCCAGGGCGGGAGCTTTTTTCAGAGTGTCCTGATGATTGAAGAATTAGCTGCGGTGGATCCAGCCGTGAGCGTTTGCGTAGATGTGCAGAACACTCTGGTCAACAATGCAGTTCGAAAGTGGGGATCGGCAGCCCAGAAGGAGAAGTATCTGAGCAGGCTTGCCAGCGATATGGTGGGCAGCTATGCCCTGAGCGAAGCCGGTGCTGGCAGCGATGCTTTTGCGCTCACAACCAGTGCCACGCAGGTGGACGGTGGCTGGGTGCTTGATGGGCAGAAGCTCTGGATCACCAATGCAGCCGAGTCGGGATTATTTCTTGTATTTGCGACAGTGGATGCAAGTCTTGGCTACAAGGGCATCACTTGTTTTCTGGTGGAGCGTGAGACGGAGGGGTTGAAGGTTGGCAAGAAGGAGGACAAGCTGGGGATCCGGGCGTCGTCCACTTGTGAAGTCGTATTGAATGGGGTGAGGGTGAGCGAGGATGCAGTTCTGGGTGAGATTGGCAAGGGATATAAGGTTGCGATCGAGACTTTGAACGAAGGCCGGATCGGAATTGGGGCGCAGATGCTGGGTCTGGCGCAGGGGGCGCTGGATCATGCAGTAGGCTACGCCAAGCAGCGGAAGCAGTTTGGAAAGGCGATTGGAGACTTTCAGGGTGTGCAGTTTATGTTGGCCGAGTGCGCCGTTGAGATTGAGGCAGCGCGACTGCTGGTTTATAACGCGGCCCGGCTGCGGGATGCCGGGCAGGATTTTGTTCAGCAGGCGGCCATGGCGAAGTATTATGCTTCGATCATTGCCGAGAATGTCGCCAGCCGGGCAATTGAAGTATTTGGTGGAGTTGGATTCACCAAAGAGTATCCAGTGGAGAAGCTCTACCGGGATGCCAAGATCGGGCGCATCTACGAAGGCACCAGTAACATGCAACGAGTTGTGATCGCCAAACATCTGTTGAGGTAAGAACAAATGAGAATACTAGCTCTGATTTTCGTGATGGCCAGTGGGCTTGCCGCTGCTGTGACTCTGAAGGATCCGACGCCGGCTGAGATCGAGTTGATTATCAAGAAATTCGCCCAAAAGGAGAGTGACTTCTCCAAGGCGCGGCAGAACTACATCTACCGGCAGGTCACCAAAATGAACGAGATGGATGCTTCGCGCAAGCGGGTGATCGGCAAGTATGAAACGACGAGCGACTGGGTTTTCATCGAAGGCAAGCGCACAGAAAAGGTAGTTTATGCGCCGCCACAGAGTTTGCAGAACCTGCTGCTGGAGCCTGAAGACTTGCAGGATATGCGGGACACTCTGCCCTTTGTGCTGACAGCGGAAGAGGTAGATGCCTACTTTGTGCGCTATCTGGGCCATGAGTTGGTAGACGAGGTGCCCTGTTACGTTTTTTCCATCAAACCGAAACGCATCGAAGCCGGCAAGCGCTACTTTGCCGGTACAGCCTGGGTGGACGATCAGGAACTGCAAATCGTTAAGACCTACGGCCGCCCGATGGGCAAAAAGCGCAATGCCGGCAGCCAGTATCCCAAGTTTGAAACCTACCGGGAGCAGATCGATGGCAAATATTGGTTCCCCACGTACACTGTCTCCACCGACACGTTGGTATTCGATACCAGTATTGTTCCAATCAAAATGACGATAAAGTATCAGGACTACAAGCGCTTTGGCGCAGAGTCGGACATCAAGTTCGGCGACGTGGAGGAAGCTCCTTCCAATAAGGATAAGCCGAAGCCACCCAAGCCATAGCGCGCATGGAAGGAACGAGTCCCATGTCAACGAGGGACGAATTCAAAACATTTATCGAGTTCCTGATCATTGCGTTGAAGCTGGCAAGAAAAGTTAACTTTAATTAAACTGAAACACTATTGGGTGTACCCCTTACGCCCGATATATTATTTTTGGTATAATTCTATGGTGATAACGCGTCCGGCAGTAACCGTACTCGTAGTCTGTCTTTTTGGTGTTTGTGGCCTGCTGGCGAAGCCGGTTGCAACCAAAGCAAAGCAGTCTACGGCCAAGGCTAGAGCAGCGACTAGAGTCGTTTCCGCACGATCAGGTGCAACGAAGCGTCCCTTAAAGAAGAAGGCGGCTTACCGAAAGCCAGTTCCTTACAAACCTGCCGCGCCGGCAGCTCCAACATCCAACCGTTTGCGTGACGTCCAGTTGGCCCTGATTGAGCGGGGATATCTGCAAAGCGATGGCAACAGCGCGTGGAATGGCCAGTGCGTAGAAGCCCTCAAGCGATTCGAAGCCAGTCAAAAGGTGCGGGTAGACGGAAAAATCGACGCCAAGATGCTGATTGCCTTGGGTCTGGGCCCAAAATATGACAGCAACCTGAGTCTTCCTGTCCCATCTGCAAATAACGGTAGCGTCGTCGCGGCCGACCAATCGCCAAACCTCGAACAACAACGCAACTGATTGAATCAGTAATATTTGAATCATGGACCAAATTGGTCTTGACACGGTTCAGCCTAAAATGATGGAATGGTCTTATTGCAATTCACTTGCAATGAATTCATTCTATGTTCGAAAAATCAAACAATAAAGCTACAAACTTCACTTCTGCTTGGCAATTGGCTTTCATTTTATGCGCAGTTTTGCTGCAGGCAGAATCGCCGCTCGACTCGATTAATGGAAGAGTGCTTGATGAGTCGGGTGCCGCTTTGAGGAGAGCCGAAGTTCGACTGCTTGGCCCGGACCGGAAGCCGCTCTCGACCTTGACCGGGCAAAATGGCGAGTTCCGGTTCGAGTTGGACCGCTCGCAAGCTGGCGGCTACGAATTGCAGGTGCAAATGCGAGGCTTCATGGCATATTCCCGCGCGATTGAGTTGAAAGAGGTCAAGGAGCAGCACTTCGAGATTACGCTTGCGGTTGAGGGGTCGATTCTGTCGATCACGGTTACTGAGACGGCGGGATATCGAAACATGGCCACCTCGACTGCTACGAGGACGAGCACCCCGGTGCTAAACATTCCACAGTCGATCAGCCTGATCAATTTAGAGCAAATGCGCGATCAGGGCATGATGAGCATGGCCGATGTGGTGCGCTATATACCGGGGATCACAATGGCACAAGGCGAGGGGCATCGGGACGCTCCTGTGATCCGGGGCAATGCGACAACGGCGGATTTCTTCATCAATGGCGTGCGCGACGACGTGCAGTATTACCGCGATCTTTACAATCTGGAGAGTGTTGAAGCACTCAAGGGGCCCAACGCGATGGTCTTTGGGCGAGGCGGCGGAGGCGGCGTGTTGAACCGGGTCACAAAGGAAGCCGTATTTTCTCCGATTCGGGAATTGGCGGTTCAGGGAGGTTCTTTTGGCCATAAGCGGGCCATGGCCGACTTCGATCAGCCGTTCAATAAGTGGGCTGCGTTGCGATTGAACACGATGTTTGAGGATACAGGCAGCTTTCGGCAGTATGGGGAATTGAGGCGTTATGGGTTTAGCCCAACTCTGACATTGCGGCCCACGGATCGCACCAAGGTGCGCCTCGGTTATGAGTTTTTCCACGATGGGCGGTTAGTAGACCGGGGCATCCCGTCGTTTCGCGGATTACCGCTAGAGGTGGACCGCAGGCAATACTTTGGCAATCCGAATGTGAGCCGGGCCAGGGCAGATGTAAACCTTGGGTCGGTGAATGTGGAACAGCAACTGGGTGGTTGGAACTTGCGCAATCAGACGCTCTTTGGAGCCTATGACAAATACTACGGGAATGTGTTTCCTGGGGCAGTGAATGCAACACGAACTCTCGTGAGCCTATCAGCCTATGAAGATGCAACAGACCGGAAGAATTTCTTCAATCAAACAGATTTTTCGCGCAGTTTCAAGACGGGCGGAATCCGGCATACGGTATTGACTGGCGTTGAAGTGGGCAGGCAATTGACGAACAACTTTCGCAACACAGGATTTTTTAACGACACAGCATCCACCCTGAATGTGCCCATTGCTAACACCACGGACTTTACGCCGGTTCGCTTCCGGCAATCGGCGACTGACCCAAGCAACCAGATCCGGGCGCGCGTTGGAGCGGCTTATATGCAGGATCAGATTGAAGTGTCACGCTTTGTGCAAGTGGTGGCTGGACTGCGGCTGGACCACTTTGACCTGAATGCGCTCAACCGGCGGACGAATTTGCCACTGCGACGGATCGACAATATATTCTCACCAAGGGTTGGGCTGGTGATTAAGCCTGTCCGGGCGGTTTCACTTTATGGCAACTATAGTGTGTCGTTTTTGCCGAGCGCCGGAGATCAGTTTTCCTCGCTCAGTGTTACGAGTCAAACATTGAAGCCTGAGAAGTTCAGAAATACTGAAGTGGGTGCGAAGTGGGATATGGCGCGCGGGCTGTCGCTGAGTTCTGCCTACTACTGGTTGGACCGGACGAATACAACCGCACCTGACCCAGAGAATCCGGCACGGATTGTGCAGACGGGATCGCAGCGGAGCAAGGGTTTGGAATTGTCAGTGAATGGGCGTCTTTCGCGGTTTTGGACGGTAGCTGGCGGATACGCCTGGCAAGATGCGTTTATAACCAGCCGGACCGTCGCGGCAAGCTTGGGTGCCCGCGTACCCCAGGTGCCGCGCAACAGTGTGTCGCTTTGGAATCACTTCCGGATCCAATCGCGGCTGGGAGCTGGGCTTGGCTTGATCCATCAGGGCGAGATGTTTGCCGCGATCGACAGTAGCGTACGCATTCCCAACTTTACTCGTGCCGATGCTGCCTTGTTCTATAGCTTGAGCGAACGCTTGAGGCTGCAGGTGAACGTTGAGAATCTGACGAATCGCAAATACATTGTGAACGGGCACAACAATAACAATTTGACTCCAGGATTGGCTCGTGCGGTAAGGGCAGGGCTGACGGCGCGCTTCTAGGCTGAAGATTCGGCTAGGCTGGTAGGGCAATGATAATCGGCGTACCCAAAGAAATCAAAGATCACGAGACACGGGTTGGTCTTGTGCCCAGTGGTGTTACCGGATTGATCGAACACGGACACACGGTGTACATAGAGAGCGGAGCCGGATTGGGCAGCTCGATCACAGATGAAGAATATACCGATGCTGGAGCAATTGTTGTTGCAAAGGCAGGCGATGTCTGGTCAAGAGCCGAGCTGGTTGTTAAGGTGAAAGAACCGCAGGCTAGCGAGGCCAGTTACTTTCGGCCCGGGCTGAACCTGTTCACCTATTTGCATCTGGCACCGCTGCCGGAGCTAACTACACAGTTATTGGAAGCGAGAGTGAATGCCGTAGCCTACGAGACGATTCGGGAGAAGGATGGAAGCCTGCCACTATTGACACCGATGAGCGAGGTGGCTGGCCGGATGGGTGTGCAGATCGGGGCACAGTATCTTGAGGGTCCAAACGGCGGGCGCGGTATCTTGCTTGGGGGTATCCCAGGTGTCGCACCGGCAAATGTGGTGATTATCGGCGGAGGCGTGGTTGGACACAATGCAGCGAAGATCGCTGTGGGGCTAGGGGCGCACGTTACGATCATCGACAAGAACCTGAACCGGCTGCGTGAGATCGACGATATCTATTCGAGCCAGGTAGTGACCCTGGCCTCCAACTCTTATACGGTTCGGGAGGCTTTGCGGCTGGCCGATCTGGTGATTGGAGCGGTGCTGGTGCCGGGGGCGAGTGCGCCGAAAATTGTGCGCCGCGACATGTTGAGCACGATGAAGAAGGGTAGCGTTTTAGTGGATGTGGCTATCGACCAGGGGGGGTGCTTTGAGACGAGCCGGCCGACAACACATACTGATCCGGTCTTTTATGTGGACGGCGTGCTGCACTATTGTGTAACGAACATGCCTGCGGCGGTTCCGCATACGTCGACGTTTGGGCTTACGAATGCGACGATTCCGTACTTGATGCAGATTGCCAACAAGGGCTTGCAACAGGCAGCGCAGGATTCCAAGGCCATTGCCGAGGGAATCAATACTTATCAAGGCGATATTGTGTATCCGGCGGTGGCGGAGTCGCAAGGGCGGGCATGGCGAGAGTTAAACTCTTTGCTTTAGCTGGAATCAGTTGCAAACGGACGCTGATTCTTGAATGATAGAGTTCATGATTCCGAACATGCTGGGTGCATATGGTGACTGGGTATCACAAAGTGTCAGCGACCCGCCCCGGCTTTCCTTTCGCCAATCGATGTATCAAGATCTGCCGGCCTGGAGAGCCGTAGCACGTGCGCGCTACCGGGAGCTGATAGCGGGTCCTGCTGTTTCGCCCACTCCTGTTGCACTGGTGCAGCATCAATTCGAATTTGACGGGCTTTCGATGGAGCACTTGCAGTGGCAGTTGCCTTATGGCCCTCCGACAGAAGCAGTGCTAATGAAACCGGCCGGTGCCAAAGGCAAGCTACCGGGCATTGTCGGCCTGCACGACCACGGCGGCAACAAGTATTTTGGATTTCGCAAAATCACACGGATGTCGAAAGACCCGCACCCGGCGATGATCCGGCATCAGAATCAGTATTACAGTGGACTGGCCTGGGCCAATGAGTTGGCACGCCGGGGTTATGCCGTCCTGGTTCACGACACTTTTGCCTTTGGGAGCCGCCGCGTTCGCTTAGCAGATGTGCCTGCCCAAATCAGAAACAATCAGGTGGAGGCCAATCCTGAAGCTGAAGACGAGATCCAGAGATACAACCAGTTTGCCGGGGCACATGAGCATCTAATCGCCAAGAGCCTGGCTTGTTCTGGTATGACCTGGCCGGGCATCTTTGTGAGCGACGACCAAAGGGCAGTAGATTATCTCGCGTCACGGCCAGATGTGGATTCCACGCGGATCGGATGTGCCGGTCTATCTGGAGGTGGGCTGCGCACAGTGATGCTGAGTGGGGCGGACGAGCGCATACGCTGTGCCTGTTGCGTTGGAATGATGACTACCTGGCGAGACTATCTTTTGAACAAATGCCATACGCATACGTGGATGTGTTACGTCCCGGGGTTAGCCAGAGAGATCGACTACCCGGAGATTCTGGGCCTGGCCGCGCCGAATCCGGTGCTGGTGCTGAACAATCGGCAGGATGCACTCTTCACCCTGCCTGAGATGGAGAGAGCGGACAGAATTCTGACCGAGGTCTATAAGAAGTCTGTAGCACCAGATCGCTACAAGGCAAGCTTTTACGACGGGCCGCACAAATTTGATGCGGAGATGCAAAAAGAGGCCTTCGCCTGGTTTGACCGCTGGCTCAGGGCTTAAACCTTAATCGATTTGAGCGCGCTCCGTCGTGGCAATGGCATAAGTCTCTCCGGCTTCGTCCCACAGCGGAGATGCAATCAGGCGTACACGAATCGCGGAGCCATTTTTGTTGATCTTCTCAACAAGGATTGGCTGGAGCAAGCCAGCCTGATAGTGATCGCGTATCGCAGCCACGTTTTCCTCTTCCTTGCCCTCTGGCATCAAAGCGCGGATGTTCATATTGAGGGCCTCGGCTTCGGTCCAGCCAAATAGCTTGACGGCACCGGGGTTCCAGGCCAGAATCCGCCCGGTCAGATCCTGGACGAGGATCGCGTCACGAGAATCCCGGACGACGATCGCGAGCCGGCGCATTTCTTCGGAATGGCGCACAGCCTCTTGCGCCTTTTTCAGCAGGGTTATCTCGGTGAAGGTGATGACGGCACCTTCAATCACATTCTCGAGCGTGCGGTAGGGTCGAATGCGAAGAAGGAACCATTCGCCTGCTGTTGTTTGTACTTCCTGCTCTTTAGGTATCAGGTTCTCCAGCACCTCATTCACATCGCAGGCGAAATGGTCATAGCCGGCGAAGTTGGAGCGAAGCTGATCAATGGGCCGGCCGATGTCAGATTCGATCAGATTGATCAACGCTGTAACCATGGGATTAAAGCGCAAGATACGCAACCGGTAATCCACAAAGACAGTACCGATTCCGGTTCCGCTCAGGAGATTCTTTAAGTCGTTGTTGGAGCGAGACAGATCTGCTACCTTGGCCTGAAGTTCGCTGTTTACCGTAGCGAGTTCTTCATTCACCGATTGCAATTCCTCCTTTGAAGTCTCAAGCTCTTCGTTTGTGGATTGCATCTCTTCGTTCACCGACTGCATCTCTTCATGGGCAGAGCGAAGTTCTTCATTGGCTGTTTCGAGTTCTTCCACCGTTGTCTGAAGGTATTCCTCTTTGCTTCTGAGTTCCTGCTTTAGCCTGAGAATGTAGTCATTGAGGTTAGGGCCTTGAACCGGTTCGGCATCAATGCTGTCGACGGCTGGCTCTGAGGTGAACCTGGGATTCAAACTGACTACCTCTTCAAAAATGACCAGAAAGAGACCGCGTGGAATGGAGTCTCCGATACCCGAAGGAACAGGGATTACGGTTAGATTGACGGCGCTGTTAGTGGCCTCGTTGCGAACAGAAAGGCCAGTTTGACGAGTCACAATATTGAAAGACACCGACCGGTGGAGAGCGATCGTAAGATCGCCGCGCAAGCCTTCACGCGCCATCTTGAAGATGTTAAAACTGGCATCTCCCGGGGTCGGCTCAAGGTATCTGCCAGTACGCCCGAGCAGATAGAGAATGTCTCCGCGTTCGTTAACCAAAGCACCAACCGGGGCGAAATGATCCAACACTGTGCGGGCGGCGATCTCCTGCAATGGCAGTTTGTTTCCGGTTCTCAAATCAGACTTTGCTGGCTGCCCTGACCCCGGATCACCGGGTACTGACAAGACTCGCTGCAAAGCAATCCGCGGAGAGGCTGGATCATCCGGTTTGCGCTTAAAGATCTTTGCTGCGCTATCGACCGTGGAGAAAAGTTTAGCAAAGTCGCCGATGCTTTCTGATGAGCCAAGCACCAGCATGCCGCCTGGTTTAAGCGCATAGTGAAATACAGGCATGAGGCGCTTCTGCAAATCGGCACTCATGTAAATCAAAAGATTGCGGCAACTGATCAGATCGAGTTTCGAAAAAGGAGGGTCTTTGATGAGGCTGTGCTCTGAGAAGATTAACAGATCACGAATGGATCTGCGGACGCGATAGACGGCTTCATCCTCACTATGAGGATCGAAAAAATGAGCAAGCCGTTCAGGTGAAACATCCGCAACGATGCTTGCGGGATAGACGCCAGCTCTTGCCTGTTCAATAGATTCGCGATCAATGTCAGTGGCAAAGATATGTACCTTTGACCCCAGCTTCAGATCATCCATCTGCTCGCGAAGCAACATGGCAAAGGAATAGGCTTCTTCACCCGTGGAGCAGCCAGGGATCCAAGCGCGGATGTCGGAGGCCTCCGTCTTGGCGTTCAGCAATTCCGGGATCACTTTCTTCTGAATCTCGTCGAAAATCTCAGCGTCTCGAAAGAAGCTGGTGACACCTATCAGAAGGTCGCGAAAGAGTGCGTCGACTTCAGGCTTGGTAAGTTGCAGATAGCGGACATAGTCGGCGAAGTTCTCAATCTGGTGCATCGCCATGCGCCGTTCCACCCGGCGGACGATGGTATTTCGCTTGTATTGTGAGAAGTCGTGGCTGGTTTGAGCACGCAGGATTTGGAAGATCTTGTCGAGACCTTCGACCGGAGTGGAATCGATTGCACTTTGCCCTGGGCGAGATGCGGTGAATGCGTGCGATACGTAGGCCAACAATTGAGCTGGCATCTGGTCTGGTGCCAAAACAAAATCGACCATTCCGGTTTGAATAGCGCTTTTGCACATGCCATCGTATTCAGTGGTTTCCGGGGTTTGCACCATCACCAAACCGCCCTCGCCTTTTACCGCGCGCAGGCCCAGCGTGCCGTCGCTGCCAGTACCAGACAAGACGATGCAGATCGCATCCTCACGCTGGTCATGCGCAAGCGAGCGAAAGAAAAAATCGATCGGAAGCCGAAGACCGCGCGCCGAGGAGGGTTCGAAGAGATAGAGCTTACCGTCCTTCAAAGACATGTCGCGATTGGGAGGGATGATGTAGGCACAGTTGGTCTGCACCGTCATTCCATCCTCAACATCGAAGACTTGCATGTTGGTACAGCGCCTGATTAGTTCCGAGAGAATGCTCTTGTGGTCGCGTGCTAAATGCTGAACCAACACTATGGCCATACCAGGGCTGGTATTGGCAGGC
The DNA here is from genome assembly GCA_043718395.1 of Acidobacteriota bacterium. Taxonomy (GTDB): domain Bacteria; phylum Acidobacteriota; class Terriglobia; order Bryobacterales; family Bryobacteraceae; genus Bryobacter. The sequence continues at coordinate 53,119 of JAYSVS010000154.1, forward strand.
ATTTGGGAGAAGAAGGCTTCAAAAGCGGCAAGGCCCCCGGCTGAGGCACCGATGCCGACAATGGGGAATAAGGATTTAGCCGCTAAACTTCCCGGTTCTTCAAGCTCTGGGTTCACAATGTCATCCATGTCTATACCACCTGTCTACAAGTCCTTTCATAATAGGAGAATCAGAGGCTGGATGCAGGGAATTCTAAAAAGCTGTAATGATGAAACTATGACTGTTAACCGACGGGTCTTTCTAGCCGTGTCCGCAACTACCCTTGCCGCCGCACCCTCGAAAACTATAAACACCATGAACCCTCTGCTTGAAACCTGGAAAACACCCTTTGGGCTGCCGCCTTTTGATCGCATCAAGGCTGAGCACTTCGTGCCCGCATTCACAGAGGCGATGAAACAGGGCTTGGCGGAAATCGCCGCAATCGCAGCAAATCCCGTGGCACCCACCTTTAGCAATGTGCTTGAAGCAATAGAGAAACAAGGCGAGTTACTCAAACGAGTGAACGGCGTCTTTCAGAATCTCACGGCATCCCATACTTCCGATGCTTTGCAGGCGGCAGAACGCGAGCTGTCGCCGAAATTGGCGGCCCACTCCAGCGCTATCCTCCTCAACGCAAAGCTATTTTCACGCCTGAACAAGGTTTTCGAACAGCGCAAGAGTCTGAATCTGAATCCAGAGCAGTTGCGTCTGGTGGAACGTTACCACCGCCGCTTTGTGCTATCAGGGGCCAAACTCGCGCCCGGGGCCAAGAAGCGCCTTGCCGCAATCGATGAATCTCTGGCGACGCAGACAACACAGTTTACGCAAAATGTTCTCAACGACACCAAGCAGTACAAGCTGATGCTTGAGAAGGAGGAAGACCGGGTGGGTCTGCCTGCGGACGTAAAAGAGATTAGCTTGCAGCGCTCTTCGATCGAGCCGTTTCTGATGTTGAGCCCGCGTCGTGACTTGCGTGAGAAGGCCTTCCGGGCCTGGGCCAAACGTGGCGATAACGACAACGAGTATGACAACAAGGCACTCATCCGCCAGATTCTGACGCTGCGCGTTGAAAAAGCAAAGCTGCTTTCCTACAACACGTACGCTGACTATGTGCTGGATGACGTGATGGCCAAGACGCCTGCTGCTGCCAGCGCCTTAATGGACAAAATTTGGAAGCCGGCCGTGGCGACGGCTCAACGTGAGGCGGCCGAGCTTGCTGAGGCGATGCACAAGGACGGCATCGATGGTCCGCTGCAGGCCTGGGACTGGCGCTACTATTCTGAGAAAGTCCGGCTCGCCAAGTATGACCTGAACGAAGAGCAGATCAAGCCCTACTTCACGCTTGAGAAGATGATCGATGCGGCCTTCTATTCGGCCAGGCAGCTATTCGGCGTTGATTTCGTGTTGCGCAAAGATTTGCCAGTTTATGATCCAGACGTTCGCACCTGGGAAGTAAAGGGCAAAGACGGCAAGATGATCGGCATCTTCTACGGCGATTACTATGCAAAGCCGAACAAAAATTCCGGCGCGTGGATGAATTCGATGCGCGACCAGCAGTTCTTTGGCGGCCCGGTTCTGCCGATCGTGATGAACAACCTCAACTTCAACAAGCCGGCCAAGGGTGAGCCCTGTCTGTTGAGCTTTGACGATGCGAAGACACTTTTCCATGAGTTTGGCCACGGGCTTCACGGCCTGCTCTCACAGGTGAACTACCCTTACTTTGCAGGCACCAGTGTGGCCCGCGACTTTGTTGAGCTTCCGAGCCAGCTCTTCGAATATTGGGCGGCGGAGAAAGCGGTCTTGTCTAAATTCGCTACGCACTACAAGACCGGCGAACCCATTCCGGATGCACTGATCCAGAAGATCGAAAAGGCCCGCAACTTCAACCAGGGTTTCGCCATGGTGGAGTTCCTCTCAAGCGGCATCATCGATATGAAATGGCATCTGCTTACCGAAGTGAAGAACCTAGATATCCGCGAACAGGAAGAGGCCTGGCTTAAAGAGATAGGGATGCCAAGCGAGATCATCATGCGCCATCGCTCGCCGCACTTCACGCACATCTTCTCCAACGATTATGCTGCCGGCTATTACAGCTACCTGTGGGCACAGGTTCTTGATGCGGATGCTTTTGAAGCGTTCAAAGAAGCCGGGAATCCATTTGATCCCGCCACCGCAGCCAAGCTCTACAAATACATCTATTCAGCCGGCGGGGCTAGAGATCCGATGGAGCTTTACCAATCCTTCCGCGGCCGCCAGCCTGACCCTCAGGCACTGATGCGAAAACTTGGCTTCACAAATTGATAGGATATCGGGCATGAGTTCCCGTCGTTCGCTGCTCCAGTCAGCAGCAATCGCCGCCACCGCACAGGCGCTGGCAGGCCGTCTTGATGCCGCCTCGCAGGCCGCATCCATGAAGGGCAACATCCAGCACTCTGTTTGCAAGTGGTGTTATCCCAAGATCTCGCTTGAGGATTTGTGCAAGGCAGCCAAAGGCATCGGACTAGGGTCGATTGAACTGCTGGGCCCGGACGATTGGCCTACTCTGGCCAGACACGGACTGACTTGCGCCATGGCGACTGCGCCAAATATCGATGGTCTAGGTGGCATCGGCAAGTCTTTCAACCGGATCGAACACCACGACAAATTGGTACAGGTTTACTCAGACTGGATTCCCAAAGCTGCCGCGGCTGGCGTCCAGAATCTGATTTGTTTCTCAGGTAACCGTGACGGACTCGACGACCAAAAGGGAATCGAGAACTGCGCCATTGGCTTGAAGCGTTTGATGCCCCTGGCTGAGAAGCACAAAGTGTTTCTGGTGATGGAGTTGCTGAATTCGAAGGTGAACCACAAGGATTACCAGTGCGATCATACCGCCTGGGGTGTCGAACTTTGCAAGACGGTGGGGTCTGAGCGGATGAAGCTGCTTTATGACATTTACCACATGCAAATCATGGAAGGAGACGTCATCGCCAACATCCGGCAATACCATCCGTACTTTGCTCACTACCACACGGGTGGCGTGCCTGGTCGAAACGAGATTGACGAATCGCAAGAGCTCTACTATCCGGCGATTGTGAAAGCGATCGTTGCCACAGGATTCAAGGGCTTCATCGCACAGGAGTTCATTCCGAAGCGCCCAGACGCACTAGCTTCATTGCGGCAGGGCGTCTCTATTTGCGACGTTTAAAAACGATTATTCACAATGCATATTGATATAACTTGATTTTATTATTTTTGATTTAAGCCACAAACGGCGGCACCTGGTATGGCCCGCCGGGGACGGCTTCAAAACGCTTCTATAGCGCTGAAATAAATAAAGTTAAATTCCATTGCCACCCCCAGACAACACTTTGATAGGATTGGTTTACCTTGAGTATTCACCTTATTAACCCAAGTGATATTTCCTTCGGAAGAGGAGTCATCACACCGCGTTGGCTCTACGTCCTTGCCGCAGCAACACCGCGGCATTATGGAGATCCACACCTCGTTGACGAAACCCTCGTACAGCTTGATTTCAGCAGCATCAAAAAAGGAGACGTGGTTGGTATTGGCATTCACACAGCCAACGTCCTCCGTGGCTATGAAGTGGGGCGCAAAGCCCGCGAGATGGGTGCCTGGGTAGTCTACGGAGGCATCCATGCCACGCTTTACCCTGAAGAGAGCTTTGAGCTTGGCAATGGTCACGCTGTTGTAAAGGGTGACGGAGATGATGTCTGGTCGAAGGTGATCAGTGACTGCATAGCTGGTACTCCTGAGAAGATTTATGATGGCGGCAGAGTGGGCGCTGATCGCTTTCTCGAAGCTCGTTGGGACCTTTTGCCCGAGAAGGGTTACATGTTTGCGTCGGTTCAGACTGTTCGCGGCTGCCCCAAGCACTGTTCTTTCTGCAGTGTGTGGCGCACCGATGGACAGAAGCCACGCCAGCGGTCTACCGACAGCGTAATCAACGAAATTGTAGAACTTCGTCGCAGCGGCTATCGGTTTATTACGCTATCGGATGACAACTTTTACACGGTAACGCTTACCGATATCCAGCTTGCCGAGAAGCAAGGGAATCCGGCCCGGATTCTGGAACTGAAGACTCTTCGCGAAGAGCGTTTCGAATTGATGGAAGCAATGTCGCTGTTGCCCAAGGACATGGTCTTCTTTACTCAGATCACCATGGAAGCGGCCGAAGACCCGGAATTTCTTGACGCGATGTCGAGGGCTCGGATCAGGGGTGCGCTGGTCGGTATCGAAGCGGTGACGCCTGAGGGGCTCAAGGCTGTATTTAAGGATTTCAACTGTTCTGGAGAACAGCTTGTGACCCGGCTGAAGGAATTCAGGAAGCACAACGTGCATGTTCTTGGTTCTTTCATTTTCGGCCTTCATACGGATCGGGCCGAGACTTTTGAAGCAACGGCAAAGCTTGCGCTTGAAGCTGACATCACCATTGCTCAATTCGTGATGATGACGCCATTCCCCGGAACAGTTGACTTCCAGAAGTGGGAAAAAGACCAAGGCGATGATGTGAAGAAGATCGACGGGATTCCGGTCACGCGTTACTGGCTGATCCCCTCGGAGAAGCGGCCAAAACTTTATACTCCACATCCGACGATGAATCCCGAAGAAATCCGTATGCGCACGCAAAGTGTGTGGGATAAATTCTACGAGAGTGGTCCCGTATGGAAGCGTGCTAACTGCGTGAAGAGCCTGAAGGCGAAGATAGCCTTCTTCCTCATCTCGAAGCTATACCGCCAGATGTACGCCAACACGGGTATTGCCACCGATAGCGCACGACGCAAGAGTTCGACCAACTCCGCCAAGTGGCTAACGCTGCCGCTAGTCTGGATCTTCCGCGCCAAGCCGATGCCTGAGCTGAAGAAGCCGGCACTGACGGGGACGCGCCCGTTTCCGATCCTTGGCTAATTGCAATCGGCGAGAGGGGCTCTGCTCAATTTCTTGAGCAGAGCCCCTCTTCCATTTCTACCCTGCTTCATTTTTACTCTGTATCCCAACGGAAGCGCAGCACGGCAATGGTGCCGAAGACCACAGTGCTAAACAGCAGCACGCCAATCGGAAGAAGCGCTTCTTCGAGCCCGAGGCCGCGCCAGACCATTGCGTCCAGGCCATCCATAGCCCAACGTGGCGGGATGAATTTAGTGAGCGTCTGCATCCAGGCGGGAAAAATGAAGCTAGGCACCCAGGCACCGCTCAGCATCACCATCAACAAGGTGCCCAGAATGGCTAAACCGCGCGCGGCCTCTGGTGTCTTGCCAAGAGCGGCAATGAGCAGACCGTAGGCGGCAGTCATCAGAGAGAAGGATGCGCAGATCCCTAGAAAGCCCAGCAGACTGCCTTCAATCTTGACTCCAAAGACGACACGCGCAAAGGCGAAGACCACAGCCAGAATCAACATGCCGACCAGCATGGCGCTTGCCGCGCGGCTGCCGAGAAGGACAAGCTTTGAGAGTGGTGCAGCCCGAAATCTTCGCCAAAGCCCGCGCTGGCGAAGCAGCAGCATCCCAATGCCGACATCAATGCCCATGAAGAGCATGAACTGAATTGCCATGCCGCCAAAAGCGTGGGCATAGGCGTTATAGGGGGTTCCGCTTCTGGCCGTGAGAGCCTCTTCTTTCATCTCGAACGGAATGCTGAGGCCAAAGCCGCTGCTGGTGCTTTTCTGAGGACGGGAGCCGTAGCGCTGGACACTCCCCAGCAATTCGGTTAACGACTTCTTCTCTTGAGAATCCAGGCCGGACTGTTCCAGGTTCTTCAGCGCAGTGCCAGCTATCTGTTGGCTCATCGGCCCGCCAAAGGCCTCGCCGGCTACGGCTTGCATCACTTGACCCGTTAATAGCCCCTGCACCATGCTGGCTTCCATCTTGTGCGAGGGATCGTAGAGCATCCGGACTATAGGCTTCTTTGATCCGCCAAACAAAGCTTGAGCCGCATGATCGCCAAAGCCGGGCGGAAACACGACTGCTACAGGGATGCGGCCTTTCTTGACCTCATCCTGGGCAAAGACAAGCTTGGCGGAGGCTACTTCCAGCATTGCTTCTTTTTGTAGCGACTCCATCAAGCGTCTGGTAAGGGCACCTGGCTGATCATCAACCACCAGCACCTTCACCTTGCCGGTATCCTTGACCTTGCCCATTCCGCCAAATACATAGCCAAAGAAACTACCGATCAGAATAGGAGCGGCGAAGGCCATGATGACGGCTCGCGGGTCGCCGAAGAAGATGCGCAAATCTTTTATGATCAATGCCCAGAATGCGATCATGTGTCTCGCAAGCTCCTTCCGGTCAACTGTAAAAAAACGGTCTCAAGCGTTGGACGTTCAGTGGCGACATGCAAAAAGGCGCCCCCGTTTGAATTGAGCCACTGGAGCAAATCAGGGAGTGCATCGAGGCGTTCCAGCCCCAGGCGCAATTGCCGCCCATGCAGAACTGCCTCTCGAACCATGGCCCGCAATGGCTCGAGTGCTCCAAAGTTATCCTGGGCTAACTCGATTACAACGAAGCTGCTAACGGGGACATGCCGCAAGAGCCCTGAAAGATCATCGCTCGCGATCACCTTGCCGTGATCCATGATGGCGATGTGGTCACAAAGCCGGGCGGCTTCTTCCATGTAGTGAGTTGTGTAAAGCAAGGTCTTGCCCATCGCCTTTAGCGTCTCGAGGTTGTCGAAAATGGCGTTGCGGCTTTGGGGATCGACGCCGGCTGTGGGCTCGTCGAGCAAAAGTACTTCCGGATCATGCATCAAAGCGGCGGCGAGATTCAGGCGGCGTTTCATGCCTCCCGAGAATGTGCCGGTCTTGTCCTTAGCCCGGTCTCGCAGCCCTACGAGGTCAAGCACCCTGTCGCGCTCTTTGGCCGCAGTGACGCCGTAAAGTGCGCCGAATAGTTCGAGGTTCGCCATGGCAGTCATCTCATCAAAGAGTGCTAGCTCTTGCGGCACCAGCCCCAGCCGGCGCTTGACGGGGCTAGTGTCGCCGCTAATGCGCTCGCCACAGATTCTCACCTCGCCGGCATCTGGTTCGACTAAACCGGCAAGCATGCTGATGGTCGTGGTCTTCCCTGCCCCGTTTGGCCCCAGGAGCCCGAGCACTTGGCCACGACCCGCTTCAAGCGAGACACCATCTACGGCCTGCAGATTCGCGTAGGCTTTCTTGAGTGCAATCGCCTGAAGCATGAGCGTTCATTCTATCCAAGCATTCGCCGCAACGAATCAGAACGGCGCAGAAAGATCGTCAATCCCCACGGCACAAGTATGCCGCTATTGCGGCAAAGGCCCCAATTTCACCTTCGCCAACAGAGCACCAAGCTCGGCGGCTTTGTCAGGCATGGCGTCGGCCAGATCCCTGGTTTCGCCGATATCGGCTGTTACGTTGTACAGTTGCACTTTTGAGCCGGAACCAAGCTCAGAGTTCGTATTTGCATTTATGCGTGAACCTGGATTCGCTTCGATCAACTTGTACTCGCCTTTGCGGATCGACAAGGCCCGTGCATGTTCGACAATCCAGTCGCGGCCGGTTTTGGATTTGCCAAGCAGGGCTGGCAGGACATCGACACTATCCGGGGCATTGGCTGTTTCGAGTTTTTGTCCGGCAAAGCTGGCAAAGGAACGGAAGAAGTCCTGTTGGCCGACCAGAGCATCGGAGACTCCCGGCTTGATGCCTGCGGGCCAATTCACAATCAGTGGCACACGCGTGCCGCCCTCAAAATTGCTGTACTTGCCGCCGCGCAATTTGCCCGCTGGACGATGGGAGCCCAGCTTCGCCACTGCCTCGTCCTTGTATCCGTCATTTACCACCGGGCCGTTATCGCTAGAGAACATCACGATGGTGTTGCTGGCCAAGCCGAGACGTTTGAGGCATTTCATCAGCTCACCAACAGTCCAGTCCAGTTCTGCAATCGCATCGCCTCTTGGCCCCATCGCCGTCTTGCCGGCAAATCGCCGGTTTGGAACGCGTGGCACGTGGATGTCATGCGTGGCGAAATAGAGAAAGAACGGCTCCTTGCGGCTTGCTTCAATGAAATTGCAGCCTTCGTCGACAAATCGTTGCGCCATGTCTTCATCCGTCCATAGAGCACTCTTGCCGCCGGTCATGTAGCCGATACGGCTCACACCGTTAACGATAGCCATGTCGTGCCCGTGGCTGGGATGCATCTTGAGCAGTTCCGGATTCTTCTTGCCTGTCGGCTCATCGCCAATGGGTTTGGTGTAATCGACGCGGATAGGATCATTAGGATCAAGACCTACGACGTTGCGGTCTTTTACATAGACGCAGGGGACCCGGTCTCCAGTGGCTGGCATCAAGAAGGCTGAATCGAATCCGATCTCCAGAGGGCCGGGTTGAATATCGCTATTCCAATCGAGATTTCCCTTACCGAGACCCAAATGCCACTTACCCACCACACCGGTGCGATAACCCGCGCGCTTCATCACTCCGGGCCACGTGAGGCTAGCTGGATCGATAATCAGACGGGCGTCTCCGGGTAGCACTCCGGTGCCCTTCTTGCGCCAGGCATACTCTCCGGTCAGCATCGAATAGCGGCTGGGCGTACAAGTGGCGGAGGAACTATGCGCATCGGTGAATCGCAGGCCCTGGCGAGCCAAATGATCGAGGTTGGGAGTCTTGACGGCGGTAGCACCGTAGCAACCCAAGTCGCCGTAGCCTATGTCATCGGCATAGATCAGAATGAGGTTTGGCCTGGATTGAGCGGCCGCCAGAGACCCGCCCAATCCCATTAAAAATGACCTGCGATTCATCGTTTTACTAGATTACCGTCGGCCAAATCTCAAGCTCTGGGACGGCCGCACGCGGGTGCAGCTTGGCCACGCTGTAGATCATCTCGGCTACGTCCTCTGGTTGCAGGGCTTTGCTGAGAGTCTCTGCATCGGGCTTGACTGGCCGCTTCTCCATCAATTCGGTATCAACCAATCCAGGACAAATCACGCAGGTTCTGATACCGTGCTGGCGTTCTTCCTGACGGATCGCCAGAGCCAGACCGAACAAGCCGCGCTTGGAAGCCTGATAAGCAGCACCCGATACATCGGCGTACTTGCCTGAAATCGAACCTACGTAGATGAAGTGGCCTTTCCTCGCTTCGCGCATTGCCGGCAGCAAGGCTGAGGTGAGTGAGAACGCGCCATTGAGGTTGACCTCGATCAACTCATTCCAGATTTCACGCGTCAGGCGGGTGAGCGCACGGTCGGGCGTATTGGTTCCGGTGACGTAGACAACGACGTCAATCCCACCCAGTTTTGCCACCGCATCAGCGGCAAGAGCTTCCATCGAATCGTGGGTAGAGGCGTCGCTTGCACCGTACACAATCGGAAAGCCTTCCCCGGCCATCTCGCTGGCCAGCGAGGCCAGCCGTTCTTCGCGTCGGGCGCTGGCATAAACCTTCGCCCCGTCACGCGCAAACATCTTCGCCGCCTCGCGTCCAATGCCGCTTGAGGCACCTACCACCAATACTCGTTCGTCTTTTAGTGAAACTGGCACCCTCAACGTATATCATTGTCAAATCCGCATGTCTCAGCCCTCATTGATCTTCGACGCTCACCTTGACCTCTCGATGAATGCGATGGAGTGGAATCGCGATATCCGTCTTCCACTCGTCGATATCCGCCGCCGCGAAAGCGGCATGAAGGACCTGCCTGACCGGGGCAACAACACGGTCTGTTTGCCCGAGATGCGCAAAGGCCGCATTGGCCTCTGCGTTGCTACGCAAATTGCAAGACACTCGGCCCGGTTCAGTAAGCTCCCAGGTTGGCAGAGCCCTGAACAAGCGTGGGCGCAAACACAGGGTCAACTGGCCTGGTACCGGACGATGGAGCAAGCTGGGGAGCTGGTGCAACTGCGCAGTTGGCAGGAAGTATCGGCTCATGCGAGCCTCTGGCGCAATGCCACCAGCACGGCCAAGCTGCCCGTAGGATACTTGCTCAGTCTCGAAGGAGCAGACTCGATTTTGTCGATGAAGCATCTGGAACAGGCGCGTGGAAGCGGCCTGATTGCTCTTGGTCCGGTCCACTACGGGCCCGGCATCTACGGGCACGGCACGGATGACGAAGGACCGCTTACCTCTCGCGGGCATGAGCTCTTAAAGAAGATGGAAGAGCTTCATATCATTCTCGATGCCACCCATCTTTGCGATGAGAGCTTCTGGGATGCGCTTGCACGCTTTGGCGGCCCAGTCTGGGCGAGCCACCACAACTGCCGCACACTAGCCGACTGGAATCGTCAGCTCTCTGACGACCAGATCCGCGCACTCATCGAGCGCGGCGCGGTGATCGGCATGGCCTTCGACGCCATCATGATGGTTCATAACTGGGTGCATCATAAATCGAAGCCGCAGGACTTCAAGCTCACCATCGAGAAAATCTGCGACCACATCGACCACATCTGCCAGCTTGCTGGCAATGCCAAACACGTTGGCATCGGTACAGATCTCGATGGCGGCTATGGCACCGAACAGACACCGATGGATCTCAACTCCATCGCCGACCTCGCCAACCTCTCCACTCCGCTTGCTGCCCGCGGTTACAAGCCAGCCGACATTGACAATATTTTCGCTGGCAACTTCCTGCGCTTCCTCAAAGACAACCTCAAGTGAGCGAACCCACAAAGGTCCGGTACGCAATCCTTTCCATTGCGACGGCCAATGCCTTCATCCTTTACCTCGACCGCGTCTGCATGGGTGCCGTCGTGCAGTCGCAGAGCTTTCAGGCAGAGATGAATTTCAGCAAACAGGATGTAGGGGACATACTTGCCGGCTTCTTCTTCGCCTATGCACTTGGGCAGTGCCCGGCAGGATATCTGGCTGACCGCTTCGGCCCGCGCCGCATGCTGGTGGTGTACATCCTCGCCTGGAGCCTTTGTACTGCGCTCACCGGCTTCATTGGCGGCTTTATTGGATTGATGGCAGTGCGGGCAGCTTGCGGCCTGGCCGAAGCCGGTGCCTATCCAGCCAGTGCGCTCTTGACTTCGAAGTGGTTTCCGTTTGAGCATCGTGCCCGGGCCAATAGTGTGGTTGCCTTCGGCGGCCGTATTGGCAACTCATTGGCGCTCTGGCTGACGGCGATCGCCATCGCCAGCCTTGGATCGTGGCGGCCTGTGCTTTGGATTTACGGCACTATGGGCATTGGCCTGGCTCTAGCCACACACTTTGTGTTTCGAGACCATCCTGCGATTCACCCCTGGGCCAACCAAGCCGAACGCAACCTGGTGCCGCCGCCCGCAGCGAGAACTGTCCGGTCGTTTCCTCTGAGGGCACTGGTGATGCATCCCGGGCTATGGTTACTCAGCCTGGGCAGTCTCGGATTAAACTTCGGCTGGGCTTTTCTGATCACCTGGCTGCCTGCGTATCTGCAGGAAGTGAGAGGCCTCGATCAGGTGACGGCAAGCCGCTATGTATCCATTGCCCTGGCTACAAGCATGGTTGGAATGTTGTTTGGAGGCTGGTGGTGCGACATGTTGACCCGGCGCTATGGGCAGCGCTGGGGCCGACGGCTGCCCTTCATTATCGGTGGTGCGACTGCTGCGATCTGCTACATCATTTGCCCGCTGCTACCCAGCGCGTGGGCCGTGGCGGCAGTTTGCGCACTGGTTGCGTTTGCATCCGATAGCGTAATGCCTGCGATCTGGGCAATCGGGCAGGACATTGGCAACACACACGTTGCATCCACAATGGCCTGGGCCAACATGTGGGGAAACTTCGGGGCATCCGCCGTTGCCAAGCTGATCCCCTTGATTCTCGCAACCTCGATCCACCAACAAAACTGGCAGGAAATCTTCTACTTCTGTGCTGCGGGCTTTGTGGTGCTTGCACTCTCTTCGTTTTTTATCGACAGCACAAGGACTCTCGACGCAAGCTAGTCTGGAAAATAGCAACGTGCAAACTATTCCACGCCGGTCCGTGTTTCTTCTTCCTGCTGCTGCCCTATTGGCACAGGATGAGAAGGCTCGAGAGATCAGGCTCATCTCCGCCGCACCCAGCCCCTACACACAGCGTCGCGATTCCTATCGGGCAGGCCATGGGGTTCTGCTGAACTTGCGCCGTCTGATCGAAGAGCACAAACTCCCTCTTGCCGCAACTTACTATGATGCTTCCGCGTTGCTCGCACAAACCGCAAAGCTCAAACAACTGATCTCCGGGGCAAGCGTCCTGCTGATTGGCACTTCGGTCTGGGCTCAAGGCCCTTCTTCTGCGTCGCGCACTTTCTTTGAAGCCATCAATGCGGAATCGCTGGCGGGTATCGCCGCATCCACGTGGGTGACATCTGGAGGCGCACACACCGGAGCATCGCTAGCCTACGAGTCTAATCTGGCGACGCTGCGCAGTATGGGCGCAGCCGTCTTCAGCTTTGGGCAGAAGCAAGTGGTCTTTTCTACAGACGAGCGAATCGATGCCGAAAAGCCGGGTGAGTTTTCGCTGCTTGACTTATGGTTCATGGAAGGTCTGGCCAAGGCATCCATTGTCAACGCCCTGGCTATTGGCAACCCTGTCCGGGCAAATGCAGTCTGGCAGCAACTCGACTCTCATCCCAATTACTACTTGAAACACTTCCCCAAGAACAGTGCCGCGCTCGAAGCGAGATTTGGGACTTACCGGCAACAGATTAACTCTGCCGCCAATCCACGCAGCGAAGGCCGCCGGCTCTTGGACAGGCAGTTGTCGACCTTGCCTTAGGCCATTAATGGTAAGGCACGCAGACGCTTGCCGGCCAACGCGAATATGGCATTGGCTATTGCGGGCGCAATAGTCGTAATCGGAGACTCGCCAGCCCCCGCCGGTTTAACATCTCTGCGATCTATCAGGATCGTTTCAATGGGTGGGACATCGCTGAAGCGCGGAACTCGGTATTTTGACATCTTTGCATTCAAGATTCGTTGCTCATCATGTTGAACCTTTTCAAAAAGTGCCCCGCCCAATCCCTGGACGATGGCGCCTTCTACCTGATTGCGAAGATTTCCAGGATTGAGTATCGCCCCACAATCAAAGACACAAACGATTCTCTTAAGCCTTGCCTGCGACTTTACGATATCGAGTTCAACGAAGAGAGCGAGCCTGGCGTCTTTTTCAAGATTGCACGCCACTCCACCTTTGCCGTGCTTCCAGCCGAATTTTGCGGCTCCGCGTTGGAGGGCTTCTTTCAGCCTTTCGTCCAGCAAGTTCTTCAAGCGAAACTCGAGTGGATCGATGCCTGCCAATACCGCTAGCTCATCCACGTGGCTCTCCCTCGCAAAATTATTTGCAACGGCAGCAAGCGACCGGTACGATCCTTCGCGAAGAGGCGACTTCGACTTATGAAAACCGCAATAATAATGCGGAATCGCGTAAGGCGGCATCAACGACGAAGCCCCTGAATTGAAGTTGTGAAAGTCCCAACTGACGATCTTCCCGGAGGCATCGATTCCACTGGAGACTTCAATCACTCCGGCCGGGCGAACGTAAGCCCGTTCAAACTCTTCTTCACGCGACCAAGCCAGCCGCACATCCGCACCAGCCAACTTCGCTATCCGCGCTGCCTCCAGTTCACACTCCCCACGCTGCTTGCCGCCGTAGCCGGAACCTGGATCTACTGCCCGAACGCGCACTTGCCTCTCGGTGAGGCCGAAGTGTTGTCTCAACTCATTTCGAACCAGAAAGGGTGCCTGACTGCCACTCTCCACGGTCAACTTCTTGCCCTGCCACCTTGCGACACTAGCCCGCGGCTCAAGTGGCACATGGGCAATGTTCGCCACCGAATATTCAGACTTCAGCCTCTTGACTGAGAGTGCCTCGCCGGTTGCCAGGTCTCCGCGCTTCACAATCGCTGGATAGCGGGCGCCCTCGACAAAGACAGGCATCTCAGAATCACGCTTAAAATTTGCCGGAGCAAGCGGCGACAGCTTCCAAACTGCAGTCACCTTTGCTGCCTGAGCCTCAGCCTCACGGGGCGTTGTTGCGACCACCGCCACCAGATCGCCCTCTCTTACCACTCTCACTCCGTCAGGGGCGTTCACGCTTTCCAGCGTCGCCTTATAGAACGGAGGTCGAATGATCTTGGTGGCAAGCAGCCCCTCTGGCATCCAGTCGCTTGCATATTTCTTGCGGCCCGTTACGATATCCCGGCCATCAATGGCCGGCAGAGATTTCCCCAGCACTTTCCAACTTGAAGGCGCATGAGGCGTTGATCCCGCAGCCTCCGCAGCCGCCTTACGGACGGCGGGAACAGTCTCGGGCGTAGTCATGCTGGCCCAGGTGCCCCCATCGTCAGGGCAGGCATCTGTATCGCCCATTATCAGGCGAACCCGCGCTGGTGCAACGCCCATCTCTTCGGCCACACACTGCGTGAGCAAGGTACGGGAACCTTGGCCCAATTCCACCTTTCCTGTCCGCAACACAATGCTGCCATCCTGAGCTACTTCGATCCGCAGCACGGGCCTCTTGGCCAAAACCACATCGTCCTCTTCTTGCCAACTGTGCAAAGGCTCGATCACGACAACGATTAGCCCGGCACCCAAAACTTTCACCACCTCACGTCTGGTTGCCAATCGTTCAGCGCTCTCACGAAGATATTGCTGCTTTGAGTCCATCACTTACCTCCTCGCGCCGCCAGTTCGACGGCAGCCAGGATTCTTGGATAGCTGCCGCAGCGGCACACATGTCCATTGAGCGTTTGCCTCACCACTTCTTTTCGCGGCTTGGCGTTCTTCGACAGCAATGCGACGCTGGCCATGATCATCCCTGGTGTACAGAAGCCACACTGAAACGCTTCTTCATCTAGAAACGCCTGCTGAACAGGATTTAGCTCATCGTCCTTGCTTAGCCCTTCGATGGTTTGAATCTTCCTGCCCTTTAGCGCCGACACAGGCAGGAGGCAACTACGTTCGGCCCTGCCATCCACCAGCACCGTGCAGGCCCCGCAACTGCCCTCTCCACAACCGTATTTTGCTCCTGTCAATTGCAGGTTTTCTCGTAACACCCACAACAGAGATGTAGCAGCATCAGCTACTACGTTTTCAGTCTTGCCGTTGATCTCCAAACTCCACTGCGCCATAAGGCTTGCCTAGCTAAGCGCGTCCTTGGCATACTGCACGCACTTCTTCATCTCTGACAATACGTCCGAGCCTTGAGGTGTCTCGTATTCATACTCAATACTGGCCGGGAACTTATACTTCTTCTGCTTCATCAGCTTGAGGATTTCTTTAAGAGGGGTTTCGCCTTGCCCGAACGGCATATTTGGACCGCCCTTGCCATCCACAGGGGCTTTGCGATCCTTTAGATGCAAGCTCGAAATGCGGTCGTGATACTTCTCGATGACTGGCACTGGTGACTGTCCGGTCACCCCATAGTAGTGGCCCACATCAAGATTTAATGCCGTGTATTTCGACGCACCAAGCACCTTGGCAAAGCCACTCTCGCCGCCCTGCCCATGCGTGTGGAAGGCAATGTTCAATTTGCGTTTTGCCGCATAGGCCGCCGCACGCTCAAGCAACTTGTCGTCGGTTGGCAACTCCATCGTGATGTGGTTTGCACCAAGAGTCTCGGCGACATTCCAGATGTACTCATATTCGGCATCAGGCATCTCAAGGGTCGGCGGCAATTTAAAAGCGTAGATTTTAACGCCCGCATCCTCATACATTTTGCGGAAGGCCTTGTACTTGTCCATCGAGACAGACAAGCGCCACTTGCTAACTTCTTCGGCTGCCTTCTTGCGTGCTTCGATCTGCTCGGGGGTCGGACGCTGTCTCGGGCCGCCACCTGGTCCGCGAGGCACACCAGCCGGTGAGCCAGCATAAGCCTCGGCAGCACCGCTCATCAACTCAACGCCGCTGATACCACAATCGAGGCAATACTTCAGCGTCTCTTCTGCGCTTCCTGGCAGTGCTCTAAAGCTATAGGTAATCGCACCAATCAGCACTCCTTGAAAGCGCGAATCGGGCTTGCCCATCAAACTCATCGCGGGCATCGCCATTGCGGCCGCTCTGGCAAAATCTCTACGTGTGTAGCTCATCTGCACTGAGTCTATAATCAATCTCGAACTAATTGTTGGGGTGCAGGGCTGATTTTGAGTGCTGCCACATAGGGGCCGCTGTGATTGGCACCCACAACGAGATCGCGTCCGGCCTGCTTCCATTCGAGTGAACCGGCCCGTCCCAGCATTTCAACCTTGGTGCCATCCGCCGCATAGACATTCGGCACACGAATGGAACCCCCCGCAGAAGGCTTCATCACAAAGGCATAAACAGACTCGCCCTTGCGGGTAAAGCGGATATCAGCTTCTTTGTCTTTTGCTGCCGAGCGAATCCATGGCTTGGTATCGAAAATCCCTTCGCCGTGAACCGCAAGCCACTTGCCGAGTGTCACCAGCCGGTCTTTTTGGATATCGCTGATGCTGCCATCTGGCCTTGGGCCAACATTCAGTAGCAAATTGCCATTCTTGCTGACGATATCGACCAGCAGCTCAATCAACTTGTCGGAAGCAATCACATGCTCGGGCCCTTCAATCTGGTTGTAGCCAAAGCTGAAGCCAAGCCCGCGGCAACTCTCCCACTTCTTCTCGACAATCGTCTCATAGCGCGAATATTCGGGCGTAGTAAAGTCGAAGTGTTCCCTCCCGAACCGATTGTTGATCAGCCCCTCTTTATCGCGATTATAGAAGTCGCTGAAGATCTTCTCGATCTTGCCAACCTTGGGATAGCCGATATCGTTCCATAAGACGGAGGGCTGGTAACGATCCATCAATTCATTCCAGTGCGCATCGGCGTAATCGGCATATTCCTGACTTTGCACCACCGTCCCACCGACGTCGGCCATCGTTCTTACGGGGCGCTTTTCAAAGGTCCAATCGAGACCACCCGAATAATAAAGGCCCATCTTCATGCCGGCACTGCGAACTGCCTTCGTAAGATCTCCCACCAGATCGCGGCCTATTGTTGGAAGATCGGCCTTCACCGGATTCTTTACCCTCGAAGGCCATAGCGTAAACCCGTCGTGATGCTTTGTCGTAAGCACCACATAGCGCGCCCCTACAGACCGAAACAGGGACGCCCAATCCTCTGGCTGCCACTTCGAGCTTTCTTTCGTGAACACATCGGCAAAGCGGTAGTAATCGTAATCCGCTCCATAAGTTGTCACATGGTGTTTGTATGCGGAAGACTCTTTGAGGCGGATGGAGTTCAGGTACCATTCCGCGTATGGATTTTGATAGAACCATTTGCTCCAGTCCACCTTGCCCAACTCACCCGAAGGCTGCGCCCAGGCAGGCACGGAATACAAACCCCAATGGACAAAGATTCCCAGCTTTGCATTATTGAACCAGGCTGGAAGGGGATGGCGCTTGAGCGAATCCCAATTGGCTTCGTATTTCGCTGGCGGCCCCACCGGGCCAAACTGCCCATAAAATGCACTGGCGCTCAGCGCACCCGCCCCCATTGTCTGAGTAAAGTTTCGTCGTGATATTAATGCCATAGTTGTGTGAAAAATATCATCATTCGAATCAGCAGGCAAGTAAAGATATGATCGTGATTCAGCATGACAAAGGCAATTCTGGTCTCGATGACAGTCCCGTCTCTATGGGCCGCCTCGGTTTGTTTGCCTTGCCACCCGAAGCAGACGGAGGCCTACCTGCGCAGCCCCATGGGCAATGCCATCGGCTTAGCCAGAGCGGTGCCTCAGGCTGGCTTCACTCATCTAAAATCAAAAACCCGTTTCGAAATTCACAGCCACGAAGAAGGCGTGAGGCACCAAATAGTACGGGGTGGACTCTCGGCTGAGTATCCAGTGGCCTATCGAATCGGATCAGGCAATCACGCCGAGGGCTTTCTGATTCGGGTTGGAGAATGGCTTTTCCAGTCGCCGGTGGCTAAGTACAAGCGTCTCGATCTGTGGGATGTAGCGCCCGGTTACGAATCGATGACCCACCCTGATTTCAACCGGCGCGTGGGCAGCGATTGCCTTGCCTGCCATTCAAGCGGCCCAGTGGAGGCACTGCAGCCGGTCAGTTGCGAACAGTGCCACGGCCCACCCCAACAACATCTACAAAAGCCTTCGCGAAGCAATATCCAAAACCCTGCAAGGCTGAGCTCTGAGGCCCGCGATTCGGTTTGCGAACAGTGCCACCTTATGGGCGAGGCGCGCATCAGCAATCCAGTCGGCACCCCGCAAACTTATTCGATTGCCGTATATGATCGTCCACGCGAAGACTTGCGAGTGGTGAGTCACGTGGAGCAGCTTGCGCTTAGCGAGTGTGCCCGCCAAAGTGAGGGGAGACTGTGGTGCGGGTCGTGCCACCAGCCGCACGGGGAGAGCATTGATGTTGACGCTCAATGCCGCACGTGTCACGCGGCGTCCCTGCCCTCCTCTCATAACGACAGCAAGCAATGCGTTGGCTGCCACATGCCCAAGCGGGAGGCGATCGACGGAGGTCACACTGCCTTCACCGATCACCGCATTCAAAGGCAACCAGCAGCTCCGTCAACAAAGACGCCACCCTCCTTGCGCCTCTGGCGTGATGTCTCAGACCCTGCTTTGCGCGAACGGAATCTTGGGCTTGCTTCGATCCTGGTGGGCGAACGCGAAGGCACGCCCGAGCTCATCAACGAGGGCTACCGGAGACTAGCTGCTGTCTACCCACGCTGGCCACGAGACCCTGATGTTCTCTCCAGCCTTGGCATGGTGCTCTTTCTCAAAGATCAAAAGAAAGACGCATTGAAGCTGCTGGAAGCCGCCGTCCAGCAGCGGCCCGGCGACGCAACACTTCACGAAAAACTTGCGCTTGTCCGGCGTGCAGATTCTAACTTGCCAGGGGCAATACAAAGTCTCGAAAAATCGATTGCCCTCGATCCAGGTCGAGAGACCCCCTACTATTTTCTTGCTGAGTGCCAATCCACACGAGCGAGCCGTGCGCAGGTTCTCAATCGGCTTCTCAAGGTCTTTCCGCAAAGCTTGATCGCGCGCGAAGCACTCCGCAAGTCAGCGCTGCCCTGATACCTGCGTGAGCAGCTTTCGCACAAAGTCGTCTTCGGGAAACAACTCGACATACTTGGCCAGCATCTGCCTGGCCTCTTCAAATCGCTTGAGCTGAATGAGACGCAAGGCCAGCGCTTTGTAAAGGACAGGAGTGTATGGTGCGGCCTGAATCCCCTGGCGCAACACGGCAACCGATTCCTCAAGCCGGCCAGCACGGCCGAGCGCTTCACCAAGATCCTCAAAAGTGGTCGAAGACGCAGAGCCTTGCTCTCGTGCCGCTTGGAGATGCGTGATGGCCTCAGAAAATCGGCCTGCCTGCAGCGCCCTGCGACCCAGCGTTGCCAACACGAGCGGATGCTGGCCTTCCTTTTTAGCCGCCTCCTCTAGCAGAAGTTGAAACTTTTCATAATACGCAGGGTGCCGGCCAGCTAGTTGCCCATAAGCCTGCATTCGGGTTAACAGCGGCAATTCCACATTCCCGGCACGGTTGATGTGTACGAGGTCCGAGCCTGAATCACGCGACTCGGGAAGCGGCTGATCTGGCCGCCGGACGATACGGTGATTGGTCAGTGCGGAGTGGGCAATGACCTTCACATCGCGCTTCGGCATATGGCAATTGACGCAGTCACCTCCTGCGCCCGCATGTTCTCCGGAATGGCAGCTCAGACATTTCGCGTTGTAGTCGATTTTGGCCGAATGGGGGCTATGACAACTGAGGCAGGACAGCGTGCCACTTTTCTCGAAGCACTTGCTCATGCGCATCGATTCGTGATGCTCAAGCAAGTCGTCATCCTTGGTCCGGGGCAGTTTGAAGATCGCAACCACATCATTCAACACCATGCCGGGCCGGTAATCGCTCTCGGTCTTTCCAGGTTGGAGGATCCGCGTATCACCACCTTGATGGCAGTTCATGCAAATCTCATCGGCTCGCACACGGGTCAACCTGGCTGGATTCACGATGGCGCTTTTTGCACCTCTTAGCGCGATGTGTTTGCGGCCTGGGCCATGGCAGTTTTCACATCCAATCGACAACTCGGCAAATGGCTCTTTCTGGTATTGACCGTTACTTCGGGCAACAGGTTGTGGCCTGCCGCTATGGCAGTGAATGCAGCCGGCAGCAATGGTTCGATTGAATCCGTAGTCGGCAAATTCGTAGCCGGGCGAGAGATCCCACTGGCCGGCACGCGAGTAAAAAGACAGCGGCGCCTGAAACAGATGATCGCCACGCTGCACGATAAAACTCAACCCGTTGCCGCCTGAGCCAATCGCCCAGGCGAGTGCGTGTTCATTGCGGAAGTCTTCCCCGGTTTCACGCTGCTTCAATTGGCCATTCCCGGCAAACACAGTAAAGTCCCGTTTCAGCTTCTCGCTGCTCACTGTCACCTCGCCGCTAAGCTTGGACAGATGCTCCGCCGCAGGACTCATCGAACGCCCCATCGGCGAACGCACCCAATGCTCATGAATCTGCTTGTGGCAACCCGCGCAAGCCTTTGAGCCCACGTAGTCCTGGGCCGCAGCAATCCACACCCAGGATAGAAACGCTATTGCCCGCACTTTATTTCTTCCTCGCAAATGGCGTCGCCTTCACGATCCCTGCCCCTTCTCGTATCGTCACCAATTGATCGCATGCCACCTTGCGCAGTTTCTCGACGGCACCATTCGGCCAACGAATATCGAGATCTGCTTCAGTCGCCCCACCGAGGCCGAAGTGGAGACGAAAGTCGTTGACAGAATAAAAACTCGACTGGCTCAGCACTTCTTGCGCCTGCTTCTTGCCTCCATAATAGGCAGTCACTCTTCCTCCTATCGCGCTCCGGTTCGACTTGACACCTTCCAGCTTGACCTTCAACCAATGAGCATTTCCGCTCAGGTCGTTACGCAAAAGCGACGGCGGTTCATGCAGGTTCAAGATCAGAATATCGATATCGCCATCGTTGTCAAAATCTCCGAAGGCGCAGCCACGGCTCGAATGAGATTCACCAATTGCGGGGCCAGCCAAATCAAAGAGCTCTTCGAATTTACCGCCTCCAAGATTGCGGAACAACACCCTTGGCGTCGCAAATGGATAGGCAGGCAGCTTGGCTTCGAGCTCAGGATAGACATTGCCCGTCACATAAAACAGGTCAGGCAACCCGTCGTTGTCGAGATCGACGATACCTGCGCCCCAATTGATGTACCTGGTTTCCGCCGCAAGGCCGCTCCGTGCCGTAACATCTTCAAACATGCCCTTGCCATCGTTGCGGTAGAGCACGTTCGAGTCATCAGCAAAGTGAGTCTTAAGGATGTCAAGACTCCCGTCGAGATCAAAGTCACCAATCCCCAAGCCCATGCCGGCCTGCTCCATACCGTCTTCATTCAGAGCGACTCCGCGCTCCAGCCCCACTTCTTCAAAGGTGCCGTCGTGCTTGTTGCGAAACAGGAAACTGGAGGTGGAATCGCAAGCCACATAAATGTCGGGCCAGCCGTCGTTGTCAAAGTCTGCCGCAACGGCAGTCATGCCGTAACTGCCCCTGGCCTTGGCAATCCCCGACTTCTCGCTGACATCAGTGAAGGTGCCATCCCCCTTGTTGTGATAGAGCGAATGATGCCCCGGCGGCAAGCCACGGGGGCCGCAATTTACGGGTACGCCCTTCCAGTTACAATACGAATTCTGTCCAGGCTTGGGCACCTTGTTTGGATCGAAGTCGACGTAGTTGGAGACAAAGAGATCGAGGCGTCCATCGCGGTCGTAGTCGATAAAGGTACAGCCAGCTCCCCAGCGCCGAATTTTTTCGAGGAGGCCGGCTTCAGCCGTCACGTCGGTAAAGGTGACCACTCCCTTCGCATTCGGCCCATTGTTGCGATAGAGAACGTTTTGGCCCCAATAGGTAACAAAGAGGTCATCCCAACCATCGTTGTTGTAATCGCCGGCACAGACCGCCGAGGCCCAACCCGTCTTCTTCAAGCCAGATGTTTCCGTCACATCACTGAAGGTGCCATCACGATTGTTCTTGTAGAGCCGGTTGCTGGCTGTCGAGCCCTCAAGCGTTGTGCCATTCAATAGAAAGATATCGAGCCAGCCATCGTTGTCGTAGTCGATAAAGGCAACACCGCACCCAATCGTTTCGAGCAGATATTGCTTGGCAGCGCGAGCACCATAAGTACAGGGCTCAAGCAATCCGGCCTGCTTG
The DNA here is from genome assembly GCA_043718395.1 of Acidobacteriota bacterium. Lineage (GTDB taxonomy): Bacteria > Acidobacteriota > Terriglobia > Bryobacterales > Bryobacteraceae > Bryobacter. The sequence goes on from JAYSVS010000154.1 coordinate 75,212, forward strand.
GCCACATCGACAAACTTCGCATTGAAGGGGAGGCCTGAAGGCTTGCCGCGCTGCAGAGGACGCGCCACTCTTGACACCACGCCTTGCCCGGCAGCAATACCGGCAGCGAGGAGTGAGAAGAGTGAGCGCCTCGTCGATTTAAGCATCTGTCAATCGTTTTACCAGATTGTTCTCCCCCCCGACGTCGGTGAGGCGAAATTCGCGCCCCTGGAAGAAGTAGGTCAGGCGCTTGTGATCCATACCGAGCAGGCCCAGCATCAAGCCATGAAGGTCATGCATTGTGACTTTGTCTTCGACTGCCTTGAGGCCAATCTCGTCGGTTGCGCCGATCACCTTGCCACCCTTGATGCCGCCACCGGCCATCCAGACAGTGAAGCCGTAGGGGTTGTGGTCGCGGCCATTGCGATTGCCACCACCGCCTTCTGCGCCATCGGTAAACGGAGTGCGGCCAAAGTCTCCGCCCCACAACACGACAGTGCTGTCGAGCAAGCCGCGTGACTTCAGGTCAGCAAGCAAGCCGGCAATCGGCTTGTCGACTTTTTTTGCCATATAGCGGTGGTTCTGGTCGCATTCGTTATGGCCATCCCAGCCCGTCTCGGCACCCTTTCTGCCACCGGAGTAGAGTTGCACGAAGCGCACGCCTTTTTCTACCAATCGCCGGGCCATCAAACACTGCGTACCGAATTCGGCCGACATGGGGTCGTCGATGCCGTACATCTTGCGCGTCACATCACTTTCCTTAGTGAGGTCTGTGACGTCTGGCACCGACATTTGCATCTTGAAGGCGAGGTCATAAGAAGCCATGCGCGCCTCCAATTCGGAATCGTCATTGCGCGCTTCGCGATGGTTCTCGTTCATGCCCTTGAGCAGGTCTAGCATGCGGCGTTGCTCGTTATCGGACATTCCTTCGGGCCTGCGGATATTGAGGATGGGCGGGCCTTCACTGCGCAATACAGTGCCTTGATAAGCAGCAGGAAGAAAACCCGACCCGTAAGCGGGAGAGCCAGCCTTGATTCCGCCATCAAGCATCACGACGTAAGCGGGCAGGTTCTCGCTTTCGTTGCCAAGCCCGTATACGACCCACGAGCCGACACTGGGACGGCCTACCCGGCCCCAGCCTGTGTTGAGCCAAGTTTGTCCGGTGACGTGAGTGAAGCCATCGTGATGGCAGGAGCGGATGACAGCCAGATCGTCGGCATGGGCAGCCACATTCTCGAACAACTCGGAGATTTCGATTCCCGATTGGCCTCGCTTCTTGAACTTCAAAGGCGAGCCCATGAGCGGAGTTCTGTCCATGTTGGAGAATTGGAAGTCCACCTTGCCGAAGCTCTTTGGGATCGGCTGGCCGTGCAGCTTGTTCAGTTCAGGTTTTGGATCGAAGGTATCAATGTGGCTTGGGCCACCGTGCATGAAGAGGAAAATGACGCTTTTGCCCTTGGCATCGAAGTGGGGCTTTTTGCGGGCAAAGGGGTCGGCAATCGTTGCTGCAGGCAGCAGGGAAGAGGCTGCCATTGCGCCGAAGCCCAGGCCGCTCTTTTCGAGAAAATTACGTCTCGATACCGCTTGAATCGTCTTTGGACAGTACTTTGACATGAACATTCTCCTAGTCGAGATACAGAAATTCGTTGGTGTTGAGCAGCGCGAGACAAATCTGGTCGAGACTTAGCGCAGTAGTCTTCTCCCGTTCGGCCGTCCTGGGCAGCCTGCCGAGAACTTGTTGCCATGCCATATCAAGTTGCTTCTTAGTGTCGCCCGGATGGGCATCGCGAGCCATTGCTGCCAGCCGCTTCGCCTGGCCCACCATGAAGTCGCCATTCATTAAGGTGAGGGCTTGCGGGGCGACTGTCGTATTGTCGCGGCGCGAACAACTCATGGAGCTGTCGGGGGTGTCGAAGGTAGTAAACATCGGCATTGGGAAAGTGCGCTTGACGTAGAGATAGACGCTGCGGCGGGTGTGCTCACGTTCGTCCATGGCTTCAGGCCACTGGTTGCGAGCCCACATCACGGTGTATTCTTCTTTGCTCAATTTGGGGATCACGGGGCGGCCTCCCATCTTGAGGTTCAGATCTCCGCTTACGGCAAGAACAGAGTCGCGGAGAGTTTCTGCGTCGAGGCGTTGCCGATTCATACGCCAGAGGTAGCGGTTGTTGGCATCCACCTTTGTGTTGCCTTCATGAGCTTCAGTAGACCGCTGATAGGTCTCCGATAGCAAGATCATCCGGTGTAGCTTTTTGAGGCTCCAGCCCTGAGAGACGAACTCGCTGGCGAGCCAGTCGAGGAGTTCGGGATGGGTTGGCTCTTCGCCCTGCCTTCCGAAATCATTCGGCGTCCCGACGATGCCTCGACCGAAATGCCAATGCCAGACCCGGTTCACCATCACTCTTGCCGTTAGAGGATGGTCCGGCTCGGTCAGCCAGAGGGCAAGGGCCTTGCGCCGTGCAAGCTTTTTCTCGGGATCGTCTTCGATTGTTTTGCCCCCGGCCAACATGGCAGGGAATGCGGGCGGCACTGCTTCGCCCTTTGCGCGCCAGTCGCCCCGGTGAGTCATGTGGATGGTGGGCGTGACGGCGGCGTGTCCCAGCACTGTAGCTGTTTGCGCGACTGGGTTTGCCTTGAGGGTAGCCCTGCCCAATTCCACTACCAGAGCTTCGCGCTCTTTGCTTTCCTTGGGAGTAAGAGGAATGTCAGCTTCTTTGCCTTCAGCATTTTCCTGCAGCCCGGTTTCGGTCAAGGCGATTTCAATTTTTGCGGCCAAAGTTGATTCGGCTAGGCTTCTCTTGTTTACCGGCTTGTCGTAAGCCGCCAGGACATCAGCACTAAAGCGCTGCCGCACAGCGTCGACAACACGCTTCTTCGCGGCCTGGTCGATGCGGCCAATGGCGCCTTTCAACTCTTCTACTTTTAGCCAGCTTGGATAGCCTGACTTGAAGCCGAAAGTCGCGAACTGGCTCACAACCGGAACTTCCTTCTCTTCACTGCCTGCAAAGACGGCCATCATGGCGTGATAGTCCTTCTGGGTGACTGGATCGAACTTGTGGTTGTGGCACCTGGCACAGCCCAGGGTGAGGCCAAAGAAAGCTTCTCCGGTGGTGTCAACAACATCGGTCAACCATTCGTAGCGGACCTGACCACCGAAGAGGGCGGCCTCGTGATAGGCGGGGCCGATGGTGTACATTCCGGTGCCGATCACAGAGTTGAGATTCTTCACTTTGCTTTCGGGAATCTTGAAGCCACCATCGAGGTCGAGGTTGTCGGGGTACAACTCATCGCCAGCCAATTGCTCTTTTATAAAACGGTCATAAGGCTTGTCTTCGTTCAGGCTTTGAATGACGTAATCACGGTATCGCCAGGCATTGGGGAAGTAGATGTCAGTTTCAAAGCCACCGGTGTCGGCATAGCGCACGACATCGAGCCAGTGCCGTCCCCAGCGTTCTCCGTAGCGAGGAGAGGCGAGCATTCGGTCTACGACTTTTGAATAGGCTTCGGGGCTGCGGTCGGCCTCGAAGGCGTCCAATTCTGCCGGTGCGGGAGGGAGCCCCAACATGTCGATGCTCAAGCGTTTCAGCAGGGCGCGCCTGCTGGCTTTGGCAACCGGAACCAGTTTTTGTTCTTTCAGTTTCGCAAGGACAAATGCATCGATTGGAATAGAAGCAGCTTCGGGTACATTTGGTTTCTTCAATTTCTGAAACGACCACCAGGTGGGTTGAGCCTGAATTGCAGCATCCCCCCATTTGGCACCGGCATCAATCCAGTTTCGGATCGTTGCCACTTCCATCTCCGTCAAAGCTTTTTTGCCTGGGGGCATTGCGAGACCGCCCTTGCGCTCTACAGCTTGATAGAGAATGCTGTCAGTTGCCTTGCCGGGCACAACAGATGCGCCACGTGCCCCGCCCTGCAGCATGGCCTCGCGACTGCGCAAGTCGAGCCCTCCCATCTTGGCGGCTCCGTGACAGGATACACATTGAGTGGCCAGAATTTTGCGGGCTGATTCGTCGTCTGCCAATGCGGTCAGCGCGCAGCAGAGCGTAATCCAAAAAATTCGCATTTGCACCATTTCTATCAATCTCTTAACCTTTTGGCAATCTCGAGCGCCAATCCTTCAAGTTCTTTTGTAGCCAAGTCCCATCCCGCTCAGCGTGACAGGAGAAGCACGCATTGGGACTTTCCTGCCTGCCAAATCGGATGGTGGGTTCTGCCCGAGGCTGATCGTCAATCTGGTGACTGCGAGCAGCAAAGAGCAGACTATTCATAATTTTCGGCATGTGGCAGTTCACACATTGGGTCGCTTCACCGCCCGAGTGGCGAGTGTGTCCCACGGCGGAATACTTCGCTGGATGACACTGCAGACACATCTGATTTGAGTCGGCCTCATGCTTGAGCGAGGTGCTATTCGTGACGGGATTTGCAGGATGAGGATCGTGGCAATGACCACAATGGGCCTCGCCTTTCTGAAAGCAGGATGATCGCTCAAAGGATTCGACAATAAAGGTAGTCTCACGGAAGCGGCCATCACGATAAAAAGCCTTCCGCGAAAACTCCGCATAAGGCCGGCGCTGGTAGCGTGGCGGAAAACCTTGCGGCTCGCGAATCGCAGACTGCGCATGACACTGCGCACAAACCTCCACATATCCGCGATGATCGGTTTTCTTGAAACTCCACTTGGATGCACCTCCTTTCACATGCGCGGCAGATGGCCCGTGACACATCTCACAATTCACCCCTGGCTCCAGAAATCCTTTTGCCTCAAGCTGGCTTGTATGGCAAGGCGCGCAGTTCTTCTGATAGGACGTCACATCTCGCATCCGGTGAAAATTGCCCATTTCAGTACGCGCGGAATCCGGCGGATCAATCATCCTCCAATAGTTGATCCATTCACCTTTGAGCTTGTTGTATTGCAATGGGAGGACATGCAGTTCCCCATTGGCAGCCTTGGTCGCGTACGCCTGCTGCCATTTCGACCCAATGGTGTAATCCACCCGGAAGCGATCCCACAATCCGCTTTCGCGGCGCAAGTCTACAAAATATTTGCCGTCTTCAATGACGCCTTTAACCAAAGCATTGCCCTCCCCGCCAAAAGCCGCCAGACGGGCGAAGTCTCCCATCACCCCCTGTGGTTCGAGTTTGCGAAGCATCTTGGCCATGCCTGTGCCACTCCAGCTATCCCATTGCGCCCGATGGCAGGGCTGACAAGATTGGCTGCCTGCATATGCGCTGCGAGAATCGCGCGCTTGTTGGACAACTGGTTGCCGAGCCGTTCCTAATACCTTTTCCGAAGCTTCAATCAATCGTTGCCGCGCTTGGCGCCATTCGCGTTCTGGCATTCCTTCCGGGGCCTGAAAGCGATCAAGAGCCGCCAGTGTCTCTTTGGCCTTGAGTTTGGCAGCCTGGGTTTCGCCCCGGTTGGCGAGAACGGCTGCCAGAGTGCCGGTAAGGAGGGGGTTCTCAGGATAGAGCCGCAAAGACTCCCGGGCGTAAAAGAGGCCGGTTGGGTAGTCGGTCAGATCAAAGCTGGCCCGAGCGCCCGCTTCATAAACCTGAGCGAGCAGCCAGGATGCAGGAAACTTTTTGAGAAACTCGCTGACACGGGTTTTACGCGCTACCGGATCGGGTTCGCGGTATAGGAGTTGAAACGCCTTACGCTCTTCGGAATCCTCCACTTGATCGAGCAAAGTAAACCCACGGGATTGGCCGCGCAGTATTGCAACGTCGAGATCCTGAGCTAACAATACGCAACTGAGCAGATTCAGCAACATGAAGGTTTTTTTCGCTGCCGCTAATTATTTCAGATTATGTCGTTGAAGTGAATTTTAATCTGATATAGACTTAACCCACGATATCGGGGGACGTCGCGTCTGTCTGCAGCTAACCCGCTATACGTCTATTTGGGAGGCATTATAACGATGATCAGAAGTACCGTGCTCGTCCTTGTATTCAGTATTATGAGCGCAACCGCAGCATTTTCTCAAGCATCCAGCGCCACTATCAACGGAACATTGCGCGACTCCTCGGGGAGCATCATCCCTGGAGCCGCGCTCGTGCTTCGCAATCCATCCACGTCCATCGAAACCCGCTCTGTGAGCAATGAGTCCGGCTATTACGCGTTTTTGAACATCCTTCCAGGCCAGTACACACTGGAAGTGTCCAAGGCCGGTTTTCGCACGAACAAACTTAGTCAGTTCACTCTGAACGTAAATCAGACGGCAACCATTGATGTAGTCATGGAAGTCGGCTCTGTAGATCAATCCATCAACGTTGAAGCCATCGGCGCTGAAGTTCAGGCGTCTACAGCTGAAATTGGTGCTGTCGTCGCACGGCAGCAAGTAGTTGACTTGCCGCTGAACGGACGCAACTTCACGCAGCTTCTTTCGCTGACACCAGGGGTTGCCCCAGTTAGCGTTTCCCAGAATACGGGTTCGGGCTTCGCCCATCCTGGCATTGGTGCCTTTATCTTTCCGGCCATCAACGGCCAGACGAACCGCTCAAACTTCTGGACTCTGGACGGTATTACCAACCAGGGACTGATGCTTTCAACTCCTGCGGTAAATCCGATCATCGACGCGATCGCGGAATTCAAAGTGCAGTCGCACAACGATCAGGCTGAATTTGGTGGCGTACTCGGTGGCGTTATCAACGTTGCAACACAGAACGGTACCAATCAACTCCATGGCTCAGCCTGGGAATATGTTCGAAACAGCGAGTTTGATGCACGCAACACATTTCTTCCGGCAGTCACTCCCTTCCGGCAGAACCAGTTCGGTGCCGCCGTCGGTGGCCCGGTAGTAATCCCGAAAATCTTCAATGGCCGCAATACCACGTTCTTCAATGGTGCTTACCAGGGATGGCGCTTCCGCAGGGCAAACAATGCTTTGTTCCGCGTGCCTACAGCTGCCAACCTCAATGGAGATTTGAGCGACGACGCAAGGCAGATTTTTGACCCTTTCACTTCACGCGCCAACCCGAATGGCACTGGCTTCGTCCGTGATCCATTTGCCGGCAACCGGATTCCGACCAGCCGTAT